>JBBDSL010000001.1:0-14036 GCA_040904965.1 Wenzhouxiangellaceae bacterium
AACCAGCTAACCAGCTAACCAGCTAACCAGCTAACCAGCTAACCAGCTAACCAGCCAACCAGCTAACCAGCTAACCAGCTAACCATCCGCCTCCATCAACCGCTGGACCTCTTCGCGTCGGGCCATGCCGTCGGTATATCCAAGTGCGATGAGTTCACGACAGAACTCGGCCTCGAACAGCAGGTAGCTGGGCAGCCGGCCCGGGCCCCAGGCGCCGACGCCGCGCAGCAGGGTCTTGACGCTGGTCGGTACGCGGTGCATGTGACGGGTGGCGATCTGGCGCAGATCTTCGCTGGGCTGAATCAACAGTGCCTCCACCTGGCGCAAGCCGGTCTCGGCCCGGCGTTCTTCGGGCACGTGTTCCAGCGTGCGATTGATGCGTTTGAGGCGCGACAGGTCGTTGTTGAGATAATCCATGAAAATCACATCGAGCAGATAACCGCCGATCTCGCCCAGCGACGGGTAGCGACCGCAGACTTGCGGCTCCGGATCCTGCAGTTCGTCGCGGGTGCCGATGATCAGCAACCGGTCGGCGCCCATCTTGATCGGCGGGCTCAGCGGGGTGGTATGGCGCATGCCGCCGTCGCCGAAGTATTCGTTGCCGATCAGTTGGGCCGGAAACAGCAGCGGCAGTGCGGCGCTGGCCAGCAGGTGTTCGGCGCCGATCCGCGCGCGCACGCCGGCGCGCTTGTGGCGCGCCCACTCGGTGATTTCGGCGCGTGCCTGGAAGAAGGTGACCGCGCGTGAAGTCGCGTAGCCGGATGCGGTGACCAGCAGGGCATCCAGGTGGTCCTCGGCTATGGCGTGCTGAATGCCCGCAGTATCCAGTTCGCGTTCCAGCAGCCGGCCCAGCGGCCGGTTGTCGAGCAGCGACTTCGGGTTGGCAATGCCCAGGCCGCCCAGAGTCATGGATGCAAGCCAGTGCAGCCCGGTCCCCATATTGTGCAGCCAGCCGGTGCGGTAGATGTGGTGGCAGCGAAAATTGCCCCAGAACCGCTCCAGCCTGTCCGCGCCAAACGCAAAATTTTCGGCGTGGCTGGCCATGACCGCAGCGTTGATGCCGCCGGCCGAGGTGCCGGCGATGATGCGGAACGGGGTTTCTGGACCCGGCAGATATTCGGCCAGCGCCTTGAGCACGCCCACCTGGTAGGCGCCGCGCGCGCCGCCGCCGGGCAACATCAGTGCGGATATGGGTGCGGCATCAGACATAGGTTTTCCCGATGGTTTTCCCCGATTGACAGTGGCAAGCCTTCCGAAGACCGGTCCGCGCCCGGCTTGCATGCATCAGCCGTCGCTGAGCACGATGGATTCGAATCCGTTTTCGCTGAGTTCACGGCGGGCGCTGTCGGCGGCGCGGGCGGTCTCAAACGGCCCCAGACGGACCCGGTGCCAGCTCTGGCCGTTGACCGTCACGCGCTGAATGCGCGCGACCATGCCGAGCATGGCCAGCCTGGCCTTGAGCGCCTCGGCATCCTCGGCCGAGCGGAACGAACCGGCCTGAATCAGGTAGCTGCCGCCGGCCGGCGTGGCCGGTTGCTCGGGATTGTCGCGCGCCCGCTGTTCGATTTCCCGGTTGGGGACCACCACTTCGATCTCGGGCAGTACCGTGAAGAAATCGTAGCGATCGTCGCGTTCACGCGCATCGCCTTCGCCCGGGGCCTCGATGATGGGTGGGTCGTCGCGCCCGCTGGGCGGTCCGGCACCGGCTTCGTCGCCACGCGGCAAATAGCCGCCCAGCCAGGCCAGCAAGGCCAGGGCAAGGCCGCAGGCCAAGCCTGCGACGAAACTGAACAAACTGACCGATGCGCCCGAACTGCCGCGCCTTGCCTGCTTGCGCGCCACTACATCTGCTCCGGTGCGCTCACGCCGATCAGTGCCAGTCCACCGACGATCACGTGGCGTACCGCGTCGATCAGATTGAGTCTGGCGTTGCGCAGGTCGTCGTCATCGTCGACCAGGATGGCCACGGCGTTGTAATAGGCATGGAACTGCCCGGCCAGGTCGTGCAGGTAGTGGGCGATATCGTGCGGCGCGCGGCGGCGCGCGGCGATCTCGATGATCTCGGGCCAGCGGCCCATGGTCTGCATCAGCGCGCGTTCGGGTTTTTCGATCAACTGCTTCAGTGCTGCATCGCCGATCGCGGGGTTGTGCTTCATGCCGCGGCCGTCGAGCTGGCGGAAAATGCTGTGGATGCGCGCATGCGCATACTGGATGTAGAACACCGGATTTTCGTTGGCGCGCGACTTGGCCAGATCCAGGTCGAAATCCAGGTGCTGGTCGTGCGAGCGCATGATATAGAAGTAGCGCGCCGCGTCGTTGCCGACTTCATCGCGCAGTTCCCGTAACGTGGTGAACTCCCCCGAGCGTGTTGACATCTGGATCTTTTCGCCGCCGCGGTAGAGCACCGCGAACTGCACCAGCGGAAACTCCAGCCGGTCGGGGTCTTCGCCCAGCCCGCGGGCGGCCGCCTTCAGGCGCGGAACATAACCATGATGGTCGGCGCCGAAGATGTAGATCAGCTTGCCGGGGCAGCGCTCCAGCTTGTCGAGCAGGTAGGCCACGTCGGATGCGAAATACGTGGTACGGCCGTTTTCGCGCACCACCACGCGATCCTTGTCGTCGCCGAGTGCCGAAGAGCGAAACCAGCGCGCGCCGTTATCGACATACAGCCAGCCGCCCGTCTCCAGCCGTTCCAGGGCACGCCGGAGCGCACCGCTGTCGTCGAGTTCGCGTTCGGAGAACCAGCGGTCGAACTCGACGCCGAACGCTTCCAGGTCTTCGCGGATGTCGCTGAGCTGGGTGTTCAGTGCGATGTTGAAGCAGGACTCGTAACCCGATTTGCCCAGCAGTTCCCGGGCACGGGTGACCAGCGCGTCGATATGCGCTTCCCTGTCGCCGGCCTCAATCTCGGAGGCATCCGGCGGAATGCCGTCGGCAACCACCCGCCAGGGGTGGCGCAGCTTGTCGCCGTGACTGCTGCGTAGCTGGCGGGCGATGTCGTAGATGTAATCGCCGCGGTAGCCGTTGTCGGGAAAACGCGGGGATTCGCCGCACAGCTCCAGGTAGCGAATCCACACCGACGTGGCCAGAATGTCCATCTGACGGCCGTGGTCGTTGACGTAGTATTCGCGCGTTACGCGATGGCCGGCGGCGGCGAGAATAGCCGAGACCGAGGCGCCATACGCAGCACCCCGCCCATGCCCGACGTGCAGCGGGCCGGTGGGATTGGCGCTGACGTATTCGGCCAGCACGTCTTCCTTGTCGCCGGATTGCTGGTGACCATATCGTTCGCCGGCCGCCAGCACTTCGCGCACCACCGAGCGCAGGTGATGGTCGCTGGCGAAAAAATTCAAAAATCCCGGCCCGGCGATATCGACCTGGCGCACGCGTTTGGACGGCGGCAGCTTGCCGGCGATCATTTCGGCGATTTCGCGCGGCTTTCGGCCGGCGGATCGGGCCAGAATCAGTGCAATATTGCAGGCGTAGTCGCCGTGCTCCGAATCGCGCGGCTGATCGACCTGGAATGCGGGTTCCACATCGCGCGGCAATGTGCCGTCGCGCTTGAGATAACCGACGGCCTGATGGATGAGTTCTTCGATGTGCGCGCGCATGAAATCGGTCGGTTGGAAGGGCCGGGAAACGAGAGTGCGTTATTGTACCGGGGCGTGCCTGCAGGTGTTGCCGTCGCGTTATCCACAACAACTGTGGACAACCTTGTGAGCAACTTGTGTCGGCAGGGTCCGGGCGAGCCGGGGACGGCGAATGCTGCGGATTGGGCAATTATGATTCATATTTAGTTTATCTTTATTTATCATAAAGTTACTTGTATAATATGAGGCAAAGGCTGGAAAAATTTCACCAAGCCGCTGTTTTTTTACCGTCGCGTGACACTGTGAATAAATCATCAGTGCCTGCGATGGGGATGATGAGGAAATGTGATGGGTTTATCATTGCGAGCGTTCAATCAGGCAGTCCCGGAGTTCGGCGCGCGGGTTTGGGTGGATCCGGCTGCCACGGTGATCGGTGCGGTTCGGCTGGGCGATGACGTTTCGGTCTGGCCGAATGTGGTTTTGCGCGGCGACGTCAATTCGATCGGGATCGGCGCACGCAGCAATATTCAGGACGCCGTGGTCGGACATGTCACCCACGATGGGCCGTTTACGCCCGGCGGGATTCCGCTGATCGTCGGTGAGGACGTCACGGTGGGTCATGCCGCGGTACTTCATGCGTGCACCATCGGCGACCGCTGCCTGGTCGGCATGGGCGCGCTGGTGCTCGACGGCGCCGAACTGGAAAGCGAGGTGATGCTCGCAGCCGGCAGCCTGGTCAGCCCGGGCAAGCGGCTGGAGTCCGGCTGGCTGTACCGCGGCCGTCCGGCCGAGCCGGTGCGCCGGCTGAGCGACCGGGAACTGGAAATGCTGCGCTATTCGGCCGAGCACTATGTTCGGCTGAAAAACAACTACCTGGTCGACAGCGGCGACGAGGCGGGAAATGCCTGAACGGATGGGATTATCTGTGCCGGCGCGTGCGTTTGGTGAAGAAACTGCCGCGGATACGGAAAATTTGATTGACCCCCAAGGCTGAAATCGGCGATACTAGACGGCTAGCCGGGGTGTAGCGCAGCCTGGTAGCGCAACTGCTTTGGGAGCAGTAGGTCGCAGGTTCGAATCCTGCCACCCCGACCAGCTGCGCCGAGCGCGGTCACAGCGCTCGATCCGGCTGAAATATGCCGGACAGCGGTCGGACTCGGGTTCGAGCCACGGTTCGGCGGCGGGAATGGATCCTGCGCCTGTAGCTCAACCGGATAGAGCATCGGCCTTCTAAGCCGAGGGTTGCAGGTTCGAGTCCTGCCAGGCGCGCCACCGGGTTTCACCGGTCGCGCCAGCCGTGCCGGTGGAGAGCGTGCGGCGGACAACAAGACAAAGCGTTTTACAATGGGTTTTTTACTATGGTGGGCGTAGCTCAGGGGTAGAGCACTGGATTGTGGCTCCAGCGGTCGTGGGTTCAAATCCCATCGTCCACCCCATATTCAGTCGCCGGATCGGGTGTACCGTTCCTGCGGCCGGGTGCCGCGACCGGCTGTATGCCGCGCCGCGCTGCACCAGCCGGGCTGCGACAAGGTCGCGCAATCCGGTGCCTGATACAATGGGCCGTTAGCTCAATTGGCAGAGCAGTGGACTCTTAATCCATTGGTTGTAGGTTCGATTCCTACACGGCCCACCATTTGCTTCCGGCGCTGCCCGTGTTGAAACGCGGCCCGCGCCGGATTCCGCCATAATCGAAGATTATTGAAGATAATTGTCAAGATCATCGTCCAGATAATCGAACAAGCGAGCTGAATCTCCAATGCAGGTATCGATGGAAAAAACCGGCGACCTGGGTCGCCGCCTGACGGTCGAGTTGCCGACCGACGAGATCGACCGGAAGGTCTCCGGCCGTCTCGACGAACTGCGCCGCCAGGTACGTCTCAAGGGCTTTCGCCCCGGCAAGGTGCCGCTGAACGTGGTTCGCCAGCGCTATGGCGCCCAGGTGCGCCAGGAAGTGCTGCAGGAAGCCATGCAGAGCGCGCTGCAGGAAGCCATCAACGAGCAGAAGCTGCGCGTGGCCGGTGTTTCCAGCATGAGCCCGGACGAAAGCGCCGACGGCGAGGATTTCCGTTTCGTCGCCGAGGTCGAGGTCTTTCCGGAACTGCCCGAGATCGACGTGTCGGATCTGGAGATCGAGCGCCCGGTGGTCGAAATCGGCGAATCCGATGTTGACGACATGATCACGACGCTGCGCCAGCAGCGCCGCAGCTGGACCGATGCGGCCCGCCCGGCCGCCGGGGGCGACCGCGTCAGCATTGAGTTTCATGCCGTCTCGGGTGACCAGCGTATTCCGGAGACCGGCGAGCACAAGCTGCAACCGGTGCTCGGCAGCGGCGCGTTGTTCGATGGTTTCGAGCAGGCGCTGACCGGTCTGGAGGCGGGTGCGGAAACAACCGTGGAACTGGAATTCCCGGAAGATTTCGGCGATCCCGAACTGGCCGGCAAGACCGCCGAGGTCAGTCTCAAGGTCAATGCTGTCGAAGCTTCCGAGATGCCGGAAGCCGACGACGAATTCGCGCGCGAATTCGGCATCGAGGACGGCATGGAGCAGATGCGCAAGGATGTGCGCAAGAACCTGGAGCGAGAGATGCGCAGCGCGCGCGTCAACCAGCTCAAGAAGGCCGTCACCGATGGCCTGGCCGAACGCTATGCCGAATTCAGCCTGCCCGATTCGGCGGTGCGCCAGGAAATGCAGCAGATGCAGACGCAGTTGCGTCAGCAGTACGGCGAACAGGCCGACCTGCCGGTCGATCAACTCCGCCCGGGTGCCGAGCGGCGCGTGCGGTTGGGTTTCCTGCTGGCCGAAATCTCGCGCCAGCACGACCTGGAGATCGATCCCGAGCGGGTCGAGGCGCGCATCGCCGAGATTGCCGAGACCTACGAGAACCCTTCGGAAGTCATTGAACTGTACCGTCAGAACCAGCAGTTGATCGGGCAGATCGAAAACGCGGTGCTCGAGGAGCAGGTGATCGACTGGGTGCTGGACAACGCCCGCGTCAGCGACAAGGAAACGACTTTCAAGCAACTGATGGAATCGATATGAACGTCGGTATGAACGAGCGGGGCATGAACGATCGTGGGTTGAACGATCGTGGGTTGAACGAACGGGCACTGAATCTGGTCCCGATGGTCGTCGAGCAGTCGGCTCGCGGCGAACGCGCCTACGACATCTACTCGCGCCTGCTCAAGGAGCGCGTGATCTTCATCGTCGGCCCGATCGAGGATTACGCGGCCAACCTGATCGTGGCCCAGCTGCTGTATCTCGAAAGCGAGAACCCCGAGAAGGATATCAATATCTACATCAATTCACCCGGCGGGTCGGTGACCGCGGGCATGGCCATCTACGACACCATGCAGTTCGTCAAGGCCGACGTCTCGACCATGTGCATCGGACAGGCCGCCAGCATGGGCGCGCTGTTGCTGGCGGCCGGCTGCAAGGACAAGCGTTACGCGCTGCCGCATTCGCGCGTGATGATTCACCAGCCGCTGGGCGGTTTCCAGGGTCAGGCTTCGGACATTGACATCCATGCGCGCGAAATCCTGAAGATGAAGGATCAGCTCAACCGGATCCTCCAGCACCACACCGGGCAGGACATGGAGACCATCGAGCGGGACACCGACCGGGACAAGTTCATGTCGGCGCCGGAGGCCGGCGAATACGGCATCGTCGATCATGTTCTGGAAAATCGCGAGTCCGGGGCGGACAAGCCCTGACGCGCAGTCGGCCGGCGATCGGGGCCGGGCTTGACGTCGCGCCTGCCGTTTTGGGTTACCATTTGGTCAGTAACCCGCCCAAAATCAGCCCGAATCGAGAATCATGAGCGAAACGTCCAGCGATAACAAGGTCCTGTACTGCTCTTTCTGCGGCAAGAGTCAGCACGAGGTACGCAAGCTGATCGCCGGCCCGAGCGTCTACATCTGTGACGAATGCGTCGAGTTGTGCAACGACATCATTCGCGAGGAACTCGAAGACGCCAGCATGAGCGAGCGCGAGAGCCTGCCCACCCCCAAGGAAATCCACGAATTTCTCGATGAATACGTGATCGGCCAGCCGCAGGCCAAGCGGGTGCTGTCGGTTGCCGTATACAACCACTACAAGCGGCTGGAATCGCACAAGCACCGCGAGGACGTGGAGCTGGCCAAGAGTAATATCCTTTTGATCGGCCCCACCGGGTCGGGCAAGACGCTGCTGGCCGAGACGCTGGCGCGCATGCTCAACGTGCCGTTCACGATTGCCGATGCCACAACGCTGACCGAAGCCGGTTACGTCGGCGAGGATGTCGAGAACATCATCCAGAAGCTGCTGCAGAAATGCGAGTACGACGTCGAAAGAGCCCAGACCGGCATCGTCTACATCGACGAGATTGACAAGATCTCGCGCAAGGCCGAAAATCCGTCGATCACCCGTGATGTCTCCGGCGAGGGCGTGCAGCAAGCGCTTCTCAAGCTCATCGAGGGCACCATGGCCTCGGTGCCGCCACAGGGCGGCCGCAAGCACCCGCAGCAGGAGTTCCTGCAGGTCGACACGCGCAATATCCTGTTCATCGTCGGCGGTGCCTTCGCCGGCCTGGACAAGGTGATTCAGGACCGTTCCGAGGCCGCCGGCATCGGCTTCAGGGCCCAGGTCAAGGGCAAGAGCGATTACAACCCGTCCGACCTGATTGCCACGGTCGAACCCGAAGACCTCATCCGCTATGGCCTGATTCCCGAATTCGTCGGGCGTCTGCCGGTGGTCGCGACCCTGCGCGAGCTTGACGAGGATGCGCTGATCCGCATCCTGGTCGAACCCAAGAACGCGGTGGTCAAGCAGTTCAAGAAGCTGTTCGAAATGGAACACTGCGAGCTCGAAGTGCGCGAAGACGCCCTCGCCGCAATCGCCCAGAAGGCGATGGCGCGCAAGACCGGCGCGCGCGGCCTGAGAACCATCATGGAAAACGTCCTGCTCGACAGCATGTACGATCTGCCCTCTACCGAGAACGTGGTCAAGATCGTCATCGACGAGGCGGTGATCAACGGGGAAGCCAAGCCGTACATGATTTTTGAGGGTAACAAACGCGCCTCCGGCGAATCCTGAGCAAGACGCCGGCAATCGCCGTGAGCGCGCCGCTGACGGCGTCCGGCGGTGCGTACTCCCTCCATCGCCGCGTGCCCCTGGAGCGGCCAGTCGCGATACACTGTCTGACAGGCCGCGCTTGAATCCGACCGCAGCGGCGCCAATATCCCAGTCTGAATCCCGACCAAGCGGCGCGCAATGGCGCCCTGTGAGAAATTATTGATGGCAAGCTCCAAGACACCCGATCTGCCCGTCGAATCGACGCGCCAGCCGACGCCCGTGCTCAGCCTGCGCGATGTGGTGGTCTACCCGCACATGGTCATCCCGCTGTTCGTCGGCCGCGAGCGCTCGGTCAGCGCGCTCGACGAGGCGATGAATGTCGACAAGCGCATTTTGCTGATTACCCAGAAGAGCCCGGAGACTGAGGAGCCGGAGCCGTCCGATCTGTTCGAGTACGGCACCCTGGCGACCATTCTGCAGATGCTGCGCCTGCCCGACGGCACCACCAAGGTGCTGGTCGAAGGCGTCGAGCGTGTCCATGTGAACGATCTGAATGAAGACCAGGGGTATCTGGCCGGCACCTGGGAAGCCGTGCCGCAGGCCGAGGACGACGATACCGAAGCGCTGGACGTGACCGCACGCAGCCTGCTCAGCCTGTTTGAGCAATACGTCAAGCTCAGCCGCAAGATTCCGGTCGAACTGCTGACCACGCTTTCGGGCATTCACGATGCGAGCCGCCAGGCCGATACCATCGCAGCCCACCTGGGCATCCGGATCGAGGACAAGCAGCAGATTCTCGAAACCGCCGACCTGCGCGAGCGCATGGAGCGGCTGATGGCGCTGATCGAGGGCGAGATCGACGTGCTCAAGCTCGAAAAACGCATCCGGGGTCGGGTCAAGACCCAGATGGAGAAAAGCCAGCGCGAGTATTACCTCAATGAGCAGATGAAGGCCATCCAGAAGGAACTGGGTGATCTGGACGAATCCGGCAACGACCTGGGTGATCTGGAGCAGAAGATCGAGAAGGCCGGAATGCCGAAGGAAGCGCTGGAGAAGTCGCGTAGCGAATTCAACAAGCTCAAGATGATGTCGCCGATGTCGGCCGAAGCCACCGTGGTGCGCAACTATCTTGACTGGATGCTGGCCGTGCCGTGGAAAAAGCGCAGCAAGGTGCGCCACGATATCAAGGCGGCAGAAGACATTCTCGAGGCCGATCATTACGGCCTGGAGCGGGTCAAGGAGCGCATTCTCGAATACCTGGCGGTACAGCGACGGGTCAAGAAGCTTAAGGGCCCGATCCTGTGCCTGGTCGGCCCGCCCGGCGTGGGCAAGACTTCGCTGGGTCGATCGATTGCGCGCGCAACCGGCCGCGAATTCATTCGCATGAGCCTGGGCGGCGTGCGCGACGAGGCCGAGATCCGCGGTCACCGCCGGACCTACATCGGTTCCATGCCCGGTCGGGTGGTCCAGAACATGTCGAAGATCGGCACGCGCAATCCGCTGTTCATGCTCGACGAGCTCGACAAGATGAGCATGGATTTTCGCGGCGACCCGTCCTCGGCACTTCTGGAAGTGCTGGATCCGGAACAGAACAACACCTTCAGCGACCATTACCTGGAAGTCGATTACGACTTGTCGGAGGTCATGTTCCTGGCCACCGCCAACTCGCTGAACATCCCGGCACCGTTGCTGGATCGCATGGAGATCATTCGCATTCCGGGCTACACCGAGGATGAGAAGCTCAACATCGCGCGCAAGTACCTGCTGCCCAAGCAGATGGAGCAGCACGGGCTCAAGGGCAACGAACTCAGCGTCAGTGATACTTCGATCACCGACATCATTCGTTACTACACCCGCGAGGCGGGTGTACGCAACGTCGAGCGCGAACTGGCCAAGATCTGTCGCAAGGTGGTCAAGGAATTGAGCCTGGACGAGTCGCTGGACAAGCGCCAGGTGACCACGCGCAATCTCGACAAGTATCTGGGTGTGCGCCGGTTCCGTTTCGGCCGCGCCGAGGAGCGCGACGAGATCGGCCAGGTCACCGGCCTGGCCTGGACCGAAGTCGGCGGCGAATTGCTGCAGATCGAAGCCAATGCCGTGCCCGGCAAAGGCAAGCTGACCCAGACCGGCCAGCTCGGCGAGGTGATGCAGGAATCGGTGCAGGCGGCCCTGTCGGTGGTGCGCTCGCGCGCCGAAGCCCTGGGGCTGGATACGGAATTTCACCAGAAGCGGGACTTGCATGTGCACGTGCCCGAGGGCGCGACCCCCAAGGACGGCCCGAGTGCCGGGATCGCGATGGTCACGGCGCTGGTATCGGTGTTGACCGGCATTGCCGTGCGCGCCGATGTGGCAATGACCGGCGAGATCACGCTCAGGGGCCGGGTGCTGCCGATCGGTGGCCTGAAGGAAAAATTGCTGGCCGCGCTGCGCGGCGGGATTTCCACGGTGCTGATTCCGAAGGAAAATGAAAAGGACCTGGTCGAGATTTCCGACAAGATCAAGAAGGATCTGGACATCCGCCCGGTCGAATGGATCGACGAGGTGCTCGAAATTGCACTGGTGTCGCAGCCGAATCCGGACGCAGTTACCGCCGCGGCCGGCGCAAAGTCCGATCCGGCCGACCAGGTGACGCGAGCCCACTGATCGTCAATTCTCCTCGGTGCCGGGCGGATTTCGGCTATACTTTCCAGTCGCTTTGGGCTGGCGGGCTTTTAATCCCCGTCAATCAGCACCGACGATCCGTCGGCAGCAAGGCAGGATTCGTAGCGAATCCCCGGTTGATGCGCATGTTCCGGTGGTATAACATCGGGACTCAGGAAAGTCGGGTTGGGGAAGCTCGATGGACCGGCATCAAGTACGAAGGGGCGTCGTTAGCCAACAACACAGAATGTATCTGGAGCAGACTAGACTATGAATAAGACAGAACTTATTGAAGCCGTAGCGGATCAAGCCGATCTCACCAAGGCAGATGCGGGCCGCGCCCTGGACGCAATGATTAATGCGATTTCGAAGGCGCTGAAGAAGGGAGACACGGTTTCCCTGATTGGGTTTGGCACATTTTCGGTCAAGAAGCGTGCTGCCCGCACGGGCCGCAATCCGGCCACAGGCGAGACGATCCAGATCAAGGCATCGAAAACTCCTGGGTTCAAGGCTGGTAAAGCGTTCAAAGACGCGATAAAATAACCAGCTTAGCGTCCCGGGTGCTTAGCTCAGTTGGGAGAGCATCGCCCTTACAAGGCGAGGGTCGGCGGTTCGAGCCCGTCAGCACCCACCAGAAGTATCAGGAGTGGTAGTTCAGTTGGTTAGAATACCGGCCTGTCACGCCGGGGGTCGCGGGTTCGAGTCCCGTCCACTCCGCCAATAACCGAATCGGGGCGCCAAAGCGGCGCCCCGATTTATTTCAACCGCGGCGTTTTACAAACTGCCTGCGCAGGAAGCGAATCTTATGTTGCAAGCCATTCGTGACCGGGTAACCGGTGTTGTTGCGATCTTTATCCTTGGATTGCTCGCCATTCCGTTCGTATTTTTCGGACTCGACAGCTATATCCAGAGCGTGCCCCAGGACGCGGTCGCCACGGTCGGAGATTCCGAAATCAAGGTTTCGGACTTTCAGGCCGAATTCTCGCGCTACCGCGCACAGTTGCGTCAGCAACAGGGTGATGCTTACGATGAGCTGGAGTCGAACCGGCCGGAGGCGCGCCGCGAGTTTCTGGAGAATATGATCGATCGCGAGTTGCTGGCCCAGCACGCCCGGTCTCTGGGTCTGTCCATAAGCCCCAACACCATGGCCCAGGTCATCCGCGACGTGCCCGCGTTCCAGGTCGACGGTCGGTTCGACCCGGAGATCTATCGCCAGCGGGTCGCAGCAATCGGTCAGTCGGCGTCAGCATTCGAGCGCGAGCTGGCCCGGGACCTACTGGTGCAGGAACTGCCCGCAAGCGTTTCCAGCTCGGCGCTGGTGACCGACGCAGACGTGGACCGCTGGTTGCGCGTACAGATGGAACAGCGCCAGATCACCTATGCCAATATCCAGAGTCAGCCGTTCCGGGACGATTCGGCGATCAGCGACGCTGAAATCGAGGCGTTCTACGCCGAGAATCAGGACCAGTTCATGCGCCCCGAGCGCGTCAGCGTCGAATACATCGAGCTCGATACCCCTGACATGGCCGAAACCATGGAGATCGAAGAGCAAGTTTTACGCGAGCGATACGAGTCGACCCAGGCGCGCTTCATGACGCCGGAACGGCGCAGGGCCTCGCACATCCTGATTACCGCCGACGGTGAGCGCAGCGAACAACAGGCGCAGGAACTGGCCCGGTCGCTGAAGGCACGCCTGGAAAGCGGCGAGGATTTCGCTGAACTTGCCGGGGAGTATTCCGACGATCCGGGCTCGGCCCGCCAGGGCGGTGACCTGGGCTGGATCGAGCCGGATGTGATGATGCCGGAGTTCGAACAGGCCTTGTACGAGCTTCAGCCCGGTGAAATTGCCGGACCGGTGGAAACAGAATTCGGCTGGCACCTGATTCGGCTCGACGAAATCGATGCGCCGAGGGGACAGACCTTCGAAGAAGCACGAGTCGGCATTTTGGAAGAGATCCGCGAGGAGCGCGCCGACGACCTGTATATCGAACTCAGCGAGCGTCTGATCGACATGGTCTACGCGGATCCGACTGGCCTCGAAGCAATCGCCGAAGATCTCGGACTCGAGCTGCAGCAAGCCGGACCGTTCTCGCGCTTCAGTGCCGAAGGCCTGATGGCCAACCAGCGCGTGCTGGAGGCGGTTTTTTCCGATCTGGTGCTGCTGGAACGGCAGGCTTCGGAGCCGATTGAAATCGAACGCAACCATGCGGTCGTCGTTCGAGTCACCGAGCACCAGCCCTCAGAGCCGCGACCGCTGGACGATGTGGCCGATGAAATCCGCAACCGCCTGGCCCGCGATGCTGCGCGCGAGTCGGCACGCGAGTATGTCGCCGGTCTGACGGAGCGTATCGGTGGCGGTGACGAGACGCTCGAACAGGTTGCCGAAGCCGAGGATATTGAAATCCAGCAGCAAAACGTGACCCGTCGGAGCTTCGATCTGGGCGGCCCGGTTCTGGAAGCGCTGTTTCGCCTGCCACATCCGGAATCGGGCACGCCTGTTGTCGAGGTGATCCCCAGTGGCAACAACTGGATGCTGGTACGGCTGGAGGAAGTCACGCCCGGCGATCCGGAACAGGCCGACGATTCCCAACGCCAGAGCGCGCGCCAGCAGATCCGGTTCGCGCGTACATCGCGCGAATTCGAAGGTCTGCTGCAGTGGTTGCGCGAGAATACCGAGATCAGCGTGATCGAGCAACGGCTGTAAACCCGCCTTATTCACCACCCCACCTACTGCGGCACCGCCATGCCCCGCATCT
>JBBDSL010000002.1:0-45319 GCA_040904965.1 Wenzhouxiangellaceae bacterium
CGCCGGAGCGCAGGATCCGCAATGTACATCGCGGTACCTGAGGAATCCGAGCACCGCCGGACGCCGGCAGGCGCTCGCGCAGTAGCTCTAAAACGATTTCCTAGTAGCGGCCGCCGCGCTTGTAGACATAATTCGCCAACTCCTTCGCTTCCTTGTTCATCCGCATGAGGTTGACGTGGGTGATCCGAAACAGTGCGCGCATCACCTTATAGACCAGCCCCGGATCGCTGTCGAGCAGCGATTCCAGTGCTTCGGGTGCCAGGCTGTAGACCGTGGCGTCTCCGCGGGCGCGCAATGTGGCCTGACGCGGCACGCGATCGACGAAGGCGCGCGTTCCGGCAAATTCGCCGGGGCTCATCAGGTAAACATGTTCCAGTTCACCGCCTACCGAGCTGAGCACTTCAAGCCGCCCGGCGGCGAGCAAAAACAGGCGCGGGTCTTCCTGACCCTCCTTGACCAGCGTCTGGCCGTCGCTCAGTTCCTGGCACTCCAGGATGCCGCGAAGCGTTTCGCGCTCGCGATCATCCAGCTCCTTACCGATGGAGGAATCCTTGAGTTTCTGCAGGTCGATCGAATCGTTCATTCTGACAATCCCGAATATGGACACAGTGGCTCGGAAGGATTATCAGACAGTCGCCAGGCGGCTTTTTTGCGGCAGGTCATATTTCCAACGAGAAGGTTGGCAAGGGCACCGCCAGACACCCCCGGGCCCCGCGCATTTCCGGGACCATCGATAGGAACCATCAGAACGGCATGCCGCCCCCGCCCCCGCCACCGCCACCACCGGGCATGCCGCCCGGCAGGCGCTTCATCATTTTCTGCATGGCGGCCTTGCTGCCGGCCTTTTTCATCATCTTCTGCATCTGCTTGTGCTGCTTGAGCACCTTGTTGACGTCTTGAATGTGTGTCCCGGAGCCCTGCGCGATGCGGCGCTTGCGCGAACCGTTGATGGTGTCGGGATAGCGTCGTTCCTTGGGCGTCATGGAATTGACCACGGCAATCATGCGCCGGGTCTGGGAGCCATCGAGCTGGGCGCGCGCGGCCTGCGGAAGATTGCCCATGCCGGGCAGTTTCTCGGCCAGCGAGCCCAGGCCGCCGAGCTTTTCCATCTGCTCGAGCTGGCTCTTGAAGTCGTCCAGCCCAAACCGACGCGAACCCTTGCCGACCTTGCCGGCCAGTTTCTTCGCCTGCTTGTCGTCGACCTTGCGCTGGACGTCCTCGACCAGGCTGAGTACGTCGCCCATACCGAGAATGCGCGATGCCAGCCGATCCGGGTGGAACGGCTCCAGGCCGTCGAGCTTCTCTCCGGTACCGAGAAACTTGATCGGCACTCCAGTGACGTGACGCACCGACAACGCCGCGCCGCCGCGCGCGTCGCCGTCGGTCTTGGTCAGGATCACGCCGGTCAGCGGCAGCGCCTCGTGGAATGCCTTTGCCGTGTTGGCTGCATCCTGACCGGTCATGGAATCGACCACGAACAGGACTTCAGCCGGGTCGACGGCTTTCTGGACGCGACCGATCTCGTCCATCATGGTCTCGTCGATTGCCGTTCGGCCGGCGGTGTCGATGATCACGACATCGACCACCTTGCGCCTGGCCTCGGCAACTGCGGCAGTAGCAATCTCGACCGCATCGTTATTGTTCGCGTGGCGATAGAATTGCGCACCGGCCTGCCCGGCCACGGTCTCTAGCTGATCGATTGCCGCCGGGCGGTAGATGTCGGCCGAGGCCACCAGCACGTTCTTGTCGTGCCGTTCGGCGATCAGTTTCGCCAGCTTGCCCGTGGTGGTGGTCTTGCCGGCACCCTGCAGGCCGGCCAACAGGATGACCACCGGCGGCTGGCGGTTCAACGCCAGGGGTGCCGAATCGCCGCCGAGAATGCCGACCAGCTCATCGTGGACGATCTTGATCAGAGCCTCGCCCGGCTTCAAGCCGGCCAGCGCGGCCTGGCCCACCGCCTGCTCGCGAACCCGATCGATGAAGCTCTTGACCGCCGGCAACGCCACATCGGCCTCCAGCAGCGCGCGACGCACCTCGCGCAGCGCCTCGGCGATGTTTTCTTCGGTAAGCTTGCGACCCCGCAAGCGATTCAGCGAATCGCCCAGCCGCTGACTGAGTTGATCGAACATGGAATTGTTGGGTTTGGAGCCTGTCGCGATTATACTGTTCTGCTGACCGGTACTGAGCAGGCAAGCCGTTGAATTCCTCCTATATGCTCCAGATCATCGCACCTGTGCTCTACTTGGCGGCGGCCGTTGCGCTGGGCTATGCAATTCACCTGGACCGGGACGTGCTGAAACGCGCCGGCGTGGTGATCGCCGTTCTCGGCGTGTTGCTTCACGCCGGATCCTTCGCGCTCGAATTCTCGCAACTGGCCGGCCCCAGCGCGGATTTCTTCAGTTCGTTGTCGCTGGTCTCGCTGCTCATCCTGGCGGTATTGCTGCTGGGCATGCTGCGTTACCCGCTGCTCGAGATTCTGCCGCTGGCGCTGCCGGGGGCTATGGCAATGATGATTCTGAAACTGATGATTGCTCCGGAACCGGTTGCGCTGGAGACCGGATCCGCGATGCTGGATGTCCACATCGCAGCCTCCCTGGTCTCCTACAGCATGCTCAGCATCGCCGCGGTGACCGCACTGTTCATCGCGGTACAGCACAATCTGCTGCATCGCCATACCGGCGCTGCGCTCATCGAGATCCTGCCGCCGCTGGTGGTGATGGAAAACATGCTGTTCAAGATGATCTTCGCCGGCTGGATCGTGCTTTCGCTCAGCCTCGCCACCGGCCTGGTGTTCGTCGACAACCTGTTCGCCCAGCACCTGGCGCACAAGACGTTTCTGTCGATCATTTCCTGGCTGGTCTTCGGCCTGTTGCTTGCCGGGCGTTGGCGCTACGGCTGGCGCGGCATGCGGGTGGTCAGACTTTGCCTGATCGGCATGGCCATCCTGCTGCTGGCCTATTTCGGCAGCAAGGCGGTGCTGGAACTGATACTGGACCTGCGCTGGCATGCCGATTGACACGCAATCCGCCGCGCCCGGAAGCAGTCTTAAGGAATAGAGAATTGCCCGACACAACCCCGAAAACCAGTACCCGCTTGCGTATGGGCGACGCATGGCAAGCCCGGCATCGCGGGGACGCGATCCAGCACCGGCGCTCCGGCACCTGACCCCCTGCCATGACCATCCAGGAATCGTCTGCGCCGGCGCGCGCTGAATTCGGGCGGCAGACTTCCACGGGCCTGGCGGCACTGATCAATCCGTTGAGTTTCCGCATGAGTCTTCACGACCGCGCCGCCAGAAGCGCCGGGCGGGTCCGGGCTCATGGTGGAGAAGTCTTCGAGGTCACCGACCTGGCCCAGATCGAAGGGGCGCTGGAGCAGGCCCTGGGCAGGTCCATCCGCCGTTTGGTGATTGCCGGTGGCGACGGTACGCTGCAGGGTGTGGTCTCGTACCTGGCGCGCCACGTCGAGCCGGCACGAATGCCGGAACTGATCCTGCTCAGCGCCGGACGGACAAACTATGTGGCCGAAGATATCGGCACCGCCAGCCATTTTCTCGCGACGCTGGAGCGCATTCTCGCCACCCCGCCGGAGCGTCTGCATCCGGTCGACCGCCCGACGCTGAAGCTCGAGCATCCCTTGATCGGCGAGCAGCACGGCTTTTTCCTGGCCGGCGCCATGGTCGACGAGGTGATTCGATACGTGCACCGCTGGCAGGCCGAGCGCGATACCTGGCTGCGCCGGCGACACGCGGCGTCTACCGCCGGGGTGCTGTCGCTGGCACTTCGCCGGGCACTCGGCCGATACCGCTTCGAGCTGCCGCGACTGGCGATCGAGAGCGACAATCTCGGCCGCATCGACGCCGCCTGCCGGTTTCTGCTGATGAGCACGCTGAATCACGACCGCAGCCTGGTCGATCCATACGCCCGGCGCGGCGACGGGCCGGTTCGCCTGACGGCCATCGCCCGCGGTGCGAAAAGGCTACCATTGCGGCTTGCGAACGTCGCCAGAGGCCGGTTCAGCGCGGGAATGAATACAGAAAACGGATATCTTTCAGGGCGTTGTAGCTCTATTATGATTAATAATCTAGCTTCTATAACGCTTGATGGCCAGGAATTCGATTTGGATGCACGGGCGCCGCTGAAGGTTTCTTCCGGCCCCGTGTTCAGATTTCTGCGCCCGTGAATACCGCGCACCAACACATGGCGGCGGACCTGGCCGGCGAAGTTCCGGCCGGGCTGGAACCACTGATCGACCGAATCCGGCAACGCTGCGGACCGGCACTGCAGGCCGTCGTGTTGTACGGCTCGACCCGGCGCAATGCGAACATCCGCGACGGACTGGTCGACCTGATGGCGATCGTCAGTGACTACCGGTCCGTGCACGGAACCGGATTGACCGCGATGTTCAACCACCTGCTGCCGCCCAATGTCTACTACCTGGAGGCCGGGTCCGGCGACAAGCGCGTGCGTTGCAAGTACATCATCGTCTCCGAGCACAGCTTCGGCGCACGTACGGCCGGCGGCCTGGACGGCTACTTCTGGGCGCGCTTCACGCAGCCGTGCCGCCTGGTCTGGAGCTGCGACGATGCGGCCGCCGGGCGGGCGGCGAGCGGCCGTGCGGCGGCCGCGGTGCATTTCGCCCACGAGGCGCTGAGATTGGGCAACGGAGAGTTCGGCGCAACCGACTTCTGGATTCGCGCGGTCTCGGCAAGCTATGGCTGCGAGCTGCGTCCGGAACCGCCCGGTGCGGCGCGCGCGCTGATCGAGCGCGACCCGGCGTTCTGGCAACGACTCAGCCAGGCCGTGCTGCCGGCGCTGGACGGTGTAGAACCCGTCGGCCAGGACCGGTTTCGCGTCGCGCTTTCCAGGGCGTCGCGGCTGGCCGGACGAACTCGCTGGACGATGCGCCGCGGCTGGAGCAAATTGCTCAATATCCTGCGCCTGCTCAAGGCCGCCGGCACCTTTGCCAACGGCATCGACTACCTGAGCTGGAAGATCGAGCGGCACAGCGGCGTCAAGGTCGAGGTCACCGATACGATGCGCCGCCACCCGCGCCTGGCGTCCTGGAAGCTGCTGTTGAGAATGTGGCGAACCGGAGCGCTGCGATGAGCCCGACAAACCCGATCCAGCCGCCTGAGGGCATCGATCGCGGCGCCTCGGACATGCTGGTCAACCTGTTCCGTCGCTATCCAGCGCGAAGCGCGGTGGTATTGCTTGCGTTGCTGCTGGCCAGCCTGCTGGATGGACTGGGCCTGTCGACCTTGCTGTCGATGATTTCGCTGTCCAGTCAGGTCGGCGACGAGGCCGGCGCGGTACTGGCCGACACCGAAGACCCTTCGCTGCCCGAGCAACTCATCGACGCCGCGTTCGGATCGGTAGGCATCGAACCCACGCTGCCGTGGCTGCTGGGCCTGGGCATTGTGCTGATCCTGTTCAAGACAATGGCGGTGCTGCTGGCCAACCGCCAGGTCGGTTATGCGGTTGCGCAGGTGGCCACCGATTTGCGCCTGGACCTGGTGCGTGCGGTCGCGGCCAGCCGCTGGCGTTACTACCTGTCGAAGTCGGTCGGCAGTCTGGCCAATGCGATGGCGACCGAAGCGCAGCGGGCCTCGGAAGGCTATCTGCAGGGCGCGACCATGTCGGCGCAGTTGATTACCGCGTCCGTTTACATCCTGCTGGCGCTGATGATTTCGTGGCAGGTGACATTGGGGGCGCTGGTGCTGGCCATGCTGGTGCTGGGCGGCCTGAGCATCCTGGTCCGGATCGCCGGCAAGGCCGGCCGGCGCCAGACCGGCCTGCTGAAGGTCATTCTTTCGGCCATGACCGACCAGCTCGCGGCAATCAAGCCGCTCAAGGCGATGGCGCGCGAGGATCGCTTCGACACACTGATCTCCAGCCAGACCCAGCAGTTGAACCGGGCACTGCGCAAACAGGTGTTCTCCAGGGAAGCCATGAAGGCACTGCAGGAAGCCATGCTGGTCATCCTGGCTGCGATCGGACTGGTCATCATGCTGTCGGTAATGAACATGACGCTGTCGGCTGCAATGGTACTGATTTTCCTGCTGGCCCGGGTCGTGACCCTGCTGGCCAAGGCGCAGCGCGCGTGGCAGCAGATGGCGATTTCCGAAAGCGCGTACTGGTCGCTGTCGGTGGCCATCGAAGAGGCCCGCGCCGAGCGCGAAGTGCGATCCGGTACACGCGAGCCGCGGCTGGCCGAGGCCATTCGATTCGAGCAGGTCAGCTTCGCCCACGCCGATCACCCCGTGTTCATCGACCAGTCGCTGGAGATCCCGGCCGGCCAGCTCACCGTGATCAGCGGGCCGTCCGGCTCCGGCAAGACCACGCTGATCGACCTGGTGGCCGGGTTGCTGCGTCCCGACAGCGGCCGGGTAACGGTGGACGGAACCGACCTCGACCAGATTGACCAGCGCCAGTGGCGCCGCAGCATCGGGTATGTGCCGCAGGAAGCGCTGCTGGTCAATGATTCGGTGTTCAACAACATCACCTTGGGGGCACCCGAGCTGAGTCGCGAAGACGTCGAACGCGCGCTCCAGAAGGCCGATGCACTCGAGTTCGTCATGGAACTCAACGGCAGGCTGGACGCGCCGGTGGGCGAACGCGGCGGTCGCCTGTCGGGCGGCCAGCGCCAGCGCCTGGCCATTGCCCGCGCACTGGTACATCAGCCGCGATTGCTGATCCTGGACGAAGCCACCAGCAACCTGGACCAGGTCTCGGAGCAGGCGGTGCTGACCACCATCGAGCATCTCAAGGGCGAATTGACCATGCTTGCGGTGACCCACCAGCCGGGCATGCTCAAGCTCGCCGACCGGACTTGCACAGTGCGCGACGGCTGCATAGAAAGCGATACCTGATAAAGTGACCATCGGCGCCGGAAGCGCTATCATTTCGATTCTTGGAATCCGAGACGCCGAACCGTCATGCCCCTGATCGCGCAAAGAATCGTCCGCGGCCTGACGCCGTTCATCGACCCGATCATGACCCCGGCCACGCGTCGCCGACCGGATCGGATTGTTCTCGGCGTCAAACCCGGCCACCGTCCCGGCGGCAAGCCGCCGGTGCGCATATTCCTGGGTTCCGAGCGCCACCAGTTCCGCGCCGAGCGCGTATTCATATGGTCGATCGAAAAGCATCGTGATCCGGGCCGGATTTACGAAATTCATCTGCTCAAGGGTCTCAAGGGCTATTTCAGTGGCTTCTGGATCACCGGTTTCACCAACGATCGCTTCGCCATCCCACACTTCTGCGATTACAACGGTCGCGCCATCTACAACAACGTCGACCAGGTCTGGCTGACCGACCCGGCGGAGCTGTTTGATCGCGATATGGGCGATGCCGGTTTTATGTCGATCAACGATCACGATACCTCGGTCATGCTGATCGACTGCCAGCGCATGTCGGGCGTGTGGAACCACAAGGCCGTGGTCAAGACCACGCGCAAGCGGATCGAAGCCCGCGCGCGGGCCGCCGGCCTGTGGGGCGAACTGCCGGGCCGCTACAATGCCGGCGACCGCGAATACCGGCCCGGCGAGTCGGCCTGCGTGCACTTCACCACCCTGCACACGCAGCCCTGGCGGCCGCTGCCGGAGTGGTTCGTCTACCAGGACAACCCCACCGGCACGCTCTGGCCCGATCTCGAGCGCGAAGCCGACGCGGCGCATTTTCTTCCGGTCTCCGCGGTGCGCCCGTCGGTCGGATGGCCGAAAACCTCACTTGCGTTGTCATCGCGCGAGGACGGCCCGGAGATCAACAAGCTGCTGGGCGCACGTGCCGATTCCGGCCTGCGCACATCCTTTCGACGGATCCGCGGCCTGCTCGAGCGCGTGCCGGATGCCGACCTGCCGTGGGTGCTGGATCGGCTGTTCGCGATGTCGGACAGTATCGACATCGAACTGGACGAGCCGGTATGGATTCGTCGCGGCAGGCCGCGCCGCAGCCTGTATTTCTGGATCGAGCAACTGCGCCTGGCCGAGCGCCTCAATCCAGGCACCCGCTGGCGGCTGAGGCGGAGTGTCGGACTGTCGCGGCGCGTAGTGCGCGGCGGGCCGCTGCCCGACGGCCCGATCGCGCTTCTGGCCGGTCCGGGCGCGCGCGTGCGCAGCAAGGCCGAGACGATCGGCGGCGAACTCGCGCGCACAACCGGCCGCGAAATTGTCCGGGCCGGCATGCCGTCCGGCCGGGTGGCCACGCTGGTGCAGGCATTGACCGGCCGGGGTCTGATCAATGCCGACGACCCGCCGGCGATTATTGTCGCTTCCGGCGCCCTGGCGACCCGCGCGGCCCGGCGTGCCGCGAGCCGCAGCCCGCAACCACCTGCGCTGGTGCTGATCGGGCGTCACGCCGGCTCAGTGCCCGAGCACGCCGGCGTTGCGATCAGCATGGAACACCATGGATTGCCGCCCCACCCAAACCGGGTGACCACGGTGCTCGGCTTCGGTCACCGTGACCACTGGAATCCGGCGGTGGACACGCGTGCCTGGAAGAAATGGATGAACCACAAGCGGCACTGTGCACTGATCCTCGGACGAAATCCGCGCGGCACCTGGTCGGCGCGCGAACTGGAAACACTGCTCGCAGACACGCACAGGTGGGCGCGCAGCCGCTCTGCGCGCCTGCTGATCGTCACCACCCGGGAGTCGGCGTCTGCCGGCGAATGGCTGCGCGAACACACCGGCGATGAAGCCGATGTGTACTGCTGGCAGCCCGAGGACGACCAAAACCCCTACAGTCTTGCGCTGGAGCACGCCCGAGCTCTGCTGATCGCCGGCGGCACGCCCGGCTTGCTGCAGGACGCCCTGGCCAGTCCCAAGCCGGTCTACCTGGTGCCCTGGCCGGCCCACGGCGGGCCATGGCGCAGATTTGCCGGGCGGGTGGCCGAACGTGCCTTCAGACCCAGCTTCAACAAACGCGGAAGCATTCGCCCGCAGCAGGGCCTGACGTATCTGTGCGCGCGTCTGGTTGAACGCGGATGGGTGCTGCCGCCCACCGGGCTGTCCGATTGGCAGCGCCTGCTGGTCGAACGTGGGCTGGCGGCATGGCTTGGCTCCAGCGCCATTCCTTCGGGTCGTTACGAGCCCGAGACTTCCGCCTTGTGCCGGAAGATTGTTCAACGACTGGAACCGAACAGCGTCGAGGCGGCCGCGCACCCGGAATGCCGCAACTGCAGTTCGTCGAACCACAGCGCGACAAATCGGTCGAATCAGGCATGAACAACCGGCCAACAACGACTTTTGCATGGGCGCTGCTGGCCTGCCTCTTGGCATCCCCGGCGACCGCCCAGATCTATCGTTGCACCGAGGGCGACACGACAGTATTCTCCGACATCCCCTGCTCGGAGTCGGCACAACTGCACAAAACCAGCGGTTTGAGCGTGATCAGGGCTGCCAAAAACCTGGACGAAATAGCGGCCAGCAACAAGGCCTTTCTCGAACAGCGCCAGCAGCAACTGGCACAACAGCGCGAGCGCGCCGCGCAACGGCGCGATGAAGCACGGCAATTGCAACAGCGCCGCGAATTGGCCGAGGACAGAACACGCTACCGCACGGTAGTCGGCCGGCTCGACCGCCGGCAATTCCAAGCCGACGGCTCCAGGCAGGTCGATCGCCGCACCCGGGCCCGACGTGACCGGCAGGCCGACCAGGCCGGCCGGGATCAAACCCGCCGCCGCACGCTGCTTTCACGCTCCGGCGGCAATCGGGAAAACATCCTGCGCTAGTGTAGCCCGCTACCAGTGGATCCCGCGCATCAGGCTGGCGAATGCCATTTGCTCCTGCGTCGCCCTGGCCTCGCTGCTGCTCGCCCGCTCGCCGCGTGCGGCGGCCGAGTCCGGGAACATCCGGAATGCTGAATTCATGACGATTTCGGAAATCTTGGGCGCCAGCGCATGCAGCACCGAGGCGAAGATGCCCAGTCGGGTCGCGATTCTCTGCGGCCGGTAGATCACCGCCTGCTTGATCATGTCGGCCGCATCCTGCGGCGTGATCGTGGGCACCGACTCGTAAATCTTGGTCGGTGCAATCATCGGCGTCCTCACCAGCGGCATGTTGATGGTGGTAAAAGCCACGCCGGTGTCGTTGAACTCGGCCGCCGCGCAGCGCGAAAACGCATCCAGCGCCGCCTTGGATGCAACGTAGGCGGAAAACCGCGGGGCGTTGGTCAGCACGCCGATCGATGAAATGTTGATGATGTGCCCGTGGCGCCGCTCGGCCATGGTCGGCAGCAATCCCAGGATCATCTTCAGCGATCCGAAGTAATTGAGCTGCATGCAGCGTTCGAAGTCATGGAAGCGATCGTAGGACAGCGCGATCGAGCGCCGAATCGAACGCCCGGCGTTGTTGACCAACACGTCCACCGCGCCGTGATCGGCGAGCACCTGCTTGCACAACTTTTCGGCCGCGGCGTAATCGGCCAGATCGCAACGGTAGGTGAATGCCGTGCCGCCGGCCGCCTCGATCTCCTTCTTCGTCTCCTCGAGTTCGGCTTGCTTGCGCGCAACAATAATCACCTTCGCCCCGGCTTCTGCCATCATCATCGCGGTGGCCTTGCCGATGCCCGACGAACCGCCGGTGACCAGCACGACCTTGTCCCTGACATGGCCGCTGAGCGAGCGGTCGACGAACAGATCCGGATCCAGGTGGCGCTCCCAGTAATCCCACAGCACCCAGGCGTAGTCCTCCAGCGGCGGCACGGAAATACCCGAACCCTTGAGCGCGCGGTCGGTTTCGCGGGTGTCGAAGCTGGTCGGATAGTTGAAAAAGCTCAGCATGTCTTTCGGAATCCCCAGGTCGCTGAGCACCTGGTCGATGATTCGCCGCACCGGCGGCAGCATGCCGATGCCCTGCTTGACCGGTTGCGGGATGAAATTGAATAGCCTTGCATCGATGCGCATGGACATCAGTGGCGCATGCGCGGCCCGGGCAAACAGGTTCATCACCTCGCCGATCCGCTTGGGGTTTGGATCGGTCAGGTGAAAACAGGTGTTGTCCAGCTTGGGTTTGTGCGCGATATGATCCATAGCCTGGGCGACGAAATCCACCGGCACCAGGTTGATGCGTCCGCCTTCCAGACCCAGCGTCGGCACCCACGGCGGCAGCATGCGGCGCAGCTTCTGAATCAGCTTGAAGAAAAAGTACGGCCCGTCGATCTTGTCGATTTCGCCGGTCTTGGAGTGCCCGACCACAATGCCGGGCCGGTAGATGCGCCATGGAATCTCGCATTTGCGCCGGACCAGGCCCTCGGAATCGTGCTTGGTACGGAAATACGGGTGATCCAGCCCGGTGGCCTCTTCGAACATGTCTTCCCGGAACGAACCCTGGAACATCCCGGCCGCGGCAATCGAGGAGGTGTGGTGGAAGCATTTCGCGCCCACCGCGGCGGCGAAATCCATTGCGTTCTGCGTGCCCTCGATATTGACCTTCTCCTGCGATTCGACACTGGCCGTCAGGTCATACACGGCGGCCAGGTGGAAGACGTGGCGAATCTTGCCCTTCAGCTTGTCCTGGTCGGCCCTGGACACACCCAGCCCGGGTTTGGTCAGGTCGCCGCTGACGGCGATGACCCGCTTGCCAGATTCGCTCCAGCGTTCCGCGACCAGTGCATTGAACTTCTTCTTGGATCCACGGCGGACCAGCACGTAAATACTGCCGCGCCGCTTGAGCAACTGGTCGATGAGATTGCGGCCGATGAACCCGGTCCCGCCGGTGACGAAATAGCCCATCTGGGAATTCTCCTTTCATGCATTGATCGTTGCTGCCAAGAGTACCGGCCTTGGCCGTCCAACGCCAGCCCCGATTTGCAGAATTTCGAGCCGATACCGTTGACCTTCCGGCAAACGCATGCTAATAAGGAGACTGACGAGACGAACCACAAGGGAACCATCAGGTGAGCGATCTGAAGCAGGAATTCGAGCGGGCGTCCGAGCGCGTCAAGCAACTCGAGCAGCGACCGGACAACGATACGCTGCTCAAGCTTTACGCCTTGTACAAGCAGGGGGCCGAAGGCGACGTCAGCGGCGAACGGCCGGGCTTTTTCGATTTCGTCGGGGTTGCCAAGTACGAGGCCTGGGAAAAGCTCAGGGGTACCGACTCCGAAGAAGCGATGAAGCGCTACATCGAGCTCGTCGACTCGCTGACCGGTTGAGGCGCAGCCCCCGGCCGGTATATGTCACGTTCCCGCACGCCCGAGCGCATTGCCGGGGCCGCGCTGAATTTGTTCAACGAATTCGGCGAACCCAACGTGACCACCAACCGGATCGCCGATGAACTCGGCATCAGCCCGGGCAACCTGCACTACCATTACAAGACCAAGCAAAGTCTGATCGACGAGTTGTTCGGCCGGTTCGAGCACCGTATGCTCGAACTGCTCGGTGGCGACCGCTTCGGCGAGGCCGACGTGGAAGACGCTTGGCTTTTCCTGCACCTGGTGTTCGAGAACATCGCCGCACACCGATTCATCTACCGCGACCTGAACGAACTCTGCGCCCGCAGTCGCGGCCTCCGGGAGCGCATCCGGGGAATCCTCAAGCTCTCAATGCGCACCGCCTCCGACCTGCTGGCCGGGCTGGAGCGCAGCGGTCAGCTCGACGCCGGGACGCTGGAACGCGAAGCCGTGGTTCGCAACATTGTCCTGATCAGCAGCTACTGGATCGCTTTCGATCAGGTCATGGAACCTCACACCGAGCCGCGCCCCGACCGCGCCGCCATCCAGGTCATGAGCCTGGTCAGCCCCTACCTGCGCGGCACGGCGCGCGAACAGTTCGAACACCTCGCCAACGCCTACCGCTAACCAGACCGCCACAAGGCGGAAAAAAAAACCCGGGCGCGGTGGCCCGGGAAAAAAGCAGCACTACTGGAGCATAGTCCGGCTGCTTCGGGGTAGACCTTTACTCAGGAAGCGTCGGGAGCCGGAGACTTCTTGGTCGTCTTGGCGGCGCTGCCGCTTTGCTGGGCCTTGGCCAGCTCACGAACCCGCGTGTTGAGTTCCTGGACGCGCTCGCTGAGCTGCTGGATCTCGTCGGAAGTCGGAACGCCCAGGCGCGACAATGCGCGCGCGACACGCTCTTCGAAAACCTTCTCGAGCTTGTCCCAGTTGGTGCGAGCCTGCTCGCGGACCTTGCCGACCCGACCTTCGACGTCGCTGCGAACGCCGCCGGCGGCGTCTTCGGCCATCTTGCGGCCCTTGCCTTCGAGCTTCTTGCCTTCGGATACCAGCCGCTCGAACAGCTTCGAGCTTTCACTGATGACCTGACCGGTGGTTTCGTTGATCAGCTTGCCGCCCCTGCGAACCAGGTTGGTGCCTTCTTCCTGGGCCAGCGCGAATGCGCCAAGACCGGCCAGCCAGATTTCGTGAGCGTTATCCTGAACGCGACCGGCACTTGCGGTCGACTTGCGAGCGGTCTTCTTGCTGACCTTCTTTTTTGCTGTCTTCTTGGCTGTCGTCTTGGCCATGTCAATTCACCTCTTTCCGTCCGTTTGGGCCCCGCTACAGGGGCTGTTGAGTGTCAATATAGGCCGGAAAATTAGAGCAGTCACACTAAGAGCGGTCACACTGGTTGAGTCGCTGAATCAGGATTTCACCTGATGTCTGGTGCCCTTGGCGGGTGCGGCGGGGTTTCAAACCCAAAGGCGATTTCGCCACGCGCTGCGCGCTTGCAGGCGACCTACTTTTGTCAGTCGCGACAAAAGTAGGTCGCCTGCAAGCGCGCAGCGCGTGGCGAAACCGCTTTTGAAGTTGAATTTGAAAGCAGGCCGAACCCGGAAAGGCTGTCCAACCTCTGTCGGTGCGCCCAGCCGAAAGCCCGACGCACCATCCTGCACGCGACAGCGGCCAGCAAAACCGCTCGGAGGCTCTGCCGAAGTCCACGCTTGACCTCCCTATGCAAGGGATGCACTCCGGCGCGGCTGGCCGTAGAATCGGCTCATACGATTTCGAGGGAGTACGATTCATGGATACAGGTAAATGGTCGGATTTCGACGGCGATTCGGCGGCTTTCGAGTACCCGGGCGAGAAGCTGCGCGAGGCATGGGACAAACTGCACGCCGGCGACCGCGAACCGTGGCCGGCCGACGAGGTGGTACAGCAGGCCTGGCGCCTTTTCCACCAGGGAGACTTCGCCACGGCCGTAGACACCGCGCTGGCACACGGTAAATCCGCGCACGTGGCGGCCAACAAGGCATCGGGAATCTATGCCGACTATCTCGAGGAAGACGATGCGGTCAAGCAGGCCATCTATACAGCCGGAATCGAGCGCGCCGAGGCGGCCATGGGATCCGATCCCGACAACCCGAACGCGTATTACTTCCACGCCTATCACCTGGGTCGCTACGGCCAGAGCATCTCGGTTGCCAAGGCGCTCAGCCAGGGGTTGGGCGGCCGAATCCGGAAATCGCTTGACCAGGCGATCGAGCTTGAACCACGCCACGCCGAAGCGCATACGGCACTGGGGCTGTATCACGCCGAAATCGTCACCAAGGTCGGCAAGCTGGTCGGATCAATGACCTACGGGGCCAGCGCGGACAAGGCCATGGAGCACTTCGACGAGGCCATCCGGATTTCGAACGCGCCTATTGCCTGGATCGAGTACGGCAACGGCCTGTACCTATTGTACGGAGAAAAGCGCCTCGACGATTCCAACGAAGCCTATGCAAAAGCCGCCAGCATGAAACCGATCGACGCCATGCAGGCGCTGGACATCGAATACGCCCGCAATTCGCTGGAGTGACCGGCGCGGGAAACCCTGTTTGCGGAAAGGCATTTTTAACCGCAAATGAACGCGAATAAACGCAAATAGCCTCAATAATTCCCTAAACCCTGAATCAGATCCGGATTGGTGACCCAAAAACCGCACGCTCAGCACCGATCAGATTGCTCCTTGGGTTCGTCAAGATTTGCGTTCATTTGCGTTCATTTGCGGTTTCAATAAAAAAAGCGGATCTGATAGACACCGCGTTCTCTAGCTGCATCTTATACATAATCAGGTGTTTTTTTATCTGCGTTCATCCGCGTTCATCCGCGGCTCAAACCACTTTTTACCTCACCCGGCCGCAATAGTTCAACCTTCGCCGCTGCGTTCCAGCCAGACCTGGAGGTGGTTTTCAGCTTCTTCCGGGCTGCGGTCGACGTCCGGGCCCAGCATCATCACCAGGTGCAGCAGGTTTTCGAACTCGATCGAGAAATTCTCCACCAGCCCTTCCGGGTCGGGTACCAGCTTGTTGTCGGTGATCACACCGCAAAACACCTGCTCGTTGTAGCTCAGGATGCTGATGCCCATGCCGATGGAACCGCTTTGCGGCACCCAGAACATCATCTGGCCGATCTCCGAGCCGGCCATGTAAAGAGACCGGCTCGGCCCCGGCACATTGGTCAGTACCGTGGTGGCCTTGCGCGCGAAAAGCTCCAGCGCCGCCTGCTGCACCGCCGCCGGCGCCATGCCGACGGTGGCCAGCAGACCCAGGGATACCGTGGCCTGCTTGGAGTTCTTCAGGTGGTGCATGTTCTCGGCGACGCGGTACACCCGGGCCAGCGGATTGGGTTCCCAGATCGGAAGATCGAGAAACACGGCTCCAAAATGATTACCCAGGTCGCGCGCATGCTCCAGCGGGCGAAGATTGACCGGAATGGTGGCGCGCACCTCCAGCTCGGATGGATCTTCGCCGTAGTCCAGCAGGTAGCGGTGCAATGCCCCGGTCATGATGCCGATCAGAACGTCGTTGACGGTACAGCCCAGCGCCTGGCTGATCGCCTTGACCTCCAGCAGCGGCAACGGATCGGTCCAGGCCACTTTCTTGCGTACGCCGAGCTTGCCCTTGAAACGCGACGGCGGGTCGTCGCTCAACAGCAGCATGGTGGCCAGTTCCGACAGGATCTCGGATGCGCTGTCGGCGTAAGCACTGGCCTGGGACGGCTCGCGCAACAGGTGGGCGGCCTCTTCGACCAGCATGAAACCCAGGTGCTGTACCGCATCGATGCCCTCGCGTGCCGGTTCCATCAGGCGCTTGAAGACGTTCGATTCGCGCGCGCGTCGGCGCGTCCACTGGTCGGGCTTGATCCGGGCGGTCGATTTTTCACGGTCGCTATCGGTAAGCGACAGCATGACCTGCATCAATGCCATGCCGTCTGCGTAGCAGTGATGAATACGCATGACCAGTGTCGGGCCCTCGATATAGTTCTCGATGAAGTGGAATTGCCATAACGGGCGATACTTGTCCAGCGGGGTCGATGCCAGCTCGGAGACGAATTCCTCGAGTTCCTTTTTGCCGGCATCGCCCGGCAGCGCGATGCGCCGGATATGCGAGGTCAGTTCGAATTCCTCGTCGTCTTCCCACCAGCAGCCTCTTGCGGTCTGTACCGCCTTCTGGCGGAAGCGCGGGAATGCCAGGAACCTGGATGCGACGACTTCCTTGAGTTTCTCGAAGTCGACCGCCTCGCGCAGCACGATCACGCCGGTGATCATCATCAGGTTGGTCGGTTGTTCCATGCGCAGCCACGCGGTATCGACCTTGGCGATGGGCTGGCGATGCGATTCGGTCACGAAGCGGATTCCTTTGCTTTTGGTTTTGCTTGCAGTGCGCGCGCACCGATTCTTTCATGCCCACGGGGGGCGGTCAACTGGCCGACAGCGCTTCGCGCGCGGCATCCAGTGCGTCGGACAGGCGCCGACATCCGCGTATGGTCAGCTTTGCCTTGACGCCCTTGACATTGGCCTGCGGCACCAGGGCCGTGGTGAAACCCTGCCCGGCGGCCTCGCGCAGACGTTCCTCGCCGTTGTAGACCGGGCGCAGCTCGCCCGACAGCCCGACCTCGCCGAAGGCCACCAACTCGCGCGGCAAGGCCGTCTCGCGCAGCGACGACTGGATTGCAAGCGCCACTGCAAGATCCGAGGCGGTCTCGCCGACGCGAATGCCGCCGGTGACGTTGACGAACACGTCCTGGTCGTTGACCTGGATGCCGCAGTGGCGGTTCATCACCGCCAGCAACATCGCCAGACGGCCGGGATCCACGCCGACGGCCACGCGCCGCGGCTGCGACAGGCTGCTGGGCGCGACCAGCGCCTGGACTTCCACCAGCATCGGCCGGGTACCCTCGCGCGTGACCAGCACGCAGGAACCGGCGGCCGGCGCATCGTCGGTGGAAAGAAAGATCGCCGATGGATTGGAAACCGCCTTCAGGCCGCTGTCGGTCATTGCGAACACACCCAGTTCGTTGGCCGCGCCGAAGCGGTTCTTGACCGACCGGATCAACCGGAACCGGCTGCCCGAGTCGGATTCGAAATACAGCACCCCGTCGACCATGTGCTCGAGCACCCGCGGCCCGGCCAGCGCGCCTTCCTTGGTCACGTGTCCGACCAGAACCACGGTGCAGCCGGTCTGCTTGGCATATTGCACCAGCCGCGAGGCGCACTCGCGCACCTGGGCCACCGCACCGGGCGCGGACTGCAGCGCTTCGCTCCACAGGGTCTGAATGGAATCGATGACCATGAACCCGGGCCGGTTGGCCGCGGCCGTGGCCAGCACGGTCTCCAGGCTGGTCTCGGTCAGGCATTCGAGCACATCCGGATCCAGACCGAGCCGGCGCGCCCGCATCGCGACCTGGGCCGCCGACTCCTCGCCGGTAACGTACAAGGCCTTGCGTTTTGTCGCTATAGCGGCCTGCGACTGCAGCAACAGTGTCGACTTGCCGATCCCCGGATCGCCACCGATCAACACGACCGAGCCGGGCACCAGGCCGCCGCCAAGCACCCGGTCCAGCTCGCTCAACCCGGAACTGAAACGCGGCGTGTCTCCGGTGCGCACCGAGCCGAGCTGCACCACCTCGGCCGAAGCCTGACCGGTCCAGCCGCCGCGCCGCGAACCGGCAGCGGCGATTTCATTGCGGGCCTCGGACAGGGAATTCCATGCGCCGCAATCGGCGCACTGTCCCGCCCACTTGGGCTGGCTCGCACCGCACTCGCCGCACACGTAAAGCGTCTTTGCTTTCGCCATCGCGCTATTCTGGCAGAACCGCCCGTCAACGGTGGTTCCAATCCCGGTTCTGATCGCGCCGACGCTCGGCGCGCTTTCCCGGAAAGCCTTGTCAGATGCGCGACGAAGCAAAGCGGCATTCCGGTTGCGGATCGTCGGGGTCGGCAACGCGGGACGATTGCGGGATAATGACGCCATGCAACACGCGAATCGCACAGGCACCGGATGAAGCGCGAAGAACAACCGCTGATCGGGGAATCGGGGACGTTCCTGGAGACGCTGGAACAGGTCTCGCGCGCGGCCGACCTGAACCGGCCGGTGCTGGTGGTCGGCGAGCGCGGCACCGGCAAGGAACTGATCGCCGAACGGCTGCATTTTCTCTCGTCACGCTGGGACCAGCCGCTGGTCAAGCTCAACTGCGCCGGTATCAGCCCCTCGCTGCTTGAATCAGAATTGTTCGGCCACGAAGCCGGCGCGTTTACCGATGCCGGCAGCAGGCGTATCGGACGCTTCGAGCAGGCCGACGGCGGCACGCTGTTGCTGGATGAACTTGCAACCACTTCGGACGCGGTGCAGGAAAAGGTGCTGCGCATCGTCGAGTACGGCGAATTCGAACGTCTGGGCTCGTCGACAACCCGGACCATAGACGTGCGCGTGGTCGGCGCGACCAACGAGGATCTGCCGGGTCTGGCGGCCAGCGGCCGCTTCCGCGCCGATCTGCTGGATCGGCTGTCGTTCGACGTGATCACCCTGCCCCCGCTGCGCGAACGGCACGAGGATATCCTGCCGCTGGCCGAACACTTCGCCATGCGCATGAGCCGCGAACTGGGGCGCGAGTTGTTTGCCGGATTCTCCGATTCAGCCATTCGGCAGATGCGTGCGCATCCATGGCCCGGGAACGTGCGCGAACTCAAGAACGTGGTCGAACGCGCGGTATACCGCCACGACACCCCGGACCGGCCGATCCGGGCGCTTCAGTTCGATCCGTTCGAATCTCCGTGGCGCCCGCAACCCGAATCCGGCAACGAGCCGGCCGGCCCGAAACGACTTCCCGACGACTTGCGTGGCTGGCTGGACACCCAGGAAAAAGCGATTGTAGAGCGGGCTCTGGGCGAGACCGACGGCAACCGCAAACGAACCGCCGAGCGCCTGGGGCTGAGCTACGACCAACTGCGCGGCATCCTGCGCAAGCATTCGCTTTGAGGTCGCCTGATTAGATAAATGAAAACCTTGTAACCGCAGATTACGCAGATGTACGCAGATTAATGAATTAGCGGGTAATCAATAATCTGCGAGAATCTGTGTAATCTGCGGTCGCACCTTTGAAAGTCACGATTCAAGATCCTTCTCCCGATAAGTAACGCGCCTGGTGACCCGGCATAGCAACTCGTAGGGAATCGTCCCCACCGCCTCGGCGACCCGCTCCACCGGCAAACCGTCCCCCCACAGCACCACCGGGTCCCCAACCCGGGCCTGTTCCTGGCCCCCGAGATCGACCGTAATCATGTCCATGGAAACCCGACCGACAAGCTTTTGCTCGCGCCCATTGACCAGCACCGGGGCACCGTCGGGGGTATTGCGCGGATAGCCGTCGCCGTAACCGATTGCCGCCACGCCCACGCGCATGTCGTGCGGCGCGGTAAAGCGCGCACCGTAACCGATGGTTTCACCGGCAGGGACATCATTGACCGCGATCAGACGCGTCTCCAGGGTCATTGCCGGGCGAAGGTCCAGCGACGGGCCGTCGCGCTCGGGAACCGGCGAGACTCCGTACAGCAGCAGACCGGCGCGCACCCAGTCGCGGCGCGTCTCGGGAAGGTTCAGAAGTGCCGCGGAATTGGCAAGGCAGTGCGGGCCCTCCAGGCCGGATACGGCCGTATCGAAGGCCTTGACCTGGCGTTTGTTGAGCGGATGATCGGCCTGGTCGGCACAGGCGAAATGGGTCATCAAGACGATCTGCTCGACACCTGGGAGTGCCTGCAACCTGGCGTGTACAGCCGCGGCCTCGTGCAACGGGAATCCCAGCCGGTGCATGCCCGAATCCAGTTTGAGCCAGATTCTTGGCCCCGGTGCAGGACCGGCAGCTTCGATCCATTCAAGCTGCGAGACGTGGTGCACCACCATCTCGAGATTCAGCCTGGCAACGGCCTCGAGTTCGGTCGCTGCCATAACACCTTCGAGCAGCAATATCGGCGCCCGCGGCTCCAGCACCCGAATCGCACGCGCCTCGTCCATGGTCGCCACGGCCAGCATATCGGCACCGGCCAGCGCCGGCAAGCATCGTTTCAGCCCGTGACCGTAGGCATCGGCCTTGACCACGGCCATCACCCGGGCGCCATCGCACAGCGCGCGCACGCACGCCAGATTGTGGCTCAGCGCACGCGGCGCGATGGTTGCAAAGGTATTGCGCGACAAGACTGGTGATTCCCGGATGACGTGGTTGAACCGATACGACTCGGACGATGCCGAAACCTGCGGTCAGCCGCTTCGGCCGGTCCGCTATCGTGATCGCCCGGGGCGGGCCCGGGCGATCACTGCAGTTGACCCCGGGGTCGTTGCCCGAGCCGTCACATCGGCCCGGACGTTTCACCCGTGCCTTCTACCGGCGTCAGTCCGCGGCGTTCCAGCAGCGGCTGGATATCCGGCTCGCTGCCGGTGAAGTCGCGGAACAGCTCCATGGCGTCCTTGCTGCCGCCCTGCGACAGCAGCGTCTTGCGGAAGTGGTCGCCGTTTTCGCGGCTCAGCCCACCGTTGTCCTTGATCCACTGGACGCTGTGGGCATCCAGCACCTCGCTCCAGATGTAGGAGTAGTAACCGGCCGAATAGCCGCCCATGATGTGCGAGAAGTAGGTGGTGCGATAACGCGAAGGCACCGGATCGTAGGCAATCCCGGCCTGCTCCAGGCAATTGGCCTCGAATTGCAGGATTTCATCGGCCGCCGGAATCCGTTCCGCCGGCAGCGTGTGGTAGCACATGTCGAGAATCGAAGCGGCCAGATACTCGGTGGTGCGATAACCCTCGTTGAATTTCTCGGCCTCGATGACGCGATCCAGCAGTTCCTGCGGAATCCGCTCGCCGGTCTCGTGGTGCAGTGCATAGTTTTCCAGGATGGAAGGCCAGGTGGCCCACATCTCGTTGACCTGCGAGGGGTATTCGACAAAGTCGCGCGGCACCGAAGTGCCGGCAAAGCTCGGGTATTCCACGTCGGAAAACATGCCGTGCAACGCGTGGCCGAATTCATGGAACATGGTCGTGACCTCGTCGAGCGTCATCAGCGTCGGCTCGCCTTCGGGCGGCTTGGGAATGTTCTGGTGATTGGCCACCACCGGCTCGGTGCCCAGCAGTCCCGACTGCGATACATAAGCATTCATCCAGGCACCGCCGCGCTTGGACGAGCGCGCGTAGAAATCGCCCAGGAAGATCGCCAGCCGTTCACCGTCGGCGTCGAATACATCGAACACGCGCACATCGGGGTGGTAGACCGGCAGATCCGGCCGTTCCTGGAAGGTGAGCCCGTAGACCTCGCCGGCGGCATGGAACACGCCGTTGATCAGCACGCTGTTGAGTTCGAAGTACGGCTTGATCTGGCTTTCGTCGAAATCGTACTTCTGCTGCCGCACTTTCTCGGTATAAAACGGCCAGTCCCACGACTGCAGCTCGAACGGCTCCCCGGCGGTCTCGTCGATCACCGCCTGCAGCGCCTCGCCTTCCTTGCGCGCATTGGCCACCGAAACCGGGGCCAGCATGTCGAGCATTTCGTCGACGGCGGCCACCGTCTTGGCGGTGCGCTCCTCAAGCACGAAATCGGCGTGGGTGTCGTAGCCCAGCATGTTGGCCTTCTCCGCACGCAGGTTGAGCACCCGCGAGACGATTTCCCGGTTGTCGAAGTCGCCGCCCCGGCTGCCGCGGGCCAGCGAAGCCTCCATCAGGCGCTGACGGATTGCACGGTTCTCCAGCGAAGTCAACTGCGGTTGGCTGGAATAGTTCATCAGGGTCAGCACGTACTTGCCTTCATGGCCGCGCTCGGCCGCCTCGTCGGCCGCCGAGCGGATCTGGCCGTCGCTCAAGCCCTGGAGTTCGGCGGCGGTATCGACGACAATGGCCGAATCGTTGACTTCCTTGAGCACGTTCTGCGAGAACTCGGTACCGAGACGGGCCAGCTCGGCGTTGATTTCGCGCAGTCTCGCCTTATCGTCTTCCGAAAGCTCGGCGCCGGCCCGCACGAAGTCGCGGTGGGTTTCCTCCAGCAATCGCATCTGTTCGGCATTCAGGCCAAGATCCGCACGATCCTGGTAAAGGGCTTCGATACGCGCAAACAGCTCCGGATTGAGCTGGATTGCATCGTTGTGCGCCGAAAGCTTCGGCGTCATTTCACGCTGGATTTCCTGGCGCCTGTCGTTGGTATCGGCACCGACAAGATTGAAGAACACGCTGGTCACACGGCTCAGGAGCCGGCCGCTGCGCTCCATGGCAATAATCGTGTTCTCGAAGGTCGGCGGCTCCGGATTGGCCGCGATTGTTTCGATCTCGGCAAGGTGCTCTTCCATGCCGCGCTCCATTCCGGGCACGAAATGCTCATCGGTGATCCGGTCGAACGGCGGCATCTGGTTGGGCAACGTCGAAATCTCGAAGAACGGATTTTCGTCCGAGCCAGATTCAGATTCAGGTTCAGAATCGGATTCGGCGTCCAGGTCGGCTTGTGCAACGTTTTCGTCGACTTCCTCCACCGCCTGCTCGGCGGCCTCGGACGCGGTCTGTTCGGAATCGCCACAGGCTGCAAGCGCCACGGCGAACAGGGTCATCATCAATACACGATAGGGAATCACGGCTTCTCTCTTCCATATTTGGGGGCAACGCATCAATGGTAGCAAATACCCGCCGCGCGGGATACGGGCGCTACCAGGCCAGATCGTCGGGTACCGGCGGGTAATCACCGTTCTCCTCGTCCCCGGCCGCGGGCTCGGCGCCGCTGAGATCGGGGACCAGGTCTTCGGCCAGCGCGCGGTACTGCTGCAGGATCTCCGGTTCGACGATCAGGTAGCGACCGCGGAGGTTGACGATGCCCAGCTTTCCGCTGTTGATCGCATCGCGCTGCTCGCGCGTACACAGCACCCGGCGAATGCGGCCCAGATGCTCGAAGTACCGGGGCACCTCGGCCTCCTCGACGTTGAGCGCCTTGCCTTCGACGATACCGTCGAGCTGCAGATTCCGCTTGCGACGCGCTTCCTGATCGGCGACCCGCGCCTGCTTGACGCGCTCTTTCTCGTCTTTTTCGGCTTTACGACGCGCAATCCAGGCGCGCTCCAGATCCGAGGATTGCGACGAGCCGTCGGCGGCACGCTTGCCGGATTTCTTCTTGCTTTTCCTGCCGCGTGGCGGCGGACGACCCTTGGCCGAAGCGCCACCGACCTTTCTTTCCGACTTCTGACGATCTTCGGCCAGGCCGGTTTTCAGTAAAGCATCCTGGAGCGATCCCATACCGGTATTCTCTGTTGAATCGAAAAGCCCCGGCCGGGATGGTGCGGCCGGGGCGGGTCAGGTTAGCGTGGTTTCGATCAGTCGACGGAGTCGGTCGCCGGAGACGGCACGACTTCGAGCAGCTCGACTTCGAAGATCAGCGTGGAATTGGGCCCGATGGGTCCCGGACGGCCCTGCTCCCCGTAAGCCAGATCCGACGGCACGAAAAATTCGTACTTCGCGCCTTTCTGCATCAGCTGCAGACCTTCGGTCCAACCCGGAATCACCTGATTGAGGCCAAACGTCGCCGGTTCGCCGCGCGAATATGAACTGTCGAATTCGACGCCGCTGATCAACTTGCCGCGATAGTGGACAGTCACGCGGTCGTCGGCATCCGGACTCGCGCCCTCGCCTTCCTCGATCACGCGGTACTGCAGTCCGGATTCGGTGACCGTGATGCCTTCCTTGTCCGCGTTGGCGGCGAGAAATGCCTCACCTTCCTCACGATTGATGCGCGCTTCCTCGCCGCGCTGCTCTTCCAACTGCTGCTGGCGCTGCTGGATGAACTGTTCGCGTTCGGCAACGGCTTCTTCCTGCGTCAGCAGGGTTTCCTCGCCGAGGTAGGCGGCGCGCAGGCCCTGTATCAGAATATCGATATCCAGCGGCATATCCTGGCCGGTCAGCGACTGCCCGATATCCATGCCGATGGTATAGCTCAGCCGTTCTTCGGGCGTTTCGAGTTCGTCGGTCTGGGCAAGCGCGACGCTGCTCGCCAGCGCGGTTGAGGCCGCGATGATGACAAAATTGCGTTTCATGATTGAGTTGCTCCGATTGTTATCTTGAATGATCTGAAATGCAGCGTCTCAAGAGACTGCTCCAAATACAGACAATTGATTTGCCCGGGAGTTGACTTTGTCCAGCCCCCCACGGGGATTGACTTTCCGCAAATGATACCAGCAGGCGGCGCGGAGATCGCTGCGGATCGGAATTCGCAGATTCCGCTTGACAGTGTCGTGGTGTGCTAGTATAGTAAAACACCAATACATGGTCGACAGCGATCCCCGTCGCAAGGAGCACCCGATGTTGCCAATCACAAACCGCCGGGGTATTCATATCCCCCACAGCCTCGCGACTGCAGCAGCGATCATCGCACTGCTCACGGCGTTGAGCTGGGATGCATCCGAGCGAATCGGTGCCGAAACCCAACCTACTGCCGGAAGCGTCGATCTGGTCGCGCCGGTCAGCCGACAAGACAGCGATGCACAAGGCGAGTCTGCCGAGGCCGCGCGCTCCGGGGCAAAAAACGGCGAAACCGGCGTACTGTCCGGCCTGCTACCGCTTGTGCTGCCCAACGTTTCGAGGCTTTGATGGCACAGCATTGGGACGACAACCAGCCGATCTACTGGCAGCTTCGCGAGCAGACCGTCTCGGCAATACTTGACGGAACGCTCAAGGAGGGCGAGCCTTTGCCTTCGGTTCGGCAGGTTGCAATCGACTTCCAGATCAATCCGCTTACCGTTTCAAAGGCCTACCAGTCGCTGGTCGACGATGAACTGGTCGAAAAACGCCGCGGTGTCGGCATGTTCGTGGTCGATGGTGCGCAGCATCGCCTGATGCAGAGTGAGAGAGAGCACTTCCTGGCCGAAGAATGGCCGCGCATTGCAAAGCGCATTGCCAAACTGGGCCTGGATCCTGACGAGTTGATCAAATCGATTCACGATTGAGAATTGAACAACGGGAGTAGTAAAGAATGGAGTCAAACATAATTCGAGCGCAGGGGCTGAGCAGGCGCTACGGCAGCACAATTGCGCTGGACAACGTCGACCTGAGCGTGCCGGCCGGTCGAATCGTTGGCCTGATCGGCCCGAACGGCGCCGGAAAGACGACCGCGCTTAAGGCAATCCTGGGATTGAGCAAATTCAGTGGCGAACTCGAAGTGCTGGGTCTGGATCCGTCAAAGGATCGCGACGAGCTGATGGCCGATGTCTGCTTCATCGCCGATGTCGCGGTGCTGCCGCGCTGGGCGCGGGTCTGGCAGATCATTGACTTGACCGAGCGGCTGCACCCGCGATTTTCACGCGAGCAGTGCATGAAGTATCTCGCCCGAACCAAGATCAAGCAGCAATCCAAAGTTCGCGCCCTGTCCAAGGGCATGGTCGTACAGCTGCATCTGGCGCTGGTGATGTCCATCGATGCCAAACTGCTGATTCTCGACGAACCCACCCTGGGCCTGGACATCCTGTTCCGCAAGCAGTTCTACACCAGTCTGCTCAACGAATACTTTGACGAACAGCGCACCATCCTGATCACGACCCACCAGGTGGAGGAAGTCGAGCACATCCTGACCGACCTGATCTTCATCAAGGACGGCAAGCTCATCGTCAACAGCACCATGGACGACATCTACGAGCGTTATACCGAGGTCATGGTCGGCCCGGACACGCTTCAACAGGCGCGCGCGCTCAAGCCGATCCACGAACGCGTGCTGTTCGGGCGACACATCATGCTGTTCGACAACGCCAACCAGCGGGCGCTCGCCGAAGTCGGTGAAATACACAAGCCCAGCGTGGCCGACCTGTTCGTCGCACTGATGGGCGAATCCGCCGACCAGACGGAAACCGGGGAGGAAGCGGCATGAATGCAAGCATGTTTTCACGTCTCTGGATACTGGTCCGCCGCGAAATCTGGGAAAGCCCGTTCGCCTTCAAGTGGACCCCGCTGATCATCGCCGGATTCATCCTGCTGATCACGGCCCTGGTGCTGATCATCGGCGCCCGGGTCGACAACGAACTGGTCTTTACCATCGACGGCATCCGCATGTATGCGCAGATGGACGACGCCCAGCAGCGCCTGATGGCCGCCGGTGCAATGTTCTCGGCCGGTTCGCTGTTCCACCAGGTCATGTTTCTGGTCGTGATTTTCTATCTGGCCGGGAGCCTGTACGACGACCGGCGCGACCGCTCCATCCTGTTCTGGAAATCGCTGCCCGTGTCCGACCGGATGACCGTGGCCTCGAAGATCCTGACCGCGATGGTTGCCGCGCCAATCATGTATCTCGCCGGCATTGCGCTGGTCCAGCTGGTGCTGGTCCTGATTGCGTCGGGCTACGGTCTCATGGCCGACATCAACATCTTCACCGAGGTCTGGGCGCCGGCCAATCTGCCCCGGGTCTGGGCCGTAACCCTGGTCGGGAGCCTGGTGCAAGCGCTGTGGCTGCTGCCCATCTACGCCTGGCTGATGTTCTGCTCTTCATGGGCGCCCAGGCTGCCGATCCTGATTGCCGTGCTGGTGCCGGTCGTGATCGGCATGTTCCAGCATTTCTGGAGCTTCTTTTCCAATTTCCGGCTACCCGAGGTCAATCTCCTGCTTCTGATTCTGGAACGAATCGGTCGCGGCGTGATGCCGGCCAGCATCGAATGGGAACAAATCGTTACCGAATCGCGGGGCCAGCCGAATTTCATGCCCAGCGAGGACATGCTGATGAGCTTCAGGTCGATCGGAAACGTGCTGGCTTCCTGGGAAATGTGGATCGGCGTGGCAATTGGTTTGGCGCTGCTGGCCGCTTCGGTCTGGTTCCGCCGCCGGGCGACCGATTCCTGACGGCCGCAGGCCCTCCCCGCCCCTGCTTTGCGGGCGTCGTTCGCGGCGCCCGTATGCTAATATTTCGGCGCGCAAGTAAGTACCAAGGGGCCGTCAGGCCCGGCCGCATTACGTGGCGGCCGGCGCCGGAATTCAGCACAGGAGTCGGGCATGTTCCGGAATTCAATGAAGTCCATCGTCATCATGGCGTTTCTGCTGGCCACCGTTTCGGCCGCCGCCGATGTGCTGTTGATCGAGGAGGTCCGCGAACGCATGCTGCGCGACCTGCCGAGCAATGGCCTGACCAAATCCGAAGTCGAACAACGCTACGGTCGGCCCAACGAGCGCCGTGCACCGGTCGGCGACCCACCGATCTCGCGCTGGCTGTACGACGAATACAGCGTCTATTTCGAGCATGATCTGGTCATCGAAAGCGTTCTGCATCGCGGTGCCGCGCTGACCGGCGACAACCGGAACCGCTGAACCACCGCATGCATCCCGTCGATTACCGACTGCCCGCCGAGTGGGAACGCCAGAGTGCACTGCTGCTTGCCTGGCCGTTTGCCGGCGGCGACTGGGATCCGGTGCTCGAGGCGATCCAGGCCGAGTACGCCGCATTCATCGACACCGTGCTGCAATACCAGCCGGTGGTCCTGCTGATCCAGCCGGACACCGGCGATGCGCATCGGAAGCTGGGCGACAAATCCGGCCTGGAGTATGTCGAGGTGCGCTACAACGACACCTGGTGCCGGGATTTCGGGCCGGTGACCATGGTGAATGCCGGCCAGCGCCTGGCACTTGATTTTTACTTCAACGGCTGGGGCGGTCGCCACGACGCGCGACTCGACAACCGGGTCAACGCGCACCTGGCCCACCATGAGCTATTTTCGAAGTTCGACTTCCGGCAGTCACTGTTCGAACTTGAAGGCGGCGCAATCGAATGCGACGGCGCCGGCACGGTCCTGATCAATCGTCACTGCATGCGCGCCCGCCACCCTCACCTGGACGATGGCGAAGTCGACCATGAGCTCAAGGCCTGGCTCAATGCCAGCCGACTGCTGGAGATCGACATTCCACCGATGCCCGGCGACGATACCGACGGCCATATCGATACGCTGGCCCGCTTTACCGATCCCGAAACCATCGTGTTCCAGACGCTGGCCGACGACGCCGGGACACGCGTGCTCAATGGACAGCTGGAACTGCTGAAGACGGCCCGGGGACAATCCTATCGCCTCATCGCCCTGCCCCGTGCTGCCGGCCTCGACCCCGGACTGGCCGCAAGTTATGTCAATTTCGTGCTGCTCAACGATGCAGTGCTTGTCCCGGCCTTCGGCAGCCGTGCCGACGACGACGCACGCGAAGTACTCTCGACGCTGTTTCCGGATCGCAACGTAAAGTCCATCGATGCGAAAACGCTGATCAGCCAGGGTGGCGGTCCGCATTGCGCCAGCATGCAGATTCCGGCCGCGCTGGCATGAAAAAAGACACACTGACCGTCGCACTGGTCCAACACGCCATGGGCGCGGACTTCGATGCCAACCGCGCCGCCACCCTGGACGGCATCGCCGAGGCTGCCGCGCGCGGCGCGCAGCTGGCGGTTCTGCCCGAACTGCATGCCAGCGAATACTTCTGCAAGTACCAGGATCCGGCGCTGTTCGACCTGGCCGAACCACTCGACGGCGTCACGCGCAGACTGCTGGCCGAAGCCGCTGCCGACTACAAACTGGTGATCGTCGGCAGCATTTTCGAACACCGCGCGCCCGGACTTGCCCACAACACTGCAATCGTGCTCGAATCCGACGGCAGCCTGGCAGGCATTTACCGCAAGATGCATATTCCGGACGATCCCGGCTACAACGAGAAGTTCTACTTCACGCCCGGCGATCTCGGCTTTGAACCCATAGACACCTCGGTGGGCCGTCTCGGCGTGCTGGTGTGCTGGGACCAGTGGTACCCGGAAGCCGCACGCATGATGGCGCTCGCCGGCGCCGGGATTCTGGTCTACCCGACCGCGATCGGATTCGACCCGGCCGACGACGAGGCCGAAGCCAGGCGCCAGCTCGATGCGTGGCGCGTCGTGCAGCGTTCGCATGCCATCGCCAACGGGCTGGTGGTCGCGTCCTGCAACCGGGTCGGCTACGAGCCGGATCGTTCCGGCGGCCGCTACAACGCCGAATTCTGGGGCCACAGCTTCGTCTGCGGCCCGCAGGGCGAAGTTCTCGCCGAGGCCGGCACCGCAAGCGAGGTCCTGATCTGCAGCATAGACCGAGAACGATCCGAGACCGTGCGCAGAATCTGGCCGTTCTTCCGCGACCGGCGCATTGACGCCTACGACGGGCTCGACCAAAGATTTCGGGATTCCTGATTACGTAGTTGGTTCGCCACGCCGTGACGGGAAAACCCGGGAACCGCAGATTTCGCAGATTCACGCAGATTGTTGTTCTACGCTAGACTTCCGGCCTTTGGCCTGAACTCATTCAAATGACCGAACCCACCGACGCCGCGCCGGCCGCCGAACATGATTTCGCCGATGAACCCGTTCGGGAAATCGACCGCGACGGGGTTCATTACACCCTGCTGGGTACCGCGCACGTCTCGCGCGCCAGCGTCGATGCCGTGCGCCACCACCTGGAGCACGGGAAATTCGACGCGGTCGCGGTCGAACTGTGCGAATCGCGCCACAAGGCGCTGACCGACACCAGCGCCTGGCGCGATATGGACCTGTTCGCCATCATCCGGGCAGGCAAGGCCGGAATGATGATGGCCAGCCTTGCGCTTTCGGCCTACCAGCGCCGTATCGCCGAACAGTTCGGCATCGAGCCCGGGGCGGAAATGAAGGCGGCGATGGAATCGGCCGAGCGCGCCGGACTGCCGCTGCAACTCATTGACCGCGAAATCGGCGTCACCCTGAAGCGGACCAGCCGGAGACTTTCCTGGTGGCAGCGCTGGATGCTGACCAATGGCATGATCGTTTCGCTTTTCTCGCGCGACAAATTTTCCGAAGAGGACATCGAGCGGCTCAAGCAGGGTGACATCCTCAACGAGACATTCAGCGAGTTCGCCTCGGCCTCGCCCGAATTGTATGAAAGCCTGATCAATGAGCGCGATCACTTCATGGCCGCGCGATTGCGCCAGGAAAACCGCGGTCATACGGGACGTCGGGTGCTGGCCGTCATTGGCGCCGGCCATCTGGAAGGCACGGTTCGTGCGCTGGAATCCGACCAGGACCCGGGTGCCCGCGTCGAGGCGCTCAACGCGGTACCGCCGTCGTCGCGCATCTGGAAATTCATCCCGTGGCTGATCCTCGTCGCCGTACTTTCCGGTTTCGCAATCGGATTCTCGCGCAGCCCGGAACTCGGCTGGTCGCTGGTCCTGACCTGGGTGCTGATCAACGGCGGTCTGTCGGCCATTGGCGCGGCCTGCGCACGCGCGCACCCACTGACCATAATTGCCGCCCTGCTGGCCGCGCCGCTGACATCGCTGAACCCGACCATCGGCGCCGGCATGGTCACCGGGGCGGTGGAAGCCTCATTGCGCAAGCCGAAAATTTCAGACTTCGAATCGCTTCGCGATGACGTGATCAAGCTTTCCGGCTGGTGGAAGAACCGGGTCGCCCGGGTGTTTCTGGTGTTCTTCCTGTCCAATATCGGCTCGGCGGTCGGCACCTGGATCGCCGGTTTCAGCATGATTCGGCAACTGGCCTGAGGCAGTGTATTTGACGGCGCCGGAACCCGGAATACGGGCGCCGACGCACATGCTCCGGCAACCGCTGCTCGAATGTCGCACAATCGGGCAAGAACAAACTGTGGACGCAAAATATAGATGAGCCTCAAAGAACGCCTGTTCGGGCCACCCTGGGAGAGCAAGGACCCTGAAGCGAGAGCCCGATCCGTGGCCACTGCGACCGATCGCAGGCTTTTTATGCAACTGCCGATGATCGCGGCACAGGATTCCGATCCGAAAGTGCGCCTGGCCGCACTCAAACGCCTGGGCGACGAAACGGCCTGGCTTAAGGCGGGTCGAACCGACACCAGCGCCGAAATTCGCTCGTCCGCCGACCCGTTCCTGTTGCGTGCGGTGTGCAAACAATCCGATCCGGATCATGTCGAGCAGCGCCTGGCATGGCTGGAAAATCTGGACGCAGGCGATGCCCTGCGCAGAATTGCCGCATCGGCGGCGGATCCCGAAATGCGTGACGCGGCACTGGCACGGATCAACTCGCCCGGCTTTCTCGGCGACTGCGTGGTCAGCGAAACCGATGACGAGATTGCAACCCGGCTACTGAACCGGATCGAGCAGGTCTCTACACTCAAGCGGATCGCGACCAAACTCAGAAAAAAACACAAGACCAGACACCAGGCAGTGGTCCAGCGCCTGGCGACACTCGAGAGCGGCTCGGAGGTGCACGAGGCCCGCGATGAACTGGCCACTCAACTGATCGCGCAGGCCGAAAAGCTCGCGCGCGGCGAGTTTTCAGGCGACCGCAAGGCCGAAGCCGAGCGCCTGACGGACCTGTGGCAGGAGTTGGCAGATCCGGAGCCGCATCTGGCACGACGTTTCGAAGGCGCCATGCGTATCGTGCGGAGCGCACTGGCCCCGCGCCCGCCCCGCCCCGTGCCGGAACCGGCCGAAGCAGACTCGCCGGGCGCCGATCCGGAACTGGAAAAACTCGGTGAAAAAGCGCAGCAAATGGCCACGCAGCCGGCAAGCGACAAGACCGCGGCTGCCCTGAACCAGTTGATTTCGGCATTCGATCGGCACTGGAATACACTGCAATCGCCCGGCCCGGCCGACCAGGCCGTGCGCGAGCGCTTCCAGGCGCTGATCGGTGAACTGCAGGCCCGCCTTGAAATGAGCCGGGAAAGCCATTCGCGCCCGCAGGCCAGGCCTGCGCAAGGCAGCGGCAACCGGAGCGGGCCAGACCCGGAGCGCGCACGCGAACTCGAACAGGCGCTGGACAAAGCCGACCAGGCACTGGAATCCGGCGATATTGCCGCATCCAGCGAAGCCATTCGCGCCGCCCGCAGCCTGTACGACAGGATGCCGCAGCCGCAGCGCACGCGCGAGGCCGCGGGCCGGCTTGCACGCATGGCCGGAAAGCTCAAGGAAATGCGCGACTGGCAGCACTGGTCGAACAACAAGCTGCGCGAACGGCTGATCGAACGGGTCGGCGAGATCGACGCCGGAAACCTCCATCCCGACGCGGTGACCGAACGCCTGAAGGAATTGCGTCAACGCTGGAAGGAACTGGACGAACAGGAAGTCCTTCCGGGAGACAAGCGCCGCTTTTCCGCCCCGCAGGGCCAATGGCGGCGTTTTCAGCGCGCCTGCAAGGAAGCTTTCGATGCCGCCCGCCCCTACCTGGAAAAACGCAGCGAAGTGCGCGAGCAATCGCATCAGGAGCTGCAGGAGTTTCTCGATGCCGCCGGCCGGGTCGTCGACGACCCGGAAACGCCGACCGACAAACTGATCCGCTATCAGCGCGCCGCGCGCGAAGCCATTCGCAACCTGGACACGCTGCCGCCGAAACAACGCGGCAAGGCGGCAAGCGCGCTGCGCGAGCTGATGGACAGCATCTCGGCCGCGCTGGACCGTCATTTCGAGGCGATCGAAAACGACAAGCGTAGGCTGGTTGCCGAAGCACGCAAGCTTGCACACGAGAAGGACCGTGCGGTCGCCATTGATCGGGCCAAGTCGCTGCAGGCCGAGTGGAAGAAGGCCGGCCGCGGCCGCAGAAAAATCGAGGACCAGTTGTGGAACGAATTCCGCGAGCCCATCGATCCGCTGTTCGAGGACCTCAAGCAGGAACGCGACGAACGCAAGCAGGCAGAACACCGGCACGCCGAGGCGCTGAAGCAGATTTGCGCACGCGCCGAAGCACTTGCCGAGGCTGACGATCCCCAATCGGTCGCCGGCCAGATTGCCGGCCTGGAAGACGAATTCAATCAGCATGCCTCGGTACCGCCGGCGCTGCGCAAGCGATTCGAACAGGCACTGGGCCGATTCCAGCAACAGGTCAGATCGGCGCGCGATGCGCGTGCCCACGCCAGGCTGGCGCACCTGATTGCGCTGGATGATCGGTTGCAGGAAACCTGGCAGCAGATGCTGGGGGGCGGGGACGTGCCGGCGCAGGAGCTGCCCGATATTTCGCCCGACGACGCGGTGGGCCAGCGCCTGCGCGACCGGCTGGAGCAGATGCAGGGTGCGCCCGATGTCGATGCGCATCGCGAAACTGTAGAAAAACTAACGGTTCAGGCGCGCCAGGTCGTCATCGAAATGGAGTGTCTGGCAGGGCTGGACAGCCCGGAGGAAGACCGCAAACAGCGTATGGACTACCAGATCAACCGACTTTCCAGCCGGCTGGGCGAAGGTGCGCCCAAGGCCGATCTGAACTCCGAGCACGCCGCGCTGCTGCGGCGCTGGCTGGAGAGCTACCCGCACGATCCCGAGCAGCACCCACAGCTGAAGAAACGTTTTGAGAGTGCCGATAAAATACTTAAACAAATGACGGCAGGTTAATGAATAACCGAATAATTGTAGTTTCCGCTGCACTGGCGCTGACGCTTGCACCGGGGATGGCGCTGGGCCAGGCCACCGATTTGCCAAGCCACCATGGCTGGGTGTCGATACTGCCCCCGCTGGTCGCGATCGGACTGGCACTTCTGATTCGCCAGGTCATACCCGCGCTGTTCGCCGGCATCTGGGTCGGCGCCTGGGCGCTCGAAGGCTTCTCCGCCGGTGGCACGCTGACCGGACTGATGACCACAGCCGATACGTTCATCCTGCAAGCCATCGCCGAGCCCGATCATGCCTCGGTGATGCTGTTCACCCTGCTGGTCGGCGGCATGGTCGGCGTGATCTCTAAAAACGGCGGTATGCTGGGCATCGTCGAGCGCATCATCGGCTTCGCCGACACGGTACGCCGTGGGATGGCCTCGACGGTCGCCATGGGCCTGGCGATCTTCTTCGACGACTATGCCAACACGCTGGTCGTCGGCAACACCATGCGCCCGATCAGCGACCGGCTGAATATCTCGCGCGAGAAACTGGCCTACCTGGTCGATTCCACCGCAGCGCCGGTTGCAACCATTGCGCTGGTCACGACCTGGGTGGGCTACGAGGTCGGCCTGATCCGCGATGCAATTGCCGGAATCCCCGGCCTGGAACTCAACGCCTATATGGTGTTTCTCAACTCGATCGCCTACAGCTTCTACCCGTTGCTGGCGCTGACCATGGTCTTTGCGGTGGTCGGGTTCGGACGCGACTTCGGCCCCATGCATGCCGCCGAGATGCGCGCCCGCCACGATGGTCAGGTCGCGCCGCCGACCGCGGCCTCGGCCAAAACCGCCGACGACATGGCCGATGTACAGCCGGCCGACGACGTCGCCTACCGCGCCCGCAATGCGTTGCTGCCGATCCTGGTCATGGTGACCGGCGTGGTCGCCGGCATGTTCGTCACCGGCCAGGGCGATACGTTGCGCGCGATTGTCGGGACCGCCGATCCATACAAGTCGCTGATCTGGGGCTCGCTGTTCGGATCGCTGCTGGCCATCGCACTGTCGGTCGGCCAGCGCGTACTGTCGCTGAATGAAAGTGTGGCGGCCTGGTTCTCGGGCGCGCGCGCAATGCTCTATGCCATATTCATTCTGGTGCTTGCCTGGGCGCTTTCGGGCGTCACCGACATGCTTGGAACCGCCGATTACCTGGTGTCTTTGATCGGCGACCGCCTGCATCCGGGCCTGTTGCCGATGCTGGTGTTCATTGTGGCCGCGGCAACCGCATTCTCGACCGGGTCCAGCTGGGGCACCATGGGCATTCTGCTGCCGCTGATGGTGCCGCTGGCATGGGCGCTGATGGCCGCCTCGGGCATGAACGGCGCCGAACACCTGTCGATTCTCTATGCCACGGTGGCCGCGGTCATGGGCGGCGCGGTCTGGGGCGATCACTGCTCGCCGATCTCCGACACCACCATTCTGTCGTCCATGGCCAGCCAGTGCGATCATATCGAGCATGTCCGCACCCAGCTGCCCTACGCACTTGCGGCCGGCCTCGTCGCGATCGTCTTCGGCGCCCTGCCCGCCGGCTTCGGCGTACCGTGGTGGATCTGCCTTCCGGTCGGCGTGGTAGCCGTACTGGCACTGGTACGCGGAGTCGGGCGAAAGGTTTAGGTTTTCCTGATTACGTATATTCCTAAGCCATCGCCCAAGCTACCGTGGGCGGGCGAGGCGAGAACCCGTTTTGCCGCGGATTCACGCGGAAACCGCGGATGAAAACAAAAGAGTGAACACAAAGTAGCGCAGGCCGTCGCCACGTCGCCGGGCAGATGGCTGAAAGCGCCGACGCGTCTTGCAGGCGAATCCGTCCGGGACCCGGAATGAGGCAATCCCTCTGGTTGCATGAGTACGACCACTCATCTGCCTTTATCCGCGTGCATCCGCGTGCATCCGCGGCCAGAAAAGCTTTTCCGAAAAGTTGGCTGAGTCAGCTTCGTAATCAGATAAGTTTTCGGTCCACGGGAAGCATTCGGGACGCTACCCGGCCGAATTTTCCTATCGCTTCAATCTACCCATCCGTTGTATAAATTCACGAGTGCGAGAGCCCGGAAACACTGCTATACCGGGCAGTGCAACGGTCGCGCGCCGTAAACTTTTGCAACAGCTGGGTTCACCACCCGTGCGCCGCTGTACAACAGGTGGTGAATCAAGGTGGGCTTGTAGGACAAACACCGACATACTGAATTGCCGATGTCCTACACGAAACAACGAGTTTCGCCGATAGCTGAAAACAGGGCGTTCCTCCAGACTGAGAACTGTCAAGACAAGTCCAGCCCACGCGGGGCTTTGGACAAAAACACAGTTCAGTCAGGGGATCGTCGTGAGAGCTTTAGTCGCATTGCTGATTGGCTTGCTTACGACCGGACATTTGTCCGCCGCCGGAATTCTCGACGTTGACGACCCGATCCCGAATAAGTATATCGTCATTCTAAAGGACTCGTTGTTTGCGCCGCAAGAGTTGGCCGTTGCCGCCGAACGAAGACATGATATTCAGCGTGTTGCCGATGAAGTGACTCATCGGATTGGTGGTGTCCGAGGTCAGATGTTCTCCGAAGTCATGACAGGCTTTTCCGTGCGCATCGATCGTCGCGGCGCGGAACGCTTGAGCCGTGATCCGGATGTTGCCCTAGTGGCGGAGGACTCCCGGGTGCATGCCCTGGCGTCTCACGATCAGCCAGAACCGCCATCCTGGGGGCTGGATCGGCTTGATCAGCACGATCCCGAGCTCGACTACCTGTATTCGTGGTATGTCGCGGATTCGCTGCATGATGTTCATGTTTACGTTATGGACTCGGGCATTCGATCCACTCATGTCGATTTTGGCGGAAGGGTGGACACGTTCGAGAGCTTCAGCACGATTCAGGACGGCTTCGGCGTTGAAGATTGTCACGGGCATGGCACTCATGTAGCCGGAATCATCGGCGGAATGGACCATGGCGTTTCCAAGGACGTCCGGATCCATCCGGTTCGCGTTCTTGACTGCGATGGACGAGGCTCCGTATCTTCGCTGATTGCCGCAATCGAGTGGGTCACAAACCGGGTCATGGAGAACCCTCATCCAGCCGTCGTCAACTTCAGCCTGGGTACGCAAGGCTCATCGATTCTCGACAATGCCGTGCAAACATCGATCGCCGCGGGCATCGTGTATGTCGCCGCAGCCGGAAATTCATCTGATGATGCTTGCGCATATTCTCCCGCTCGCGTTCCGGAGGTAATCACGGTTGGGGCGACTGATATTGATGATTCGCGCGCCGCATTTTCAAGCTTTGGGGAGTGTGTCGATATTTACGCTCCAGGAAGAGGAATTACCTCAACCTTCAACAGGAGTGATACCGACACACTCAAGATGTCCGGAACATCGATGGCCGCCCCTCACGTAGCCGGTATCGCCATCAATCTGCTGGCTCAAAAGCCTCTGTCTTCCCCCTCGGAGATCATGGAACATATTCTTTCCAGTGCAGGCAGCTTCAAGAATGATGTAGATAGCAATGGCATTGGCAAACTCGCCTATTCGCTCATCGACATCAGCACCGACCCCGTAGTGTTCTCTGATAACTGGGAGTCTCGCTAGCCTTCGATCGTCTGCGATAGTCTGCGGCCGCGCGGACTGAAAACGCTCGACCCACCCAATTCACCCGTCGCCATGGTTCCTCAACCCGAACCGACGCGCTTGCCGGGAACCCGTTGGGCACCCCCCAGCCCATTGCGCCCCAGCGGAAATTGTTGGGCTCGCTCAGCCGGGTTCATTCGCTGATTGGATCCCGGCCGTCGCGGCCGAGTTCCAGCCTGTGTAGCGCGAGTGTGGAATGACAGACCACGATATTCAGGGACCGGGAGCCAGGACGCCCCCGGGTAACGCTTTAGTCGGTTCCACCGGCTTTTCGCGTTATCATAGATGGGAGGTAAAGCGCGTGGATAAACCCAGCGACAATCGTTCAGGAGCGAAATCCGGGATGGGAGCGGGAAATACAACGACTTCGACCCGTGACGGGCAGCTTGATGAAGACGCGGTCGACTACCAGCAATTGTTTCGATTGCTGACTGAAAATGCCCGCGAACTCGTGTCGCGACATACCCCGGAACTTACCTTTCTTTATGCTTCTCCAGCAGCCATCGCCGTGCTGGGGCACCCTCCGGAAAAGCTGGTTGGAAACCGACTCGAAGACCTTACCCATCCCGATGATCTCGCATCTCTTGTTTCGACTTTTGCGCTCGCCGCCGAGGCAGACGAAACTTCCCATACCACCTTCCGTTGCCGCACCGGACAGGGCGAGTGGCGCTGGTGTGAGATTTTCTGTCGCGGAGTAGAGAATGAGAAACATGGCAGTGTTGAGATTCATGCCACGACACGTGATATTACGCATTACAAGAAAATCGAAAAAGCGATAGAACGAGTCGCGCGGGAATGGCGGGGCACTTTTGATGCGGCGCATGATGCAATACTTATGCTGGATGCAAACACAAACATCTTGCGCGTAAACCTTGCGACACTCAACTTATTCAATTGCGAGTTTCGAGATCTGATCGGTCATTCGATAGCGCCCACACTCTACGACAACCTGGGACTGGGCAGGGATGATCTGGACATCGAGAACGCCCTGAGTCAACGTGCGGCAAATCGAATTGAAGTATGGTTACCGGAACCGGGCCGCTGGCTTCGATGCAGCATCGACCCCATCATTCTCGCTGACGGCCGGTTTGATGGAACAGTCATTTTTCTATCCGATATCACTTCCGAGAAACGGTCGCAGGAAAAGCTGGTCAGGACACTCAAGGAAGTGCGCAAGCTTTCAAAACATCTGGATGATATTCGGGAAACCGAGCGAAGAAGCATTGCCCGGGAAGTGCACGACGAGCTGGGCCATATGCTTACCGCGCTTAAAATGGATGCCTCGTGGTTGCTTAAAAAGCGATCCAGCAGTCCATCGGATGTGGAGCAGCGCGGCAAGGATCTTCTGGAAAGAATCGATCAGACCATTGAAACGACAAGACGCATCGTGACAAATCTCCGCCCGCCGGTGCTCGATGACCTTGGGCTGGATGCCGCGCTTGACTGGCTGATTGAAGATTTTCGTAAATACAATGATCTGGAGATCAATATAGATCTCGCTGAAATGCCCGAACGAACGCGCGGCAAGCAGTCGATCACGGTCTTCAGGATTGTGCAAGAAGCATTGACCAATATCCAGAAACATGCCCATGCAAGCCGCCTGGATCTGGAGTGGAAAAAACTGGATAAATGGCACGTGCTGGACATACACGATGACGGTCGCGGTTTTGATCCAAAGATAGCCAGGGATTCTGGTTGTTACGGTTTGCTGGGTATTGGCGAGCGGGTTCGTTCGCTGGATGGAAGCTTTAGGCTCGAGTCGTCACCAGGGAAAGGAACCAGGCTGACCATTCAAATCCCGGATAGCGGATTGCAATGATACGAGTTCTGATTGCCGACGACCATGCGATTGTGCGCGAGGGTTTGCGGAGAATTCTGGCCGATGACGGGTCGTTCGATTTGATTGGAGAGGCCGCTGACGGCTTCGAGGCCGCTCGTCTTGCGCGCAAGCTCAAGCCAGATATTGTTTTGCTCGACCTTTCCATGCCGGGGCGTGGAGGTGTAGATGCGCTTTCCGAAATCCTTTCCGGGAGTCCGAAATCAAGGGTTCTGATATTAAGCATGCACCCGGAAGAACAATACGCAGTCCGCTGTCTGCGACATGGCGCCGATGGGTACTTGACCAAGGAAAGCGCCCCGGATCTGTTGATCCAGGCGATACACAGAATTCAACAAGGCGGTAAATTTGTCAGTGCGGCCCTCGCCGAACAACTGGTGATGAACCTGAACCGGAACGATCAGGCGCTACACGAACAGCTTTCGGATCGAGAGCTGCAGGTGCTGGGTATGATTGGCCAAGGCCAGACTGTCTCGGAAATCGCCGACAAGCTTTGTGTCAGTGTCAAGACTGTCAGCACCTACCGGGGGCGATTGTTGAGCAAGATGGGCATGGAAAACAACGCACAGTTAATGAGATATGCCATTGAACACGAACTGACCTGAGGACCCCGTTATTCACCACTTGCGCTACGCAAAGGTCTTGACCCGAATACGTATGGAACTCTCATTCTGACTAAGGAATTGTGTAGAATCGCATCTGCTGGATCGTTGAGCTTGATGGATCCTGCAGAAATGGGTCGGTATTGCCACTTCTGGTCACTTCGGACCGCTGATCAGAATAAGCTGGAGGCGCCGCGGGTCCGTTCCTGAATACCCAGTGCATCGCGGAAAGGCCCAAGTCTGACGGGATCCGGGGGGAATGGGGGATCCGGGCAGACCTTGGTTCAGGAGGAACTGGCACGCTTCTTGCGTGACCCAATATCGGATCGAGGGCCGGCATGCGGTCAGCGACAACTTCGGACAGACGGATAGCAAGCCAGACAACTATTAAAGAGGGGTTCAATTTGAAATCTTCAGTCATCCCGGGCCACATGCGCCTGATGCGTGCCGCTGTGGGCACATTTTCACTCAGAACAATGTTGTCGCGCTGCCTTGTGGCCGCCTCGATCCTGTTTGCCGGGCCGGTTGCGGCCGCGTTGACGGTCACGCCGATCACCTGGGACGTGGTCGGGCTCGACCACAACCGTCCGCTAACCGAAGGTCCGGAACTGTTCCCGTTGGGTGCCCGGGTCTGCAGCGACGCCGATACTACCGATCCGGTGCTGGTCGATCATGTCTGGGATGATCCCGATGACACGTGGATCGACAACAGGCCCGGCTCGTTGACCTCGCTGACTTTTGATCCGTTGCTGGCCGGCGAATGTGTCGATGCATATTTCGAATTGCAATTGACCCGCGGTGCCGGCGCATTCGGGCAGATCCGCCCCTACCGTATCGTCGCCAGCACCGATGGCGGAACCGTCACCGCGCAGACCCCGACGCCGCGCCAGATATATGTCGAGGCCCTGGTCTCGCAGAACCGCAACGAAACCCAGCAGATCCGCTGGGGGCAACAGGCCGATCAATCGGACTGGCAGATTCTGGGCGCTGGCGCTGGCCTGAACCTGCTGGTCGGTGAAACCTATTTCATCGAGCTGACCACGCAGACCGCCACGGCCTACGAGCAGATCGAGTCGTTCCTGACCCTGTCCAATACCATTTTTCAGGTCAAATCGGTCGAAACCACCTATAGCGTAAAGACCGCGCCGGATTCGCGCATCCCGGTTCCCAACCCCAGCCTGTATGGCGACGGCTGCCTGTGGGAGCCGGATCCGAACAGCCCCAACTATCTGTCCTGCCTGGCCGCCGGCAAGGCGGGCGGCGTGGTGGTCACCACCTATGAAATCGATATCATCACCGGTGGTGGCGACTCGATTGGCCTGGAAGCACTGATCTACGACCTTTCGGGCGGCAGCTTCCACTACAACACCGACTTCAGCCAATCCCCCGGCGAGGCGCTGGTTTTCGATTCCACCGACGCCACATTCACCAAGCGTTTCATCCCCGACACCATCGGCGCCGACGGCACGGCCAAACTGCGCCTGACCATCGGCAACCCCAACCCGGTGGTCGTTGGCGGTTACAGGTTCACCGACAACCTGCCCGGCAACATGGTGGTGGCCAATCCGGCCAATGCCAGCTCATCCTGCGGCGGCACCCTGACCGCGACCTCCGGTAGCGGCGTCATCGATTTCGACGGTGGCATCATCGATGCAAACAGCAGTTGCACCATCCTGGTCGACGTGACTGTGCCATTCGATCCGGGCGCGACCTATCCGCTGGCGCTGAACAACAGCGTAGATCTGTTCGTCGGCGATGCACCGGATCCTTCGGCCACGGCGCAGGCCACGCTGAACGTCACCGAAGAGCCACCGCCGCCGTTGACGTGCACGATACTCGCCGCCGGCACGGATGTCGCCTTGTGGAATTCATTCAATGATGATCTCGCGCCGACTCCGTCCTTTGAGTTTGCTCCCGGCATTGCCAGTGCCCAGGGTGGTCCCGGCCTGACGTTCGATCGCAGCAATGACTTGGTGGAATGGCGTGCCCGCGCGCAGATCACCGGCCAGACACTGGCAGCCGCACGCTTGACCGACGCCTATTACGAATTCCGGCTGGATACAACTGGCCTGGTGTCCGTGGATCTGAGCCTTGAGGCGTTCAGGCGCAATGGCAATGCGCCGGACAGCATCACCCTGGACTACGGACCCGTCGGTGGCAGCCTTGTTCAGTCAACAACGTTCTCTCCAGTGCCGACCCAGAACAGCCGTCCGGGGACGGCCAATTTCTTCGCCACCGGGTTGACCAACCTGAATCCCAACGGCGAAACGGTGTTCCGAGTTTTTGCCTATGGTGCTTCCAACGCCAACCAGCCAACCAGCCTGCTGGATATTCTTTTTGAAGCGGAAGGCGAAATCTGCTCGCCCACCACGCCGGGCGACGAACCTGATCCGCCGATTCTCTCCAAGGCCTTCAGTCCGAATCCTGTTCAGGTCGGTCAGGCCAGCACGCTGACCTTCACGATCGAGAATCCCAATCCGGCCGATGCGCTCAGCGAGATCACCTTCCGCGACGAATTCCCGGCCGGCATGGAAGCCGTCACCGGCACTTTCGTCAACAGTTGCAATGCCGGCAGTTCATGGGGGCTGGAAGGGGTGGACCCGGCCATTGTGCTGTTCAGCGAAGGAACGCTCGCCGGCGGTGCCAGTTGCACGCTTGAAGTCGACGTGCGCAGCACCACCGTTGGCAGCAACTTCAACGTCAGCGATCCTGTCAACGCGCTGGAGACTTTCGCCGGCAACAGTGCCATCGATCAGCTGGAAGTGCTGCCCCCGCCGGCACCGCCTTCCATCGCGAAATTCTTCGATCCCAACCCGCTGTTTGACGCGAATGGATCGACCACGCTGGTATTCCAGCTCACCAACAACGACCCGACGCTGAATATCACTTCCGTTGTCTTCAGCGATGTGTTGCCGCTGGTGGGTTCGGCGCAGATGCAACCGGTAACGACGTCGCCGCTGGACTTCACCGACAATGGTCAGTGTGGCGCTGGATTCAACTTCACCTGGGATACGCCCACCAGCACCCTTGCGCTGACGAATGGCGAGATTACAGCCGGTCAGGTCTGCGAGATCGCGGTCGAAGTCGAAGTCCCCGGTCTGGATCCTCTCAACGATCTGCCGGTGCAGTTCCCCAACCAGACCAGCACGGTCAGTCACATCTTCAACGGTCTGGTCTTCGAAGGGAACCAGGCCGAAGCGACCCTGCTGGTCGACAACCCCATCCCGGGCATTCGACTGCTCAAGCAAGTCGGCCTGACCACCGACCCCGACGGTGTCTGGTCGGATTACATGGCCGTGCCCGTGAATACCGATGTGTTCTACAAGCTCACTGTCGAAAACATCGGCGAGACCGAACTGAGCACTATTGCGGTTGCCGATCCAACCATCAATATCACCTCCTGTACCTGGCCGGCCTCGCTTCCGGTAGCTGATTTCAATGATCCCGATGGCCACATCGCCGTGTGCATCGTCGGTCCGGTTTCGATCACGTCCGCGGGCGAGGTGGTCAATACGGCCACAGCCGAAGCAACAGGCAACGGCGCTCCGGTCGAAGACCTGGACTCGGCCACCGTCGCCACCGCCGAAATCGACCTGCTCAAGCAAGCTGACCGCGCGACGTTCGACTCGGACGGCGAGACGATCAACTACACCTTCACGGTTGAAAACACCGGCGCCGCAATACTTGCAGGCCCGATCGCAATCACCGATGCCTTGATTCCGTCCGCACTCTGCCCGGCGTTGAACACCATCGGCAATAATGACAACTATTTCGATCCGGGTGAGGTGCTGGTTTGTTCCGGCAGCTACGTCACAACCACCGCGGATGTCACCAACGGCCAGGTGCAAAACACCGCCTTCGCCAGCACCCCGGAAGTCGACTCCCCGGACAGCAGCGTCACAGTGCCTTTGGCAGTGGCTGATTTGACGATCGCCAAGACCCAGACCTCGGGCCCGAACCCGGCCACCGCCGAGGGCGATGTGCTGGGCTATGAAATCGTGGTCGAAAACACCGGCACGGTCAGCCAGACCGGCGTAATCGTGACCGACACTCTGCCCGACGGCAATCCGGGCACACTTTCCGGCCCGACTGAGTCCATCACCGCCGACGGTGTGCTGGAGGTCGGCGAGACCTGGACGTACACAATCAGCTACACCGTCACCCAGGCCGACATCAATGCCGGCGCTAACCTGGTCAACACCGCGACGGTGACGACCACCGAGGTGCCGGGCCCGACCAGCGAGACGGCGACCACAACGGTGACGCAGAACCCGGCGCTGACGCTGGTCAAGAGCGGCACCTTGGATGATGGTGGCGACGGCGTGGCCGATGCCGGCGACACGATCGACTACACGTTCACGCTCGAAAACACCGGCAATGTGACGCTGACCAATGTGACGGTCACCGACCCGCAGGTCACGGTCTCCGGCGGCCCAATCGCCAATCTGGCTCCGGGGGCAATCGACAGCACGACGTTCACGGCAAGCTACACACTGTCCCAGGCCGACATTGACACTGGCACATTCACCAACACTGCCACGGCGAGTTCCGACGAGGGCGCGAGCGATACCGACAGCGACACGCAGACATTCGGCGCCAACCCGGCGCTGAGCGTCGTCAAGGCGCTGACGGGCAACGCCGACGAGGACGGCAGCGGCAGCGTGACGCTGGGCGACACGCTGAGCTACACGATCACGGCCTCCAACACCGGCAACGTAACGCTCAACAACGTGGTGGTGTCGGACACAATCATCAGTCCGAACACGACGACCTGCACCACCCTGGCGCCGAGCGCCGACTGCGTGCTGGCGGGCAGCTATAGCGTGACCCAGGCCGACGTGGACGCCGGTCAGATCCAGAACACCGGCACCGGTGAAAGCACCGAGACGCCGCCGCTCGACGACACGGTGGTCACGCCGGTAGCGCAGAGTGTGGGCATCGGCCTGTCGAAGGTGATCGACTCCGGCGACCCGTACTCGGCGGTGGGCGACACGATCAGCTACACGATCACTGCCGAGAACACCGGCAACGTCACCCTGAGCGCAGCCTCGATCAGCGATCCGGTTGCGACGATCGGCACGTGCACGCCGGCCCAGCCGACCAGCTTGGCGCCGGGGGCGACGTTGTCGTGTGCCGCGACTTACTCGGTCATACAGGCCGACCTCGACAACGGCAGTTTCACCAACACGGCGACGGTCGACGCCAGCGACCCGGACAGCAACCCGGTCTCGGCCTCGGATACGGCGACGGCCAATGCTGCCGATGCGCCGGCGCTGAGCCTGGTCAAGACCGGCACCTTGAATGACGGTGGCGACGGTGTGGCCGATGCCGGCGACACCATCGACTACACGTTCACCATCGAAAACACCGGCAACGTGACGCTGACCAATGTGACGGTCACCGACCCGCAGGTCACGGTCTCCGGCGGCCCGCTCGCCAGTCTGGCCGTGGGTGCCAGCGACGCGACGACCTTCACGGCCAGCTACGTGCTGACCCAGAGTGATATCGATGCGGGCACGTTCACCAACACCGCAACGGCAACCTCGGACGAGGGTGCGAACGACAGCGACTCCGACACCCAGACGCTGGGCGCGAACCCGGCGCTCACGCTGGTCAAGACCGGCACCTTGAATGACGGTGGCGACGGCGTGGCCGATGCCGGCGACACCATCGACTACACGTTCACCATCGAAAACACCGGCA
>JBBDSL010000002.1:45419-46250 GCA_040904965.1 Wenzhouxiangellaceae bacterium
CAACCTCGGACGAGGGTGCGAACGACAGCGACTCCGACACCCAGACGCTGGGCGCCAACCCGGCGCTGACGATTACCAAGGATCAGACTGGCGGACCGAACCCGGCGACGGCATCCAATCAGGTGATCGATTACACGGTGGTGGTGACGAATACCGGGAACGTAAGCCAGACCGGCGCGACGGTGGCGGATACGCTGCCCGACGGCTCTGCGGGTTCGCTTGCCGGCCCGACCGAATCGGCCACCACCGACGGCATTCTTGAAGTCGGCGAGACCTGGACCTACACGATCAACTACACGGTCACCCAGGCCGACATTGACGCGGGTGATGACCTGATCAACACCGCTTCGGTGACAACCACCGAAGTCCCGGGCCCGACGACCGACACGGCGACGACGCCGGTATCGGGTTCGGCAAGCCTGACCATCGCCAAGACCCAGACCTCGGGGCCGAACCCGGCCACGGCGGACGGGGATGTGCTGGGCTACGAGATCGTGGTCGAGAACACCGGCAATGTCAGCCAGACCGGGGTCAATGTCAGCGACACCCTGCCCGACGGCAGCCCCGGCACACTGAGCGGCCCGGTGGAATCCATCACCACCGACGGCGTGCTGGAGGTCGGCGAGACCTGGACCTACACGATCAGCTACACGGTCACCCAGGCCGACATTGACGCGGGTGATGACCTGATCAACACCGCTTCGGTGACAACCACCGAAGTCCCGGGCCCGACCACGGACACCGCAACCACCCCGGTTCAGCCTCCGCAAGTCTCGGTGAGCAAGGCCTCCGATCCGGTCAGCGGTTCTTCGGTATCGGCGACCGACACGA
>JBBDSL010000002.1:46350-64508 GCA_040904965.1 Wenzhouxiangellaceae bacterium
ACACCGCAACCGTCGATGAGGATGCAACCGGCACGCTGAGCAACAACGTAGTGGCTACCGGCGGCGGCGATCCAAATCCCGACTGCCCGAGCTGCACGACGGAGCATCCGGTCGACGACCCCAGCGTGAGCGTGAGCAAGGCCTCCGATCCGGTCAGCGGTTCTTCGGTATCGGCGACCGACACGATCACCTACACGCTGACGGCGGTGGTGAGCAATGCGGCGCTGACCTCCGATCTGGTGCTCGAAGACACGTTGAGCACGGGCCTGACGTTCGGCACGGTGACCAGTGCCGGTTCGTTCACGGCCAACACCGCTGGCAACCCGCTGGTGTTCACCCTGCCCTCGGGCACGGTGCCGGGCAGCTACAGCGTCGAATACACCGCAACCGTCGATGAGGATGCAACCGGCACGCTGAGCAACAACGTAGTGGCCACCGGTGGCGGCGATCCAAATCCCGACTGCCCGAGCTGCACGACGGAGCATCCGGTCGCCGCATTATCACTACTCAAGACGGCGGGCGAACCAACAGGTGGTAATGCGGGTGAGACGATCACCTATACGTTCGAGGTCACCAACACCGGCAACGTAACGATCGCGAATCTGGTGATCAACGATCAGCAGCTGGATGAAGAAGCGAGCTGTGATGAAACAACGCTGGAGCCGGGTGCGAGTACGACCTGTACCGGGGTGCACACGATCACGCAGGCCGAAGCAGACGCCGGCCAGGTGGATAACACGGCGACGGCCGAGGGTACCGAGCCCGGAGATCAGCCGGTGATCTCACAGCCTTCTTCAACATCGACGCCGCTGGGCGATGTAAACCCGCTGGTGGATCCGGAAGTTTCGATCACCAAGACCGCTGATCCGTCTTCGGGCAGTCAGGTGACACCCGGGCAGACGATTACGTACACTCTGGCGGTAGAGATTACTGAGGCGATCCTGACGGCCGACCTGGTGCTGGAAGACACGCTGGGCGCCGGCCTGACGTTCAATGCGGTGACCAGCTCAGACGGGTTCATTGCTGACACCACGAATGCACCAGCACTGACGTTCACGCTGCTGTCAGGCACGGTGCCGGACAGCTACGAGGTGGTATATACCGCGACCGTTGACGCTGACGCGAGCGGCTCGGTGGGCAACAATGTAGTGGCGACTGGCAATGGTGGTGATCCGGACCCGGATTGCGCTAGTTGCGAGACCAGCCATCCGATTCCTAGCGCCGGGCCCCAGCCGCCAGCCGAGCCGATTGCGGTCAATTCACTGTCCCGGACCGGCATCCTGCTCCTGATCATGCTGGCCCTGATCGCCGGCTTCAGGGGCATGGTCCGGCACCGCGCATAGGGATACGGCCCTTCCGCCTTCGAGCCGACATCAAGGAATCCTCATTTTCCGATCATTGGGCAGGCCCGGCGCCAGAAGGCGTCGGGCCACGCCCAAGGCGGCAAGTGGTCTGGAGTCGGTTTTCCCTCGGATTGGTTTCGCGCCGCCGAGACCAGCGCGGCCCGCCGGTTTCGGCGTACCGTAGTGGATCTGTCTTCCGGTCGGCGTGGTAGTCGTACCGGGACTGGTACGCGGAGTCGGGCGGAACGTTCAGGCTTCCTGAAAGGCGAACCGCAGATTACGCAGATGAATACGCAGAGCTAAGGTTCGCAACCTCAATGCCGGCGAATTCGATGCGGATAATTCGCTTCTCCAATAATCTGCGTACATCTGCGTAATCTGCGGTTTCAGGTTTTTTATCCGCATAACGGATCAGGCTGCTTATCCGCGGTATCTCGCGCGCAGGATCCGGATGCGACGGACGTATTCCCGGGTTTCGGCGAATGGCGGAATGCCGCCGTATTTGCGCACCGCGGTTTCGCCGGCGTTGTAGGCGGCCACGGCCAGTTCCCAGTCGTTCTCGAAATCCTCCAGCAGTTCAGCCAGATAGGCCACACCGGCAGAGATGTTGTCCAGCGGGTCGAACGGATCGGCGACGCCGAAGCGCGACTGGGTGGCCGGCATGAGCTGCATCAGACCTTGAGCCCCGGCGTGCGAGACGGCGCTGGGATTGAACCATGATTCGGCGTGCATGACGGCTCGCACGAGGGCTTCGTCGACGCCGTGGACTTCGGCCGCGGCGCGCACTTCGCCGCTGAATTCGGCACGTCTGAGCGGCGTGGCGTGCCAGTCCACCCCCTTGATGCAGGTCCCGTAGCAACCGATGTTGCGCACGTCCTGGTAACGTCCCGGCTCCGGCTTGATGTTGGTCAGCACGGTGATCCCGTTTTCGTCCTCGTAGCGATAGACCTGGGCATTGGCGGCAGACGACACGACCGCCAGGACCGTTACTGCCAGAATTGCAATTGAAATTGCGATTGGAATTGCATCTGGGACACGTGCCAGCAGCAGGCCGCGGCCGAGTGTCACCCGAAGATCCGTGTGGCGCATCAGAACCCCCCGGTCACCGTGATGCCGCCGTCGGCGGTGATGACCTGCCCGCTGAGCCAGCCGGAATCCTCGCCGACCAGGAACGCGATCACGCGTGCGATGTCCTCGGGCTCGCCGATGCGACCCAGCGGTGTGGTGCGTTCGAAATGCTTGACGGTGCGCTCGTCGCTGAGCAACGCCTTGGAAAAATCGGTACGGATCAGGCCCGGCGCCACCGCATTGACCCGAATGCCGTCGTCACCGAATTCCAGCGCAAGGTTGCGCACCAACTGGTTTTCGGCAGCCTTTGAAAGCCCGTAGGCACCGATCACCCGGTTGCCGAGCAGACCGGCAATGGAAGAGACCAGTACCACCGAACCGCCGTCCGCTTCGGCCAAGTGCGACCGCGCGATATGGGCCAGCCGCATCGAACCAAATACATTGTTGTGCATGATCACGTCGAAAGCCTTGCGATCGACGTTATCCGACGGCCCGTAGACCGGGTTGCTGGCGGCGTTCAGGACCAGGTTGTCCAGTCGGCCGAAATGCTCGACCGTGCCGGCGATCAGGGCTTCGAGCTGGTCGTCCTTGCCGACGTGACATGCCAGGGCGATCGCTTCTCCGCCACTCTCGCGGATCGCGTCGGCAACTGCATCGCAGCTTTCCTGGTTGCGGCTGGAAATGACCACGCGGTGACCACGTCCGGCCAGCAATTCGGCCGCCGCACGACCGATTCCGCGGCTGGAACCTGTGATGATGGTTACGGGTCTGTTCGGCATGTCTTGAATAATCCTTTATGCCCCGATCATTCGGGTATCAGGCCAGAGTATGCAAATCGCCCGGCGGCAGATGCGCGATGCAGTTCAGGCGCGCCGCGGTCCATCCCGCGCTACCGTCCGATTGCAGCTTTAATTGCGGCTTAAATTGTAATTCCGTGACCGACGCATTGTACAACGTCACGTTCAGATGACGCTGCCAGGCCAGATCGTGGCCCAGCAGGCTGGCCGCCAGGGTGCTGATCACCCCGGCCGAGGTCACCGCGACCACGGTGCCTGATTCATCCAGCATCAGCGACAGCCGCCGGCCGGCCGCATCCACGCGTTGACTGAACGCGCTCCAGCGGCCGTTGACGGCACATTCGAGCCGCCCGGTCTGCCAGGCTTCGAGTACCTTGGGAAAGAGCGTCAGGAAGGTATCTAGATAACCCACCGGATCAGCCATGGCCGCGGGCCCGGGTGCGGCGATGTCCAGCTCGCCGGCACGCGTGAACGCCGCTTCCAGCAAGCCGTCGACCCGGTACTCGTTGAGGTCCGAATCGGTTCGGCATTTGGCGCGACCATGAATATATTCGGCCGTCTGGCGATGGCGCTTCAAGTCTCCGCGCACGACCGCAGCCCCGTCGGCCACCGATTCGAGATGCCGGGCGACGCATTCGGCCTGGCGAAAACCGTTCGCCGACAATCGGTCGTAATCGTCGCTGCCCAGTGACCCCTGGGCATGGCGAACCAGCAGCAATCTACGCGGCGAATCGAACATGCTTCCTTTCAGGCTGAATTCGTGGGTCAGCCACGGAGTTTACCCAACCGCAACGGGTGTGCGGGCACAGCAACGGGGCACAAATGGCCCGAAGCTTGATTCACCTCACACTATCCCGGCTTGACGTCATGCATCCGTGGTTGTAGTTTGGAAGGCTCTCCGCCCCCCCCCAATCGAGATACTCAATGTTCAACAAACGTGAAACCAGCGACAACGAAAACCCGACCCGTTCCGGGTTCGACAATCAGTCTCCGGCTGCAAACCAGGCCACGCCCGCAGCGCCGGCGCGCAGCCCTGCCGGTGCGGCCGGCACTGCAACAATCGGTCCTTCGATTTCCATCGACGGCACGCTCAAGGGGGAAGAAGATCTGACCGTGGAAGGTCGCATCAAGGGGACGGTGCAGCTCAAGACCCACACACTGACAGTCGGCGCCCAGGGCACGCTGGATGCCGAAGTCTACGCCCACACCATATTCGTCGAAGGCACGGTCAACGGCGACCTGTACGCCTCCGAACGCATCAGCATCCGCAAGACCGCGCGCGTAAAGGGCAATATCCTCGCCCCGCGCATCAGCCTGGAAGACGGCGCGAAGTTCCGCGGATCGATCGACATGGACAGCGATTCCGAGGCTTTCCGCAAGGCGTTCGGATCGAAGGACTCGGCGCCGGCGAGCGGCCCGGGAAATGCCAGGCCATCGTCGGAGCAATCGGCGTCCAAGGGCGACGGCGACAAAGGCAAGCAGCGTTCGGGCCCACAGCCATCGTCTTCCGGCAGTGCTTCGGCGACGGGAAACGCGCAGACGGGCAAATCCGGCTCCTCGGCTGCCTGACCGTCCGACCGCCGCCAGATGTCAAATGCTGCTGTCAATCAGGCCGGGCAAGTGCCCGGCCCTTCGGTAGAGCGCGTCCGTGTTCCGCTGCTTTTGGAACTGCTTGCATGGGACGGCCGCCGGCATCGCCGCGTATGGGCCGACCTCGGCGGGGCTCAGGCGGGATTGATTGCTCGATTGACCGGCACACCCAGTCGCTTGATCATCGCCGACCTGCCGGCGGCACTGCGCGACGATACCGAGCAATGGCATTTGCCCGATGGCATTCTGAATGCATCATTCTGGTCCGAGCCGGTCGATTGTTTCCTGTGCTGGGATCTGCTCAATTACATGCGCCCGGATCAATTGGGCGAATTGGCCGAATGCGTTGCACGCCTCGGCGGCAGCGGTTGCCGCGTGCATGCGCTGATCCAGTACTCCGGCAAGACCATGGCCGAGACCCCTGGACGATACAGCCTGGACGAGGACCTGCAACTCAGCGTATCGGATCCGGACGCGGCACGCACGCAGACCCCGCGCTACAGCCCGAAAGCGCTGGAAAAGGCAATGCCGGAACTGCGGGTTGAGCGAACCATGCTTCTGAACAACGGCATGCAGGAGTTCGTCTTCAGCCTGCGCTGAAACATGATCAGATTGAAAAGGGAGCACCGGCGACCGGTGCTCCCTGCATCTGACAGCGGCGTCGAGTCGATCAGGCGGCCTTGCTGGCCTTTTCCCCGATACGGGTCGAGCCCTCCGACTCCAGCGTCGAGCGACCGCCACCGATCTCGATCCGGCGCGGCTTCATCTGCTCCGGCAATTCACGTTTGAGATCGATATGCAGCAGACCATTTTCAAGCTTGGCCGACTCCACACGGACGTGATCGGCGAGCTGGAAACGACGCTCGAAGGACCGGTTTGCGATGCCGCGATAAAGAAACTCGTTGCGATTCTCGTCCTCGCGGTCCTCGGCAGCCTTCCCGCCCGAAACGGTAAGCGTGTTCTGCTCGGTCACGATTTCCAGATCGTCGTCTGAAAACCCGGCCACGGCCATGGAAATACGGTACTGGTCCTCGCCGCGTGCCTCAATGTTGTACGGCGGAAAGCCATTGCCGTCGACGCGCGATGCGCTGGACAGCATATCGGCGAGCCGATCGAAACCGATTGCGGTGCGATACAGGGGTGAGAGATCATACGTGGTCATAACACTATCCTCCAATATTGAGCAATAGATTCAACACTTCGACCCTGCCGTTCGGCCAGGGCCGGAGGCCCCAATTCATACAACAGGCGACCTCACCACTAATCTATGGGCGCTGCCGAGGTTTTCAAGTCACCGCGCAGAACTTCTCGTAGTCGGGATAGCGTTCGATGGGCCAGGCCGGGTCGCACCAGCGGCAGGCCGGGTCGCGCGCCACGCGGGTATGCCTGAACGCGCTCGAGAGCGCATCGTAGTGCAACAGGCTGCCGGTCAGCTCAGTGCCGATACCGAGCACCAGTTTCAATGCCTCGACCGCCTGCAGCGTGCCGATGACCCCCGGCAGCACCCCGAGTACACCGGCCTCTGCGCAATCCGGCGCATCTCCGGGCGCCGGCGGGCGCGGAAACAGGCAGCGATAACACGGCTGTACACCGTCGCCCGGACGAAACACGCCCAGCTGACCGGTAAAACGCTCGACCGCGCCATAGACCATTGTCCGGCCCAGCCGGATGCAGGCGTCATTGATCAGGTAGCGGGTCGGAAAATTGTCGCTGCCGTCGATGACCAGCGAACAGGGTTCCAGCAAATCCTCGACGTTGTCGCGTTGCAGGCGGCACCTATGGGCCCGGATTTCGATATCGCTGTTGATTCCGGCCAGCCGGGCTCGGGCCGAATCCGCCTTCGGGTCGCCGACTTGTCGTTCAGCGTGCAGCAACTGCCGCTGCAGATTGCTCAACTCTACCGTATCGGCATCGACGATGTCCAATTGACCGATGCCGGCAGCGGCCAGGTACATTGCGCAGGGCGAGCCCAGCCCGCCGGCGCCGACGACCAGCACGCGTGCGCGCTTCAAGCGCAACTGACCGGCCTCGCCGATGTCGGCCAGTGCCAGATGACGAAGATAGCGCTGGCGTTCGGAAAGCGAAAGTTCCGAAGGCGGCAACGTGACCGGAAGGTCCTGCGCCGCCCAGGCCTGCATGCCGCCCTGCACGCTTAGCAGCGGCACCCGACACCGCTCGTCAAACGCTGCACAGGCGCGTGCCGAGCGGTTGCCGCGCTCACAGATCAGGGCAATCGAATCAATGCCGGTGTGATCGGCCAGGACTTCGTCCAGCGTCTCGGCCAGCGAGCGACCGGCCGACGATCGTGATCCGCTCGCCATGCCGGTGAGTTGCTCGTGGCGCTTGCGTACATCAATGATCGCCAGCCTTCCCCGGCGCATTCGCTCTAGCGCCTCGCGCGGCGCGATGGCTGCGCTCCGGTGGTTCCCGCTCACCGCTTCCGGATGCGCTGCCGGCGCTTGACCTGGCGCGGCGTCAACTTGTTGCGTCGACCCGCGTAGGGGTTTTCGGAATCGCGAAACAGCAACTGAATGGGCACCCCGACCAGATCGAATTCTTCGCGAAAGCGGTTGATCAGAAAGCGTCGGTAAGACGGCGGCACATGCTCGGTGCGATTGCCGTGAATCACGATGCGGGTGGGAAAATTGCCGCCGGGGTGTGCGTATCGAAGTTTGGCCGCGAAGCGCTGTACCATCGGCGGCGAATGCGCCTCGGTCGCCTTGTTCAGCACCCGGCTCAGGCGGCCCGACGACAGCGAGCAGCAAGCCGCGTCGTAGACGGTTTCAATCGCGTCGAACAATTCCCGCACCCCGCTGCCGTGCAACGCCGACAGAATCACCACCGGCGCCCAGGCAACGAACTTGAGCTTGTCCCCGGCATCCTGCAGGATTTCTTTTCGCTGACGCTCGTCGATGCCGTCCCACTTGTTCAGCACGATGACCAGCGCACGGCCGGCATCGACGGCGTGACCGGCCAGCCGGGCGTCCTGGTCGGTAATGCCTTCGCCGGCATCCAGCAGCAGACAAACCACATCGGCCAGTTGCATGGCCTGCATGGCCTTGAGCGTGCTCAGCGACTCGACCTCTTCGTGGCGGTGGCGCTTGCGCCGGATTCCAGCCGTATCGACCAGCCGGTAGTGGCGGCCGTCGCGATCAATCTCGGCTGCGATCGGGTCGCGCGTGGTGCCCGGCATATCTGCGGTAACCGCGCGCTCGTGGCCAGTCAGCCGGTTGAGCAGCGTGGATTTGCCCACGTTGGGACGTCCGATCAGGGCGAGTCGAATGGTGTCTTCGGTGTCGCGGGTCTCGTGATCGTCGGGTTGTTCCGGCAACCCGGCGGCAATCAAAGTGCCCAGCCGGTCCAGACCGCGCCGATGGGCCGCGGCAATTGGTACGGGTTCGGAAAGCCCGAGTGCGGAAAACTCCGCCGTCGCGGTGTCAGCGTCGATACCGTCGGTCTTGTTGACCACCAGCACCACCGGTTTGCCGAGCTGGCGGATTCGCGCCGCGATCTCGAAATCCTCGGATGTGACCGCACCGCGACCGTCGACCACGAAGGCAATAACGTCAGCTTCTTCGAGCGCGATCTGCGTCTGGCGGCCGACCCCGCGCACCAGCGTGTCCGGATCCGGATCCAGACCGCCGGTATCGACCAGCACCACCTCGGTATCCTCGATCATCGCGCGGCCGTAGATGCGGTCGCGGGTCACGCCCGGCTGGTCGGCGACCAGCGCATCGCGCGTGCGCGTCAGTGCATTGAACAGAGTTGATTTGCCGACGTTGGGACGTCCGGCAATCACGACGATGGGCAGCGCCGAGCGATTCATCGCCGGAACATGATCGGAGTTATGACGAGGCGCCGACGCGCCAGGCCGACAACTTGCCGTCCACATCAAGCAGAAACAGAACGTTTCCGACCACCAGCGGGGCGCTTGCCGGCCGATTCTTCGAGCCACGTTCGCGGGCGACGAATTCACCGGAATCGGCATCCATCCAGTGAATGTAGCCCTCATGATCGGCGACTGCAACAAACCCGCCCTGCAATACCGGCCGACTGAGTCCGCGTCGCAACAGTTGTTCGTTGCTCCAGGCCGTCGATCCGCTGCGTCGGTCCAGCATCCAGACCCGACCTTCCGAATCCGACAGCGCCATTTGGGTGCGCGAGACCGAAAGCCCGGTATGCGAGCCAAGTTCCTTGACCCACAGCAGGCGCCCGGAGTCCAGCGCCACGGACGCCATGCGATCGCGCTGGCTGACTGCATAGATATCCAGGCCGACGACTTCCATCGAGCCGTCGATATCGGCAAGCCGGTCGAGTTGCGTGCGCCCTTCCGGTGTCCCGACGCGTTGTTCCCACAACAGATTTCCGTCTTCGAGGTTCAGGGCTGTCAGCGTACCGTCGTCGTGACCGATGAACACCTGGCCGGCGCGAACAATCGGGTCGGAATTCCCCCGCAGGGTCAACAGCGGCACGCTGCGGTCATAGACCCACTCGCGCAAGCCGGTCTCGGCGTTAAGGCCGAACACGCGTCCGTCGATGCAGCGGACCACGACGATACCGTCGCGCTGCAACGGTGCGGCGAGGATTTCGGATGAAAGCTGGGCGCGCCACTCAATGTCACCCGAGTCGCGATCCAGCACCACGATCTGGCCGTCCATGGTACCGACAAGAACCCGCTGGCCCACGACCGACGGGCCGGCCGAAAGCGGCATATCCAGGTCGAAGCGCTGCAGCCGGCTGCCCGAATCGGCGTCTATCGCCGTAATCCGGCCTTTGTGGTCAGCAGTCCAGACCTCGCCCTCGATGTGGAACGGCTTGAACCCCGGAGCGCTTTTTCCCAGCCCGCTGCCCGTGGACGTGCTCCAGAGCTTGCTGACCCGCAGGCTCTGGTCGATATCGGCCAGTTCCATGGGATCGCGTTCGGGATCCTTCTTGCCGAAAAGGCCGCAACCGCCAAGCACGATTGCCAGCACTGCCAGAATGCCGCCGCGGGCAAGACCCTGCATCATGATGTCTCCGCGATACCGGCGGCCGACTGAACCGCGTCGAGCTTGATCTCGGCCTGGCGGAAGTCGCGTCCCTCGCCACGCAGTTGCTCAACGGCGGCGGCATAGGCTTCAGCGGCTTCGTCGAGCCGGTCCAGATCGAACAGCACATCGCCGCGGGTCTCCAGCCAAAGGCCTTCATAGCCCGTCGGGGCGCTTGCCTGAAGCAGCACCAGCGCGGCATCCCCCCGATCCAGGGCGGTTTCGATCAGCGCCAGGCGAAGCCGGATCAGCGGCTGAAGCGACTTCCATTCGTCCGCGTCCAGCAGTTCGCGGTAAATACCGGCAGCCTTTTCGGTTTCACCGGCCTCGGTCCATGCTGCGGCAAGCAGCATGCCGGAAAGTGCGACGTAGGCATGCTCGCCCACGCCCCCGCGCATGGCCGCAAACTGTTCGGCGGCGGCCTCGTTGCTCCCGCCATCGAGCTCACGCTGAATCGCGGCGTAATATTCGTTGGCCAGCATGGCCTGGCCGGCATTGTATTCCTGCCACTGGCGCCAGCCGAAAATCCCGGCCAGCGCGAGGACCACGCCCATCAGGATCGATACACCGTTTTCGCGCAACCAGCTGCGTACGCGTTCGCTTTGTTCGTGTTCGTCGTAGAGTTCTACGGCCATCAGATTACTCGCTTGCTCAAAAAAGGCATGGAGGGTGGATGATAAATCACTTGCGCCGGTCGCTGTCGAAGAACTCGCGCAGCCAGGCGGCCAGTCCGTCGCGGTCCAGGCTGACCTGCGGCGCATCGCCCTGGAGGTCCTTGACGCTGACCGTGCCTTCGGCAACTTCCTGTTCGCCCAGCACCAGCGCCAGGCGCGCGCCGGAGCGATCGGCGCGCTTGAACTGCGCCTTGAAGCTGCCGCCTGGCAGATCGGTGGTCACGCGCAGTTGCGGCCACTGGTCCCGCAACGCCTCGGCCAGGCCCAGGCGCGCGGCCACCGGCTCGACCCCGAGCAGGTAGGCGTGCGGCTCGGTAGCGAACTGGCCGCCTTGCGCCCTGACCAGCTCCAGAATCCGCTCCATGCCCATCGCAAAACCGACGCCCGGCGTGGGTTTGCCGCCCTGGATCTCGACCAGGTCGTCGTAGCGCCCGCCGGCGCAGATTGTGCCCTGGGCGCCAAGCGCCCCGGTCGTCCACTCGAACACGCTACGACAGTAGTAATCCAGACCGCGCACCAGCCCGGGATTGATCCTGTATTCGATGCCCTGAGCATCCAGCATGCCGGTCAGGGCTTCGAAGTGTTCGCGTGCCGCGGGGCCGATATGATCGATCAGACGGGGCGCGTTGGTCAGCAATGCCCGGGTCGAGGGCACCTTGCTGTCGAAAATCCGCAGCGGATTGGTTTCAAGACGGCGCCTGCTGTCCTCGTCCAGTTCGTCGCGCACCGGCGCCAGGAATGCCACCAATGCCTCCCGATAGCGTGCCCGGTCGTCCCGGTCGCCCAGCGAGTTGAGTTCCAGCTCGATCTGCCCGGCAATGCCCAGCTCCCGCCACAGGCGGGTGCCCAGCGCGATCAGTTCGGCGTCGGCGGCCGGCGTGTCGAGCCCGAACACCTCTGCTCCGGTCTGGTGGAACTGGCGCTGACGCCCCTTCTGCGGCCGTTCGTGCCGGAACATCGGCCCCGAATACCAGACCTTCAGCCCCGGCGGATTGAGCAGACCGTGCTGGAGCACCGCGCGCACAACGCCCGCGGTGCCTTCCGGGCGCAGACACAGGCTGTCACCATTGCGGTCGTCGAAGGCATACATTTCCTTCTCGACCACGTCGGTGCCCTGACCGATGGCGCGGGTGAACAATTCGGTCTTCTCGACCAGCGGAATACGGATTTCGCCAAAACCATAACGATCCATCAACCGGCCCAGGCGGGTTTCCAGCCATTGCCAGGCAACCACGTCGGCGGGCAGAATATCGTGCATTCCCCGAACCGATTGCAGGGATTTCATAGTCACTCTCCAGAAAAGATCAGGCCGAATCGGCGAATTTCGCGATCCGGCCTCAGGCCGTCATGCCCCGATGGGTCCGCCAGGGAACGCGCAGATGGGCTATTCCGACAGCTGTTGCCCGCTTCCCTCGCTTCCCCCGCTTTCGACGGCACTCGAAGGCACGCTCGGCTCGCCGATCACCAGTTCGGCGACACCGGCTTCTTCCTGCCTGTCGAATACCACGGGTTCGCCGTCCAGCGTAAGGTCCACTGCATTCGCGCGCCCCAACAGAAGCCGGAACGGCGCTTTGCCGGAATACTGCCGGGCGTCGCCGGAGCGCAGCAGGTCGAACTCCAGGCGCTGGCCATCAGCGCTTTCGATTTCGACCCAGCTGTCCTCGCTGAGCGTCAACTCCAGGCGCGACAGCAGATCGGTTGCAGGGTCCGAAGCCGTTTCGGCGTCATCGCCGGGCTCCGGCAGGGCCGGACTCTGCGACACCGAGCGGATCGGATTCATCGGTAATGCAGAGGCCGACAGATGGGATTCATCCGTGCGGGTCGTCTCCAGCGGCTGCACCGCCAGCGCGTCGGCAACTCGTTCCCGATAGCCGGGTTTTTGCGCTTCTGCGGCAATTGCCTCGCCGCCCTCGCTGCTGCGGGATGCAACTTCGGATTCGAACAGGCGCGCCCCGCCGAGGACGAAAAAATACACCAGCGGGGGCACAATCATGGTGGTGACCAGCGCGTAGGTCGCGAACTTCAGGAACCGGTCGAAACGTTGCGGACTCCGGGATACCGGCAACACCGCACGCAATGGTTCGGGCTCCAGTGCCCCCATCTGATCGAGCAACGGCTGGGGATCGATGCCCACGAGCCGGCCGTAATTGATGATGTAGCCGCGGCGGTAGATCGGCGCGATCCGGTCGAATCGGTCGGCTTCGATGTGTTCGATGGTGGTTCGGGGCAGCTTCAACTCGCGCGCGACATCAACCAGACTGAGCTGGTTTTCCTGCCGCGCCCTGGCAAGCTCGGCTCCGGGAGACTTTTGCTGGCCTGGATTTTCAGGTGAAACTTTTTCGGTCATTGCGTCGTTTTAGTTTTGTTGCCTCAATTGCGAGGCCTGGGGTGAATCGGGATACCTTTCTGTCAGCATCCTGGCGTAGCTATCGGCAACCGAATCGCTGCCAAGAGCGCGTTCAACCTGCACGGCCAGCAGCAGTGCCCGCGCACCCAGCCCGCCGCTTGCTTCCAATCGCTGCAGAAATCCCCTTGCACGCAATGGTTCGCCCTTTTCGAATGACAGGCCCGCGAGGTTGAACAACGCGGTCTCGTTTTTCGGATCATACTCCAGCGCTTCTCTCAAATAGCGCTCGGCTTCCTGGTCACGCCCGTCCCGGCGTGCACACGAACCCGCGTTGGCAAGCGCCACACCGGGTGTGGCGTAAAAAGGGTCTTGCAGCGCGGCCCTGAAATGACGATCAGCTTCCTTGTATCGGCCGACCTGACACAACAGCGCCGCATAGCTATTGTGCGCTCCTCCGTCGTCAGGTGCAAGCCCCACGGCGGTCTTGAGGTGCCTGAGCGCCTGTTCGTTGCGCTCGATCGACTGATAAACATGGCCCAGCGCCAGGTGTGCCGGCACGTGCTCGGGGTCCTGCTGGACTGCCAATTCGAGCTTTTCCATCGCCACCCGGACATCGCCGCGCTCCAGATAGCCCAGACCCAGACGGGTATTGACTTCGGCCGCGCGCACCGGGCTGACCCGATCGACCGCCGAACCGCCGCGCTGGGAGTCGCTCCGGGAACCGTTTCCGGCCGCGCAGCCAGCCAGAACCGCGCCGATTACCAGTGCGAGCAGCAACCGCCGGATCACGCCAGCGCCTGCCGTGCCAACTGCTGCTGCACCAGTATCCGGCGCTGGCTGCCGGACAGCACCTTGCCGACCAGCTGCCCGCAGGCGGCATCGATATCGTCGCCGCGCGTGCGGCGCACGGTCGCGATCAGCCCGCCGGCACGCAGAATTTCCTGGAACTGCAGCATGCTCTCGCCACTGCTGCAGCGAAACGGCGTGCCCGGGAACGGGTTGAACGGGATCAGATTGATCTTGCACGGGATGTCGGCCAGCAGTCTGCGCAGCTGGCGCGCCAGTTCAGGAGCGTCGTTGACCCCCTCGATCATGGTGTACTCGAAAGTGATGGACTGTTTTGTATTGCATTGGGCCAGGTAGCGCTTGCAGGCGGCCAGCAACTCGACAATCGGGTACTTGCGGTTCAGCGGCACCAGCCGGCCGCGAATTTCGTCAGTGGGTGCGTGCAGCGATACCGCAAGCGCGATCGGCGGGTAGTCGTGCAGCTTGTCGATGCCGGGTATCACCCCTGCGGTCGAAACGGTTACCCGCCTGGCGGCCAGACCGTAAGCAAGGTCGTCGCGCAACAGGTCAAGCACCGGCCCGACCTCGGGCAGGTTCAACAAGGGCTCGCCCATTCCCATGAACACCACGTTGCTGATCCGTTTGTCGCCGGTTCTGCGGTCGGCCAGCCAGACCTGGCCGACGATTTCGGCGGCCGAAAGATTCCGGCTGAACCCCTGCATGGCCGTGGAGCAGAACGTGCAGTTGAGCATGCAGCCGACCTGCGAGGATATGCACAGCGTGCCGCGTCCGGGCTCGGGAATGAAGACCGTCTCCACCGCGCTGCCGCCGGGCAGCGACAGCAACCACTTGATGGTGCCATCGGTCGACTTCTGTTCGCTCAGGATTTCGGGTGGGCGGATTTCGGCCGCCGCCGAAAGCCGCTCGCGCAACGCGCGGCTCAGATCGGTCATCTGCGCGAAGTCGGTGACGCCGCGCTGGTAAATCCACTGCAGCAGCTGCCGGGCACGAAACGGCTTCTCCCCCAGCGAGGAAAAATAACGTTCCATGTCTGCCCGACTCATGCCGAGCAGATTGGTTTTTTCGGCAACTTCAGCCATGGGGGATATGCATTTCAATCAACGCGAGTATATCTCATCGTCATCGAAGAAGAATTCGATTTCCCTGGCGGCAGTGTCCTCGGCGTCGGATCCATGCACGGCATTGGCATCAATGCTGGAGGCGAAATCGGCCCGAATCGTGCCCGGCGCGGCCTGGCGCGGGTCGGTGGCCCCCATCAGCTCGCGATTCCTGGCGATGGCGTCTTCGCCTTCGAGTACCTGGATCATCACCGGCCCGGAAATCATGAACTCGACCAGGTCGTTGAAGAACGGACGCTCGCGGTGGACGGCATAAAATCCCTCGGCCTTGTCGCGCGAAAGATGCAGCATGCGCGCGGCGACGATCCGGAGCCCGGCGCGCTCGAATCGGGTGTAGATTTCACCAATGACGTTCTTGGCCACGCCGTCGGGCTTGATGATGGAAAGGGTTCGCTGCATTGCAAGTCACTCCTGAACCTGGAAAATTGGAAAGTTGGAAAAATCGTGGATTGTTCGCCAGCCGTGCCATCATCAGGCGCGCCGGATACGGGAAAGACAAGCCCGGTATTGTAGCCGTTGACACGCGCTCGCGCCAAAATTTATGCAACGTTGGGGGGAACTACTCACCCGTCCCCCACCAATTTATGGACTTTCTTCCGTAGGAGCCTGCCTTGCAGGCGAAAGGAACGGAGCCTCGGCAACCTTTCGCCTACAAGGCAGGCTCCTACAGGGGAAATCGCCAGGTGCGTGAGTAGTTACTCCCACTCGGCAGAAATGAGCTTCCACTCGCCGTCGTCACGACGCCAGCCGGTCTCGACGCGCCACAGGCGCCCTTCGTCCGGCAGCAGGCCCGAACCGCCGGTCGCCAGGGCCCGAAACGAGACCCGGGCGCGCGAATCGCCCACCAGCTCGATCTCGGTATCGACCCGCCGCACCCGTATGGCATCGCGCGCAAGCCGCTCGCGGCGTACCAGCAGGCCCAGGGCGCGCCGGTCCAGCCTGCCGTTGACGGCGACAAAATCCTCAGCCACTGGCGCCATGAAGTCCCCCACGTCACCCTGCTCTAGCGCCTCGATCATGTCGTCGAGAATCTGGCGGATCCGGGTCTCGTCGTCGAGTTCGGCGCCGCAGCCGGCCAGCATCACGATCAGCACGCCGGCCCATGCTGCGCGCATCGCGTTAGGGAACCTCTGAATAACCCTGCACGGGCGCGACGGTGCCTTAGTCGACATCGAGTACCGACTCCAGCAGTCTGGAGGCGACCACGATCAGGTCGTATTCGGTCACCAGGCCGACGAGCTTGCCGTCTTCGGTCACCGGCAGGCAGCTCAGCTTGTTCTCGCGCATCAGCCGAATCGCCTCTACCGTGGTGGTTTCCGGGCCGATCGACTTCGGATCGGCCCGCATGATGTCGCGCACCATGACCGGCTCGCCTTCCTTGCCGATACCGCGCGCAATCAGGCGCAGCAACTGGCGGTGGCTGACCAGGCCCAGCAGACGCCCCGAATCATCTTCCACCGGTACATGGCGCACGTAGCGCCACTCCATCAGGCTGGCGGCAAAATCGACGATGTCGTCCGGGCGCACCGTGAACAGGTCGGTGGCCATGAACTGACCGACCGTGCGGTAGCTCTCGCGCCAGTCCTGCGTGCCGCAGAATTCGGCCAGCTCCCACTCGGCGACTGGTTTGCCGGTCTGCTGCTGCTCGACCATGCTTGCGGTCAGGGCACGCATGCGTTCGTGAAGACTACCGCTGGACTTCATGTTCTCCAGTGAATCCAGCTGCCAGCGCGCGCCGGTGCGGCCGGAATCGACGCGCTTCTCGATTACGCCCAGGTAGCGCTCGATGTCGGCCGAATCGATCGAAGCTTCACGCAGCCCCTGCTCGGCCAGCGGCAGCAATTCCTTGAGGATCAGTTCCTGGGCCGGCCGCTGCTTTTCGTCGAACCAGACCTGCTGGGCGCGCAGACCGTCGCGCGCGGCCGACATGAAATTGCTCTTGACGTCGGAAAAATTGAAATGCTCGCGAATATCATCGATGCTGTGCGACAGACGCGACATCATGCCGAAGAAGAATGCCGCGTTGGCAATTTCATCGAGCACGGTCGGACCGGCGGGAATGACCCGGTTCTCGATGCGAAGATGGGGCTTGCCGTTGTCCGATATGCCGTAGCAGGCGCGATTCCAGCGGTAGACCGTCCCGTTGTGCAGGCGCAGCGCATTGAGCTTGGGAATCTCGCCGCGCCGGACCATGCCGAGCGGGTCTTCCTCGAACTCGGTGGTCAGAATGACTCTGAAACGGGCGATATCCTCCTTGAAGATCTCGATGACCGACTTGTCGATCCAGTGGTCGCCAAAATGCACGCGGGGCTGCAACCCGCGGGCGGCCAGCGCCTCGGAACGCGCATCGATGGAATTCTCGAACACCGCGATGCGGCTTTCGTGCCACAGCCGCTTGCCCAGCAGCACGGGCGAATTCACGCAGGCTGCCAGCAACGGCCCGGTGACCGCCTGGGCGACGTTGTAGAGCGAAGCGAATTCTTCCGCACCGACCTGGAAGTGCACCTGGTAACTGGTGTTGCACGCCTCCAGCATCAGGTTGTCGTGCTGGAAATTGAGCTGGTCTATGCCCTTGATCGCAAACTGGAAATCCGAACCCCGCAAGCGCCGTAGCGCCTCGTTGAGGGCAAAGTAGCGCGCCGTGGGCACCATTGCATTCAGGCTGAGGTGATCGCGCGTGAGGGTCGGCAGAATACCGACCAGCGCGACCTGCGAGCCCACCGTTCCGGCGCGTTCGCGCGCCAGCGCAAGCACCTCGTCGGTTTCGGCCTCCAGCCGGCTCAGGCAGTCTCCGCCAAGCTCCAGCGGCGACAGGTTGGCCTCGAGATTGAACAGTCCCAGTTCGTGCGTGAATCGGGGATCGTCCATGACTTCCAGCAACTGCATGGCGGTCATGGCGGGCCGGTAGGCCCGATCGACCAGGAACATTTCCTGTTCCGCCCCGATCCGGCGTATATCGCGTTCGAACATCCCGCCGTCGAGCATCTCTTCCATTGCCCGGACTTCACCCAGCAGTGCCTTCATGAAGGCCCGGCGGGTGGCCTCGTCGCTGCTTTGCTCTACGTTCTGTTCACCCATCGAAATTTCCAATTGAGCGGATCGACGGGCCGCACCCGTTCACGCTACGCTGCAAACCCGACCCGAACCGGGATGATATACGCCACAGAGCGCGGCGGCAATCTCGGATACTACAATCCGGGCCGTCTACGCGTGCCGTGCTTGATTGTGGTATCGAGCTGTGACAATCTAGTGGTCCTTCAACCTGATAAATTAGGATTCAGCGTTCCTGTGGCGCTGCGCGGCAAGGCGCCGTGCGCAGGGAATGGCCGTCCCCCTTTCCAAGCACGGGAACGCCGCAGCGGAGCGCCACAGGAGCGCCCGAAGGGT
>JBBDSL010000003.1:0-8737 GCA_040904965.1 Wenzhouxiangellaceae bacterium
CCGGCGGCCGCCGGCAGGCACTCGCTCGCTACGCTCTAAAACGATTTCCTCTTGTCATCGAGTTCAGGACTATCTGAGCGCGTGTCCTCGACGTACTGTCAAGTACGCCTGCGGGTCGCTCGGTCGCAAAACGACGCAGCTGCGCACCCCGGGACCGCCTCGCTACGCCCAGACCGGGAAGTCCCCGGTCTTTTCGCCTCATCGCTACTGCGCGAGCGCCTGCCGGCGTCCGGCGGTGCTCGGATTCCTCATGACCCGGCAGGAGGCGTCTCCAGGCGCCGATCTTTTGGGTTGAATCGTTCGCGGCCGGGAGACCGCTCCTGCGACAAGCCGGATTCGAGGGGTCGATTCTTTATGCCCGAAATTGCATTAGTCGATGTGAAACTTGGACGCGTAGGGTGCCGTTGAGCCGCAGCCCGGCGCAAACGACGGCGGTGAGCGCCATCTGAAAACGCACGGTGCCCTTGAGGCTGGCGTTGAAGGCTTCGGGCGGGGCGTTTTCTCCCAGGCGGTTCCATATGGGGATTGCGGTGAGCAGGCCGCCGAGGCCGGCCAGGGCGCCCAGCCACGGGCCACCCTGAAGGGCCAGCAGCACCAGGGCGGCGGTGACGGCGACGAGAAATACCGCGAACAGCCGGAGCGATCCTTTCCGCCCCAGAACAATCGCCAGCGTCTTGCGCCCGGCAGCGCGATCGCTTTCAATATCGCGGGCGTTGTTGATCAGCAGCACCATGGAAGCCGGGAGCCCGACGACCAGTCCGACCAGTACGGCCGCGGTGCTCAGTTGTCCGGTATGCAGCCAGGCGATACCGCCGACGGCGACCAGGCCGAAGAATACCAGCACGAACAGCTCGCCCAGCGGCCCGCGCGAGATCGGCCACGGGCCGCTCGAGTAGCCGTATGCTGCGATGACGGAGATCACGCCGATCAGCAATATCGGCAGGCCGCCCAGCGCCACCAGGTAACTGCCGAAGCCGAAGGCCATGGCGAACACGAAGTGTGATGCGCGCAGCATCTGCTCCGGTGTTGCCCAGCCGCGCTGGGTGACCCGCACCGGGCCGACGCGGTCGGGGCTGTCGGTGCCGTTGAGCGTGTCGGCGGCATCGTTGTGCAGGTTGGTGCCGATCTGGATCGCAGCCGCGGCCAGCGCACCGGCGATCAGGATGTCGGGCCGAAAGCCGCCGCTCTCGATCCAGCCGACGACGCTTCCGGCCAGCACCGGCGACAGCGACAGGGGCAGCGTGTGCGGGCGCGCCGCGATCCAGGCGAGTCGGGCCGGGCCCGGCCTGGCGTTGTCAGCCGGATTGGTTGAATCAGACTGGGTCACGGTGGGGTCATCGCGGTTTGATCGTGTGACGAACGCAAGGCGTCGTGAATTCTGGATTCCGGTGCATTCTAGCCGACGGACGGGCACTGACGGTACACCGACATCGCGCGCGCCGCGCGGCCATAATGGCGCGCATGCTGACCGCAACCATGATGTTCTACCTCGTCGCACTGCTGGCCATCGGCATCTGGGCCCAGCGCCGCACCGCGAGCAGCTCGGATTTCCATCTCGCAGGGCGCAGGATGGGCCCGATCGTCGCGGCGCTGAGCGCGTCGGCCAGTTCTTCCTCAGCCTGGACGCTGCTGGGCGTCAGCGGGGCGGCCTATGCCTGGGGGCTGCAGGCCATGTGGCTGGTGCCGGCGGTCGTCTCGGGTTTCGCCATCAACTGGATCTTCGTCGCTCCGCGACTGCAGCCGGCCAGCCACGCCAACAATGCGCTTACGCTGGTGGAGTTCCTCGGCAGCGGCATGCCCGAGCGCTCGCAGCGCATGCTCAGAATGCTGGGCGCGGCCATCGTACTGTTCTGCTTCACGTTCTACATCGCCTCGCAGTTCCAGGCCGCGGGCACCGCAATCGAGGCTGCGCTGCCTGTCACCAGCACGCTGGCGATCGTCAGCGGTGCGATTATCGTTGTCGCCTATGTATTCCTCGGCGGGTTCTGGGCCGCCAGCGTCACCGACGCGCTACAGGGGTTGATGATGCTGTTCGTGGCACTCGTTCTGCCGGTGTTCGCGGTCGTGGCCGCCGGCGGTCCGGCCGGTATCCATGCCGGTCTGGCGGCGCTGGGCGATCCTTCGTTGATTCGCATTGTCGACCAGCCCGGGCTGTTGATGGCCCTCGTGTTCGTCGCCGGGCTGTTCGGCATCGGCCTGGGCTACCCGGGCCAGCCGCACGTGGTCAACCGCTTCATGGCGCTGGAAAGGCCCGAATCGATCCCGTTCGCCCGCGCCATCGCGCTTTCCTGGGCCGCGGTCATCTACACCGGCATGGTGATCCTGGGCTGGTCGGCGCGTGTGCTGATGCCGGAAATCGGCGACGGCGAATCGGCGCTGCTGCTGCTCAGCGCAGAGCTGCTGCCGGCGGTGCTGGGCGGGCTGATCGCCGGCGGCGTGCTGGCCGCCATCATGTCGACCTCGGACAGCCAGTTGCTGGTCGCCGGCAGCGCCGTCAGCCACGACCTCAGGGGCGGCAACTTCTCTCTTGCAGCGGATCGGCTGGTCATTGTGCTCATCGGCATCGCCGCGGTGGTGCTGGCGCTGTTCTTCCCGGCCACCATCTTCGAGCGCGTGCTGTTCGCCTGGCAGGGTCTGGGCAATGCATTTGGGCCGCTGTTGATCGTGTTGTTGATTTTCGGCGGGGTGAAGCCCGGCTTTCGGCTGGCAGCAATGCTGACCGGATTCGGGCTCACCGTTGCGCTGAGTCAGGCGGCGAACGCGCCGGGGGATGCAGCGGAGCGGTTGATTCCGTTCTTCCTGGCACTGGTAATCGCCTGGGCCGGGCGGGAAAAGGCGTCGCAGGGCTGAACCTGCCACGGTGGTCGGGTCACGGTAGTCGCTGGCGGATTTCATGGCATTTACCTCCAACCGCTCCTGCTTGCAATGATGCGCAAAGTGATGCACTATCGCATCATAAGTTGAATCGGAGAGTTCGATATGCGCACCACCGTCACTATTGACGATAGCCTCTACCAAAAGGCCCTGGAAATGGCGGGTCCCAACATGGACAAAGCGGACCTCTTTCGGGAAGCCGTTGAAACGTTCGTGCGGGTGCAAGCAGCAAAACGCCTTGCAGCCCTGGGCGGTACGATGCCTGAAATGCAGGAAATACCGCGCCGCCGAGGTAAGCCTGCGGCGAAATGAGTGTGCTGATCGATACTTCGGTGTGGGTGGATCACTTCAAGAACGGCAACGATGCCCTGATCGAACTGACCGAGGCAGACTTGGCGATGACTCACCCTATGGTTCTGGTTGAGCTTGCCTGCGGTACGCCTCCCGCTCCACGCACTCAAACACTTGGCGACATCGGGTTGCTACGGCCAAGCAAGCAAGCGAGTTTCAGGGAGGTGATGGACTTTATCGAACGTGAAAAACTGTATGGTCTTGGCTGTGGTTTGGTGGACATGGTGTTACTTGCGTCCACGCTGATTACCCCGGGCACCAAGCTATGGACGCTCGACAAACGCCTTGCAAATTTGGCGGAGCGCTTCGGAGTTGACTATCAGGCTGACTTACATTAGCCCGGATTATTCATGAGCGATCGTCGCGGATGTAGGGCAGGGCGACCGCGTGTCCTGTTCGCCCGCCGGTTTGCGATTATGGGGCAGATGCGGATTGTTCCCTTCTCCGAGAGGTCGTTACGACGAGCAAGTCGCCGAATATTTTTTGATGACTGTCGATCAAATGCGTTACCCGCGTTTTCGCGATGCAGGTGGAATGGACCCGTACCTGGCGCATCCTTCCGCTTCGGCATCACGAAAATGCATCCACGATGGCCACTTGCGAGTCGAAGCCATCCGAGCCTAGACGGTCTGGTTTCTATTGGACGTCGAGAACACCGCAATGCGCATAGCTGAGTCGGACTGGAAAGTATTCAAGAAGGTCAGAGAAAAGGCCCTGGACCGGTATTGTCGACGAGTGCTGGAGGAATGTGAACGTATTTGTCGAGACGAAACGCAAACCGCCCATGAAAGGTATGGGACGCTCTACGGGTACATTCACGACAAAGACAAGGACATGGCGAAGGCTTTTGACGATTTCCGGCGTTCTACAGCGGTACTGTGTTTGATGCTTATGCACAAATACGACTTGCTGACGGAAGATGAGATACAAGCGTTTAGTGATGACGTGCAGCGATCGCTCCAGGAAGTCAACAAATGCTGAAATGCCCTAGTGGTCCTTCAACCTGATAAATTAGGATTCAGCGTTCCTGTGGCGTTTCGCGGCAAGGCGCCGTGCGCAGTCAATGGCCATCGCCCTTGCCAAGCACGGGAACGCTGCGGCGGAGCGCCACAGGAGCGCCCGAAGGGTTGGCCTGTCAGCGTCCATGGCAGCGTTCCGGCTCTTGTAAAGGGCTACGGCCATTCACTGCGAGCCGCGCCTTGCCCTGAACGCTGACAGACCAACTGAATCCTAATTTATCAGGTTGAAGGACCACTAGCCGGCGTCGCTGGACGTGTTCTTGCGTCGCTTTGCGATCGTATCGACCTGCTCGGGCTCGCGGAAAGGCAGCAGGAACATGTCCCTGATCCTTGGCTGGACAGGTCCGATCCCGGTCTGCTGCACCGGTGCCTCGGAGTAGGTGCCAAAGACCCGGTCCCAGAGGATCGCGTTACAGGCGTAGTTGGTGTTGCTGGTCTTGAATTCCATCGAATGATGGCGCCGGTGGTGGTTGCTGTGAGTAAACAACCAGGCCAGCACCGGTGTATTCATGCTCACGTTGGCGTGGGCCAGGGTGGCATTGCAGGCCAGCAGCACGAAGGCCAGACTGACGGCTGCCGACGAGGCGCCGAACAGGGCGGCCAGCATCACCATCGGCAAGGCCAGGAACACGATCTCGAAAGGATGGGTGGCGTTGACGTTGATCGCGTGCAGGTTGTGGAAGGCATGGTGCAAGCCGTGGCCGCTCAAGCGCCAGAGCACCGCGGAGCTGTGGATGGCCCGATGAATCCAGTAATAGATGAAGTCCGAGGCAAAGAAAAGGATCAGGCCCTGGGCCAACAACGGCCATGCGTCAGGCCAGATCCGGGTACCCAAGTCTTCGCGTAGCGGTTGAAAGGCCGGTTGCAAAAGCGCGCCATAGGCCTGGGACATCGCCCCCAGCAGCACGAAGGTCAGCAGATACAAGCCCGCCAGGCGCATCCGCTCACCACCGGATTGACGCCAGTCCGGCCGGGCCGGAAGCCAGCGTTCCAGCAGGCTGGCCCCGAGCAGGGTCAGCGCCAGCGCCGGCACCAGAGCCAGTTCGTGGCCATCCATCCACCACCAGCAGCCGATTCCCATGGCCAGGAAGCCCGGGTGAGCCAGGCGCTCGACCCATCGTGCGGCCAGCGGCTTGTCTGAAATTGAAGCGTGCATTGATTGGCGATTCCGAATACGGAGGGGAAATTCTGGATCAGGCCAAGACGATCCACAAGGGCCAAAAGGCCCAGATGAGGACGGTCACGGGACTCTGCCGCCACCCCCCCCCCGTCTGGACCACCGAGGCGGATACGGCGTGCATACGACCGCCAGAGTCTCGAAATTCACCACCCTTCTGTCGCGCGGGGTCAGCCGGCGCCGAAGTAGGAAGGGTGGTGAATAAGGCGGGGTTAACCCGAACCTCTTGACGCTTGACGTTTAGCGTTACACGCTATAAACTTTGCGAGTGATCAAGACATTCGCGGACAAGGCCAGCAAGGAGTTGTTCGAGGGCACGAAGTGTCACCGGAAGTTTCGCTCGTTCCAGGCCGCGGCTGAACGAAAGCTGGCCATCCTCGATACCGCCACGTCGATACGCGACCTCGAATCTCCACCCGGCAACCGATTGGAGAAACTGAAGGGCGATCGAAATGGGCAATGGTCCATCCGCATCAACGATCAATGGCGGCTGGTATTTGACTGGGATGAAGCCGGTAACGAGGCGCACAACGCCGAAATCATTGACTATCACTAAATGGCGACCCGGAATCACAAAGTGGATCGAAGAATGGACTCTCGAAGGAATACAGGCATGCTTACCACAGGCAACGGAATGCGCCCGATTCACCCGGGCGAAATCCTGCGCGAAGAATACCTGGCGCCGTTGGACATGAGCGTAAACGCCCTGGCCAAGGCACTGCGCGTGGATGCCACACGCATGAACGAAATCGTGCGCGAACGGCGTCGGATCACACCGGACACCGCCGAGCGGCTGGCGCGCTATTTCAGCACGGCACCGCAATTCTGGATGAATCTTCAGATCCAGTATGACCTTAAAGAATTCGAGGCCAGCGAAGAAGCTGCCGAAATCGCCCGGGACGTTCAGCCGAGGAAGGGGGCAAGGGCGTGATATCAAATGGAACTCGTAGCGATATGCAAGAAACACGACCAGACTCTGCGTTCTCCGACCCCGTCTGGTCCATGACGGCGGCCACGGCGTGCGCACGGTCCCGACCGTATACAATTAGCGCATGACTGAAGCTTCATCGACGACGCATTCCGAATCCGGGCATGACCTCTCCCTGCTGAGATGGTTTGCCGAACTTTCCCCCGAGCAGCGACTCGCGGAACTGGACTCCCGAATCGCCTTCTTCCATTCCTTGCGGCTGCTTGATCTCGAAGAATTGATCGAGCAGAAATAGAAGATGGACCGGCCCAAGGATCGCGCGGCTTTCACAAGAATCCACAACCGCGATCCACGGTCGCGATACAAAAGTACGACTCTAAATCGGACTCGACGTCTTATTCATCGAGTCAAGGCCAGAGAAGCAAAGGGTTTGGAATGGAAGATCATTTGCAGTATCTTTCCAACAGAATCAGTTGAGCCGATACGCGTGGGCGGAGTGGTTATTAACCCGGCTATTCTCTGTATCTGAACTTTGGTAAAGGACCGTTCTATGAAGAAAATGCACCCCTTTTATATAATCGGATCGGTAGGGTTTGCCTGCACAGGGCTTTTGCACATGGCCCTGGCTTTAGTAACAGGCAACGCAAGTCTGGGAGTCTGGATGCCAATATATATTGTATGGTTCACCTTTATGTGCATCGGTCTTCCAATTACTCTGCGCGAGAAGAGGCTTACCGCTGAATCCGGCGACACCTAACGAATAAGATTCTATGTTGGAAGTCAAGCGATTTTGAGCCGATTTGGATCGATCTGCTTGCGGTTTTTCATCAGAGCGAACGCGATCCGGATCAGCTTGCGTCCCAGAGCAATATAGGCTTCGGTGGATTTCATTCCGTGATCCCTGAATCGCTCCAGGTAAGGTTTGAAACTGAAACGCCCGGCGGCTCTGGCCGCATTGAAAATCAGTCGCCGATACTCGCTGACGCCCTTCTTGGTCAACTTGCGGTGACCGGTGAACTTTCCGGAGCCACGGACCCGGACATCCATGACTAAACATGAAGACTAACCAGCTTACTAAAGGCGAAACTCGGCGGGTAATGTATGTCGAGAATAAAGATGGAGACATCGATGGCGCTGTAGCGCGAATCGGCTGGGTTGGGTTCTCTAAGTCAGGCCGTACCGTTTATTATCGCGGAAGATCTTTGAAAAGAGCTAAAGGTGGCGGAGTTCGCGGAAATTACTTTGAGGAAAACACAGGTGGAGAGTATTGGGTTTCTGGTGTTAAGAAGGAAGGTTCAAACGCGCACTGGGCCGAGTCGGTAAAGGTTGTTGTTGATGATGACGCTGCTGAAGAGTATCGGCGAATTAGGAATGAAAATGGCATATAACGAATTAGGATAGGTCGTGCGAGCGCATCGAGCCACGACCTGATCCGGTTGTTGAACAGGCCGTTGAGGGGTTCTTTATATTTGCAAACAAGTCGGTTTGCTTCTTGGCGGGCACCCGCGTTGCGTAGCGCGCCTGTCGGTTTTACTGCAAAGTCGATGAGTCTCGCTGGTATGGGCTGGCTCCACGCCGATTTTGACCCGGATCCGGGTTTAGTCCAGCTCTGGCCGGGCTGTCCCAGCCTTGCTGTGTGACCCCAAGGTTCTCAATTATTGCCTGAAGAGATCAGCGTGAGTGCCGGTGCGCTCGAAACGAACTGCTGTGGGCGTGGCCTTGTAGAGCAGCAGCCAGTCCGGCTCGATATGTAAATCGCGCCAGCCTTTCCAATTGCCTTTCAAGGGATGGTCATTGAGGCGGGCGGGTAGCTGGGCACCGTCGATCAGCATTTTCAGGACAAGACGAAGTTTCGTCATGTCCTTTCCTCTCTTTTTGGCGCGTTTGACATCGCGCCGGAATTGACCCGAGTAACTGGGTCTCCTCACTCAGATACCCAATTGGTCGAACAGGTCATCGGCATCTCTGGCGGTGTGCACGTCTTCACCACGTTCGCTCTTGCGAAAGGTCTCCGCTGTCAGCGTATTGGGAACTTTTACCTGAAAGGGCACGGCCTTGTCGTGCGCAACGCGGACCAGGGCCATGCGTATGTAGTCGGAAACGGAGAGGCCCATTTCCGCCAGCGCCTTGGTGGCCTGTTCCTTCGTTTCGCTGTCGATTCGTGCACGGACGACGGTCTTGCCACTCATGCTATATCTCGTTTATCAACGTAGCTCAGTGTAGCTACAACGTGGCTCATTGTCAAAAGAAACCCCAGGCAGGCCCAGCGGCGGCCTATTCCGAGACCTGCAGATTCCCCACGTCCTGGCGCGCCGGCGGATGAGCGAGGCCAGCGCTGTGAGAATGATTCTCAATTCAAAAACGGTCGGGTGGCCCCGGGCTGGAAAC
>JBBDSL010000003.1:8747-64483 GCA_040904965.1 Wenzhouxiangellaceae bacterium
CCCCCCCCCCCCCGACCGTTTTTTGCGTTGAACTGCAGAGTCGGAAGAACGAACTGGAAATCGGGTCCGAATTTACCGTGCCGACGGGGGCAGGGGGAGAATGGAAGACGGAATGGCAGTGGACGAGTTGCTGCAGTTTGAATGGCGCGGTTAAGCCTCTGCGAATCGCGACCCAGAGCTTGCTGAACCTTCGCTTACCCGGGATACAGAAGTTCACGGTTTCGGTAAGTGTCCATGGCGGCAGCCGGCGCGTCGACAATGCGCCTCGCGCCAAGGGCGTCGACCGGCTCAGGAGTCATGTGGATGCAGTACGGGGATCGTTTTGCGTCCCAGTCGTCGATAGACATGAAAGTCCGAGTCGAGGGTCAGCACGATTGACGGGTTGTGGATTTTGCTCATGCGAACCAGACAGATATCGGCCAGTGAAGCGGGTCTGTCACGGTAGCGCCGAAGCAACTCGGCGATGGCTGAGTTTTCCTGTTGCAGGGAGAGGTCGATCCGGATGCTGCCGCGCTCGATCATTTGCAGCACCCGATTCGGTGCGTCCGAAATCCTTCGCAGCAGGTGACAGCTTTCGGCGATGACTGCCTCGCAGGTAAGCAGCGGTGCTTCGAATTGGCTGAACTGTTCGCGTGCCCAGCGATGATGGTTGTCGCCGGCGTGCAGGAATGCGACCAGGGGACCTGTGTCGAGCAGGACAACGGGCTTCATCAGCGACCGAAATCGTCCAGATATTCCGGATTTTCAGCCAGATCGGCTGGTCCGCCGGCAACGCAACCGGCGAGATCACCCGCCAGATCCGCGGCCGATTGGAATTCCCCGGATGAAGTTTGCTGATCGAGATAATGGGTCAACGCGCGTCGGATCAGTTCCGACTGGCTGATTCGTGTTTTGCGGGCCGTCAGGGTCAGCTTTTTCCGGAGATTCTCGTCGATCTTGACGGAAATGTTGTTCATGGCCGTGACCGTCATGTAATACTAAATGTCAGAAGATAATACTTCGAGCCGCGGTTGCCGTCAATTGCAACCGGAACATTTGTTGCCGATTGCTCTAAAAATTTGTTCTAGCAATTTGTTCTAACAATTTTCCTGACAATTGGCTCCATGGGATTGGACTCTCCCGGGTGCGCTTTGCTTACCCGGGCTACGCAAGTCCCTGATTTCCCCAAGTCTGCATGCCTGCAGCCGGCCCGCGGGGAACGCGCGCAGTCAGGGTTGTTCATGGATCCCCTGAGCGCGCTATCCTGAATGCGTGCTTTTCCGGGCGGGCGGCCCCGAGGATTTGGAAATCATCCCCATTCCAGGACCATATCTGAAACGCATGAGCCCGTACCTGGTGGCGCTGGCGGCGCTTTGCTGGGGGATTTCGGGGGGTATCGGCGCTTTGCTGATCGCCGGGGGCTGGGATGCGCTGGTGGTTTCGCTGTACCGGGGCGCGGTCGGGTTGTTGTTCGTTGCGGCCTGGCTGGCGTGGGATTCCCGAGGCAGCGGGCTGGGAGATCGCCGGCTGTGGTTCTGGTCGGCGGTCGCCGGGCTGGGCGTGGCCGGCAATTTCACGTTCTATTTCCTGAGCATCGCGGAAGGGAGTGTTGCGGTCGCGGCGACCTTGATGTATTCCGCGCCGGTGTTCGTTTTCGTGGTTTCGTTCCTGCTCGGGCTGGAACGCATCACTTCGTTGAAGCTGGCGGCGATTGTAGCGGTCATGTTCGGCATCGTCCTGCTGACCCGTGTTTACGATGTCGAAGCCGACGTCGTGACGCCGGCCGGCATCGGCGCCGGGCTGCTGGCCGGGATGTCGTATGCGCTGTTCATCTTCGGGTTCAAATACGCGGCCCCGCACGGCAGTCCGCAGGCGATCCTCGTGGTCGCATTCGCGGTATTCGTGGTCGTGTTGTTGTTGCTCAACGACATGGGCCAGGCCGCATCGGTTCCGGGCTCGCCCGATTGGCTGATGTTCGCGGCGCTGGGCGTTTTGGGGGCGGGCGTGTCGTTCGTGCTCTATGTGGTCGGGCTGAACGCGACCGCGCCGGCCATCGCCGCGTTGGTGGCCATGATCGAACCCGTGACGGCCTCGCTGTTCGGCGTTGCGCTCCTGAACGAGCGTCTGACAGGCCTGCAGGTGTTCGGCATGGTGCTGATTCTGGTCACGGTGACTGCGCTGGGCGTTTTGGCCGCTAGCCGGCGGGCCCCGGGCTGATAAAATACCCGGTTTAGCGTATTTCACCGCCGCAGTTCCATCTCGCAACCCGACAGGAAGCCCGAACATGTCCGCACCCGATATCCGCGCCGCCAAGCGCCCCGAGCCCGATGACTTGATCCAGCAGATTGCCGACTATGTCTGCGACACCGAGATCGATTCCGACCTCGCGCTGGAGACCGCGCATTACTGCCTGAAGGATTCGCTGGCCTGTGCCCTGTTGGCACTGCGTTTTCCCGAGTGCGTGAAACTGCTGGGGCCGGTGGTGCCGGGCGCCGATCTGCCCGGCGGGGCGCGCGTGCCGGGCACGCATTTCGAGCTCGACCCGGTGCAGGGCGCGTTCAATATCGGCGTGCTGGTGCGCTACCTGGATTTCAACGACACCTGGCTGGCCGCCGAGTGGGGCCATCCGTCGGACAACCTGGGCGCGATTCTGGCCGTGGCCGATTACATTGCGCGCAGCGACGTGGCCGAGGGGCTGGAGCCGCTTTCGGTGCAAGAGATCCTGGTGGCCATGGTCAAGGCGCACGAGATCCAGGGCGTGCTGGCGCTGAAGAACTCGTTCAATCGCGTCGGGCTGGATCACGTGTTGTTGGTGCGGGTGGCCTCCACGGCCGTTGTCACGCGCATGCTGGGCGGCTCGCGCGACGACGTGGTCAACGCCGTCAGCCAGGCCTGGATCGACGGCGGCGCGCTGCGTACCTACCGGCATGCGCCCAACACCGGACCGCGCAAGAGCTGGGCGGCCGGCGATGCGTGCCGCCGCGCGGTACAGCTTGCGCTGCTCACGCTCAAGGGCGAGATCGGCTACCCGTCAGCGCTGACGGCCAAAGGCTGGGGCTTCCAGGACGTGTTGTTCAAGGGCCAGACGCTGGAGCTGGAACGGGAATTGGGCAGCTACGTCATGGAAAATGTGCTGTTCAAGATTGCATTCCCGGCCGAGTTCCACGCCCAGACCGCGGTCGAGTGTGCGATGAAGCTGCATCCGGAAGTGCGCGACCGGCTCGACGACATCGAACGCATCGAGATCGAGACCCAGGAAGCCGGCTGCCGCATCATCGACAAGACCGGTCCGCTGAACAACTATGCCGACCGCGATCATTGCATCCAGTACATGGTGGCGGTGCCGCTGATCTTCGGTGAGTTGACCGCCGAGTCGTATTCCGACCAGGTTGCGGCCGATCCGCGTATCGATGCGTTGCGTGACAAGATGAAGGTGGCCGAAAACCCGCGCTTTACCGAGGAATATTTCGACGCCGAAAAGCGGGCCATCGGCAACTCGGTGCAGGTGTTCTTTACCGACGGCAGCGAGTCGGAGAAGATCAGCATCGATTATCCGGTGGGCCACCGGCGGCGCCGCGAAGAGGGCATACCGCTGCTCGAAGACAAGTTCGAGCGCGCGGTGCGCGGGCAGTTCGGTGCGCGTCAGGCAAACGCCATTATCGAGACCATGGGCGATGCCGAAGCCGTGGCCGAAATGCAGGTGCACGATTTCAGCAGTCTCTGGTCGCTGATCTGACCCAACGCACGCCCCGGGTCTCCGTCGCGGCGGCCCGGGCGATGGAAAACCCGGGAACCGCAGATTACGCAGATTCTCGCAGATTACTGCTTATACGAATGTTTATTGCGAACTGTGCGCTGATACAACGTGGAATGTTAGTAGCCGGGCATCAAGAACAAAGAGAATTTTCCTTGGGTTCATGAATCTGCGGCCATCTGCGTAATCTGCGGTTACGCTTTGCAAGTCTTTATTGAATACGCGATAAAGTAGGCCGAATTATTTGGTCATGCGCTTGTCGACTTGTTTGAGCGCGTAGCCCACGACGGGAAGGTTGCGATACAGGCCGGCGGCGGAGTCCCAGAAATCCTGGTGGACCAGAATGCGGCCCTCGCGGTCGAAACGCAGGTGGGTCATGCCCACCGATTCCGACACGATCGGCCGGCCCATGGCGGTGGCGTCGAAGGTCATTGTCCAGCGCACGAATACGTCGTTGCCGTCGCGCATCACCTGATTGATCACCACCGTGCTTTGTTCGAGTGCTTCGGCAGTGGACTGCATGTATTCGATCAGCGGTTCGCGCGATGTGAACGTCTGGAGCGAATCGTTGAAATACATGGCGTCTGCATACAGCGATGCGACGCGCTCGCCGATTTCGGCGTGGGTGAGGTCGGCATACACTTGCGCGAAGCGTTCCAACCCTTGATCAATGGCGGCATCGCTGCCCGGGTATCGCTCCAGGGCGCGATGGTAGTCGGCGGCAAATGGCTTTGGCGCCGCCGGACGGGTCGCGAGCCAGGCCAGCGCGGCCGCGATGGCGAGGACAATCGCCAGGACAATCGCAAGCACAACATTCAAGGGAATTTTTTGCATCCGGCTATTGTTGTCTTCAAGTGTCAAGCCGGGGTGAGCGTATTGCGCCGCGGCTTCACGGCAGGTTCACCGCGACAGGCAATCATCGGCGCCATTACCATTTCCGGATACTTCCTCAACCGTGAATCTGCTTCGATCGCTGGCCGCCTGGTTCGATACCAGCCAGGCGGCCGGGGCCAGTAATCTGGCCGGTGGCGGGCATCGGGTCGATCTGGCCCGGGTCATCCCCTTTATTGCGCTGCACCTGGCGTGCGTGGCGGTCGTCTGGGTCGGCATATCGCCGGTGGCGGTCGCCGTGTGCGTGGCCAGCTATGCGCTGCGGATGTTCGCGATCACCGCGTTCTATCACCGCTATTTCGCGCATCGCGCGTTCAGAACGTCCCGGCCGGTCCAGTTCATTTTCGCGCTCATAGGCGCCAGCGCCACCCAGCGCGGGCCATTGTGGTGGGCGGCGCATCACCGCCGGCATCACAAGCGGGCCGATCGCAACGGTGATCCGCACACCCCGCGCAAGGGCCTGTTGTGGAGCCATATGGGCTGGTTTCTCAGCCGCTCGCACTTTGCTACCGAATGGTCGCAGATTCCCGACCTTGTACGGTTTCCGGAACTGCGCTGGCTGGACCGGTTCGATGTGGTGGTTCCCTTGGTCTATGCCGCCGGCATGTTCGGGCTGGGCCACTTGCTTGAGCGGATCGCGCCGGGCCTGGGCACATCCGGGGCGCAGTTGCTGGTGTGGGGCTATTTCGTCTCCACGGTCGTCCTGATTCACGTCACGCTGACGATCAATTCGCTGGCCCATCGCTTCGGCTCCAGGCGTTTCGAAACGCCCGATCGTTCGCGCAACAATCCGTGGCTGGCGGTATTGACCCTTGGCGAAGGCTGGCACAACAACCATCATCATTTTCCGGGTTCGGCGCGCCAGGGTTTTTACTGGTGGGAACTCGATATCAGCTACCTCGTCCTCAAGGCAATGTCCCGGGTGGGGTTGGTCCACGACCTCAAGCCGGTGCCGGAAGGTTTTCTCGACTACCGCAGGGTGGCCGGCTGATGCGCATCGCGGTCATCGGCGGCGGCGTGGCCGGCCTTTACGCAGCCTTCCGCCTGGCCGAGCGGCACGACGTGATCCTGATGGAGCGCAATGGCCGGGTCGGCGGGCACACCGACACTCATGTAATCGATGCCGAAACCGGACCGGTGGCGGTGGATACCGGCTTCATTGTGTTCAACCCGCCCAACTACCCGCTGTTTTCGGCCTGGCTGGAGGAACTCGGCGTTCAGAGCCAGCCCGGCGACATGAGCTTTGGCGTGCACTGCGCCATCAGCGGACTGGAATACAACGCCGCCAGCCTGAACGGGTTGTTCTGCCAGCGCAAAAACCTGTTTCGGCCGGCCTTTATCGGCATGGTGCGCGACATTCTGCGTTTCTATCGTCAGGCGCCGCTGTTGCTTGAGCGGCTGGATGAGCGAATCACGCTGGGCCAGTGGCTGGCGGCCGGCACATTGGGCGAGGCCTTCGCGCGCGATCACCTGATTCCCATGGCCGCGGCATTGTGGTCCTCGCCGGACCGGACCATTCTCGAATTTCCGATCAAGTACCTGCTGGAATTCATGCGCAATCACGACATGCTGCAGGCGTCGGGCCGACCGGTCTGGCGCACCGTCAGCGGCGGAAGCCGGCGCTACGTCGAGGCGGCGCTGGTGCGGTTCCAGGGCAGGGTGCAAACGCGCTGCGATGTACGGCGCGTACAGCGACTTGCCGCCGGCGGGGTCAAGGTGGTCGGTGCGGATTTCGAAACCACCGTGGATCGGGTGGTGCTCGCTTGCCATGCAGACCAGGCCCTGGCGCTGATCGAGGCACCGAGTCATCCGGAACAAGAACTGTTGGGCGCATTCGGCTACCGGCCCAACGATACCGTGCTGCATACCGATACCGGGCGCTTGCCTTCGAACCGCAGGGCCTGGGCGAGCTGGAACGTCCGGCGCGATCGTGATGCGCCGGAAACCGCCGGCATCTCGTATTACATGAACAGCTTGCAGAACATCGCCGGCACCACGCCGTATATCGTCTCCCTGAACCAGACCGACCGCATCGATCCGGATCGGATCCTGGTTCGGCGCTGCTATCGCCATCCCATCTATACGCCCGCTTCGCGCGCCGCGCAGCTTCGCCTGGATGAAATCAACGGTGCCGATCGCCTCTGGTTCTGTGGCGCCTGGCAGGGCTGGGGCTTCCATGAGGATGCAGTGCGTTCGGCGGCCACGGTGGTCGACGGCATTGCACGGAATCGGGTTCGCGATGCGGCATGACCGAATCGCCACCGGCCGCGTCTGGCATCGGCGGACGTCGCCGAGGTCGCACGCGTTCGGCTACCGAATGTGGCTGAGCCTGCTGGATGTCGACGATATCGTCTCGACGTTTGCCGGTTCGCGGCTGTGGTCCGTCCAGCGGCCGAATCTCGTGACGTATCGCCGAAGCGACTTCATGGCGCCGCACGACCGGCCGCTGGGGGAGGCGGTCCGTGACAGGGTCCAGCGCGTCCTCCGGTTCCGGCCCGACGGCAGGGTGCGCATGCTCACCCACCTGCGCCAGTGGGGCGTGTGCTTCAATCCGGTCACCTTCTACTTCTGCGAGCATTCGGACGGCGTTCTCCAGGCCATCGTGGCCGAAGTCCACAATACGCCTTGGAACGAACGCCATGGCTACGTGCTCGACGCGCGTGACCAGCACGGGCCCGATTTCCGCTTCGAGTTCGACAAGCAATTCCACGTATCGCCGTTTCTGCCCATGGACATGCGCTACGACTGGCGATTCCATTACGTCGACGACCGCCTGGACGTTCACATGCGGGTCATGCGCGGCGGCACAGAATGTATGTCGGTGGGGATGCGCCTTGCGCTGGAAGCAATGACGCCGTCGAAAATGACGCGCATGCCGCTGGTGTTTCCGCTGATGACGCTTCGCGTCGTGTCGGGTATCTACTGGCAGGCCTTCAGGCTCTGGCTCAAGCGCATCCCACTGTTCACTCATCCGGATCGCGTTCGGGCGCCCGGATCCCGAAAGTCGTGAGAAACATGTCTATCGAACGATCAGAAACTGCCGCGTTTTCCGAATCGGCAAGCCTTTCGCAACTCGACCGGCTCTGCCGGCGGGGCGTGCTGTCGCGCTTCAAGGGCCTGGAATCCGGATGCATCGTGATCCTGGACGCCGACGGCGAGCGGGTCCTCCAGGGCCGCGGCGGCCCCGTCGCGCGGGTGGAAGTGCATTCGGGCGCATTCTGGCGCATGCTTGCCACCGGCGGCAGCGTCGGCGCGGGCGAGGCCTACGTTGCCGGGCTGTGGGATTCGCCGGACCTGGTCGCGGTGATCCGCGTGCTGGCGGCCAATCGGGCCGTCATGGACCGGATGGAGCAGGGCAGTGCGCGCATTTACGGATGGTTGCTGCGCGGTCTGCATCGTCTGGCGCGCAACACCATTCCCGGCAGCCGCAGAAATATCGCCGTGCATTACGACCTGGGCAATGATTTCTTCGCCCGCTGGCTGGACGACCGCATGCAGTATTCCTCGGCGCTGTTCACCACCCCGGACGAGACGCTGGATCGGGCGCAGGAACACAAGCTTGAGCGGATCGCGGACCGCCTGCGGCTCCGGCCGGACGATCATCTTCTCGAAATCGGCACCGGCTGGGGCGGGCTGGCCGTATTCATGGCCCAGCGCACCGGCTGCAGAGTCACGACCACCACCATTTCTGCCGAACAATACCGCCAGGCCCGCGAAGGGGTGCGTGCTGCCGGGCTGGAAGACCGGGTCGAAGTGCTGATGTCCGATTACCGCGAACTCGAGGGCACCTACGACAAGGTGGTTTCAGTCGAGATGATCGAAGCCGTGGGCGCGGATTTCCTGGAGACCTACCTCCAGACGGTGCGCGATCGGCTGGCTCCGGATGGACTGGCGCTGATCCAGGCGATCACCATCGAGGATTGCCGCTACGAAAGCGCCCTGAACAGCGTCGATTTCATCAAGCGCTATATTTTTCCGGGCAGCTTCATCCCGTCGGTCGGCGCGATTACCGGCGCGATGGGACGGGCGACCGATCTGGCGCTGATCGAGTTGTTCGACTTCGGCGAAAGTTACGCCCTGACCCTCAAGCACTGGCGCGAACGCTTCGAGGCCGAATGGGACGCGCTGGCCCGGATGGGCTTCGACGAGACCTTCCGCCGGCGCTGGCGGTTTTACCTGGCCTATTGCGAAGGCGGCTTCCGCGAGCGTGCGATCAGCGATGTGCACCTGTTGATGGCCGCGCCCGGCTACCGCAAGGGACCTGTATGAGCACGCGCGATTTCTGGATCAACCAGGCATTCTTCCAGGCCAGTTGGCCGGCTTGCGTGATCGGTGCGGCCCACGGACTGCTGTGGCCGGGTTTTCTGGTGGTGGGCCTGTTCGCGCTCTGGCAGCTTTACCCGACACGCATGCACCGGCGCGACCCGTTCGTCGTTGCTGTATTCGTCGCGACCGGTCTGGTCCTGGATACGCTCTGGGTACGCAGCGGTATCGTTGAATACGCCAGTGCCTGGCCGGTACCGGAAGTCATCCCGGCCTGGCTGTTGCTGCTGTGGGTCGCGCTGGGCCTGACCGTAAACCATTCGCTGGCGGTGTTCCGCAGTCGCTGGCGCTTGTTCATGGTGCTGGCGGCGATCGGCTCGCCGCTGTCCTACAGCGTCGCGGCCGGGTTCGGCGCGGTGACCTGGCTGGCGCCGGCGTGGCTGGTGATCGCATGCACAGGGCCGGTATGGGGACTGGTCGTGGGGCTGCTGTTCCGGCAAGCCGGTCTGCATCCTCAACATGAAAGCCCGCACGCGCGTCCGGCAGAGGCAACACGCTGATGGGCGCCATCGACCTTGCCGAACGCGGAAACCTGCCCGACTGGTTGATCCGGATTGCAATCCGTCGCCTGCTCGAAAAGCGCCTGCGCGACGAATACGCAGCAGACCCCGAGCGTCAGTCCGAAATCTTTGCCAGCCGCATCGAGACGCTGGCCCGGTCCGAGATCGCGATCGAGACCGAGGCGGCCAACGAGCAGCATTACGAAGTGCCTGCTGCGTTCTACCGGCACGTTCTCGGCCCGCACCTGAAGTATTCGTCGGCGCTTTGGGAGCCGGGCGTTTCCAGCCTGGACCAGGCCGAAGAACGGATGCTGGCGGTAACCGCCGAGCGCACCCGGCTGGCGGACGGGCAACGGGTTCTGGAGCTGGGCTGCGGCTGGGGCTCGCTGACCCTCTGGATGGGCGAGCGCTTTCCGCGCAGCCGCATTACCGCGATATCCAATTCGGCCTCGCAGCGCGAATACATCATGGCCCAGGCCGCACGCCGCGGTCTGGACAACATCGAGGTGCTGACCTGCGACGTCAACCGGCTGGAGGTCGATCCCGGGTTCGACCGGGTGGTATCGGTGGAGATGTTCGAGCATATTCGCAACTACCGCCGGCTGATGGCTAATATCTCGCGCTGGTTGAAACCCGGCGGGTTGCTGTTCGTGCACATCTTCTGTCACCGTGTGTTGATGTATCCGTTCGAAGCACAGGGCGAGGACAACTGGATGGGTCGGCACTTCTTTACCGGCGGACTGATGCCCGCTGCCGATACGCTGTTGTGCTTCCAGCAAGATCTGGTATTCCGCCGCCGCTGGCTGGTCGACGGCCGCCACTACGCGAAAACGGCGCGGGCCTGGCTGGATAATCTCGACGCAGACCCGGACGCCGCGCGACGGGCCCTGGCTGCTGAAGACGATGGTGAAGACGATTGCGATGTCACTGCGGCCGACCGATCGATTCAACTGCAGCGCTGGAGAATGTTCTTCATGGCCTGCGAGGAACTGTTCGCCTTTCGCGGCGGAAGCGAGTGGATTGTTGGACATTATCTGTTCGAAAGTCGGAGCCGGTCGGGAGGCGCCAGCGCATGAGCGCCCTGAACCGCTTCTTCAAGGGCAGCATCAAGACCAAGCTGATCCGGGTCTTCGTGCTGCAGGTTCTGGCCATTTCCATTGCCACGGTGCTGGGCGTGTATGCCGCGGCCTTCGTGGTCGAACAGGTCCTGGTGCGCGAGGCGCTCAACGGCGAGGCCGAGCATTTCTGGTCCAATTACGAAAAAGATCCGACCTTCCCGCTGCCCAATACCAACAATCTGAGAGGTTATTTCGCCGGCGGCGAATCCCGTGCGGTGCCGGAGTGGCTGGAAGGCGTGGAGCCCGGTTTCGGCCGGCACAAGTCCTCGTCGGGCGGCGATCCGGTGGTGCACGTGACCGAGCGTGACGGCAAGCGCCTGATTCTGGTATTCGACGAAATGCAGGTCTCCAGCCTGGCGTTCTATTTCGGCATCGCGCCGCTTACCGGCGTGTTGCTGCTGATCTACGTGCTGACCTGGGTCGGCTACCTGTTGAGCCGGCGCGCAGTGTCCACCATCGTGCAACTGGCCGACGCGGTGCGCAGCTTCGACTTCCAGGAGGGCAACTTCGACGCCTTCAAGCTCGATGAATTCATCGACACTGCCGATCCGGAAGTGCTGGCGCTGATGAACGCACTGGAGCAGTTCAGCAGCCGGCTGGAGCGGTTTGTGGCCCGCGAGCGCAATTTCACCCGCAATGCCTCGCATGAACTGCGCACGCCGCTGGCGGTGATCAAGGGCAACCTGGAGTTGTTGCAGAAGTTTCCCGACCTGCCCAATCGCGACGAGGTCATCGAGCGCATGGCGCGCACCGTTCGCGACATGGAATCGCTGGTCGAGACGTTGCTGATTCTGGCACGCGAATCGGAATCCAAGCTGGCCTGGTCGTCGGTGGTGCTCAACGACCTGGTTGCCGAACAGTTCGACCAGGTCAAGCGCGCGCTGAACAAGCCGGAGGTCAAGACCAGCCTGAGCGCCGATTGCCTGCTGGAGGCCGAGGCGCCCGAACGCGTGCTCGGCATTGTCTTTCACAACCTGCTGCGCAACGCCATCACGTTCACCGAGAAAGGCGAAGTCAGTGTGCACATCGACGAGCACTCGGTGGTGATTCGCGACACCGGTTGCGGCATGAGCGAAGCGGATCTGGAACGGGCCTTCGAACCCTTCTACCGCGCCCACGACCGCTCCAACGAAGGCTACGGCCTCGGACTCGCAATCGTCAGCCGACTATGCCGCCGATTCGGCTGGCCGCTGGAAGTCGAAAGCGAACTGGGTTCCGGCACGGTGTTCCGGGTCAACTTCCCCAAGGCCAGGACACAGTCCTTCCAGCGAAAGTCTGCCGAGACGGCTCGGGGCTCATAAGACGCCTGATGCGCGTCGTGTCGCGGTAGTGTGGAAACGCACCGATATCCCAAGCACTGTGGAAAAAAAATCGTTCTGGAGTGTTGCGAGCGGCGTGCTGCGGGTGGCCGCCGGAGCGCAGGAACCGCAATGTACATGGAAGTACATGAGGATTCCGAGCACCGCCGGACATCGGTCGCCACTATTTCGGATAAGGGGAAAATCGCGTTGGAGCGTCACGAGCGGCGGCCTGCGGGTGGCCGCTGGAGCGCAGACACCGCAGCGTACAAGTTAGTACGTGAGGATGTCGAGCACCACCGGACGTTTCCGGTTGCCCCACAAATATTGCCGGGACAAAAATCGTTCTGGAGTGTTGCGAGCGGCGTGCTGCGGGTGACCGCCGGCGCGCAGGATCCGCAGCGTACATGGAAGTACGTGAGGAATCCGAGCACCGCCGGGCGCCCGCAGCGCGTCGCTCGCGACGGTCCAGGACGATTTTTAAGCGTCGTCGGGGTGGGCTAGTTTAAACCCCATCCCCTGCACCGTATGCAACAGCTTGCTCTCGAACGGCCGGTCTATGCTCTTGCGCAGGTTGTACATGTGACTTCTGAGAGTGTCGGAATCCGGCAGGGTGTCGCCCCAAAGCTCGTTTTCGATCTGTTCGCGGCTGACCAGTCGCGGCGATTCGCGCATCAGAATGCGCAGAATCCGGATCGAAGTCGGAGAGAGATTCAGCCGCTGCCCTGCACGCTCGACCCGCATGGTACGCGGGTCGAACACCAGGTCGGCGACCCGGATGGCGCCATCGGAGACTTCGCCGCGGGCGCGGCGGAGCAGGGCGCTGATTCGCGCCGACAGCTCTTCCATTTCAAACGGCTTGACCATGTAATCATCGGCGCCGACGTCGAATCCTTCGAGCTTGTCGTCGAGCTGGTCGCGTGCGGTCAGCATCAGGATGGGCGTAGAGTCGCCGCGATCGCGCAATTTCCTGCACACCTTCATGCCATCCACCTTGGGCAGCATCAGGTCCAGGATGATGATGTCGTAGAGATTGTCCTCGAGCAGGTTCAGCGCGATGGACCCATCGGCGGCGTAGTCCATCGCGTAGCCGCAGCCTTCGAGATAGGCGCCGACCGTGGCTGCGAGGTCGTCGTGGTCTTCGACCAGCAGAATGGTCGCATTTACAGCTTCTTCGTTCATTGTGGGAGCATCCTGATCAGTGGCGGGAATTCACATTTGTGAACGGAAGTCTACGGCCCGCGTGTCGATGAAATATCAACGCCCGGATTGCGACTGGCCGGGTGTACTCAGGAACTGCGCCTGACGATGCGCTCGCCGAGCCAGCGCAGACCGTCGGTGTGGCCCGGCAGACGCTCCAGCGCCGCCCACGCTGCGTCGATCAGCTGGTCGGCGTGCTCACGTGCGGCCTGTATGCCGAACAGCGCCGGCCAGGTGGCCTTGTCCTGGGCCAGGTCGGAGCCGGCCGGCTTGCCGATTTCCTCGGTGGAACCCTCGATATCGAGCAGGTCGTCGACGATCTGGAAAGCCAGTCCGATGGCTTCGGAGTATTCGATCAGGGCCTGTTTTACCGGATCGTCTTCGTCACGATCGGCCACCGGCATCACGACCGCGGCCCGAATCAACGCGCCGGTCTTTTTCCGGAACATCGTCTCCAGCGAGTCGCGGGTGGGCCGCGTGGCTTCGAATTCCAGATCCATGGCCTGGCCGCCCACCATGCCGGTAGAACCGGCGGAAGCCGCCAGTTCGGCGATTGCCCCGGCAGCGGCATGGTCGCGCGCCATTCCCTCGAATGCCAGCGCCAGCAACGCGTCCCCGGCAAGAATCGCGGTGGCTTCGTCGAATGCCTTGTGTACGGTGGGTTTTCCCCGGCGAAGATCGTCGTCGTCCATTGCCGGCAGGTCGTCGTGCACCAGCGAGTAGCAATGGATCAGCTCGACCGCGGCAGCCATGGCGTCGACATCGGCAATCGGTACCCGGGTCGCTTCGGCGGCGGCAAAACTCAACAGTGGACGGATGCGCTTGCCGCCGTTGAATACGGCGTAGCGTAGCGCCCGGTGCAGCGCCTGCGGCGGCGTCTGCTCGCTCGGCAGCCAGGTATCCAGTGTGGATTCGACCCGCTTGATGTAGTCGTTTGCCCTGTCGCTGAAATCCATCATTGGAATACCGCCTATGAACAAGGGATGAGATTGTAATCCTTGCACCGATGTCTGCGTGGGGCTCCCGGCGCAGTACTCACCATCCCTCCTATCGAGCGGGTGGCGAACGAATCGGGCTGAAAGCAGTGACGGGTCGTGCCGGTCACTAACGGCAATCACGATGCGATACGGATCGGACCGATTGCGTAGTGGCGCCGGCATTCGATCGGGTGGACCGGGGCGATTGCGACGAAGTCAGCAACGGGAGCCGGAATGAATCACAATACAATGAATGCGCAAGGGACCCCGCAGGAGATATCGATGAACCGTGACCGACAGGCCAGCGGAGCGTCGCTGGACGCCGCGCTTGATTTCCAGGCCCGGATCCTGGACGGCGTCTCGCGCACGTTTGCGCTGACCATTCCGTCGCTGCCCGGCCCATTGCGCGTGCCGGTGACCAATGCCTACCTGCTGTGCCGCATCGCCGATACCATCGAAGACGATCCCGCACTTTCGATTGGCCAGAAGCACGCCAACGGCCGGCATTTCATCGATATTCTTCGCGACAAGCGGTCGCCGAAGCGATTTGCCGGAACGCTCGCACCGCAGCTTGCGCCCGGGACCCTCGAGGCCGAGCGCGAATTGGTTGCGTGTACCGACAAGGTGGTCGAGGTTACCCGCAGTTTCGGGCCGACGCAACGACAGGCGCTGATCCGCTGCGTGGGCCTGATGAGCTTCGGCATGCACAGATTTCAGCAGCAAGCCGGCTTGCGCGGGCTCGATAGCCAGTTGCGCATGGACGAGTATTGCTATTTCGTCGCCGGGGTGGTCGGCGAAATGCTGACCGAATTGTTCTGCGCCTATTCCGGGGCGATCGCCAGGCGGCGCGACCAGTTGATGCGGCTGGCGCCTTCGTTCGGGCAGGGCCTGCAGATGACCAACATTCTCAAGGATATTCGCGCCGACCGGGCGCGCGGGGTCTGCTGGCTGCCGCGTACGGCCTTCGGCCTGAGCCCGGAGGGCGACAGTGACCTGATCGCCGAATTGGATGACGACCGGCTGCGTGCGGGCATCGAGAAGCTGGCGGTCGTGGCTCACGGACACCTGCGCAACGCGTTGAGCTACACGTTGTTGATTCCGCGCCGCTACCTGGGGATTCGCCGATTTTGTCTGTGGGCGCTTGGCATGGCGGTGCCGACTTTGACCAATGTGTACCGGAATCCGCTGTTCGCTGCGGGCGACGAGGTCAAGATCGAACGCAGTGACGTCCGGGCCATTGTTCGCAATTATGGCCTGATGGCCGGCAGCGATACGCTGTTGCGAATGTTGTTTCGGAATGCATCCGAGGGCCTGCCGGTATCCGATCCGGGTGTCGCGGTTGGCCTTGACGCGATTTCGCGCAAAGCGTCGGCCATTCCATGGGAGGCGCGCGAAGAGCATCAAGAGCACCAGGTGCGCGACTCGGTGAGCGCAAATTGAATTCGAATCAGACCGTCGAAAAAAGGGGAGCGGTAGCGTGAACACCCTGACTGAAGCCGAAATTGCGGAACTGCCGGATGCTGCGGTAGCGCGCGATTCGAGACATCACGGCGACAGCGACAGTGATCTCGAAAGTGCGCTTCGGCGCGGCATCTCGCGGTTGCTGGAAGACCAGCAGGCCGACGGTCACTGGATCTACGAACTCGAGGCCGACTGCACGATTCCGGCCGAGTACATCTGCTACCTGCACTACATGGATGAACGCGATCCCGCGCTGGAGTCCAGAATCGCGGCGTTTCTGCTTTCGGCCCAGATGGAAGACGGCTCGTGGCCCCTGTTTCATGGCGGCGAGGGCGATCTGTCATGCACCGTCAAGGCGTATTTCGCACTTAAACTCAGTGGTCACGATCCCGATGCCGAACCGATGCAGCGCGCCCGACGCTGGATCCTGGCGCATGGCGGCGCCGAACGCACCAACGTGTTCACGCGAATTCTGCTGGCCTGGTTCGAGCAGGTACCGTGGACCGCGGTACCGTATATTCCGGCCGAGATCATGCTGTTGCCGCGCTGGTTTTTCTTTTCGCTGGACCGGGTCTCGTACTGGTCGCGCACGGTCATGGTGCCGTTGTTCATTCTCTATTCGCTGCGCGCGCGCGCGGCCAATCCCACCGGCACGGACATCCGCGAGTGCTTTGTCGAAGCCCCGGAAGCGGTGCGCGACTGGTTCCAGGTTCGTTCGCCGCTCAATCGGATGTTCCTGTGGCTGGAAGCGCTGGGCCGGCGCACCGAGTGGGTGATTCCGAAAGCCCTGCACAGGCATTCGCTCAAGCGTGCCGAGAAGTGGTTCATCGAACGCTTGAATGGGCTGGATGGGCTGGGCGCGATTTTTCCGGCGATGGTCAACGCTTCGATCGCGCTCAAGGAGCTCGGCTATGCCGACGATCACCCGTTGCGTGAGCAGACCCGGGAGGCGTTGCGCGCGCTGGTCGTCGACCAGCCCGGCAGAACCTACGTCCAGCCCTGTGTTTCGCCGATCTGGGATACCGGTCTTGCGGCGCTGGCACTGGATGCCTGCGACGAACCGGGCGCCGTGGAAGCGGCCCAATGCGGGCTCGATTGGCTGGTCGATCGCCAGATCACCGATGCGCCGGGCGACTGGCGCGGTGCTTGTCCGAAGCTGGCCGGCGGCGGGTGGGCGTTCCAGTACCGCAACGATCACTATCCCGATCTGGACGACACCGCGATGGTCGCCTGGGCGATGCAATACCATGATCCGGAACGTTACCGGCCGGTCATCGAACGCGCCGCCGTCTGGCTGGCCGGCATGCAAAGCAGCAACGGCGGTTTCGGTTCGTTCGATGTCGACAACGATTCGGACTATCTCAACCAGATTCCGTTTGCCGATCACGGCGCGCTGCTCGATCCCCCGACCGCCGACGTTTCCGCCCGTTGCCTGACACTGTTCGCATTACTCGACGACCCGAGATTCGAGCACGTAAGAAAACGTGCCCGCGACTACCTGCTGGCGGAACAGGAAACCGAAGGCTGCTGGTTCGGCCGCTGGGGCACCAACTACATCTACGGCACCTGGTCGGCTCTGGTCGCGCTGGGTGCCGACGGCGTGGAGCGCAATCGCGACGCGATCATACGCGCGGTGGCCTGGCTGGAGGCCCGCCAGCGCGATGACGGCGGTTGGGGCGAGGGCAACCAGACTTATCACGATCCGGTGCTGGCGGGCACCGGCAGTTGTTCGCGCGCCTTCCAGACCGCCTGGGCGATGCTGGGTCTGATCGCGGTCGGTCGGGGCGACAGTCAGGCGGTGTGGCGCGGCGCCGGATATCTGGTGCGCTCCCAGTCCGGGCGCGGCGACTGGCCCGACCCCTGGTTCACCGCACCCGGGTTTCCACGCGTGTTCTACCTCAAGTATCACGGCTATTCGCGCTACTTCCCGCTCTGGGCCCTGGCAGCGGCTCGCCGGACATGGCGGTAACGCATGCCGGGGTGCTGGTCGCTCTGGACTGGGAAGCGGCGGTATTCAGCGTCGGCCGGGCGCAGGATTCCAGTCTTTTGCTCGAAACCACTGGTCCGGGCGCGGACGCGGCGAGCGCGGGCGCAGAACGCGCACTGGCGCGCGGTGCATCCGTGCTGGTCAGTTGGGGGACCGCGGGCGCGCTGGGGCCGGCCGATCCGGGCGATATCGTCGTGCCGCGGACAGTCTGCGATGAATCGCTTGTGCACTTCGATACAGATGCCGAATTGAGCGATCGGCTGGCACTGGCGTTCGACCGGATCGCGCCGCTCCATCGGGGCGGGATTGCCAGTGCCGCCTCGCCGATGACCACGGTGGACGCAAAGCGTGCCCTGGCCGCGTCTACCGGTGCGTTCGCCGTGGACATGGAAAGCGCCGCGATCGCGCGGGTCGCTGCCGGCGCCGGTGTGCCGATGGTTGCGGTACGGGTGGTTATCGATCGATCCGAACAGTCGGTACCGGCCGCGGCTGTTGCCGCCATGGACGGTCCGCGCACCCGCCCGGGCCGGGTGCTTGCCGGCTTGCTAAAATCGCCCACAGACGTCGGCGGCCTGATTTCTCTGGGACTGGCCGCGTACCGCGCGCGCCGAACGCTGGCGGCATGCGCGGCGAAGCTGCCGGCCGCGCTGCGCCGCCCAGGTGCGGCTTGATCTGCAAACCGAAACGAATCCGGGAACGCTTGCCAACCCAATGAATACGCATGTCGAACCGGGGAGTGCCCGGGCCGTCGCACACGCCAACTTTGCGCTGGTCAAGTATTGGGGCAAGCGCGATGCCGCGCTGAACCTGCCCGATGTCGGATCGATTTCGATCACTCTGGACGCACTCTGGACGCAAACTTCGGTGGTGCTCGACCCGGCCCTGGAGCACGACAGCTTCGAGCTCGACGGCCACGCCAATGCGCCGGGCTCGGACCGGGTGGCCGCGCTGCTGGCCCGAATGCGGGAAATGGCAGGCAGCACCGTCCGGGCACGCGTGACCAGCCACAACAACTTTCCCACCGGCGCCGGACTGGCCTCGTCGGCTTCCGGCTTTGCTGCGCTGGTCACCGCCGCGGACAAGGCTTACGGCCTCGGATTGTCGTCTGCGCGGCTTTCGGAACTTGCACGCATCGGTTCCGGCTCGGCGGCGCGTTCGATCTTCGGCGGCTACGTGGAAATGCACCGGGGCGCGCGACCCGATGGAAGCGACAGTATTGCCGAGCCGCTGGCCGCTGCGGGCGACTGGCCGCTGCAGGTGGTGATCGCGGTCAGCGACCGCGGTCGCAAATCGGTCGGTTCCACCGAAGGCATGCAGCGTACCGCCAGAACGTCGCCGTTCTATGACGCCTGGGTGAACAACCAGCCCGGGGATCTGGCGCTGGCCCGTCACGCGATACAAGCGCGGGATTTCGCCGCGCTGGCCGAAGTTTCAGAGGCCAGTGCACTGGCCATGCACGGTCTGGCAATGTCGGCGCGCCCGGGCCTGCTGTATTTCAATGCCACAACCATGGAATGCCTGCACCGGGTGCGCCAGTTGCGCGCCGAGGGCAGCGCGGTGTTCTTCACCGTCGATGCCGGACCGCAGGTCAAGGCGATATGCAGTCCCGACGCGGCCGAAGCGGTCGCCGCGGCGCTGTCCGGCGTTCCCGGCGTCAGCGAAATTCTGCGCTCCGGCCTGGGCGACGGTGCGGCCTGTTTCGACCACGGCGAGGCCGGACCGGCGTGAGTCAGGTCCAAGCGCAGGCGCCCGGCAAGCTGCTGCTGATCGGTGAGTACGCGGTGCTTGACGGCGCGCCCGCGCTGGTCATGGCGGTGGATCGGCGGGTACGGGTCTCGATTCAACAGGCGCACGACGGACAGGGCCGGCTGAATGCGTCGCAGCTCGGCGTGGTGCGTGCACGCATGCGGGTCGAAGGCGATGCGTTGCGCTGCAGCGGCGTCGGAGCCGATATCCTGGGGCTGACGGGTCGCCTGATTCCGGCAATCCTTCGGGCACTGGGTCGCGAACCCGAAGAGATCGCGACGCTGGACGTGGAAATCGATTCGGCCGAACTGTTCGAATCGGAGCTGGGCGCTCCGGTCAAGCTGGGGCTGGGTTCGAGCGCGGCCGTATGTGCAGCACTTGCAACCGGCCTGGCGGCCTGGTTCGAACCGGCGCAGGCGCGATCGGATGCGCCGGCCCTGCTGCACAAGTGGCTGCCGGTGTACCGCCGCGCGCTGGGCGCCAGCGCCAGTGGTGCCGATCTGGCCGCGTCGCTGTGCGGCGGATTGATCGAATACCGAAGCGCAGGCGAGCGTGCGGTGTGCCGGCCGGCAGCATTGCCGGCCGGGTTGTTCTGGCGCGCCGTGTGGACCGGTCAATCGGCGCAAACCACCGATTTCGTCGCCGCGTTCGAAGCCGCCAGGCAGGCACGACCGGCGACATCCGGGAAGATTCGCGCGCGGCTGGATGAGATTGCGCGTCGCGCCGTTGCCAGTCTCACGGACGCCGAAGCACTGCTAGAGGCCTGCGCCGATTATGCCGACGCGCTGACGGCGCTGGGCGATGTCATGGGCGTGGAAGTCATGAGCGCGCCGCACCGGCGGCTGGCCGAACTGGGCCGTCAGTGCGGCGTCGTATACAAGAGCTGCGGCGCCGGTGGCGGCGACCTGGGCATCGCGCTGGCAACCGATCCGTACAAGCTGCAGGCCTTCGACAACTGCGCATCAGACCGGGGTGGTGTTCCGTTAAACTTGGGGCGGTCCGAATTTGGCGCGGGCGCAGCCCGGCGTCGGTTGCCCGATGCGGGCGAAGATCAATAAGAGGAAGCAGCGTGGCACGAATCCCCGAGTTCTACAAGCTGACGGTCTCGCAGCGGGTGCGCGAGGTACGCAAGCAGGGCTTGCTTTCGAACCAGGATTACCAGGCCCTGGTCAGCGGCGAACATACGCTGTCGATTCAGTCGGCCGACAAGATGATCGAGAACGTTATCGGCGTCATGGGATTGCCGGTGGGCCTCGGGCTGAATTTCCTGATCAACGACAAGGAATATGCGATTCCGCTGGTCGTCGAGGAACCATCGATCGTCGCCGCGCTGAGTTCGGCGGCCAAGATTGCGCGTGCCGGAGGCGGATTCAGCGTCGAAAGCACCGAACCCATTCTCATTGGACAAATCCAGGTCGTCGACGTCCCGCATCCGCAACGGGCCAAGGCGGCCTTGCTGCAACGCAAAAGCGAGATCCTGAATCTGGCCAACAGTCTGCATCCCAACATGGTCGCGCGCGGCGGCGGCGCCAAGGATCTGGAAGTGCTGATTCATCCATCTTCGGGCCAGGGCGGGGATATGGTCGTCGCGCACCTGCTGGTGGACACGCGCGATGCCATGGGTGCGAATCTGGTCAACACCATGTGCGAAGGCGTGGCTTCGCTGGTCGAGAATATCGCCGGTGGCAAGGTCTTCCTGCGCATTCTCTCCAACCTGACCGACCGGGCCATGGTCAAGGCGCGGGTAACGATTCCGCTGGAGGCGCTGGCCGGCAGGGGCTTCGACGGCGAGCAGGTACGCGATGGCATCATTCTGGCCAACGAGTTCGCCTCGATTGACCCGTACCGGGCCGCGACCCACAACAAGGGCATCATGAACGGCATCGACGCCGTGGCACTGGCCACTGGCAACGACTGGCGCGCGATCGAAGCCGGGGCGCACGCCTGGGCCGCGCGCGGTTCGCACTATGCCTCGCTGACCCAGTGGACGCGCGCCGAGGACGGTTCGCTGACCGGCCAGCTTGAGATTCCGATCAAAGTCGGCATTGTCGGCGGGCCGCTGCAGTCCAATCCCACCGTGGGCATGAATCTCCGGCTGCTGGGCGTCACCTCGGCACGGGAACTGGCCGAGGTCATGGGGGCGGTCGGCCTGGCGCAGAATTTCTCGGCGATCCGCGCGCTGGTTACCGAGGGCATTCAGCAGGGACACATGACGCTGCATGCGCGCAGCGTCGTGGCCGCCGCCGGCGCCACACCCGAGGTTTTCGAGACCATCGTCGACCGGTTGATCGAGTCCGGCGAGATCAAGGTCTGGAAGGCGCGCGAGCTGATCGAGGAAGTCGCCAGCCGGCAAGAAACCGACGATCAGCCGCAGCACAAGCGGCAGCACGAGACGCATGCCGAAGAGCGCAAGGTCTCCGGTGGTCACGGAAAGATCATTCTGCTCGGCGAGCATGCGGTGGTGTACGGGCGCCACGCCATTGCAACGCCGGTGCCGCTGGCGATACAGGCGCACGTGCAGCGCGGCGGGGACGGGGTGCAACTGATCATTCCGCGCTGGGGCGTGGAGCAGCGCCTGCACCGCAATGCCGAAAAGCAGCATTCGTTCGAGAAATCACTGGCGATGCTTTTTGCCACGCTGGGGCTGGAGCGCGAAAGCATGCGCGTGGAAATCTTCCCCAACGTGCCGCGTGCAATGGGCCTGGGTGGTTCGGCGGCGATTGCGGTCGCCACGATACGGGCGCTGGATCGTTGCTTCGAACTCGGCCTGGACGACGAACGCGTCAACGAGCTGGCGTTCGAGTGCGAGAAGATCGCGCACGGGACGCCCTCGGGCATTGACAATACGCTCTCGGTTTATGGGCAGACGATGCTCTTCAGGGCCGGCGAATCGCCGTTACGCAAGGTGATCGAGGTCGAGCGGCCGGTACAGCTGGTCGTGGGCATCAGCGGCATCGAAAGTCTTACCGCGGCCACAGTCGCCCGCGTACGCAAGGCGCGCGAGGCGCATCCGGAGTTGTACGAGAAGATTTTCGACCAGATCGATTCACTGGTGCTCCAGGGCATGGACGCGCTGGTCGAGCACGAACTGGAAACCCTGGGCGAGCTGATGAATGTCTGCCAGGGGCTGCTCAATGCCATGCAGGTTTCCAGTTGGGAACTGGAGGAAATGATTCAGATCGCCCGTCGCCACGGCGCATTGGGCGCCAAGCTCACTGGCGGCGGTGGCGGTGGATCCATCATCGCGCTTTGCCCGGACGCGCCCGGAGCGGCCGATCGCATCGAGACCGGACTCAGAGAAGCCGGTTACCAGGCCATGCAGGTTACAGTGGGCGGAGAGTTGAAGAATGGGTGACGTGGTGCGTGAAAAAGTCTCGTTCGATGACGAACCGCTGATCCTGGTCGATGAACACGACACCGAGATCGGATACCGGTCCAAGAGCGATTGTCACAAAGGCCACGGCACGCTGCATCGCGCGTTCTCGATTTTCCTGTTCGACGACCGGGACAGGGTGCTGTTGCAGCAGCGTGCGGCCGGCAAGCCCCTGTGGCCGTTGTACTGGTCCAACAGTTGCTGCTCGCATCCGCGCCGCGGCGAAAGTCTGGAGGAGGCCCTGCATCGGCGATTGCGTGAAGAACTCGGGATCGACGCGCCGCTTGAGTTCGTCTACAAATTCATCTACCAGGCCGATTTCGACGACGTGGGTGCCGAGCATGAGTTGTGTCACGTCTACATCGGTGCGGCAAGCGGCGATGTGCGGGTACATCCCGATGAGATCGCCGACTGGCGCTGGGTGCCGATCGACGAAGTCACACGCGAGCTGGAGCAGGCACCGCAGAATTACACGCCGTGGTTCAAAATGGAATGGAAGACGCTTCTGGAGCAATGGAACGAGCGCATCCGGGCGCAGGCGGCACGGGCTGCCGGTGCATGAAGGTCTTCTTTGAAATATTGTCCTGCGGCGACGGGTCCTGTCAGGGCAAATACGTTCGCGGAATATCACACCGCGGAAATCAGTCAATTCGAATCAACCTGGAGAGACCATGGCTATTCCGATGATCCAGCAGTACCGGGTCGCGAAGTACCTGATGCAGAAGAAGCTTTCCGGCGAAAAGCGATTTCCGCTGGTATTGATGCTTGAGCCGCTGTTCCAGTGCAATCTTGCGTGCGCTGGTTGCGGCAAGATCGACTATCCGCCGGACATTTTGAAAAAGCGCATGAGCGTCGAGGCGGCGCTGAATGCCGTTGACGAGTGCGGCGCGCCCATGGTGTCGATTCCCGGTGGCGAGCCGCTGATTCACAAGGAAATGCCCGAAATGGTTCGCGGCATCATCGAGCGCAAGAAATTCGTCTATCTGTGCACCAATGCAGTCCTGATGAAAAAGAAGATGGACGACTACCAGCCGTCGCCGTACTTCACCTGGTCGGTTCACCTGGATGGACTCAAGGAGCGGCACGACGACTCGGTATGCCAGGAGGGCGTATTCGACAAGGCCGTCGATGCGATCAGGATGGCACTGGATCGCGGTTTCCGCGTGACCACCAACTGCACGCTGTTCGACGGCGAAGTGCCCGAGCATGTTGCCGATTTCTTCGACTACGCCACCGAGCTCGGCGTCGAGGGTATTACCGTATCGCCCGGGTTTACCTACGAGCACGCGCCGCGACAGGACGTATTCCTGGGCCGCAACAAGTCCAAGGAGCTGATGCGCGATATTTTCCGCCACGGCAAGAAGCGTAAATCGAAGTGGCCGATGAACCACTCGTCGCTTTATCTGGATTTCATCACCGGCAACCAGACCTACCAGTGCACGCCGTGGTCGAATCCGACCTACAACATTTTCGGCTGGCAGAAGCCGTGCTACCTGCTGGTTGACGAGGGCTATGCCTCCAGTTTTCAGGAATTGATCGAGGACACGCCCTGGGAGAGCTACGGCGTGGGGCGCAACCCCAAGTGCGACAACTGCATGGCCCACTGCGGCTATGAAGGCACGGCGGTCGTCGACACCTTCAACCATCCGGTCAAGGCGCTTGGCGCCTGGATGCGCGGACCGAAGACCGAGGGCGACTACGCCCCGGACATGCCGACCTACGACGAAGCCCAGCGCGAGCAGCGGATTCCGCTTCAGGTCGTCCAGGACTGACGCCCTTGGCCGCCCTCGCGCTGGTCGCGGCGGCACTGTGGCTGGTCGTGCTGCTGTTGCCGTGGCGGCCGTGGAGTACGCGCGAACGCATCGAGCCCGAACCACCCGATTCGGGTGGCCGGCTCGATTTTCATCCGTCCGAAGCGATCACGGTCCTGATTCCGGCGCGCAACGAAGCGGCGACGATTCGGATTACGCTGGAATCGGTGAACCCGCAGGCCGGGATTGACGGGGTCGTCGTGGTTGACGATCAATCCGACGACGACACCGCCGCGATTGCGGTTCAGGTGCCGGGCGTGGAGGTCATTGAAGGCAGAGCCACGCCGGCGGGATGGTCCGGCAAGCTGTGGGCCCAGCAACAGGGCCTGGAGCGCATCGAAACCCCTTTGGTGCTGCTGATCGACGCCGACATCCGGCTGGCGCCGGGCATGGTCCCGGCGCTTGCCGACAAGCTCGAATGCGAGCAGCTCGACCAGGTATCGGTCATGGCCAGCCTGCCGGCATCGAGCTGGCCGGAAAAGCTGATGCTGCCGGCCTTCGTCTATTTCTTCAAGCTGCTGTACCCGTTCGCCTGGGTCAACCGCGACGACCGCTCGTTTGCCGCCGCGGCAGGCGGCTGCGTGCTGGTTCGGCGCGAACTGCTGGAACAGGCCGGGGCCTTCGAGGCCTGGAAGGACACCTTGATCGACGACTGCGAACTGGCGGCCCGGATCCGCGCTGCCGGCGGTCGGATTTGGCTGGGGCTCAGCCACGGCGTCGAGAGCATGCGGCGCCATCCGGATATGGGCTCGATTCTGGAAACCATACGCCGGACGGCCTATACCCAGCTGCGGTATTCGCGCCTGTTATTGCTGACCGTCGTCGCCGCGATGCTGCTCGTGTTTGCAGTGCCGCCTGCCGCCACGGTCCTCGGTGTTTTGAAGTTCGAGCCGATTCTCGCCTTGTCCGGCCTTGCCGGATGGCTGCTGATGGCGCTCTCGTTCCTGCCCCAGGTGCGTTTCAGCGGTCTGGGGATCCAGTGGTCCCTGGTGCTGCCGTTTTCGGCCATGCTGTTCCTGGTAGCTACGGTTGACTCGGCCATCCGCCACCACTTCGGCGCCGGCGCCGGGTGGAAGGGCCGCAGATACGAGCGGTAGCCGTTTATTGTTCGTGGACTAAAAGCCAGAACAGCTCTCGCAAAGCCGCAAAGGCGCCAAGAACGGCAAAAGCAGAAAAGAGAAATTTCTCGCGGAGACGCGGAGACGCAGAGAAAAACAAAGAAAAACAAAGAAAAACTGTCGCGACCCTTCAGGTTTTTTTAATGCTTTTCTCTGCGGCTCTGCGCCTCCGCGAGAGCAGTCATTTGATTTCCTTGAAGGTTTTTCTTCGTGTCCTTCGTGCCTTCTTCGTGCTCTTCGTGTCCTGCTTTTACCATGCGTCTTTGCGGCTTATATCCGCTTCAGCCCGCGTAGGGTGCGTGAAGCCGAAGGCGTAACGCACCATCGTGTCTATGCTCGCTTGAGCGTGAGCTCCACCGGGGTTGACTTCAGGCCCACGTCCTCGCGCAGGATGCGGTGGTCTTTGGCCGACAACTCCTCGTACTGGCCGGGTCTGAGCTTTGCCGGCAGGAATACCGGGCCGAAGCGGACCCGCTTGAGGCGCGCGACCTGGGCGCCGACGGCTTCCCACAGGCGTCGGACCTCGCGGTTGCGCCCTTCCATGATGGTCGCCGTGTACCAGGTGTGGCCGGTGGTGTGTTCCCCGATCACCAAGTCGGTGAAGGCGGCCTTGCCGTCTTCCAGTTCGACGCCGCGCAACAGCCGTTCGAGGTCGGCGTCGGAGACTTCGCCGCGGATTCGGCACAGGTATTCCCGGTCGACCTTGCCTGACGGGTGCATCATTTGGTTGGCCAGCTCGCCATCGGTGGTCAGGACCAGCAATCCGGCGGTGTTGATGTCGAGGCGGCCGATCGCGATCCAGCGGGCGTCGCGCACCGCGGGCAGGTTGTCGAACACGGTGCGGCGGCCTTCCGGATCACTGCGCGTGGTCAACTCGCCCTCGGGCTTGTGGTAGATGATTGTCCTGTGCGCCTTGCGTTCGCCGGCGACCTGGTAGTCGGTGCCTTCGAAACGAATCCTGTCATCCACGGCGGCGCGCATGCCGAGCGTGGCGGTCTTGCCGTTGACCTGGATGCGACCGGCCTTGATCTGTTCTTCGATCTTGCGTCGGGCGCCCAGGCCGGCCCGCGACATGACCTTCTGCAGGCGCTCCTCACCGGCGTTCGGCTCGGCAGCGCGCGATTCAGCCCGTGCCCCGGCCTGCCGGCGGCCGGTGCTGCCCCGGTTCGGGCTCGTCCGTTTCTTCCGTTCCTTCCGTTCCTGGCGCTTGCTGTGCCCCGGACCGGTCTTCGGGCTCCTCCGGTCCTGGCGGTCGTCCGTCGTCGTCCGGGCCTGGCTCGAAGGCGTGCCCGGTTTCTTCTTCGGTGTGGTCGTCGTCGCGGTCGTCGTTTGCGTCTTCCGCGTTGTCTTCGGCGTCGTCTTCCGGCGACTGTGCGGCGTCGGTTCGCTCCGCTTGCCGCTCGTCTTGTCGCTCGTCTTGCCGGTCGTCTTGCTGCGCTGTTTGTTGCTGGTCATCGTTTGCTGCCTGGGCGTGTTCGGGGTCGTTGAGCTCGAGTTCCGGCTCGATATTGTCGAGGTCGCGGATCTCGGCCAGTGTGGGCAGGTCATCGAGACCCTTGAGACCGAAGTAGTCGAGGAAGACTTTGGTCGTGCCCAGCAGTTCGGGCTTGCCGGGAATATCGCGATGGCCTACCACCTTGATCCACTCGCGTTCCTGCAGCGTCTTCAGGATGTTGGCGCTTAACGAGACGCCGCGGATCTGCTCGATTTCGCTGCGCGTGATCGGCTGGCGATAAGCGACGATGGCCAGTGTTTCCAGTAGCGCGCGCGAATAGCGCGGCGGCTTCTCGGCCCACAGACGGGAAATGACCGGCATCAGGTTCTGCCGAATCTGCAGCCGGTAGCCGCCGGCCACCTCCACCAGTTCCACGGCGCGGCCGACGAGCTCGGCATCCAGTGCCGCCAGTGCCTCGCGAATCGTGCCGTGGCCGGGTTGTTCGTCCTCGTCGAACAGGCCGTTGAGCTGTGCCAAAGTCAGCGGCTGGCCGGCCGCCAGAAGGGCGCCTTCCAGCCAGATTTTGAGTTTTTCCGGTTCCATCGAATTCCAGGTTGCCTGAGATTGGGTGTCGTACTACTCGGCGGCCATGGTCTGCTCGGCGCCGGGCGCACGCAGATAGATACTGCCGAAAAGCTCCTGCTGCACCAGGTCCACCAGGTGCTCGCGCAGCAGTTCGAGCAGTGCCAGAAAAGTCACGACCACGCCGATTCTGCCTTCTTCCAGGTCGAACAGCTGCTCGAACTGGATGAATTCCCGGCCCCTGAGCGACTGGACGATGCGGCTCATGCGCTCGCGTACGCTCAGCGGTTCGCTCTGGATATGGTGCTGGGCGAACAGCTCGGCGCGCGTCATGACATCCTTGAGCGCGAGCAGGACTTCGCGCAGGTCGACTTCGGGCGGCAGTTGCACCTGGCGATGTTCGGCCAGGCCAGCATTGGCGATCATGATGTCGCGTTCCAGCCTGGGCAATTCGTCGAGGTCCTCGGCGGCCTGCTTGTAGCGTTCGTATTCCTGCAGCCGCCGGATCAGTTCGGCGCGCGGGTCGCCTTCTTCCTCATGCTCGGGTTCGGGACGCGGCAGCAGCATGCGCGACTTGATCTCGGCCAGGATTGCGGCCATGACCAGGTACTCGGCGGCAAGTTCCAGTCTCAAGCCGTGCATCATTTCGATGTAGCCGGTGTACTGGCGCGTGATCTCGGCGATCGGAATGTCCAGGATGTCCAGGTTCTGGCGCCGGATCAAATACAGCAGCAGATCCAGCGGTCCCTCGAAAGCATCGAGAAAGACTTCCAGCGCATCCGGCGGAATATACAGGTCGTCCGGCAGCTTCAGCAGCGGTTCACCGCGCACCGTGGCAAGCGCCATTTCAGACTGTTTCTGGAGAGGTTCGGGCGCGTCGCTCATTGGAAGGGAGTTTACCCCAACGTTGCCTAAATTTTCGGGCTGGAATCGCTACGCTGCCCGGTATCGCAGCGCTTCCAGCCTGAAAATTTATGCAACGTTGGGGTTTGGCAGGCTGCATGCCGCTGCATGTCCCGGCAGGGGCTGGATATACTGTGCCCCTCTCCGCTCAGGACAGGCAAACCGAATGCTTTATGCCATCATCGGCCAGGACACTGAAGACTCGCTGGCCGCTCGCGGCAGGGCGCGCGAAGCCCATATCGCACGTCTGCGCGCCCTGATCGACGACGGCCGGCTGGTGTTGGCAGGTCCGATGCCGATGATCGATACCGAGGACCCGGGCCCGGCAGGCTTTTCCGGCTCCCTGATCGTGGCCGAGTTCGATTCGCTGGCCGAGGCGAAAGCGTGGGCCGATGCCGACCCGTACCTGGAAAGCGGCGCATGGAATTCGACCGAGACCAGGCCATTTCTGCAGGTGATGCCATGAACGAGGCCCGAGCGGCCCGCATCCGGACCTTGCTGGAGCAGGCGCTGGCGCCGCAAAGCCTGGAAGTGATCGACGAATCGCATCTGCACGTCGGCCATGCCGGGGCGCGCGATGGACGGGGTCATTTCCGCATACGGATTGTTGCAGCACAATTCGCCGGTCGGTCGAGGCTGGCCCGGCACCGCATGATCTACGATGCACTCGGCGACATGATGGAGACCGACATACACGCGCTAGCAATTGAGGAAGATTCTGGAAATGAATAGCAAGCTACTGATTTCAATATTTTTTATAGTTCTCATCAGCGGCTGCTCCGATTCCGGGCCGGGCGAGATGCTGGTCAGCGACGACGATGTCGTACTGGTGGAAGTCGACGGTCAGCCGGTGACGCTGCCGATGCTGGAGTTCCTGATGGAAGTCCGCGGCGTCGACGAGGACGATACCGAAGGCATGCGCGAGCTGCTCGACGAACTGATTCGATTGCGCGCGGTGGCCAACCGGGCGGCCGAAGAACAGGTTTCGACCGAACCCCGGGTGCGGGCCGAACGCATGGTCAAGGATATCGAGGTGCAGTACGTGCGCTACCTCGAACGATTCCAGCGCGACAACCCGGTATCCGATGACGAAATCCGGTCGGTGTACCAGGCCCAGGTCGAGCGCGCCGGCGATCGGCGCTACAAGATCGAAACCATCGAGTTTCCCGGTCAGGCCGCAGCGCTGGAACAACTGGATGCGCTACAGGACGGCTCGCTGGAATTCGAACAGGCGGTAGAGCAGGCCGGTGCCGAGGACCGAATCGCGCGCCGTACCGACTGGATAGACGCCAGCCAGGTGCCCGGCGATTTCGCGGCCGTGTTGCGCGAAACCGGGGCCGGAAGCGTGGTCGAGACCCTGCTGCCGTACCAGGACCAATGGCTGATCGTGCGGGTCGCCGAAGTCGATGCGCTGGAGCCGCCGTCGCTGGAGGAGGTCCGCGAGGGCATCCGCCGGACGCTGGTGCGCGAACAGTCCCAGGCGATGATCGACCAGACCTTCGAGCGGGCCGAAATCACGCCCATGCTGCCATTGGATGAAGCGTCCGCGGATTGATGCCTATGGCAACTGCACCGGCACAGATGGTTGCCAGTCCTCGGCGCGGTGTTCGGCCACGATGCTGGTGTAGATGCCTCCGCGCACGTTGAATTCAGCGGTCAGGCGCATGAAGCGCGGGCTGGTCGCCGCCACCAGGTCGGCCAGAATCTCGTTGGTGACGGCTTCGTGGAATGCACCCCGGTCGCGGAACGACCAGACGTAGAGCTTGAGCGACTTGAGTTCGACGCAGAATTCGTCCGGCACGTAGGCGATTGTGAGCTCGCCGAAATCCGGCTGGCCGGTCTTCGGACACAAGCAGGTAAACTCGGGAATCCGGATGTGAATGGTATAATCGATGTCGGTTTGCGGGTTGGGGAAAACTTCCATATCCCGGCTGGGTTGGGAGGACATAATGCGGTTCCTGTCGGTGTCGAAGAGCGGAACTCAATAGAATAAATCATCGTCCGTACTCGTGGACTCACCAATGAGATCATCGGTAACTTCGGACACCAACAACGCGGAGCCTCGACTCACTCAATGCGATTGACTGCAATAAAGCTGGCCGGTTTCAAGTCCTTCGTTGAACCGACAACAATCAAGCTTCCGTCCAACCTGCTGGGCGTCGTCGGCCCGAACGGCTGCGGCAAGTCCAACATCATCGATGCGGTGCGCTGGGTCATGGGTGAAAGCTCGGCCCGTCAGTTGCGCGGCGAGTCGATGAGCGACGTGATCTTTTCCGGTTCCAGCGTGCGCAAGCCGGTCACCACGGCCACGGTGGAGCTGGTGTTCGACAACACCGATGGCCGGGCCGGCGGCGAGTATGCCAAGTACAACGAGATTTCGGTCCGCCGGCAGGTCAGCCGCGACGGGCAGTCGGCGTATTTTCTCAACGGCAGCCGCTGTCGGCGCAAGGACATCACCGACCTGTTTCTGGGCACCGGCCTGGGACCCAGAAGCTACGCCATCATCGAGCAGGGCATGATTTCGCAGATCGTCGAGGCGCGGCCCGACGATCTCAGGGGTTTTCTCGAAGAGGCCGCCGGCGTTTCGCTGTACAAGGAGCGACGCCGCGAGACCGAGAACCGCATTCGCCACACCCGCGAGAACCTGGAGCGGCTGGCCGACCTGCGCGAAGAAGTCACCAAGCAACTCGGCAAACTGCAGCGCCAGGCCAAGGCGGCCGAGCGCTATCGCAAGCTCAAGACCCGCTATCGCGAGGAAGAGGCGCGCCTGAACGCGCTGCGCTGGCGCCATGCGCGCGCCGAAATGGAGACCCAGGCGCAGGCCCTGAAAGAGACCGAGACCCGTATCGAACAGGCCGTGGCGGCCCAGCGCGAGGCGGAAAAATCGCTGGAATCGCTGCGCGAGCAACAGCACAAGGCCTCCGAGAAGACTTCCGCGGTACAGGCCGAGCTGTACGAGGTGGCCGGCGAAATCGCGCGCCTGGAACAGTCCATAGAGCACCAGCAGGATGTGCTCAAGCGGCAGAAAAGCGAGTTCGCCGAAGTCGAGGGCCAGATCAACGAGTTACAGCAGCACCTGGTGCTGGATAAAACCCAGGTCGAAGAGGTCACCAGCCGTATCGCCGAGCTGGAGCCGGCACTGGAGTCGGCGCGCACCGAGGAGCAGCATGCGCAGGAGCAACTTGAGCAGGCCGAGAAGGCCTTGGGCGAGCACAACGATCAGTATCAGGCGTGCCAGAACCAGGCCTCGGGCATCCGCCAGCAGGTCGAGTTGCTGAAACTGCGCATTGAGCACCTGGACGAGCGTATGAACCAGGCTGCCCAGCGGCTCGCGCGGTTGCGCGACGACGACGGTGAGGCGCGCTCGCGCCTGGACGAGGAAAGCCGTCGCACCCGGGACGAGCTTGCAACGCTGGAGGCCCGGTTGGAAACCGCGCGCGTGGAATTTTCCGAACAGCGCGAACGGGTCGCCGGGACGCGCACGCAGATCGAGCAGGCGCGCACCGAACTGGATGCCGCCAGCGGCCGCCGCCGCGAAGTGCGCGGGCGGCTCGAATCGTTGTACGTGCTCAATCAGCCGCGCGAGTCCGATCAAGCCATGCAAGACTGGCTGGCCGGGCAGGGCCTGGACAGCAGCCCCAGTCTGTTGCAGTCGCTGGACGTCGAGCCGGCCTGGCAGCGTGCTACCGAAAGCGTACTCGAGGGCTGGCTTGCGGCCCGCGTGCTGGAGACCGATGTGCCCGGAGAAGTCCCCGATGCCGGCGGAATCGGGCTGGTTGCCGGTGAAGACGTGGATGCGGTGCCCGGTACATTGGGTGAAAAGGTCAACGGCGCCGGCGCCCTGGGCAGGCTGCTGAACACCGTGTTGTGTTGCGACAGCGTCGACGATGCATTCGAGCGCGTTGCCGGCCTGGCCGAGCATCAGTCCGTGATTGTCCCGGAGGGCCTGTGGCTCGGGCGCGGCTGGCTTTGGCGGCGCGCGCGCGAGGCATCGGAATCCGAAGGTCAACTGGCGCGCCAGCAACAGATTCGCGAGCTTGAACGGGAACTGGAGCAATTGGACGAATCGATTGCTGAACGCCGGCAGGGGCTGGAGCAATTCGACACATCCCTGGCCGAACAGTCCGATCAGCTCGAGCAGCGCCAGTCCGAAGTACAGAAGCTGCAGGCGCGCGCCGCCGAGCTTGCCGGTCTGAAGGCCGGACAGGACAACCGCCGCGAGGCGCTGGACCGCCAGCGCAGCGCCCAGGAACAGGAGCAGAAATCGCTCACCGAACGCCAGCAGCAGGACCAGGAGGCGCTTGGCCAGGCGCGTCGCGAAATGCAGGACGCACTCGGCGAGCTGGAGCGGATCGACGGCGAGGAACAGAAGCTGCTGGAAGCGAGAAACCGGCAACAGCAGGTGCGCGAGCAGTGCCGTCAGGCCTGGCGCAAGGCGCGCGAGCAGCGCGAGGAACTTGCGCTGAAGATGGAATCATGTCGCGCAAGCCTGGATTCGCTCAAGCAGGCCATCAAGCGCATGGATACCCAGATCGGCCAGTTGCAGGGACGCTACGTCGAGCTCTCCGAGGCGCTTGCGCAAGGCGATCGCCCGGTACGCGAACAGCAGGCCGAGCGCGACAAGCTGCTGACCCGCCGGCTGGAGGTCGAGGAACGGCTCAAGGCCTCGCGCGGCGAACTGGAAGTCCTGGAACAGCAGTGGCGCGAGCACGATCGCAAACGCCAGCAGGCTGCCGCCGAGGCCGAAAAGATCCGCCAGCAACAGTCCGAGAACAGGGTGCACATGCGCGAGCTGGAAATCGAGGTCGAGCGCTTTGCCGCCCGGGTGACCGAACTCGAAGGCGATCTGGAAGCCCTGGCCGCCGAACTGCCCGACGATGCCGAGGCCCAGGCCTGGGTGGACGAGCTGGGCCAGCTCGAAGAAAAGATCCGCCGGCTGGAGCCGGTCAATCTGGCCGCCATCCAGGAATGCGAGCAGGAGGCCGAACGCAAGGATTACCTGGACCGCCAGCATGCCGATCTGGTCGAGGCACTGGAAACGCTGGAAGCGGCGATCGCGCGAATCGACCGGACCACGCGCACGCGTTACAAGGACACCTTCGAAAAGGTCAACAAGAACATGGAAACGCTGTTTCCGCGTCTGTTCGGTGGCGGCCACGCGCACCTGGAGATGGTTGGCGACGACTGGCTGACCGCCGGTGCCGCAATCCTGGCGCGTCCGCCCGGCAAGCGCATCAGCCGCATCCACCTGTTGTCCGGCGGCGAGAAGGCGTTGACTGCGGTTGCGTTCGTGTTTTCGATCTTCAATCTCAACCCGGCCCCGTTCTGCCTGCTTGACGAGGTGGACGCGCCGCTGGATGATGCCAACGTGGGACGATTCTCGGAGCTGGTGCGCGAGATGTCGGAGAAGGTACAGTTCCTGTTCGTCACCCACAACAAGGTGACCATGGAAGTCGCGCACCAGATGCTCGGCGTTACCATGCGCGAACCGGGGATCTCGCGGCTGGTTTCGGTGGATCTGGAAAAGGCGGTGGCAATGGCTGCATCATGATGGACAACGCACCGGTGAGTGAGTCGAGATGGACAACCTGCGCCTGATACTGATACTCATCGGCCTTGCGGTGCTGGCGGCGATCTGGTTGCTGCACCGCCCGGAGGGTTCTTCGCGCAAGCCGGGCGCGTCCCGGCGCGAGGAGCGCCGCCGGGAGCCGTTCATTGGCAATGCCGGCGGCGCTTCGGACCCGCTGTCGCCGGAAGATCCCGAACCCGATTGGGAATCCGAACCCGAAGCCGAGCCCGAACGGCAATCGGAAGGCGCGCGCAGGCCGCACCAGACTACACTGCCGGATCTTGGCGCGGTCGGGAATGCACCCGAACCCGAGGTTCGCCATCGGGCCGCGTCCAGCCGGATTCCACCCGTCGATCAAACCCGTCGCGATGTACCCCCGGACAGTGAATGGCGCGATGACGAACCGGTGCGCGAGGCGGCCGCGCCCGAGGGCGAAGCTGCCGCGACGCCCGGCATTGTTACGCTGTATGTACGTGCACGTGGGGAGCGCGAGATCAGCGGCTTGAGCCTGCTGGACGCAGCAATCAAGGCCGGGCTCCGGTTTGGCGAAATGAAGATCTTCCATCGCCGGCATCGGGGCGCGACCAAACCGGTATTCAGCATGGCCAACATCACCCGCCCTGGCAATTTCGACCCTTCCGGCTGGAACCTGTTCCAGACGCCGGGGGTGACCCTTTTCATGACCCTGCCGGGGCCGGTCAGCGCGCTGGATGCGTGGGATGCGATGCTGGCCACCGGCAAAAGGCTGGCCGAGCTGCTGGATGCCGACCTGATGGACGATACCCAGTGTCTGCTGACCCGCCAGCGCATTGCGCAAATTCGCGAGGACATGCGCGAATTCGACCGCCGGCACGGGTTGCACCCGGATTGACCAACGGGTTCTTGAATAATCGCCGCTGAACCCCCGATCCACGGAGACCTTCGCAGGTGAATTCCCCGAAAACCGAATCCGCCGCGCAGCGCGCGCGTGAACTGCGCGAGCAAATCGCCGAACACAACTATCGCTACTACGTGCTGGCCGATCCCAGCGTGCCGGATGCCGAATACGACCGCTTGATGCGCGAACTCGTGGCGCTGGAGCGCGAGCATCCCGAGCTGGTGGATCCGGACTCGCCCACCCAGCGGGTCGGCGCGCGTGCCGCCGAGGGCTTCTCCACGGTCGAGCACGAAGTGCCCATGCTGTCGCTGGCCAATGCATTCGATACCGACGAGGTTATCGAATTCGACCGCCGGGTGCGCGATACGCTGGATGTCGAACCCGTCGTCTACACCGCCGAGCCCAAGCTCGATGGACTGGCGATCAGCCTGCGCTACGAATCGGGCCGGCTGGTACGCGCCGCGACGCGCGGCGACGGTCGGTCGGGCGAAGACGTTACGGCCAACGTGCGCACCATCCGCGCAGTGCCGCTGACGTTGCGCAGCAATGATGCGCCCGATTCGCTGGAAGTGCGCGGCGAGATCTACATGACCCGCAGCGGATTTGGCGCGCTCAACCGCGGGCTGGAAGCCGACGGGCAGAAAACCTTCGTCAACCCGCGCAACGCCGCCGCCGGCAGCCTGCGCCAGCTCGATCCGGAAATCACCGCGCGTCGACCGCTGCGTTTTTTCGCCTACTCGGCGATTGTCCATGCCGTCAGTGCCGATTCCACAGGCGCCGGCGAGAGTCTGGGCCGCTGCCAGCAGGAATCGCTGGAGCGTCTCGCCGATCTGGGATTCCCGGTCAGTTCCATGGCCACGCGCGTCGAGGGCGTGGACGCATTGATGGGGTTTTACCGACAGGTGCAGGACAATCGCGCGGAGCTCGATTTCGATATCGACGGCGTGGTCTATAAGGTCGACGATTTCGACCAGCAGCGCGAACTGGGCTTCGTCAGTCGTTCGCCGCGCTGGGCGCTGGCGCACAAATTCCCCGCCGAGGAGGAAATGACGCGCCTGGAACGTATCGACGTGCAGGTCGGGCGCACCGGAAAGCTGACCCCGGTCGCGCGCCTGGAGCCGGTATTCGTTGGCGGCGTGACGGTGACCAACGCGACCCTGCACAATCTCGATGAAATCCGGCGCAAGGACGTGCGCGAGGGCGACTACGTGATCGTCCGGCGCGCCGGCGATGTCATCCCCGAAGTGGTCCGGCCGATTGTCGAGAAACGTGAAGGCGACCTGCCCGAATGGGAGCTGCCCGCGCACTGCCCGGTGTGCGGCTCGCATATCGAACAGGTCGAGGGCCAGGCCGATGCGCGCTGTTCGGGTGGACTGGTGTGTCCGGCGCAGCGCAAGCGTGCCCTGGAGCACTTCGCCTCGCGCAATGCGATGGATATCGACGGCCTGGGCACAAAAATCATCGACCAGTTGGTCGAGCGGGAACTGGTGCAGGATCCGGCCGACCTGTACCGGCTGGATGCCGAAACGCTGGCCGGTCTGGAGCGCATGGGCGAGAAATCGGCCGACAACCTGGTGGGCGCGCTGCAAGCCAGCCGGAAGGTGTCGCTGGGCCGGCTGTTGTTTGCGCTGGGCATTCGCGAGGTCGGCGAGGTTAGTGCTGGCGCGCTGGCGCGTCACTTCCGCGACCTGGATGCGCTGATGGAGGCCGACGTGGCAACCCTGGAATCGATTCGCGATGTCGGCCCGGTGGTCGCGCGGCACATCCGCGAGTTCTTCGACGAACAGCGCAACCGCGAAGTCATCGCCAACCTGCTGGACAATGGTGTCGAGTGGTATGTCGAGGCGGCGCCTGCACCGCAGGAGCAGCCACTCAAGGGCTACGCCTATGTGCTGACCGGGTCGCTTGAAACGCTCACGCGTTCGGAGGCCAAAAAGCGTCTGGAAGCGCTGGGCGCGCGGGTGACCGGCAGCGTTTCGAAAAATACCACCGCGGTGATCGCCGGCGACGAGCCGGGATCGAAACTGGACAAGGCACGCGAACTGGATATCGAAGTGCTTGATGAGGTCGGGCTGCAGGAGCTCCTGGACTCGGTTTGATCCGGATCACAAATCCGGCCGTTGCACGGCGTTAGAATGAACCGCAGATAGAAGCGGCACAGCCGAACCTGAGGAGAATGCAATGTCTGTAGTCAAGGAGATCCTGGTACCCGTAGACGGATCGGAAAATTCGTTGCGTGCCGTTCGGTATGCGCTGGGGATTGCCGCTGCGCTGGATGCGCGGATCCGGCTGTTCTACGTGTTCCCGGTGTCGTCGGTTGAAATCATCGGCATGGCCGGGATGAGTCGCGACGACATCGAGCACGCCGCCCAGGCCGCCGCCCAACGCGTGTTCGACAAGTTGCACGCCGAAATCGGCGAGACCGAGATCAAGCTCACCGACGAAACGTCGATCGGCGACCCGGCCGAAGAAATCATTCGCTGTACCGAGGACGATCACGACCTGCTGGTGATACTTGGCCGCAGAGGTTTGTCGCGTATCCAGAGCCTGCTGCTGGGCAGTGTGTCCGAGAAGGTCGTGCGGCATGCGCACAGCCCGGTCACGATTGTGGTGTAGTACCCGTCGTCCCGGAAACGACGCGCGCAGCGCGGCGTTATCCGGGACCTCGATATGACCCCGGTTCCGGTGTTGCGTGCTTATAGCGCGAGGTTCCGGCTCTACGCTGCGCTTCGGCCGGAACGACGGAAATGGTTGCATTAGAATGCAGCCAAATAAATCCCTGCGTCACGCGTAGCGCGTCGGGTCGGGCAGCCCGGCCGCGGCAAAGCCTTCGCGCCGGATGGCGCACGAATCGCAGCGACCGCAGGCGCGACCCTGTTGGTCGGCCTGGTAGCACGAAACCGTCATCGCATAGTCCACCCCCAACCCGGTGCCCAGCCGAATGATTTCGGCCTTGGTCAGGTGAATCAGCGGAGTAATGATCTCGACCGATTCGCCCATTGTGGCGCGCCGGGTCGCGATCCGTGCCAGATCCTGGAACGCGGCGATGAATTGCGGGCGGCAGTCGGGATATCCGGAATAGTCGATGGCGTTGACACCGATATGGATCTCGCCGGCATCCAGCGTTTCGGCCAGCCCCATGGCGATCGACAGCAAAATGGTATTGCGCGCCGGAACGTAGGTGACCGGGATCCCGTTCGAGCGGTGCTCGGGGACCTCGATATCGTCGGTAAGCGCCGAGCCCCCGATTGCACGCAGGTCAACCGACACCGTGCGGTGCGAAGCCGCACCGAGGGTGCGCGAAAGGTTTTCCGCGGCAGCCAGTTCGGTGCTGTGGCGCTGGCCGTAGCCCAGCGCAAGCGTGTGGCATTCGATATTGCGGTTGCCGGCGATGGCAAGCGTGGTGGCCGAATCCAGCCCGCCGGAAAGCAGTACCACCGCGCGTGCCGGGGTGGTTTCACCCATCATCACTTGTCGATTCAATCAAAAGGCCACAGCCGGCTCAGCAGCCCCTCGCGTTTTTCTTCGTCCATCAGGTCGGCATAGCTGTTTTCCAGCACGTCGCGCGTGTCCATGGCGATTTCCGGCATGTTGAGCTTGTCGTACGATCTGGCCATGAGCTTGAGTGCGTCGATGGTGGCCGGTGCGCCCGGGTAATTCTCGATCACGTAGCGGGCCCGGTTCAGGGCCGCGATCCAAGCCTTGCGGCGTTCGTAATATTCACCCACCTCAATTTCGTACTCGGCCATGATGTTGCGCAGGAAAACCATTCGCTGGCGGGCGTCGGCCACGTAGCGGCTGTCGGGGTGACGCCGAATTAGTTCCTGGAAGTCGCGAAACGACTGGTGCGCGGCCTGCTGGTCGCGGTCCGAGGCGCTGCTGGGTATAAGTTTTCGCAGGAAATTCATGGTCTCGTCGTAATTGACCAGCCCTTTGAGATACCACGCATAGTCGACGTTGGGGTGGGTTGGATAGGTCCTCAGGAAGCGATTCAGCGACTCGATGGCTGCATCGTTGCGGCCCCCCTTGTACTGCGCGTACGCCATGTCCAGCATGGCCTGTTCGGCGTGGCGTCCGAACGGAAAGCGAATGCTCAGGCTGCGGTAGAGTTGGATGGCCTGGGGATAGTTCTGGGCATTCAGCGCGCGGCTGGCCTCTTCGTAAAGCTCTTCGGCGCTGGGACCCTCATCGCGCTCGTCGTTGCCGCCGCAGCCGATGAGCCCCAGCGTGAGCAGCAAAAGAATGATCGAAATGGTTCGCATCGCATTAGAATCCAACGTGTGAGATACGCAATGATAAACGCTGGACAGGCCCGGCGCAGAATTGATCACGGAATCGCCGGAATGCAACAGCATTCGCCGGCAGCCGTTTCGGTGCGTTCGTGACCCGCGATACGGCGGTACGGCATTCGTGCACCGTCGCGGCGGGGCATGCCGACATGCGCGTGGACCAGGTGGCCGCGGCGGTCTGGCCGGATTACTCGCGCAGCCGGCTGGCGGCGTGGATCCGTTCCGGCGAGCTGACCGTGGACGGCAGGGCTGTAAAACCCAATTATCACGTCGATGCCGGCCAGGTCCTGGAGCTGGATGCGGTGCCGGTGCGCCACGACAGCAATCCGGCCGCCGAGGCAATGCGGCTGGAGATCCTGTTCGAAGATCCGGAAATGCTGATCGTCGCCAAGCCCGCAGGACTGGTGGTGCACCCCGGTTCGGGCAACACCGAGGGCACGTTGGTCAACGGCCTGCTGCACTTCGACCCCGCGCTCGAATCGTTGCCGCGCGCGGGGCTGGTGCACCGCCTGGACAAGGATACCTCGGGTTGCCTGGTGGTCGCGCGCACTGCCAGAGCGCACAATTACCTCGTCGCGGCGCTGAAGCGGCGCGAAATTCATCGCCACTATCAGGCTTTGGTCCGGGGCAGGGTGATCGCCGGCGGCCATGTGGACGCACCGCTGGGCCGGCACCCGGTGGATCGCAGACGGCAGGTCGTGCGCATCGATGGCCGGCGGGCGGTCACGCACTACCGGGTCAACCGGCATCTTGCCGGGTCGACGCTGCTGGATCTGAAGCTGGAGACCGGCCGCACCCACCAGATTCGCGTTCACATGCAGCATATCGGCTTCCCGCTGGTCGGCGATCCGATGTACGGCAGGCGCGGCAGCCCATCCGGATTGACCGATGGGCAGCAAACGGCCTGGCGCGCGTTTCCACGCCAGGCATTGCACGCAATACGGCTGGCGCTTGAGCATCCGGTCAGCGGCGAACTGATCGAGGTTTGTGCGCCACTGCCCGACGATATGACGCAATTGATCCAGCAACTGGAACAGGATTCGGGCGCCGGATGATGCCGCCGGACGATTCGCTGCTTCGCGCGCCCTTCGAGCCGCCGGTTCGGGCTTTTGCCACGACGCGCGCCGGTGGTGTCAGCCGACCGCCATTCGATTCGCTCAACCTGGGTGGGGCCTGCGGCGACGACCCGGCTCGCGTGGCACAAAACCGGGCCCGGCTTGCATCGCTGCTGCCGGCCTCGCCCTGCTGGCTCATGCAGGTCCATGGCGACCGGGTGATTCACCTCGACGACTGGTGCCCGGACATTGCGGCTGATGCCGCCTGGACCGATCGGCCCGGACAGGTCTGCGCGGTGCTCACGGCCGACTGTCTGCCGATACTCGTTGCCGACCGTCAGGGGCGATGCGTCGCTGCGGTCCACGCCGGCTGGCGCGGGCTTGTCGCGGATGTCGTAGCGCGGTGTATCGAGGCGTTGCCGGTGAACCCGGGGTTGCTGGACGCCTGGATCGGTCCGCGGATTTGCCACGAACACTACGAAGTCGATGCGCAGGTACGTGACGCGTTTGCCGGCATGGACGAAGCCTTTGTCTCGTCGCGTCAAGGACACTGGCAGGCCGATCTGGCCCGGATTGCCCGGATGAAGCTGCTCGAAGCCGGCGTGTCCCGGGTGACCGACAGCCGGGCCTGCACCGCCGGCCAAGGGCGGTTCTTCAGCTACCGGCGCGACCGGCGCACCGGTCGCATGGCCTCGATAATCTGGATCGCGAGCGGTTCGGACTGGACGACTGACCGATACGCCCAGGCGGACGGGTTAAGATAGTCCCCGGGTCGGCGTGTAATTGCAAAGAGAGAGAGCGAGTGGACAAGCGCAGGAGGATCGGCGAAGTCAATTCGGAGCCTGGCATTGGTGGCCGCGAGGCACGGGCCGGATTCTGTTCCAGGACAACCGGGCAACGATCCGCGTATGCCATTGTGGCGTTTTTCATGGTCGCGCTGGGCGGTTGCGGGTTGATGGAAAAGTCCGAACCGCCGGAGCAGGAACCGCCGCCGGCCGAGCCGGCTCCGGTGGTCGAGCCCGAACCCGAACCGATCGTGGTTGCCGATCTGTCCACCGTCATGAACTATCTGGAGCTCGGCGAGCCTGATCGGGCGCTTGAGATGATCGGGCGACTGTCCGAGGAGTCGCCGAATTCCCAAGTGCTCGCGCGCCTGCTCCGGCAGATTGAGATGCCCATCGATCAATTGCTGCCCGGACCGTATCGCCAGATCGAGGTCGGCCCCGGCGAGTCGCTGTCGCTGATCGCGGCGCGCGAGCTGGGCGATCCGCTGATGTTCTACGCGCTGGCCAGACTGAACGGAATCGACGTGCCGTCGCGGATTCCAGTGGGGACCGTGCTTCGAATACCGGAACTGCCGGATCCGCCGACGGCGGAAACGCCGGAAGCGAACAGCATCGAGAGCCCGACCCGAATCTCGACCCCGGAGATTGAATCGGTGGCCGAATACCTCGCGCGCAGCGGTCAGGTCGAGCAGGCGCGCCACATGCTGATCGGCCGGCTCGAGGATGCGGCCACGCCGGAATCCACACACGAGCTTCTGGTCGGGCTGACGCTGGAACGGGCTTCGCAGTTGCGCGCCGAGGGTGCTTACGACCAGGCCACTTCGGTTATCGACCGTGCGCTTTCGGTTGTCGATTTTCCCGAGCCCCGCGCACGCCTGCGTCTGGCGCGTTCGGCGACCCGGTCGCAGATGTTTGTCGAGGCCGCCCAAAGCCTGCGCGAACGCGGCGAACTGGTTCCGGCCTATGAGATGGCCATCAATGCAACCCGCCTGGATTTTGCATCGACCGACGCCGATCAACTGGTCACAGAGCTGCGCCAGCAGGTGGTTGACGAGTTGCACAACCAGGCATTGCTGGCGTGGCGTGATCGCAATGTAGATCTGGCGATTCGAACCTGGGAGTCGCTACTCGCCGTGGTGCCGGGTTTCGAGCCGGCCAGCGTTTACCTGGAACGCGCGCGAAGATTGCGCCAAAGGCTGGGTGAACCCTGAACCCAACCCGTCGCGCCCGCGATGGGTTGTTCAGCGGTTGCCCGGGATTACGTTACTGACGCCGCAGTGGCGTGACCTTCGCGGCCTCGCCGGTGCCGGTTGAACGCTCTTGCTTGTCCTGTGGCTCGTCGCTGGCGGCGGTCACCAGGTCCAGCGTGTCGTCAAGCAGGGTATCGGCCGGAAGCTCCAGCGCGGGTTCGCCATCGTCCGCGTCGGCCGCGGCGCGTCGCTTGGTCCTGCGATTGAGTTCATCCAGACGGACTGCCAGTCGATTGAACTGTTTGAACACGCCGGCGAATTCGTCGCGTCGGTCGGTTTCCAGTCGGAACTCGAACTGGCCGCGCTGAAGCCGCTTCAGGCCCCAGCCCAGGCGTTTCAATCCCAGTTGCTGGCGCCGCGTCATCCAGATCAGTCCCAGCGCGAGCGCAAACAGGGATGCACAGAACACCATCACCAGCATCCACATCGTCGCATTCGCCGCATTCCCCAGGCCGCTGCCATCCAGCCCCAGATGCACCTGGCCGACCCGGCGCGCCTGGAACCGGATCGGTACACGGAATTCCAGCAACCCGTCGTCGGAACGGCTCAGTTGCACACTGCCGGAATCGCGCTCTATCGGCGTGCCGTCGAGCTGCGGCGATTCCTCTCCGCGCAAATAAGGATTGGTGCTGGCCTGCACGGTCTCCGATGTGTCGCTGATATGCAGGTAGCGGATTTCGGGGTTTGCGGCGAAATCCGATACCAGTACCGACAGCGCAGTGGTGTCCTCCAGAATCAGCGCCTCGGCGGTTTCCTGGGCGATCAGACTCGCCAGCGCATCGCCAAAACCGAATGTGGTCTGCGCCATTGTCTCGTTCTGGGTGCGGTACAGGTAGCTGAGTCCAAGCACGAGGACAAGCGCCACGGCCATGCCGGTCAGCAATGGCCAGCGCCACGGCGCCGATTTGCGCCGAACGGCCTGGACAATGCCGCTTTGGATGCCGTCGCGGATCTCGCTGAGCTCTTCGGCGACCTGGCCGGCGCTGGCCGGCCGCGATTCCGGTTCCAGCGCCATCAGGCGATAGGTGAGATCGACCAGTTCCCTGGGCGTGTCGGGGCGGAACGGCCTGAGCGGTCGCACTTCATGCCGGGCAATCTGCCCGACCAGGTTTTCCATGTCCTGTGCATCGAACGGAAGATGGCCCGAAAGCAACTGGTACAGCACCACGCCCAGTGAATACAGGTCCGAGCGCGCGTCGGCGCGGTCGCCCGACAGCAGTTCGGGCGCCATGTGGGTCAGCGTGCCTGCGATCCGCCGCCCCGATTCCTGCTCCTCGGTGCTTCGCTCGGTTGCGGCGATGCCGAAATCCATCATCTTCGCGACGTTGGTTTTCGGGTCGTAATGGATGTTGGCCGGCTTGATATCGCGATGGATGACCCCGTGCTGGTGGGCGTAGGCCAGGCCCCGGGCAAGTTGTATGGCCAGCTCGATCAGCATCCCGGTGTCGAGTTCGGGCAGGCGATCGCGGTCCAGCCAGTCCTCCAGCGTGCCGCCCTGCAATTGTTCCATGACCAGATAGGGTGTCGCCTCAGCCTGGCCAACATCGAAAACGGTGACAATGTTGGGATGCGCCAGACCGCCGGCGGCACGCGCCTCGCGCAGGAAGCGCTGGCGCGCGCCGACATCGCGTGCATATCTCTGGCGCAGGACCTTGATGGCGAGGTGGCGGTCTATGCGGCCGTCGAAGCCCTCGTACACGATCGACATCGTGCCGCGCCCGAGCTCGCGAACGATCTCGTATCGGCCGACGCGCTCCATCAGACGCAGCCTTGATCGGGGCCGGCGATGCGGCTTCGCGACCGGATCATTGCAGCAACCAGAACGCCACGGCCGCGACGCCCAGCGCCACGGCCGCCCACGGCGCCCAGCGCAACCACGGTGCGCGGTCCGACCCGCTGTGCCGGCTTTCGCCGGCCACCGGGTCGCGGAAGCGAAACCGCGCGCGGCCCAGGCGGATCTCGTCGCCGTCGTGCAGTCGATGGGAGAAGACCTTTTCGTCGTTGACGAAAACGCCGTTGGTGGAAAGCAGGTTGATGACGCGCCAGGCTTCATCGGAGAACACCAGCCGGGCGTGCTCCGACGACATGCTCGGTTCCTCAATGCAAAGGTCGCAGACCGAGGAGCGACCGATGGTCAGACGATCACTGGTCAGCGGAAATACCTTGCCCGATTCCAGCCCGTCCGGGTGGTTGGTCAACAGTACCAGGCTGGCCAGTTCCCGGCCATCGTCAATGCCGCCGCTTTCGTCGAGAATGTCGGCAATCTGGTCCCTTGAGAAGACTTGAGTCCCCTGGGGCCCGGCCCGGCCGGACTCCTTTTTCGAATGTACACGCTCGCCTTTCATTTCCACCTCGGTCCGCTACCGCAGGAGCTTTTGCCCGAGTATAGCAATGCCCTTGAAGTAATGCACCTGTAACAAGGCGGGCCAAGACAAGGCGGGCCAAGACAAGGCAGGAAGGTCCGGCGTGGGGTAGAATGTGATCCCGGACTTGAGCTACCCCGGGAACTGTAGAAGATGGCCTCTCTCATATTCGTCACCGGCGGCGTCGTATCGTCGCTGGGCAAGGGTATTGCCGCGGCATCGCTGGCGTCCATCCTTGAAGCGCGGGGGTTGCGAGTCACGCTGCTCAAGCTTGATCCCTATATCAACGTCGACCCCGGCACGATGAGTCCATTCCAGCACGGCGAGGTATTCGTGACTGAGGATGGCGCCGAGACCGATCTTGATCTGGGCCATTACGAGCGGTTCGTGCGCACCCGGATGTCACAGCGCAATAACTTCACCACCGGCAAGATCTACGCCAACGTGATCGCCAGGGAGCGCCGCGGCGACTATCTCGGATCGACCGTGCAGGTCATCCCGCACATTACCGATGAAATCAAGGACTCCATCGAGCAGGCCGCCGACGGCTACGACGTGGCACTGGTCGAAATCGGCGGCACTGTCGGCGATATCGAATCGTTGCCGTTCCTGGAGGCGATCCGCCAGCTCGGCACCGAATACGGACGAAATGCGATGTTCATGCACCTCACGCTGGTGCCGTACCTGCGCGCGGCCGAGGAAATCAAGACCAAGCCCACCCAGCACTCGGTCAAGGAACTGCGTTCCATCGGCATCCAGCCCGACGTGCTGCTGTGCCGTTGCGAACGGATGCTGTCGGAATCGGAGCGCAAGAAGATCGCGCTGTTTACCAATGTCAGCCAGGAAGCGGTGATCTCGGCCGTCGATGTCGACAATATCTACAAGATTCCGTTGTTCTACCAGCGCCAGGGCCTGGATCGCATCGTACTCGACCGGCTGGGCCTCAAGGCCGGCCACGCCGACCTGTCGGACTGGGAAGATGTGGTCGAGCGACGCGCGCGACCCGAGAGCGAGGTCACGGTGGCGATGGTGGGCAAGTACGTCGAGCACGCCGACGCCTACAAGTCGCTGAACGAAGCGTTGCTGTCGGGCGGTCTGGCCGACCGGGTGCGGGTCAGGATCCGGCCGGTCGATTCCGAACGTATCGAACAGCAGGGGTTGGACGCGCTGCGTGACGCCGATGCAATCCTGGTGCCCGGCGGCTTCGGCGAGCGCGGCTTCGAGGGCAAGATCGCGGCCATCCGCCATGCGCGAGAAAACGGCATTCCCTACCTCGGCATCTGCCTGGGGTTGCAGACCGCGGTGGTCGAATTCGCGCGCAACGTGTGCGGCCTGGAAGGGGCCAATTCCACGGAAGTTGATATCGACACGCCGCACCCGGTCATCGGGCTGGTTACCGAATGGCTGGACGAAAACGGCCGGCGCCAGCTGCGCGACGAGGGCGGCGACCTGGGCGGGACCATGCGGCTGGGCGCGCAACGCTGCAAACTCGTTCCGGGCACCCGGGTTCGCAAGCTCTATGGCAAGGATGAAATCCTCGAGCGTCATCGCCATCGCTACGAGTTCAACAATACCTATCGCGAAAGGCTGGAGAAGCACGGCTTGAAGATCGCCGGCACTTCGACCGACGACATGCTGGTCGAGATCGTCGAACTGCCGGATCATCCCTGGTTCGTCGGCTGCCAGTTCCACCCCGAATTCACCTCCACGCCGCGCGACGGGCACCCGCTGTTTACCGGCTTCATCCGGGCCGCGAGCGAGCACGCACGCTTGCGGCCCGAATCGAAACAGGCGGCCGTATCGTGAAAATCGCAAATTTCGAAGCCGGGATCGAACACCCGTTCTTTCTGATCGCCGGGCCGGACACGCTGGAATCACTGGACATGTGTCTGGAAGTTGCCGGCCACCTGGCTGAGGTCACCGAAAGGCTGGGCATACCTTACGTATTCAAGGGCTCGTTCGACAAGGCCAACCGCACGTCGGTCAAGTCCTACCGCGGTCCGGGCATGGCGGAAGGCCTGAAGATGCTTCAGGCAATCCGCGACCAGATCGGTGTGCCGGTGCTCACCGACGTGCACGAGGACACGCTGCTGGACGAAGTCGCAGCCGTGGTCGACGTGCTGCAGACCCCGGCGTTTTTGTGCCGCCAGACCAACTTCATACAGAATGTTGCCCGCCAGGGCAAGCCGATGAACATCAAGAAGGGTCAGTTTCTGTCGCCGTGGGAGATGCGCACCGTGGTCGAAAAGGCGCGTGCGGCCGGCAACGACCAGGTGATGGTCTGCGAGCGCGGTTTCTCGTTCGGCTACAACAACCTGGTCGCCGACATGCGTTCGCTGGCGATCATGCGCGAAACCGGATGCCCAGTCGTATTCGATGCCACCCACTCGGTGCAGCTACCGGGCGGGCAGGGCGAAAGCTCCGGCGGCGCGCGCGAATTCATCCCCGTGCTGGCCCGCGCCGCGGTCGGCGTGGGCGTGGCCGGCATCTTCACCGAAACCCACCCCGAGCCGGAAAAGGCGCTGTGCGACGGCCCGAACTCGATGCGGCTTTCGGATATGGAGGGCCTGCTGGAGACGCTTGTTGCCATTGACCGGGTTGCGAAGAGTCTCGATTGAACTAACCGCGGGTAAACGTCAGCCAATTAGAAAAAAAGCAAAAAGCGGAGCACGAAGGACACGAAGGCTGCACGAAGAACACGAAGAAAAAGCAAAAAGTTCAGATGACGGAAACTGAATACCAAATAGCTGTAAGACCATAAGAAATCAGGAAAAACACAAGGAAGCGACAGCGAGTGCGCGCGACGTTTTTCTCCTTTTCGGTTTTTGCATTTCTTCGTGTCCTTCGTGCAACCTTCGTGCTCTTCGTGTCCAGCTTTTGATTTTTATCTTCGGATAACCCAACGCTTTTCAACTTCAGGAAAAGAAATGAAAATCAAGAAAATTCACGCCCGGGAAATTCTCGATTCGCGCGGCAATCCGACGCTCGAAGCCGAAGTGGTGCTGGACAACGACGTCTCGGGACGGGCCGCGGTGCCATCCGGGGCTTCCACCGGCGAGCGCGAAGCGGTGGAGTTGCGCGACGGCGACGAGGCGCGCTACGGCGGCAAGGGCGTGCTCGGCGCGGTGGCCAACGTCAACGGCGAGATTGCAAATGCGCTGAAAGGCTTCGACGCGTCCGACCAGGGGGCGCTGGATGCGCGCCTGATCGAACTCGACGGCAGCGACAACAAGGCCAGGCTGGGCGCCAACGCGCTACTGGGCGTGTCCCTGGCGGCCGCGCACGCGATGGCCCATGCCCGTGGACAGTGGCTGTACGAATACCTGCTCGAGTTCTCCAACCAGTCGGCCAGCCTGCCGGTGCCGATGATGAATATCCTCAACGGTGGCGCCCATGCCGACAACCGCGTTGATATCCAGGAATTCATGGTCATGCCCGTCGGCGTGCCGGATTTTGCTTCCGCGTTGCAGTGCGGTGCCGAGATTTTCCACGCATTGAAAGCCACGCTGAAACAACGCGGCATGAGTACTGCGGTTGGCGATGAAGGGGGTTTCGCGCCGGATCTGAACTCCAACGAGGCCGCACTCGATCTGCTGATGACCGCGATTGTCGAGGCCGGTTACAAACCCGGTCAGGATGTCGCCCTCGCGCTTGACGTGGCTTCCAGTGAATTCTGCACTGATGGCCATTACACGCTGGATTCGGAAGGCCGTGCTTTTGGCCGCGAGGAATTCGTCGAATATCTTTCCGGGCTGGTTTCGCGCTTTCCCATCATCTCGATCGAGGACGGTATGGGCGAAAACGATTGGGAAGGCTGGAAGCTGCTCACCGATGCGATCGGCGGCGCGGTACAGTTGGTCGGCGACGACCTTTTCGTCACCAACACGACCATTCTCAAGCGCGGCATCGACGAGGGCATCGCCAACGCCATCCTGATCAAGCCCAACCAGATCGGCACCCTGACCGAAACCCTGCAGGCCATCGACATGGCGCGCGATGCCGGTTTCGGCACGGTCATCTCGCACCGCTCGGGCGAGACCGAAGACGTCACCATCGCTGATCTGGCCGTGGCCACGAATGCAGGGCAGATCAAGACCGGGTCGCTGTGCCGGTCCGACCGCGTGGGCAAGTACAACCAGTTGTTGCGAATTGCCGACAGGCTCGACGGCAAGGCCGACTACGCCGGACGCGCGGCATTATCGCGCTGAGTTGCGAAGAAACAGGCGGGCGGTGACGGCCATCCGGCTCATACCGTCTTGCGCTTGCACCATGGCCAAGTCATGATGTACATGGTCTCGTGAAACCCGGTTTCTGAATGGTGGCGCTCGGCGAAGTTCTGATATTCCTGGCAAGTGCGGTGGTCATGGTTCCGCTGGCGCGGCGCTTCGGTCTCGGGGCCGTGCTGGGCTACCTGGCCGCCGGCATCCTGATCGGGCCGTGGGTGCTGGGCCTGATCGGCGATGTCGATACCATCCTGCATTTCTCCGAACTCGGCATCGTATTGCTGCTGTTCGTCATCGGATTGGAACTCCGGCCCAGCCGCCTGCGCGTGCTTCGCCGGCTGATTTTTGTCAACGGCACGCTGCAGATGCTGGGCTCGACCCTGCTGCTGTGGCCGTTGGCAGCCTGGTGGCTGGAGAGCATCAAACTGGGTCTGCTGGTGTCGGTGGTGCTGTCGCTTTCGTCCACCGCAATCGGCCTGCAAATGCTGGCCGAGAAGAAACAGCTTACCGCGCCATATGGCCGCGCCGCGTTCGGCGTGCTGTTGCTGCAGGATCTCGCGGTCATCCCGCTGCTGGCGCTGATTCCGTTGTTTTCGACCGCCGGCGACATTTCGCAAGAGCCGCTGAATGTGCTGCTGCAGGTGCTGCGCACGGCGCTTATTATTATGGCCATCATCTTCGGGGGCCGGATGTTCCTGCGCCCGATATTTCGAGCGATCGTGCAGGCCCGGGTGCGCGAGGTCTTCCTGGCCGCAGTGCTGCTGGTCGCGCTGGGCACGGCGCTACTGGCCGAGTGGGCCGGCCTGAGCATGGCGCTGGGCGCGTTCCTGGCCGGCGTGCTGCTTTCCGATTCTGAATTCAGGCATGAGCTGGAAGCCGGCGTCGAGCCGTTCAAGGGCCTGTTGTTGGGCCTGTTCTTCATTGCCGTGGGCATGTCCATCGATTTCGGCCGGCTGATCTCCGAGCCATCGCTGATTCTGGCGATTGTTGCCGTGATGATGGTCCTGAAGTTTGCGGTGCTGCTTGCGGTCGGGCGCTACTCGGGGCTGGATTCGCGCTCGTCGGTGTCGCTGGCGTTCGCCCTGCCGCAGGCCGGCGAGTTCGGTTTCGTGCTGTTTACCGTAGCGCTGAATCAGGGTGTGCTTCAGGCCGGGGTTGTCGATCAATTGATCGCGGCAATCTCCATCTCAATGGCGATGACGCCGCTGATGTATTTCATCAACGAACGCTGGATACAGCCGCGCGTGGGCATCGCAGACATCGAAGGCAAGTCATTCGACGAGATTCCGGACGACCAGGGCGAACCACGGGTCATCATCGCCGGGCTGGGCCGCGTGGGGCAGATCGTGGCGCGCAACCTGTCGATGCTCGATATTCATTTCACCGCGCTGGACTACGATCAGGAACAGATTGATTTCGTGCGCAAGTTCGGCCATCGGGTATTCTACGGCAACGCCACCAACCTGGACGTTTTGCGCGCAGCCGGTGCCGAGCACGCCAGCCTTTTCGTGCTGACCATTTCGGATATCGATATTTCGATCATGACTGCGCAAATGGTCAAGCGCCATTTTCCCAACCTGCGCGTCCACGCGCGGGCGCGCAACCGAACGCACGCGCTTGAGCTCAGGGCCATGGGTGTGGATTACGTCATTCGCGAAGCCTGGCTGTCCAGCCTTGAACTGGCGCGCGAGTCTCTCAGCGCGGTGGGCGTCAGGCGAGCCGCGCGCTACATCGACATGTTCCGCGAGCACGACGAGCGCGCGCTGGAAGAACAGGTTGCGCACAAGGATGACGAAGCCGAAATGGTCAAGATCGACCGGCGAAGCCGCGAGCAGTTGGTCGAGTTGTTCGAGGAAGATCGCAAGTTGCTGCATGACGATGAACTTCATGGAGATAAAAATGAACAGTAGCCCCGCTCGTGTGGTCTTGTTTCTGCTGGCCTCCGGCCTGTCCGCCGTCGTGACGGCCGCGCCCGACGAGGTATCGACGACATGGAGCGTGGCTGGCGGCGAGATCATCATCGAACTCAACCAGGGCGTGCTGTCTCCGCTGGGCATCGAGGCCGTTGCGGTAAAAGCCCTGGCCGACACCCGGCCGGAACACCCGCTGGGCTACCGGCGGTTGCGCTTCGAGGGGTTGTCGATCCAGAAGATCCAGTTCAGTGCACCCGGCGGGTCAGTGACGGAATTCTTCGGCGGCTACCTGCACTACCATGGCGGATTGAGGCTGCGAGCCGGCGATGCCGTGCTCGATCTCATCGATTTCCGGGTCGCACCGCATCCCGGACAGCAGGGTATGTTTCAGTTGCTGGACCGCGATGGCACGGCCTGGGCAACCCTGGACCACGGCCACTATGAACTGGTCGACGAAGACGCGGCGCTGGAGCTGCGCCACGCCAACCTCAGCATGACCGCGAACATGGCCGAACTGATCGGGCAGCCAACGCTTGCCGGGCAGGTGATCGGCGTGGCCCATCTGCGTGCGCCGGTGGTTTCGGCCGGTTCGCTGGTGCCGGTCCGTGGCAGCCAGTGCAGCAGTCCGAACTGGCCCACCGATTCAGGCTTCGAGGCCGACGTGGCGTTGACCGCGATGAATGCCGCGAGCATCTACGATCCGGTCCACTTCCTGCGCTGCCAGGATTGCAATGGCGCAAGCGGAGGCCCTGTGGTGATCGCGCCGAACGCCAAGCTGCGCAATGTGGGCAGCGCCGACGTGCCGTGGTGGGAGCAGTTCACACTGCCGCAGCCGCCCTACGGCAACGACCAGCACCCGTTTCTGGTGTGGAATCTCTATCGGCTCGACGGCGACGGACGTTTTGAGCAGATCGGTGCCTCGGGGGTCAAGCATGCGTTCTTTACCGTCAACGCGGGGCCCGATTGCCCGTGTGGAGGCGGACACACACTCTGGACCGAGTGCGAGGACACCTACAGTGCCGGCAACAACGATCTGGGCGAGTTTCTCGCACCCCGCGATGAAATCGTGCCGCGCGACGGACTGTGGGGCCGCTGCAACTCGCTGTTCGATCCCGATTGCGATGGCAGCCAGAACGTGACCACCACGGATCCGTTCGACAATCGTTTACGGGTCATGGAGACTGAACTTGTGTCCGGCAGCAACCCCGGCGCGCGCTATTTCATGGAAGCCTGGTACGTTGTTCGCGACGACATCAACGTATTCAACACCATGGGCTGGCGCGAAGTGGCGCCGGCCTGGAATGGCGCGACCTGGGAATTCCCGGTTGTCGCCGGTTTCCGCGAAGGACCGGCGCTGGATGCCTGGGTGGATTCGTCGGCCCCGGCGCCGGGTCAGGACACCGCGCTGCTGGAAGTCGATGCCGGCCGGGTTCGCGTTTCGGTGGTTGTCACCGATCTCGAAGACGGCACCTGGCGCTACGACTACGCGGTCATGAACCACGATTTCATGCGCGCTGAAACCGCCGGTGCCGAGCCGGACCTGGAGCTGCTTTCGAACACCGGTCTCAATGCCGTCGAACTGCCGCTGGCGGTTGCCGCATCGGTATCAAACACCGGCTTCGCCCGCGCCGACCGCACCCGCGGCCAGAACTGGGCGATCACGATCCAGCCGCAGGCCGTGCGCTGGGAAAACCCCGGCGACACCCCGCTGAACTGGGGCAGGGCATTCCGCTTCTCGCTTGTCGCCGACCGTGCGCCCGGTCCGGTCACCTTCCGGCTCCACCCGACCTCGGCCGGCGCCCCGCTGGGCGTCACCCTGCTCGGCCCGGAGCTGCCGGAAGCGCTGTTCGGCGACGGTTTCGAAGCAGATTTCTGAAAACAGCGCTGGCAAAGGCGCAAAGAAAGCCAAAAGCGGATAACCACGAAGGACACGAAGGAAAGAAAAACCTCCACAGCCCGCGTAGGGTGCGTGGAGCGCAGCGAAACGCACCATCAAGCCGGTCATTCACCTGCCCGTCGGACTGCCTTCCTTCGCGTCTTTGCGCCTCCGCGAGAGCTGTTTTCCTGGTTTTTTTGCGCTGTATCAATCACTTCCCCACCCGCATATATCAAAATCCATGCATATAGGGCGCCGCCCGCCAGGCGTTGCTTGATTCGCACCGCGGCCGGCCCCACCCTGTGGATAAGTCAAGAATTCCGGTAGGGAACGCCGATATGCGAATGGACAAACTCACCGCGCGCTTCCAGCAGGCGCTGAACGACGCCCAGAGCCTCGCGCTGGGGCTGGACCATGCCATGCTCGAACCCGAGCACGTGATGGTGGCGCTGCTGGACCAGGAGGGCGGCGGCATGCGCGGGCTGATGACCAAGGCCGGGGCACAAGTCGCTTCCTTGCGATCACGTCTTGGCGAAAAGCTCGACAGCCTGCCGAAGGTCTCCGGCGGCGAGGCCGGGCAGATCAACCTGTCGAACGATCTCGGCCGGGTGCTGAACGTCACCGACAAGATCGCGCAGAAGCGCGGCGATGCCTACATCGCCTCGGAGCTGTTCGTGCTCGCGGCCCTCGAAGCCAAGGTCTCGCTGAGCGAGATTCTTCATAAAGCCAGCGTGACGAAGCAGGGCGTGGAAGAGGCCATCGAATCGGTGCGCGGCGGCGAGAAGGTCGATGACCCCAACGCCGAGGACACGCGCGAAGCGCTGGACAAATACACCATTGACTTGACCGAAAAGGCCGAGCAGTCGAGGCTGGACCCGGTCATCGGCCGCGACGAGGAAATCCGTCGCGCCATCCAGGTGCTGCAACGCCGCACCAAGAACAACCCGGTACTCATCGGCGAACCCGGTGTTGGAAAAACGGCCATAGTCGAGGGTCTGGCCCAGCGCATCATCAACGGCGAGGTCCCCGAGGGCCTGCGCGACAAACGCGTGCTTTCGCTGGACATGGGCGCGCTGATCGCCGGGGCCAAGTTCCGCGGCGAATTCGAGGAACGCCTCAAGGCGGTGCTCAACGACCTGAAGAAACAGGAAGGCCGCATCATCCTGTTCATCGACGAAGTCCATACCATGGTCGGGGCCGGCAAGGCTGAAGGTTCCATGGATGCCGGCAACATGCTCAAGCCCGCGCTTGCAAGAGGCGAACTGCATTGCATCGGTGCGACCACGCTGGACGAATACCGCCAGCACATCGAAAAAGATGCCGCGCTCGAAAGAAGATTCCAGAAGGTCATCATCGACGAGCCCAGCGTCGAGGACACCATTGCCATCCTGAGAGGGCTGCAGGAACGTTACGAAGTCCACCACGGCGTGGATATCACCGACCCGGCGCTGGTCGCCGCAGCCACGCTGTCGCATCGCTACATCACCGACCGGCAACTGCCCGACAAGGCCATCGACCTGATGGACGAGGCCGCCAGTCGCATCCGGATGGAAATCGACTCCAAGCCCGAAGCCATGGACCGGATCGAGCGCCGGCTGATCCAGCTCCGGATCGAGCGCGAGGCGCTGAAGTCGGAAACCGATGAGGCCTCGAAAAAGCGGCTCAAGGATCTCGAGGAACAGATCGAAGAGGCCGATCGCGAATTCTCCGACATGGAGGAGATCTGGAAGTCGGAAAAGGCCTCGGTGCAGGGCGCCACGCACATCAAGGAAGAGCTGGAGCGTGCCCGCGCCGAGCTGGACAACGCAAGACGTGCCCAGGACTGGTCGCGCATGGCCGAACTGCAGCACGGCAGGATCCCCGAGCTGGAACAACAACTGGAGCAGGCCGAATCAGCCGAGACCACCGATCACTTCCAATTGCTCAGAAGCAAGGTCACCGAGGAAGAAATCGCCGAAGTCGTCAGCCGCTGGACCGGCATTCCGGTGGCCAAGATGCTCGAAGGCGAGCGCGACAAATTGCTGCGCATGGAAGAGGGGCTGCATGAAAGAGTCATCGGCCAGGACGAGGCGGTCAAGGCCGTGGCCGACGCGATTCGCCGATCCAGGGCCGGGCTGTCCGACCCGAACCGGCCCAACGGCTCGTTCCTGTTCCTCGGTCCCACCGGGGTGGGCAAGACCGAGTTGTGCAAGTCGCTGGCGAATTTCCTGTTTGACACCGAAGACGCCATGGTGCGCATCGACATGTCGGAATTCATGGAAAAACATTCCGTGGCCCGGTTGATCGGCGCGCCCCCGGGCTATGTCGGCTACGAGGAAGGCGGTTACCTGACCGAAACCGTACGCCGCCGGCCATATTCCGTAATTCTGCTCGACGAAATCGAAAAAGCCCACCCGGACGTATTCAACATCCTGCTCCAGGTGCTCGACGACGGCCGCCTCACCGACGGGCATGGCCGCACCGTGGACTTCCGCAACACCGTCATCGTCATGACCTCGAATCTTGGTTCCGACCGCATCCAGCGCATGGCCGGCGAAGAGGCCTACGAGTCCATGAAGTCCGCCGTGATGGAAGTTGTCGGCCAGCACTTCCGGCCCGAATTCATCAACCGGGTCGACGACATCGTCGTGTTCCACCCGCTGGACCAGGCTCAGATTCGCGAAATCGCCGCCATCCAGGTGCAATACCTGGAGCGTCGTCTGGCCGACCGCGACGTCGGCTTCGAAATCACCGACGCCGCCCTGGATCTGCTCGGCAAGGCCGGCTTCGACCCGGTCTACGGTGCAAGACCGTTGAAAAGGGCCATTCAATCAAGACTGGAAAACCCGCTGGCGCAGAAGATCCTGGGCGGGGAGTACGGGCCGGGAGATACGGTGAAGGTGGAAGCGGTCGAAGGCGAACTGGCCTTCCAGTAACCACGGTATCCCGTCGTCCCGGGACCTGTTACATCCCGTCGTCCCGGACCTATAACATCTCGTCGTCCCGGACCCCGATCCGGGACCTGTTACATCCCATCGTCCCGGACCTGCGTATTCCGGTGAACGTGAACACTGATTCCGGCCCAACGTGAACACCTGTTT
>JBBDSL010000004.1:0-64183 GCA_040904965.1 Wenzhouxiangellaceae bacterium
CTCGCGCAGAACGTGCGTATATGTATGCCCGAGGGTACTAGGCCAAAGAGGAACACGCCGAACGTACAAAAAGATCCCGGATCAGCGCCACGATCAAACACCAAACCACCCGGCCAATCTACCCGCACCGCCAGTCTCTGCCGCCTGTAAGAAGCGCTTTTGCCTACTTTTCAGGCGCTTGTGAAAAGTAGGTCGCCTGCAAGCGCGCAGCGCGAGGCGAAACCGCCATTGATGTTGCATTCGAAAGGCGCCCGCCACCGCCAAGGGCGTCAACTTCCACCGGAGCGGGAACCGGCGATGGCCACGGCAATTGCCTGGAGTCTGGCCTGCTCCAGCGCCTCGCCCAGTTCCCGGCCTTCCAGCCCCTGTTGTTTCAGCGGCCCGGCCGAGACCGCTGCCGCCGCGCCCAGGGCGGTGCGCAGCAGGTCCGCGGCCGGGTAGGGCCGGTCGGCGCGGCCCTTTCGTCCGCGCTTGTCGGCTTCGCAGGCCATCAGAAATCGCTCGAAGCGCTCGGGCCGGCGAAATGCATCGGCACGCTTGAACACCCGCATGACGGTGCCGGGTTTCAATTCGCCGGCCCGGTGACAGACCAGGTGGAATTCGCATACCAGCAGCGCCAGGGCGCGGGTTTCGTTGGGCACGCGCAGGCGACGGCAGACCTCGGCCACCGGGGCCAGGCCGCGTTGTTCGTGGCCGTGGTGCTTCGGCAACTGCTCGGCCGGGGTCAGCGCCTTGCCCAGATCATGCACCAGGCAGGCGAAGCGGACGTCCAGCGGCGCCTGCATGCGGGCGGCTGCCTCAAGCACCAGCATCACGTGCTCGCCGGTATCGACTTCCGGGTGGAATTCCGGCACCTGCGGAATGCCCCAAAGTGCGTCGAGTTCGGGCAACACGCGTGCCAGCGCGCCGGTCTCGCGCAGGACGAGAAAGAAACGCGATGGCCGGTCGTGCATCAACGCGCGCGACATTTCCTGCCAGACCCGCTCGGGCACCAGGTGGTCGACTTCGCCGGATTCGACAAGTTGCCGGCACAGCGCCAGGGTATCGGGTGCAATCGAGAATTCGTCAAAGCGGGTCGCGAAGCGCGCCAGCCGGATCAGCCGCACCGGGTCCTCGACGAAGGCGTCCGATACGTGGCGCAGGATTTGACGATCGAGATCGGCGCGCCCGCCGAACGGGTCGATCAGGTTGCCGTCGCGGTCTTCGGCAATCGCATTTACGGTCAGATCGCGACGCTCAAGGTCGTCTACCAGCGATACTTCGGGGCCGGTATGGAACACGAAGCCGCGGTAGCCGGGCCCGGACTTGCGTTCGGTTCGCGCCAGCGCGAATTCGGCCTGGGTGTCGGGATGCAGAAATACCGGGAAATCGCGCCCGACCGGGCGGAAGCCGCGTTCCTGCATCTGTTCGGGTGTGGTGCCGACGACCACGAAATCATGCTCGGTCGGTTCAAGGCCCAGCAGTTCGTCGCGAACCGCGCCACCCACCCGGTAGACCTCCAGGCCTTCGAGCCGGGAATCGCTGGTCCAGTCCGGCATCAGCCTTCACGCCGGCCCGAGCGCTCGCGGAAGTGCTGGTAGCGGACTTGGCGACCCGGACCTTGCGGGCCGAGAAATTCAACAGCCTTTTCGCGCATGCCCCAGGGTTGTATGCCAAGTCGCCTGAAGCCATCCTCGGCGCACACGCTGTCGAGCAGCAACGACTTGAAATTATCCGAGGAGAAGGGTTTTCCCGGCACGAAGTCGAACACCCGGCCCTGCAGCCGGCCCAGCGCATCGGGGAGTCCGATGACCCAGCGGCGCATGCCGCGCTGGTGCGCGATCCAGTCGACGATCTCGCGCAGGGTCAGGGTTTCGGCGCCGCACAGCTCGTAGATTTCGCCGATGGACTCACGACTGTCCAGCGCGCGGATAAAAGCCTCGACCACGTCGCCGACGTAGACCGGCGCAAACATCGCCTGCGGGCGGGCCAGCGGCAGCACCGGCGAAATCTTCAGCAGACCGGCGAACCGGTTGAGGAAACTGTCGTCGGGGCCGAAAATGGTCGAGGGTCGGAAAATCGTCCAGTGCAGATCCGATTCACGCACCCGTTGCTCGCCCTGGCCGCGGGTTTTCAGGTAATGGCTCTCGCCCTGGCCGGCGTTGAGCGCGCTCATCTGGATCATGCGGCCAACGCCGGCGCCGGCGCAGGCCTGTATCGCGGTCTCCACCAGTTCCACGTGCGCCTTGCGGAATCCGGAGCCGTCACGGCCCGATTCGTTGAGAATGCCGACCAGATTGATCAGCACGTCGTGGCCGTCCAGTTCATCGCCCAGGCGATTGATGTCATAGGGGTCGAAGTGCCGAATGCTCACGCGCGGAACAATGCCCAGGTGCTTTGCGCCATTAGGGTAGCGGGTCGCCACGCTGATCGAATGGCCGTCCCGGCTCAACCGCCGAACCAGATGACGGCCTACAAACCCCGAACCTCCAAGAATCATAATCTTCATTGCGGCATCTCCCTCGTGCGGTCTGCGAGCGTTCGGTCTGCGTGTCCCCCTATTGTGCCCAATCCGCCGCGGATGCGGGCCCCGACAGCGCCCTGGCAGTGCTCTACAGCGCCGACCTCGAGAGCACACTCGAGACGGTTCAGCGACGCGGCGCGCAAATCGTCAAGCCGATTTTCTCCGACGTCATTTCCGCCTCTCCCCCGTCATTCCCGCTCCTCCATCCGTCATTCCCGCTCCCCCACCCGTCATTCCCGCGAAGGCGGGAATCTCGAGAATTCCCCACCGATGCTCGAAACAGGCGCATGAACAATCGCCGACTTGCAAGAAGAGGCGTTCCGGGACCGGACCCCAACATTGCATAAATTTTCGGGCCGGAATCGCTACGCTGCCCAGCACTCCCGCTTCCCCCATCACTCCCGCCTCTCCCCCCGTCATTCCCGCGAAGGCGGGAATCTCGAGAATCCCCCACCGATGCTCGAAACAGGCGCATGACCAACCGCCGACTTGCAAGAAGAGGCATTCCGGCACTAGAATCAATCGAAGGGCAGCATTCCAAAAGGGGGTGTCACCAAATGCGCAACCAACGCCAGCCGTCAAACCAGGCCGTCCAGCGGACTTCTCGCACCAAGCGCGCCGCGTCGAACGACATGCGTGTAAATCATGGTCGTGCGCACATCGGAATGCCCCGCCTCATTCTGGATCGAAGGCGCACAATGCCGCTCGGCAGCCAGATAGCTCAAGAATGTCGTCACCGGAAAAAATCTGACCTGGCATCGAAAATCAAAGGATTAGGCGGTAAAGAAATGTCGACAGGCGTGATAAAAGAGCAGATCGGTCGTTTATTCGAGAAAAACTCTTTTCGCCACATATTTTTTAGTTAGGCAAAAATCGTGATGAGTGCCTTTATACAGATAGTCGAAATTCTTGTATGGCCCGCTACCGTCATAATTGTAGTGATACTGCTTCGTTCTCCGTTGTCGGAGTTGGTCCCTACATTGAATAAGCTTAAATATAAAGATCTTGAGCTAGAGTTTGAAAAGGAAGCAAGGGGCATTCTAGCTGATGCCGAGCGGGATCTGCCGGATCCGCCGAAGCCTGAGCCGTCAGAGGTTGAGGATCACGGAATAAGGTTTAGCCTTGCTCGCCTAGAGCCTTCGACTGAGATACTGGAGTCGTGGCGTCACTTGGAGTTAAAGCTACGCGAGCTGTCTGGTGGGAATGAGAGAAAGCGCAGCACGGGATATTTGGTTCGCGAACTTGCCAATGAGGGCAGAATATCTAAGGAGACAGAGAGCGTAGTGCTTTCGCTGTCATCCCTTAGGAATAAAGTGGCACATACTGATGAAGAGGTAATATCTCGCGCAGCTTCATCATCGTTCAAAGATTCTGTTGCTCGTGTTATTTCAGCTCTGGAGTCCGAGAGTGCCTAACAAAGCCATGAAATCCGCTCCCTACGGTCGCCGGACCTCGTTTCACTCGGCCGTTTATGGCAGGCGTTGGGCGATTCATAAGAGCCGGTTAGAGTCAGAGGCGACCTATTGTGGACAATGGTAGGTATTCAGACCAACACACGCTTCAGTTTACTGAACATCGATGGTGGGAAAAGGTATTCGATTACCTTCGTTTCTTGATCCGTCAAGCCCCACTTTTTTTGGCTGTCGCAGCCTCGTTCTGGGCAGCTAGTGAAATCGCGATGGAAGCAACTGGGAACCGTATTCCCCTTTCGTATCTTGCAACATTTGTTTTGCTAGCTGCCGCTGCTATATCCGCTAGCCAGGCCTTTTTTCAATATAGGTCTTACACTCCGGAGACGTTGATCGGCGAAAGCCGGCGCGTAAAAGCCATATTCCGAGAACGGAAGTGCGGCTGGCAGTGTTCTTTAGCCCGTGCGATGCTAAAAGACCGCATTGAAAAGACAGAGGAACGTCTTGAACGTATGAACCGGGGAGTTGCTTTTGTACCCCCGAAACATCTCAGTTTGTCCGAATATACAAAATGGATGCATCAAAGAAACGAAGCAATCGTCCGGATCCTACGAGCCGTTGCGAGTTCCTGCACAAGTACACTCCCGGAAGCTTTAGCTAGAACGATTGATGAACAAAGCATTGGGGTTTTAAAGTTCGAAGTAGAAGAGCTCTCGAGTCTATATGATCATGCTGAGCGAATCGAACGTGAGTGCATAGAAATAGTCCCATCTGAAGGGATGGAGGAACTTCATGCGTTGACTCGTGGGTGGACCAAGCCAATCAGAGATGGCGTCCTTGAATTGACAAAAATTCTGAAGCAGCTGAGCGAAATCAAAAGGAAAGACATAAAGACTGGCGGAGTAGAATTACCAGAATTTAATATTCAGTTCGAGTCCCCAAAATGCATCTCGGAATTTACTGAGAGGCTACAAAGTTTAGATGCATCCGAAATCGCCCAACAAAATGCTCAAGCGGACGCGGGTTAACTCTTGGGCCGGCGAGGCCGGGCACGCTTCGTGGCCACGCCGCTTAGCATAAACGTTATGCGCCAATTTCAACGCACCGATCTGTTTTTGGAGGGTGATTTCGTCCACTGAATCGTTCTTAGGAAAACCCACAAATGGAGAACGAGTATGGAGATTAAGAAGGACAACAAGGGGCAGCCCTTCATCGAATGGGAGCAGGCGCCCGGAGGCTACAAACGAGCTTGGATACAACACAAGGATCCCTCATCAGACAAGAATTGGGCGGATGTTCCAAGCGGGCGCTATTTAAACGTGGTTCGTATTGAGGAGCTAGGCGGCGGACCGGCGGGGAACGCTACCGACTTTCCGATATTCTCTGCACTTGATGATGATCAGATTCTAACCGCATTTGTCGTATCCGTTTCAGCAATAACAGGTTGCAAGTTATGAAGAGGGGTGCGCTTAACATGAAGTTGAAGCTGCCCAAGGAACCTGTCACGCGGCTTGCTTACGCAACCCGCGAGCCAGAACCGCTTGGCAGCTTAACTTTGTGTTAAGGCTACAAGTGTATGGAAGATACATTGTATAAAAAGTTGAGATACACAAAGCGCTGGTTCTCCTATTTCGATCTTCTAGGATTCGCGCAGCTTGTTAGAACTAGCGAAATAAACAGTGTTCTCCCTATTTATGAAAAGGTCCTAGAGACGATTGAGGAAAAGGCTGGGCAAAAAAAACCAAGAGGTCTTAGCTATTCGTGGTTCTCTGACACATTTATTATTTTCACCAGAGGAAGCTCCCTCGAAGAGTTCGGGCTAATAGAGCAAGCGGCACGACTCTTCTTTCAGAGGCTAATTTTGCACAAAATTCCAGTCCGAGGGGCAATATCTTACGGCGACCTATATACCCAGCAAGAGAAAAATATCTTTCTTGGTGAGGCTTTGATGGATGCTTACGAATACGGAGAAGAGCAAAATTGGTTAAATTTTGTAATTTCTCCCTCGGCAGCAAAGGCATTAGATACATTGGGCTTTCCAATGAGCGAGAGGGTTCACTATCGAATGGTAGAAAAGAAGGGGGTAATTACTCATCCGGGCAACAAAGAGGTTTATGCATATGCTTTCAATAATGGTACGGTAAACGGAATTAACCCTCTGCTTAAATCACTTCACGCCATGAAAGAATCATCGCCTAAGATCCAGAAAATAAAGTATGAAAATACAATTGAATTTATTGAGCGGCATGCGTAGGAAAGCCTTGACAAGTCAAAGCACACGGCCGCAGCAAAGCTGCGCCGGTGTTTGAGGCGTTAGGTAACTGCAATGGGTCGAGAATACTGCATTTGCCCGCCAAAGCTCACTACTCTTGAATCTGGTGACACTCCGACAATTGTCACAAAAGCCTCTCCCTGGACACACCGCAAAGCAGTCGAAAAACTGGCTAGATACTTTCGTCGAGAGTTCAAATATGATTTCGTGCCATTTCGTGCTGAATACGGGCAATCAGCCGATGATCCACACTATGAAGCCTATCTATTCCACGAGACTCGGTACAATCTTTTATACGAAGACCGCGATACAGAAGTTGTTTGCGGCGGGGCAGCCTGCTTTTTCCGCACTGTGGAAACCTGGTCTTTAAACTGGGTATGGTTCCATCCATACTTTCGTGGCCGAGGGTTGTTGTGGAAGTCCTGGGGGAGTTTTCGGTCCAGATATGGAGACTTTCAGATTGAAGAACCCCTGTCGCCGGCAATGAAAAGCTTTCTTAGCAAAATTGAAGGGCCAATTAGCTAACGAGTTAGGATAGGTCGTGCGAGCGCAGCGAGCCACGACCTGATCCGGTTGTTGAACAAGCCCGGTCGTGATGCTGAGGGGTTCTTTATTTGCAAACAATTCCGTTTGCTTTTTGGCGGGTAACCGCGTAGCGCGACACGATGTCTTTTTTTAGGGCAAGCGCGGCTGTTGGCTTGTTTCCAAGCCAGTGCAATCAGGCGGTTTTGTCCATGGATACTTACCTGTCCTCCATGTCAAGCGGGCCGAGGTCTACGCCGTGCCGCTGTGTTCTATCCGGGTTGCCAGTGACCGCGGATGATTGATGCGACTCGCATGGGTTCGCCACAGCCGGGACAGGCGGGCGTGGACCGTTTCGGTCCGACCGGGAACGCAAGTGTGACATGCAGGATCAACTGCACCAGCCCAAGCAGCTTTTTGGCGTTGCCATGCAGGAAGCCATAGCCCCGCACCCGCCGGAAGCTTTGGCCACCTGATTTACTGCCGCGTCGTAGCGAGGGGCAGTCAGGTGCCGTGGATGGGGTGTTTCGCGACCGAGTGGACCGGAGGCGTAGCCGTAGCTTCGGTGAGGATCCGCGACCGAGCGAAAGGGCGCAGACGCGGTGACTGGCGGGGCCGTAGCAGACGTGGCGGTGAATTGGGTGGCCCAGGCAATACATGTTGAAGGATCAGACACAGGAAGCCGAGGCCCGACCGCGCGTGCCCTGCAGTTTCAGGACCCGAAGGTGTTTACCGTACAGCTCGTCGAAGCGTTTTTGCTCGGATTTGTTCATGGTAGACTTCTTGAAAACGCGCCCCGATTGGGCGCTCATCAAGGGTTACACAGGATGAATGGGGTTTTCTGCCGCGCAGCGGCTTCGTTCAACAAATCGTCGAGTCACTCAATTACAAACTGAAAACCGGAAGACGGCGGATGATTGCCAAAACACTGGGTCCCGGCAAGTGATCGCGTATTTCGAGCATGACCAATACTTACTTTACTTTCGTGCAGGTCAGGGTGAGCGTGTTTCCGGAGCCCGAAACGTGACAGTCCAATCCAGAGCCTGTGCCGCCAATCCTGTCGGCCAAAGCCTCAAGAGCAAGCGCGTTTCCAGGACCTTGTCCAAAGCCCAAGCGAATACCATTAAACTCAGTAGTCGCTATGGGAACGCTGCCGTTATCCTGTTGACCTTGCACCGGAATCAAATTGCCATCCGCGTCGAGGACTTCAATCTCGACAAGCGTCCCATCGGGCAATCTGACTAACGACACGCGGCTACCATCATCATAGGAAACTATGATAATCAAACTACGCTTTCTTATGGTATTTCCTACACCTCCGCTTAGTCCTCCAATCGGAGTGTCGACTCCAAGATCGCGGCTCACAGATTCAAAATCCGGCAGATAGCCATTATCTTCCAGATGCAATCGGATCTGCGAAAAATACGATGCACGCAGTCTACCATCGCTTATATCTCGGACTACGGACGAAGGTACATCCGTCCCCAGCAAAACCCCCGAAAGGTCCGACCTGGAAATTGGCGCAACAAGCCGACTTGCGTCCTGTACGGCTTGCTGAAATACACTCTTCTCGGTAACCGGGAAATCGGCGGTAACTACCTCGGTCCATTGTACGACGCCGGTATCAAAATCCTCCAAAAATGTCCAACGGTTGTATTTCCGCGTCTCGTTGGTTTCACGATTGGTCACATAGATCGGCGTATAACTTCCCGGCGCATTAAGCGCCTGGTGTCTGAACGCGGTATCGGTTGTGCACGAATCGCACAATACCCACCACGCTGAGGATGCAAATACACTTCCTGGAATCGAAAGCCAGATTCCAAGCCACACAATAGCCGTTAGAGTTCTTCTCATTGATATTCAATTTCGCCAAAATTCGAACCGCGCACCCCTATACCCGGATGGGTACGGCATATATTGCCACCCTCTCAATGTGTTGTCAACATCAAATCGGAAATGAGAGTGACGGCACACAAACCGGCGCCGACCGCAGCCACGAACAGACCGAACGGCGCACTAAGTGAAAATGCGCCAAATGATCAATTAGACAGTCACGTCTTAGAGGAGACTGTACCAGTCGGATTTGGGTCAACGCGGTAGTCGAATCTTTGAAGTTTCAGATGCCAGGCCGTTTTTTCGCGCCCTTGGCGGATACAACCAGGAAATCCTCCGATCCAATGCACACGAAATCTGGCATCAAGGCCATTTGCTTGTCCAAAGTTGGTGAAATGGGTTATCGGCCAGGCGAGAACAGCATTGCCGCGGCGGTCTGACCTTTGAGGAAGGCTTTCTCAAAGTGTTCGGCGCACGCTTTGAGCTTGTCCAGAGCGCCGAGTGCATTGGCAAATCCGGATTTGGGTAGGAAAATTCCTACGAAGTGGGTGTCTAGACTGCCGCTAGACTCCCGGGTGAGACTCCCGGGTGCTTGAAGCCCTGAATGCAATCCATATTACTGGCGGATGAATACCCGCTGGATCAAGGCTATTGCCACCGTACAATTTTTGAGGCATGATGCTCAGGAGACAAGGGTCTTTACTAGAAGGGGAGTCAGGCAATGGATCGGCGTTCATTTGTAAAAACAGTAAGCATTTCCTCGTTTATGGTGACCCTGAGTCCCCTTCTCGCCGGCTCGCTTCCTCACGTTTTAGTCAAACAACAACGCTCCCCGAAATCACTGGCGACCACCATCATGGCGGAATTCGGGCCGGGATTTAAAGTCTTCGAGTATCGAAAGATCGACGGTATGCATCATGCAACCATCGGTCATCTGGGTAACGAGTACCGCGTCTGTTCCGCCGATTTACGTGCATGGACGATTCTGTCTTACGATGTTCCGGAGGCTGGGGCCGGCAGTAACCGGAAGCGGCTGGTCTAATGGCCCATTAACAAAAAAGAGGCCCAGTTTCAGTTACACGTGGGCGCTTGTCCGACAGGGGCGATTAAAGGGAAGAGACATGGCATCAAAAATTTCGCGCATTCGTATCCATCCGGGTATCGGGCTGGCACGCCTGGGTAACAGTGACGAGCACTTTATCGGCCCCGAAGCGCCGGGATGCATATCGGATCCCGGCGGAGAGAACGGACCGGGACCGGACGGCGGATCCTACCGTGACGAACAGATGCGGCTGAAGCGCCAGGCGCAGCGTTATCGCATTTATGGATACGATGCCGATGACAATCTGGTTGGCGAAGTGAATGCGACAATGGCCGGGGTCGAGAAAATTCGATGGCGTGTTCACGTTCGCAATATGAAGGCAGCCAATTACGCTTTTCAGGGCGCCTACCTTTTCGATCCGTCCAAATACCGGAATCCCGGAATCCAGGGCGATGCAAAAAACCCTATCGATCGGGACCAGCTCATCATAGACCCCGGCCCGGTCACCGTCGATGCCGATGTCATGCAGCCGGTAGTCATGACGGGCGACTGCTTTACCGGTATAGACGAAGGCGAGCTGCCGGGCTATCTGCGCTACTGCAATCATGACGTGCCCGACCCCAGGCAACCGGTTCGGGTCACATACACGCCGGCGATGGATATCGAGTTGGGCCAACTGCGCCTGGACGACGAGCAACGACTTGTGTTTATTCCGGCACCCGGCAAGGCCGAGTGCGTGACCACGCCTCAGGTGCAACTGTCCAATCCGAGCGAGTTTTTCGATCCGCCCAACGGCCCCGATCTGGACGATCCTCTGGTCAATCAGTTTGCGTATTTCAATGTGCCCGGCTGGTGGGACGACACCTGCGGCGGCGAGATTGATGCCACGGTACTGCTGGATGACGGCACGGTCCTCAGCACCCGGGATAACGTGACTTCGCTCGACACAGAGGGGGTGCGCAACGCGACCAACGGCGCCTGGGTTGTGACGGCACCGCCCAAATACGCGCCTTACATGGTGCACGTGGTCTCGCTTCTGGATCGGGTCTACGAGGCGTTCCCGGAGTCGGATCCGAATCGCGGTTTGACGACCAATTTCTATCGGGATATCTACCCTATTTTCGAGCGAGCGGTCAACTATGGCTGGGTAAGCGCCGAGGCGGCCGGCGTGGATCCTACTACCCGAAATCTGGCCCATGGACCCAAGCAGGCCGGTAACTTGCTAAGCGCAACGAATCTTGCCGCTTTTGCCGATCCCGGCGAGGCATCGCTCCCGGCCAGAAAGCAGATCTATGGAATCATGCGGCATGCCGACAAGGGACGGTTGAGCGCGACGCTGCCGCCAGCGCCACCGGAACCCGCAGGCGATCCGGTCGAAGGCGGGGTATCGCGCGGCAATCTGATGCCCAAGTTATGGGGAACAGGGGGCAAGCCGCTGCAGAACGATCAGCTAGGACACAATTTGCCCAACCAGTATCTGAGTCTCACCGATTGGCAGCTCGCCAGGCTGGACGACTGGGCGAAAGGGGATTTTGAGCCCGGACAACTTGCCAAGCCTGTCCCGCTTGATGAGCTGCCACTGAAGAGTCGGCCACACGCGCTCGATGCCGCTGCGCTTGAGCCGACGATCGGCGGCGGCTTTCACCCCGGGATCGAATTTCCGTACTTGATCTGTTATCCGGAATTGTTTGCCGAGGCCTTTCGCGTGAAGGAAGGAACAGAGCCGGGCTCGGTCGCAGCCTATATGTCGAGCCCCTGGCACGGAGACTACTGGTCATGCAATGTCGCGTGGTGGCCGGTCCAGCGTCCCGATATTGTTTTCGACTACGATCAAGCAACCGGCATGCGAACCTATCGGGAATGGTTTCGCGGATACGGGCCGCAGGGCGAGCCGCTATCGGCTACCGACGGTTACAACCAGATGGTGTATGCATGGCCGAAGCTCGGCATGGTGTTGCCGCACAAAGATCCCGACACCGGCGAGTTTGTAAACGACAACGGGTCCGTTGTATATCAGGAATATCAGCGGGATCCAGAGCTGAACGAGCCGCCGAAGAAAAAAGACTGCTACTAGTGGGCGACTGGTAGCCGCTGCCTTCATGATGAAGAAACTGCATGCTGCTTGGGACGTGTTGGTCATTGGCGCAGGACCCGCCGGCGCAGCAACAGCATTCGAAGTGGCGCGGGCTGGTTATTCGGTGCTGGTCATCGAACAGCGGACAAGCCCGGGCAACAAATTTGGCGAATCTTTGCCGCCGGCGGCTGTGCCGGTGGTTGAGCGGCTGTCAGGCCCGCTCACCGCGGAGACCATGCATCAGTGGGGAATTGCCAGAACCCGCGGGAACATTGCCGCCTGGCAGTCGCCCGCCCCCGAACAATCCGATTTTTTCTTCACCCCCGAACGGCATGGCTTATCGATCAATCGCACGCTGTTTGACCGTGCAATCATCAATTCCGCCTGTGCCGAGGGCGCCGTTTTTCAATTTGGAACCCGGGTCGACCAAGTGCATCGCGCACAGGTCGGCAACTGGCGCCTGAGGCTCAACGGTGGTAACGGTGGTGGCGAGACCTATGCGCGATTTGTGGTCGATGCGTCCGGGCGTGCGTCGATGCTGGGCCGCAGGCTGGGTGTCGAACGTTATTGCCTCGATCATCTTTTCGCCTTCGGCCAGACCTGGCTCGCCGCAGAAGAAGACAATGACCCTTATACCCGGATCGAAGCGGTGGACGATGGCTGGTGGTACAGCCAGAAGATTCCGGTCGACCGCGACCATACCAGCGCCCGCCGGGTCGTTTTCCATACCGATCGTGACCTACCCGTGGCGTTGCAGGCCGGCAATCATGCTGGATTTTCCAGGCTTCTGGAACGAACAGAAATCGTCCGCTCCTTGTTGCACGCCCAAGGCTACCGCCCGCAGGAAGATGTTCGCGGCGCTGATGCCGCCAGCTCCCGAATGAGCCAGTTTGCGGGAGACGGCTGGCTGGCGGTGGGAGACGCCTCGCAGGCCTTCGACCCGCTCTCCTCACAGGGCATCTTCAAAGCGCTAATCGACGGCGCTGACGCCGGGCGACAATTGTGCAACGCGCTGCGCGATCCAAGCCGGGCGCGAACGCTGTTTCGTGATTATGCGCAACGCCAGGCGCGCAAGTGGCTGGATTATTTACGCCAACTCCAATACGTTTATTTTTCCCAGAAGCGCTGGTCCGAACGGCCTTTCTGGAATCGTCGCGGGCACGAAGATCCCGGCGTCAACCGATACCAGATGAGAGAAGTATCATGAGAAAGTTGCTACCTGTGGTTGTAATCACGGTACTCGCTTTGTGCGGTTCCGGTAACGCAAATGCGTCTCCAGCGCACGATAATCCCAGCCCTGCCCCCGAGTCCTCGGCCTCGATGCAGACCCCTCAGAATGACGGCCAGACGATTCCCCGGCCCGTTTTCCAACTTGGGGACACGCCCAGCACGCCGTTTCCGGATGAATCTGAACGTGCCAAAGCGTTCGTGGATTTTTTCAATCAGACCTACTTTGCTGATAGTCAGATTACGCTGCCGTTGTTGACCAAGTCGCAGGTCGTCTGGTTCCCTCCGCAAACTGAAGGAGACACCTCGCTGGAGCTGGTTGTCCGAACTACCGCCGGAGAAACGGCCAATTGCGAAGATCCGCAGGGGTATCCGATCGTTTGCGACGATGATTTCTCCACCGGCGAGTTCTGCAAAGCGTGTCATGACAGCGTCCTGTTTGTCGAAGGTGGCGGATTGCCGCAGATGGCATACTTTTCCGAACCTGATTTTACTGAGCAGCACGAGACCTGGCTTGCCAACTGGTCGCAGTACGGAGACTGGAACGCGAATATCATGCGCCTGGCAACGCGAGACCCGATCTGGCAGGCACAGATCGAAACCGAAACCAACAAGCATCCGTATGCCGATCCGGCGGTCATTCAGGACGTGTGCTTCAGCTGCCATGGCGAGATGGGTGAGCGCCAGCTCAAATTTGACCATGGCGCCGAACAGGTTTTTTGCACGGATATTTTCTACGCCACCATACCCGGCCTCGAAGGAGACTTCGCCCGCGGCAAGCCTTACGTGCCCACCGGCGACTGTGAGCCCATTCCCGACAAGCCGATCGCCGACCACCCGAATCTGTATGCCAAATACGGCGCGCTCGCGCGAGACGGCGTTTCCTGCGAAACCTGCCATCGTATCGGCCCTGAAAACGGCCGCGGGCGCTGGGACGGGACCGACTTCAGCATATTCTACGGCATGAAAAATCCGGGCCCGGACGCACCGATTCCTAACGTGTCAAGGCGCCAGACGGCGAACCCGAACCCATTGGAATATGAGTTTACCGCCACCTTCGACTACGATATGCAAACCATCATGGCACCGGACACGACCGAAAGCCTTGATACTGAAGTCATGTTGCGCGACGACAACTTGCACATGGCTCAGGCACTCAACGAGGCCACCGGTGATACCTATCTGGGGCAGGCGGTGATCTGCGGCACCTGTCATGTGTTGATCGTTCCCCAGATTCCAACAGCCTTCAAGCCTGAAGCGCCGGTACCTGCCAGCAATGACCCTGACGGCAAGTATCCTTTTTACAAAAGACCGGATGCGTGTGACAAGGAAACCTTTGATAAGGCGACCAATGGTATCTACGGCAATCCGTTAACCGACAACTGCGTCGCGCTCGGTTACGAGCAGGCGACCTATCTGGAGTGGATCAACAGCGACTTCGCGTCTGAAGAAGACAACGAAAACACCTGCCAGGGTTGTCATATGCCGCTGGTGACCAACCCAAATGATCCTACCGATCACACCGCGATCATGGCGCAGTCCACGCAGGGCCTGACGCCCAAGGATTACCGGCGTCATCGGCTCATGGGCATCAATCTGCCGGTCTTCGAGATGTTCGTGCAATTTCCGGAAGTGCTCGGCATCGCGACGTTCGACGATCTGGTGCCGCCATTGGGTATATCCATCACCGGCGAAGAAGCGAAGTTTGTCCAGCACGCCTTGTTGAACGGCCAGATGGCGATAGTCGAGCAAGCCACCAGCCAGGCCAACGGCAATGGGTTGCAGCCGGATTCCGGCCAGAAGGCGCCGCAGGCGGCGACCGAGATCGTCATTGACGATTTAACGCTGAACTCCAATTCGTTGACGGCGGACATCACGGTCATCAACAATGCCGGCCACAAGTTCCCCTCCGGCGCCGGATTTCGACGCGGTTTCCTGCGCTTTGAGGTCTTTAACGAGGCCGGCGCGTTGCTCTGGGTCTCGGGCGCCACCAACCCCTTTGGTGCCATCTGCAACGGACCCTGCAAGCAGGATGCCAGCGGCAAATACAATCTGCTCGATAGCGAGGTTACCGGTGGCGATCCGGCGAAGCTGCAGCCCCACCATTCGATAATCACCCGGCAGAGCCAGGTGCAGATCTATGAGGTGCAGGCGGTCGATGACACCGGAACCCTCACTTCCCGAACTCTGTCGCTGTTCTACGATGCCAAGGATAATCGACTGCTGCCGCGCGGTTTCAAACAGCCGGGAGAGCTTGGCTGCGAGGAAAATTCCCGCGCTGGCACTGAAATTTTTGGAATCGCCCAGTGCTCCGCAGCCTACGCCACGGAATCGCAAATCGAAATGCCACTTACGATCGGCAGCAGCATAGCCGCTGATCCCCATTACACGGATTCTACGCTTGCAGGCTCCGATCAGATTAGTTATCACATCCCGCTGGCAGACATGAACGGAACCCCAAATTCGATCCGCGTGACGATGGAGTATCAGACAATCCCGCCCTCCTTCCTTGCATCAAGGTTTGAAGACGGATTCGACAAAGAAAAAAATGCGTTCCTGCAGGCAACCGAGCGAAGCATTTATCTGACAAGCCATCTGAACACTGACCTAGCGCTCAAAAGCGAACATCCCGAGAATCCAGATCTGACCTTTTCCCGAAACTGGACAACCAGTATTTACCAAACAGCGTCCAACATCGATCGGGATTGAGCGCTACGCACATGGCGGGCTGATTCGTTTGACGTGGGCACCCACCTCCCAAGATGCTCGCGGGCATAGCGCGACAGCAGCGGTTCAATCCGTGGAATCTTCGGGTTTGTGAAGAAGGAAGCTGTACGTTTGGCCAATTTCTGCTCAGTTGTGCGAACTGCGGACACGACAACCCTGACCGGGTGGTCATGAGAGGTTGGTTCGAACGATTGGTAGGGTTCAGCCCGGGCTGAACAGCGCTGCGGCGCAGTTTGCCCTTTCAGGAAGGCGCGGCCAAATTGATGGGCGAGGGGTTGTAAAGAAGCGTTTCCTGAAACACGTACATAACGAATTAGATTCTATGTTGGACGTCAAGCGACTTTTCGCTGACTTGGATCGAACTGCTCGCCGTTTTTCATCAGAGCGAACGCAATCCGGATCAGTTTGCGTCCCAGAACAATATAGGCTTGGGTGGACTTCATTCCGCGATCCGCGAACCGCTCCAGGTAAGGCTTGAAACCGAAGCGTTCCGCGGCGGCTCTGGCCGCATTGAAAATGAGTCGCTGATACTTGCGGTGGCCCTTTTTTTGTCCAGTTTGCGCCGGCCAGCGAGTCGGGAGACCCAAGTAATACATGTTGAAGAATCAGCCACCGGAAACCCGCCCGCCCGGGCGTCCTTTCAATTCAGGGCCCGCACGTGCTTGCGGTACAGCTCGTCGAAGCATTATTGAGCTAGCTAAGAATTTCGGTTACAGTCGGAAGCAGCTGAGGGAAATTGAGGCCCTTATTGAGGAACATTACGATGAGCTCATTGGTGCATGGCAAGAGCACTTCGGCAGTTGAAGTGACTAATATCTCGACTTTTGGGATCTGGCTCTTGGTCCGAGAAAAAGAGCTGTTTTTGGCGTACGAAGATTTTCCCTGGTTCAAGGACCGGCCAGTCAGAGAAATTCTAAATGTAGAGGAGCCGCAACCCGAACATTTCTACTGGCCTGAGTTGGATGTGGACCTCACACAAGAGACCATCGAACATCCCGAGCGGTTTCCAAATCGGGCGAAGCACATAGCGAATAAGGGTAGATCGCGCGAGAGCAGCGAGCCGCGATCTTAACCGGTGGTTGAACAAGCCCGGTCGTGATGGTTAGACGTTATGTTTTCTCACGGTGAATTTGAGGTAAAATCGCGGTATGGCTAATATCACCCAAATTGAACGAGAGTTGCTAGGTCTCCCTGCCGCCGAACGAGAACGACTTGCTCTTAGAGCATGGGAGAGCCTGGTTGAAAGTGAAGAGGCGGCGTCTGATCCCAATATTGATCCGGACGGCCTCGAACTAGCCAACGAGCGCGACAAGGAGCTGGAGCGTGGAGAAGTGGATGCAGTAGAAGAGAAAGAATTCCGCCGTTGGACGGGCGGAATGAATGAAGGTTGAGTATCATCCAAGTACCATCACCGATTTAAACCGCGCACTCGACTTCTACGAACAGAAACGGATTGGACTCGGTGGCGAGCTCCGGGAGGAAATCTATCAGACAATTTCACGTATCGCCGCAAACCCCCTTATCTATCGCCCCATTGCAGGGCAGATGAGACGTTGTTTTGTGCATCGCTTTCCCTTCTCCATCCTGTACCGGGTTGTAGACGCCGATTTGCTTCGAGTGTTGGTCATCCGACATCATCGTCAGCATTCGCAGTTTGGTATGGAGCGGAGATGAGAGTGTGGAGAGTCGGGTCTTGTTTCATGCACCAAGCCGGCCGCAGACATGAAGCAAGACACCGAACTATCCGCGTGGCCCACTGGAGCGCGCCAGTACGGATTTCTGGCCAACCGTTGCCGCAGGCGAAAACGGGCGTGCGGGCTGCGCTGGCGCGGGATGAAGCACCCAGGGCAAGGAAAGACACGGACCGGCCACCGACACCGGTGGAACTGCCTTGCCGGGTCTGTGGCAAAGGACGCCTGATTGCAGAGCCCCCGGACACCCACGGCCGCAGTTTCGAGGTAAAAGCGTTCCCGCGGGAACGCTTTTTGAATCGAAATCATTCTCATCGGTACAGCCAATGCAGGGCGCCAGACGATACGCAAGCACTTTTCCGCGATCCGGCCCTGGCGGGGTAGACCTCCCGGGTAGCTGCCTGGACCGGCCAGACGAGTGCCAACGAAGACGGGCCTGGCACCGGCCCCGGCCGAGCTCGGCTCGGTGCTGGAATCCTGAGTCAGGATCGGGTACATTGAGCTTAGGAGCCTGTCGGGCTTAAAACTGATCTACTGCGGCAAAGCCGGATTGGGCCAGATTCTCCGCTCTGTTTCGCTAAATAGGCCCACTATTGGCCTCAAAGGACCGAAAAATCTGACTCCAACCGGCTTTCCCTCGCTACGATCGGTTAACTCAGACAGGCTCCTGGACAAGCCATTCGAGGCATGGGGAAATGCGAAAATGAACGCGAACGCCAAACCGTCGGCCCGGATGTCTCCCGACACCGGCACCGCTGCGACCGGCGCAGAATTGCTTGTAAGTTATAAGCCAGGGAGAGAAGTAATTTGCACCACGTGATGTTTGATGTTGATGGCACATTAGTAATGTCAGACGAGTTTGACGGCAGTTGTTATCTTGAAGCCGTGTATGAAGTTCTAGGCCATAGCCTGGATACCAATTGGAAGAAGTACACTTATGTAAGTGACGCGGGCATCCTTGATCAGCATATACGCGAAAGTGGGCTTGACGATAGAAAAGAGGAGATCCTCGCAGATGTCAAAGGAGCGTTTATCGAAAAAATTTCTAACTACCTGAAAGATAACCCAGTGCAGCAGGTTTCCGGCGCCTCCAAATTCCTGATCGAGCTACAGCAAGTAGCGAATCTAACTCTATCAATTGCTACTGGGGGGTGGCGCGAGACAGCCCTGATGAAACTAGAGGCGGCTGATATTGACGTCAGAGATATCCCTATCGCATCATCGAACAATCACTATGCGCGAACCGAAATAATGAAAATTGCTAGAGAAAAAGCCGTTGGCAACAATGAAGTTCCTTGCACATATTTCGGAGACGGGGAATGGGACAAGATAGCTTGCCAAGAACTGGGCTTCAATTTCGTGTCAATTGGTGAAAGAACATACCATTACCAGAATATCAAGGACTTCAGTAATGCAAGGCAGGCAATGGCGTTCATCGGCTTATAGCAAGCGCATGCAGTCGGACAAAGTGCCCGCTACGCGCACCTTGCGGCTGATGCGATGCGTTTGCACTTGAGAGATTATGGGACCTTCAGCATCCTGGATAAATGACTGGAAGATCGGAATATCCTCCGTCAGGGAGCGCGAGGCCGGCCGAGAATTGCTGGATATTTTTCGGCGATTCTGGCATTGGACTGAACTTGATCGAAAGTCGAAAAGCACTCAGCAAAGATATAGTAGCGCGCTACATGCCCTCGGTGGCTGGGCTGTCGAGAAAGCAATAGAAAGTGATAAACCGATTGATGCTCGTCAGCAACTCATTGAAGCAACCGCTGCCGGCGATGGACCCCTGATCTATTTGGATAGAGAAGAATGGCAAAAAGAATTGGATATGGTTTGCCGAAAGCTCCACAAATTTCTGGCATCGTGGTGTTAATTTCAAGTGGGGGGGCTTAACCGAGCTCTGCTGTTGTTGTAAGTCGCCAAGCCCCGGATCAGACCACGGAGGAAACAGCATGCGGTATTCGCCTGAAGCTCACGCTCGCGCGAAAGCGAGTACAACCGAGGAACCGGATGCGGGAAAACCGCACGTCCGGGTCTGTGCGGGGGCGCCGGGTAACCGGCGTTCCTGCCGCGAGATGTGTAAAAAGAAGCCATGAATCGAAAACAGTTTATACAAAGCCTTGGCGCAACTTGTTCCAATTGGAATTGGAGTTGGTCATTTATCAATGAAAAAAAAAGAAATTATCTTTGGTGTTTGGGACGACCGAGCAATTGGGGATAACTGGCTAATATTTACCTATGATTGGGAGCGAAATGAAAAAGGAGAAGAAAATAAAGGCTTTCAGCAATCTAGAGATCATTTAACGTTCATAGAAAATGAAGGGTATGAGCTGTTTGTTTTCAGAATGTTCGCCGTTGAGGGTAGCGCACCCGTAAAGATAAAAGGCTTTGAAAGAAAGCTTCTCCCCAAAAAACTATTGCGGTGTGGCAATAGTTGGTATGCCACAGATACAGAAACAAATCTCCTACCCGAAGAAGTACAAGACTTAGAAAATGAATATCTTGAAGGCGCCAAAAGCACAATTACAGTGAATAGCTATGAGCGAAACATGGTAGCTAGAGAGAGATGTATCAATCATTTTGGATGTCATTGTTCTGTATGTGGGTTTGATTTTGAAAAATATTACGGCGTACTAGGCGCTAACTATATTCATATCCATCATTTAATTCCCCTAAATCAAATAAAAAAAGAATATTCAGTAGATCCAATCCAAGACTTGGTTCCAGTATGTCCCAACTGTCATGCAATGATCCATAAGGGCAGAAAGACAATCTCGATTGAAGAGTTCAGAAATCATATTACCAATGCAAGAAAAAACACATAACAATTACAGTCAGCAGGACAAACCTACGCTACGCTCCGGTTTGCCTCTGCTGTAGGCGTTAGACCTCACTGGAGAAGAAATGCGTAATTCAATTATGTTCGTCACAATGGCCTTATTCTGTGCTCCTTTCGTTCATTCACAGGAGCCAGTGTCACCCAATGTCCGCACGGTTGAGCGGTTTGTCGCAGCATTCAATGCGCACGACAGTGGAGCCATGGCAGAATTCGTTGCAGACGATGTCGCCTGGTTGAGTATCACTGGCAAAGATGTGGCTGTGGAGGTTATGGGCAAGAGTGAGCTAGTTGCAAGCATGAACGCTTATTTAGAATCATGTCCAACGTGCCAATCAGAATTATCCGGAACCATATCTACTCCTGGCAGGGTTAGCGCCATTGAGGTCGCAAGTTGGCAGGGCAAGAGTGGGTCAAGGTCCCAGAGGAGTATCTCCGTGTATGAGTTTTCAGAGGGCGTGATTCAACGTGTCTATTACTTCCCCTCGGAAAATTAGGGTGACGTCTAACGAAGCAGATTCTATGTTGGAAGTCAAGCTGTTTTGAGCCGATTTGGATCGAACTGCTCGCCGTTTTTCATCAGAGAGAACGCAATCCGGATCAGTTTGCGTCCCAGAGCAATATAGGCTTCGGCGGACTTCACTCCGCGATCTTTGAACCGCTCCAGGTATGGCTTGAAACGGAAGCGCCCGGCGGCTCTGGACGCATTGAAAATCAGTCGCCGATACTCGGCGTTGCCCTTTTTGGTTGGCTTGCGCTGGAGGAGCGCGTGCCCCGACCAGGATCGACTGCGATGCGAAGGCTTTGATTCAATATCGCGCGTGGTCCCGGCTGGAATACGGCCGGGACCTGTGCGGTTCGTTCCCCCATGACTTACGGACGGAGTTTGCTGGGAAGTTCGACTGGTTGCGTGGCGGAGATGGCATTGCAGAAGCACTTTTCGACCTTGAACTGGATCCCGTCATCCAAGGTCCCAGCTCCCGGTGCCTCCGGACATGTAATTTGCGGGACCGGTTGCGATTGGCCTGGTTGTCATCAAGTCCGGAAATGTCCCTTTGCAAAACCGCCCCGGATTCCCGCCCGCCAATGTGCTGGAGAAATAGCTCATGGCGCTGAACACTTTACAACGGTCCAGATCAGAAACTCCGTTGCAGTTCCAGGCGCTGAAGTTGAAATACTGAGAAATTTCGGCACTGCCCCAGCTTTGGGTATTTATCACCGAGATTTTCCCACTGTGACACCAAGGTAGTGCTTGGGCTGGCGAAGCCACTATCAGCAGTGCAAAATAACACAACAAGGTACTAAAGAAACGGATATTTATTATTGATCTCCAATTGGAAGAAAACCGCCCTGTGGGCGGGCCAGCACATTAACTGACTATTTTTAGTAACGTTGGAGTCCCGGATTTACCTCACCGGGGGGCGGAGAACCGGCGTTCCTGCCGCGAGAGGTATCAGAATCGAGTTCGCCATATGGCAAAACCATTCCACCTTTCTTTTGTTGTTCCCGACTTGGAGGCCGCTACATCCTTTTACATTAGCGTTCTTGGTTGCGGTATTGGCCGAGATGCTGGCGCCTGGGTAGATATCCTTCTATTCGGCCATCAACTTACAATTCACCAAGAGCAAGATAATTTAGTTGCAGTCGCAATTGATCACTTCGGTCCGGTGCTTTCTAAATCTGAATGGCTTGCTCTTTCAGAGCGTGTAACGTCTCATCAAGTTAATTTTCAAGTGCCACCTCAAGTCAAGAACGAGGGCGCCGAGGGAGAAACTGGAAAGTTCATCCTTAGTGACCCTGCAGGTAATAATCTTGAGTTTAAATACTATAAAAATTTCAAAGGTACCGTCGGTGAAGCTGATGTGTGAATCCCGTGCGTAATCAGGTCGGCATTTCGGACTGAAACCGGTCGCCGTTATGGTTCAGCGCGACTCCAGCAGTTCGAAGTGGCCGGTGGGTTCGAATTTCCCGACGCCGGATTCGTGCATGACAGCCTTCAGGTCGGCCAGTGCGTCCTGGTCCAGGGGATAGAACACCGTCTGCCTGCCGGCAATGACCGTCGCGTAGGCGACCAGCCCGATATCGGGATGTTCGACCCTCCAACCATGATTGATGGCGTCGGCCGGGCCGAGGTCGCAGCGCGCCCAGCGGTTGTGCTCGTCGATCTCCACGCCCGGGTGCGGGCCGAGCGCGCGCCAGCGAACGAGATGTGACTCCAGCAATGCAATGGTCTGGCGCAGTGCGCGCAGCCACAGGGCATAGCCGTCGCTGTCGCCGGGCCCGGCGTGAAACGGCTGGAATTCGAGTTCCCATCCGCCGGCGCTGACATTCCAGTCCGCCATCAGGCCGCCGGGCAGCTCCAGGCGGGCCGGTTCCTGGCGTGCCAGCAGCGCGTGTTCCACCGGCGGCCAGAACGGGTCCAGTCCGGCGCCGGCCAGTTGAACCTTGGTCAACGCCATCAGGTCGGCACAGGTCATCAACTGGCCGTGGACCGGATCCAGCCCGCTGATCTCGGCCAGCGTGCCCATCGCCGGCGGGCGCAGTGCGCCGGTCTCGAACAGAACCTGCTCCAGCCGTGCGCTCAACGGCCCGAGTTCCGTCGCCTCGCCTGCGAGCACGATGGGCAGGCAGACGAACAGGCCTTGCGGTGGTGTCCAGTAAGGCATCAGCGATGCGTGGGCCAGTCGGCCCTGGTGCGCGCCGATGGAGGTGATGCTCGGTTCCGGGTCGGGGCCCGGTCCGGCCACGCGAAGCATGGCATCCCACGGTGCGTGCTCCGGGCTGAGAATCTGGCCGGGTTCGAGCAGCGTCGGGCCGGTGACCAGGTGCCCGCGGGTCACTTCCGCAACGCAGTGCGCCAGATCGTCGGCAATCAGCCCGGCCAGCCGTTCGCTTTCGGCGCGTTCGAGTACAAAGCGGCTGGCACCGGCAGGCGGGCGAATCTCAAAACCGGCCACAAGCCGGATATGATTGGAATCATGGTTCATACGGAATCCGGATCGGAAATGAGTGCCCAGTCCACAGGATCGACATTATCGCAACCAGGCGCCGCGGCTCCGGTGTCGCCGGAATGGCAGCTGTACACGTTCGGCGAGTTCGGTCGGGCGCAATTGTATGCAGTGCTGGCCGCGCGCGTGGCGGTGTTCGTGGTCGAGCAGGACTGTCCGTACCAGGATCTCGACGGCCTCGACGAGATCGGGTTGCACCTGGTGGCCTGGGGGCCGGACAGTGCGGTTGTGGCCTATGCGCGAATCCTGCCGCCGGGCACGCGCTTCGAGCAGCCGTCCATCGGGCGCGTGTTGACCAGTCTGTCGGTACGGCGCACCGGGGTCGGTCGCGAATTGATGCGGCGCGCAATAGCGGCGGTCGCCGAGCGATACCCCGGCCAGGCGATCAGGCTGTCCGCGCAATGCTACCTGGAAAGATTCTACGGAGCGCTGGGCTTCTCGGTCGTCTCGGCGCCGTACGAGGAAGACGGCATCCCGCACGTGGAAATGGAACTGCCGGCAGGGGCCGCCGGCAGATGAACCGGTCTTGAGGCTGGTCAGTACAGCGAGAACGGCGATTTGACTCCGCTGCCACCGCCGCGGCCGCCGCGCCGCCGCCGACGCATGCGCGACAGCAGCGCTTTTTCGCGGGCTTCGAGGAAATCGCTGCGGTTGAGTTCGGATGGTTTCTTGCCCAGCCGCTTCGCCTCGGTTTCGCGATATTGGACGAAATCCCGATAGGCCTCGATTTCCGGTTTGAGCTCGCGGCTCATGAGTTCGACCATGATCGCGTCGTCGAGATAGCCGATTCCGGGCAGGTGGTCGGGGATGAGGTCTTCGGGCTGGTTAAAGTAGGCCAGCGCCGTGAGCACGCGCTTGCGGCCCACCTCCTGCATGCCCCAGCCTTCGTCGGCGAGCATGTCGGTCAGCACCTTGATCTGGTTCAGGCGCTCGCGGATGAAGTCCGACGCGTCGCTGTCCTCGACTTCCTTGAGCAGCTTCCTGGCACCGGCGACGATTTGGTCGGGCGACGCCTTCTGCGAGACATCCATGGCCCGTTGGGCCAGCTTGCGGAAATGTTCCAGATCGTTTTCGGACAGGTCCAGTACGATTCGCATGGTCATAAATCAGGCTCCCGGGAGCGGTTGCAAGGCTGAATCTCGCCGGGCCGTGTTCCGCGTGCGCGCCGGTTGATTCAGAATCAAGATCGATAGCATAAACAAATTGCCCTGCCGGTGCATGCAATTACCGGTTCAGGCATGAATCTCAAGAATATCTGTGCCTTCAGCGGAAATGACCCGGCTGCCCAGGCACCGGGTAAAGAAAGCCTTCCTGGCCGATCTTGGCGTCGCGCTGTCCTTCGATGCTGATCTCGCTGGACAACTCGAATCGTACGTTTGCGCCGCGAGACTGCGCCAGGGTCAGGAGGATTTCAGCGGCGATGGGCATCGCCGGGGCATCCAGGCTGACCAGCTCGCGCCCGCGCGGACTGATTTTAAGATCCAGCTCCCAGGCCGCGTTGAACAGCTCGGTATCGTCGACGCGCATGGCCATGGCCGCCGATTCCAGGTACAGGTCGTGGTCGTTGCGGTTGTGCACCAGAAGCCTGAAATGAACCAGGTCGTCGTCGACACGCAAGCTTTCGACCAGAAGCGTCGGCGGTTCCAGGCGGATCTGGCGCGGTCCCGCGCTGCAGCCGGCAAGTGCGCCCAGGACGGCCAGAAAGAGAGCGCGTTTGAGGAAGTTGTTCGTCACTGGTCGATTTCCGGATCGTGCAGGTGACAGGCGACCCGGTGTGGCTGCCCATCTTGTCCCAGGTCGATTGTACGCGGGATGCGGCGCGCGCATACGGGCATGGCTTCAGGGCAGCGGGGATGGAACGGACAGCCGGCGGGTGGGCGCAGCGGAGACGGCACGTCGCCTTGCAGAACCAGCCGCTTGCCTCGGTCGCCGGGGGTTGCCACCGGCACGGCGTCGAGCAGCGCCCGGGTGTACGGGTGTGCCGGCAGCGAGTAGATCCGATCGACCGGCGCGGTTTCGACAAGCTTGCCCAGGTACATGACGCCTACGAAGTGACTGACGTGCTGGACTACGGCCAGATCGTGCGAGATGAACACGAAGCTCAGGCCCAATCCGGCCTGCAGATCGGCCAGCAGGTTCAGCACCTGGGACTGGACTGAAACATCCAGCGCCGAGACCGCCTCGTCGGCGATGATCAGCTTCGGTTCGACCGCAAGTGCGCGGGCGATGCCGATGCGCTGCCTCTGGCCGCCGGAAAATTCGTGCGGGTAGCGATGGCGCGCTGTCGCGCCCAGTCCGACGATGTCGAGCAATTCCAGCACCCGGCGCTTGCGTTCGGTCGCATCGCCCGGATGGTGCAGTGCGAGCGGTTCGTCCAGCGTCTGGCCCACGGTGCGGCGCGGCGAGAGCGATGCGTATGGATCCTGGAAGATCATCTGCATGTGCTTGCGCTGGCGCTTGAGTGCGGTCGCATCCAGCCCGGTGATCTCGGTGTTGTCGAGGATCACGCGCCCCGAGGTCGGCTCGATCAGGCGCAGGATGGACCGCCCCAGGGTCGATTTGCCGCAGCCGGATTCACCGACCAGTCCGAAGGTTTTTGCCCGTCCGACTTCGAACGAGACCCCGTCGACCGCGCGCAGCACTTCATTCGAACGACGCAACAGCCCGCCTCGCACCGGGAAGTGCTTGCGCAGGTCGTGGACTTCCAGCATCGCAGCGGTCATGACGGTTCCCGTTGGTTGCCGGCCGGGTGGAAGCAGGCCGCGTGCGATCGGCCCATTTGTTCCAGTGCCGGTTGACGTTGTCGGCACAGATCGTCGGCGTGGGCGCAGCGTGGCGCGAACCGGCACCCTTGGGGTAGCTCGGCCAGGTCGGGCACGGTGCCGGGGATGACCGGCAGGCGATCGGGCCGTTGCGGCCGTATTCGCGGGATGGCTTCGATCAGGGCCTGGGTGTATCGATGGCGGGGCGAATCAAAAAGCGCCGCTACCGGCGCCTGTTCGACCACCTGGCCGCAGTACATCACCAGTGCGCTGTCGCAGGTCTCGGCGACCACGCCCAGGTCGTGCGTGATCAGGATCACCGCGGTGCCGAGTTCCTGCTGCAACGCCACGATCTGTTCGAGGACCTGGGCCTGGGTGGTCACATCCAGAGCCGTGGTCGGTTCGTCGGCGATCAGCAGCTTGGGTCGGCACGATAGCGCCATGGCAATCATGGCGCGCTGGCGCATGCCGCCGGAAAGCTCGTGCGGGTATTCGTCGATTCGTTTTTCCGGCAGCGGGATGCCGACGCGCCGCAACATGTCGACGGCCCGGTCGCGCGCGGCGCGCCGCGACAATTGTTCGTGCCGCCGCAGTACCGCGATCATCTGTGCACCTATGGTGTAGACCGGGTTCAGGGCGGTCAGCGGTTCCTGGAAGATCATCGACAGTTCGGCCCCGCGAATGTGCCGCAGCCGTTTCTCGGGCAGGCGGGTCAACTCGGTGCCGGCCAGGCGCACCGAGCCCGATACAACCCGCCCGGCCGGCTGCGGCAGCAGTCCCATCAGCGCCAGGCTGGTGACCGATTTCCCGCAGCCGGATTCGCCGACGATGCCCAGCGTCTGGCCCGGCCGAATCTGAAACGAAACGCGGTCGACCGCACGCACTGATCCCTGGTCGTCGCTGAACTCGACGCACAGGTTCTCGACTTCGAGTAGCGGGCTCGTCATGTCAGTGACAGCCGCGCGGGAAGGTGTGGGGGAAAGATTCGATAGGCGATTCGACCGCAGATGAACGCAGATGAACGCAGATGATTATGCACAGAAGACAAAAAACCGTATGGGGTCCCCAGATACTGCCGATGAATTCCAACCGGGCAAGGCGCCATAACCTTCCGCAACGCTGATCTGCGAGTATGAAGGTCCTGTTTTTTAATCTGCGTTCATCTGCGTTCATCTGCGGTTCCTTACGCCTTTGCTTTTGCGAACTTCGGTTTTAGTGAACGCGAGCGCATCATCGCCCCGAGCGTTTCGGGTCCAGAGCGTCCTGGAGGCCGTCGGCGAACAGGTTGAAGCCCATGACCAGCGCGAACAAGAAGCTGGAGGCGACGATGAAGTTCATGTAGCGTCCCGCGGTCACTTCGGTGGTCGATTCGGCAATCATCAGACCCCAGCTCACGCTGTCCTGCACGCCCAGGCCGAGAAAGCTCAGGATCACCTCGGATTTGATCGCCGCGACGAACACGATGGTGGCCTGTACCAGCAGGATATGGAAGGTGTTGGGCACGATGTGGCGGCCGATGATGGTCAGCGGATGCAGTCCGATGGCGCGTGCGGCTTCGATGAATTCGAGGTTCTTGAGCTTGATCACCTCGCCGCGCACCAGTCGCGCGGTGGTGGTCCAGAACGTGGCGATCATCGCGATGTGCATGGCCCAGGGGTTGCCCTCCAGCGCAAAGGCAATCGCGGCGACGAACAGGTAGAACGGAATCGAGTCCAGCACGCCTTTCAGCCACAGGATGACGCCGTCGACGATCGTGTGTGCGAAGTAACCGGAGAGTGCACCGAACAACGCACCCAGAACGGTGGAGACCAGCGCCACGATCATGCCGATTTCGAATGCGGTGCGGGTGGAGAACAGCGCCCGGGCGAAGATGTCCTGGCCCAGGATGGTGGTGCCGAACCAGTGTTCGGCCGAAGGCGGCTGCCATTGCCCGCTGCCGGTTTCGGCCCAGTTGTCGCCCCACCAGCCCAGCCACGCGCCCAACGCGATGACGAAGAACCCGGCCACCATCGCCAGCCCGGCGATGGCTGCACGGTCGGCGGCAAACCGGTCGATGGCGCGCCCCCACAATGAGTGGCGCGGCGGCTTTCGAACCGGCCCCAGGCGGGCGTCGGCGCCGGTATTCAGGTCCTGGACCGGAAGGCTCATTTCAGCGACACCCTGCCCAGCGATACCCTGGGATCGAAGACCTTGTAGAGAATGTCGTTGACGATCAGGATCAGTACGAACAGCACCGCGGTCAGTCCGACCACGGCTTTCAGAATGGGTTGGTCGCCGGAAGTGATTGCGTCATAGGTCACCTTGCCCACGCCCGGGATGCCGAAGTAGCTCTCGATCAGCAGGCTGCCGGATATCACGACCAGCGGGATGGAGAACATGACACGTGTGACGATCGGGATCATGGCGTTCATCAGTACGTTCTTCCACAGGATCTCGACCGCGCCTGCGCCGAACGCGCGCGCCGTGCGCACATGGTCGCGGCCCATCTCCTCGACCAGCACCGCGCGGAAAAAGCGCGTGTTGTAGCCCAGCGTTACGAATACTGAGGCCAGCGTGGGAACGGTGACGTAATGCAGGTAGCTGGCCGGGCCGTAGACATTCCAGCCCCGGACCGGGAACCAGCCGAGGACCACGCCGAACAGAATCTGAAACGCGATGATCACGACCAGGAAACTGATCGACATGCCGACCACGGCAAAGCTCATGATGGTCTTGTCGATCCAGCCGCCGCGGTGCCAGGCTGCGACCAGTCCGAGTACGATGCCGAGCAGGTTGCCGAGCACGAATCCGGGTGCGAGCAGCAAAAGCGAAACCGGCACGGTGCGCCCGAGAATGGAGCTGACCCGCTCGCCGGTCGAATCCGAATAACCGAACTCCAGCGTTGCCAGTTCCTTCAGATACTCACCGTAGCGGACCCAGAAGGGCTGGTCGTAGCCCAGTTGGGTGCGTACCTGTTCGATCTCCGCGGCGGTCGGGTTCTTGCTCAGCAGTTCATAGGTTTTGTCCGGACCGAAATAGACCATCAGCACGAAGCTGATCAGCGTCACGCCGATAATCAGCGGGATGCCGCCGACGAGTTTGCGCACGGTGTACTGGAGGAATTCCATCGTGCACGGAGATTAGCAGTCTTTTGCGCCGGGCACGAACCGGGCCCGGTCGGAATGTCACTCCCCGGACGCGCGATCGACGTCGACGAAGCGCATGAAGAATCCGCCCAGGATTTCCTGGTCGGGCAGCATGTGGACGTTTCTGTTCCAAAGATGGATGCGGGTGCGCGAAAGGCCGGATATGGCGACGCAGTCGTCGATGACCATGTCGTTCATCCGGCGGTACAGTTCGGTGCGTTCCGGACCCGGCTGCATGGTGGCGGCCTGATCGTAGAGGGCATCGAACTCGGGGTTGCGGTAGTTGAAATTGTTCGAGCCGGGTGTTTCATACGGGCCGTAGAATAGCTGGAGGGTATTCTGCGCGTCTGGGTAGTCCAGCGTCCAGCCGAGAAAGAGTATGTCCAGCCTTCGGTTCTTCATTGCACGCGAGAAATCGCCGAAGGTGGCGAAGGTGTCGGCGTTGATCTTCTCCATCGGGAAGCCGAGCTCGACCAGCTGGGCGCGCAACTGCGCGTACATCTGGCGCTGCTGGACGCCCGATATCAGGCCGTAGTCAAGTTCGGGCAGGGTGTCGGCGGACCAGCCGTGCTCGGCCAGCAGCGCGCGCGCCCGATCCAGATCCCGCGTGACCGATTCACGCGATTTGTCCGGGTTGTATTCGGGCACCACCGGCGGGATCACGCCGGGAAAGATTTTGCCGATGCCGTAATAAAAGGTGTTGTTGCGGGCGTTCCAGTCGAAAGCACTGCGAATGGCGCAGCGCAGTGCGCGGTTGGCCTCGTCGCGGACCGGGTCTGGATGATGACCGAAACGCTCGTCGGCCATGTTGAATCCGGTGTAGACGAAACCGGCCTCGAGTCCGGCGTAACCGTGGTAGCGCTCGCGGATTCGCGGCTTGAACTCGACTGGATCGCGGCTGGCGAGTGCTGAATCGACCTGCTCGTTGGGCACGATGACGTTGTCGACTTCGCCGCTGGAAAACGCGCTCCAGCGCGCCGCGTTTTCCTGAATGAAGTGAATCTCCAGGCGGTCCGTGAACGGATAGGATTGACCGTCCAGATGTTGCAGGCCGAACTCGCCGTGCTGGTCGGCGTCGAAGCCTTCGGCAGCCAGGTCCAGCGGCTCGCGCCGGAAGTTCGGATTGCGCGCCAGGCGCGCAAGCGAGCTGTCGAACGACACCAGCCGGTACGGGCCCGAGCCAACGGGCTTGACCCCGAATTCGCGGCCGTAGTGCGCGACCGCCTCGCGCGGAACCAGTGCCGAGAAGCCGGTCGCCAGGGTGTAGACCAGCTGCGGATAGGGTTCGGTCAGCGTGATCTGCAAGGTGTGGTCGTCGATCACTTCCAGCCCCTCGACCGGCTCGTCATAGTCGGCTCCGTTCTCGCCCCAGGCATCCAGACCCCGGATGCGTCCGGCCCACAACCAGGCCCCCTGCGAGCGCTGCTCGGGATCGAAATGGCGCTTGAGCGAATACACCAGGTCGTGCATCGTGACGCCCCGGCCGTTGCCGTCGGGAAATGCGGGATCGTCGGCAAAGCGCGCGTCCGGGCGAATCCGGAACGTGTAGGTCAGACCGTCCCCGGAGACCTCGGGAAAGCCGGTTGCCAGGTTGGGCGCCAGTTCGTACGGACGGGCCAGGTACTTGTAGCGGTACAGCGTGTCGAACACGTTGACCACGACGACACTGGAATAGACCGTGGCCGCCCGGGCCGGATCCAGCGTGCTGGGAGCGCCGTCGATCGAGTGCCGGTAGACGTTGCCGGCTTCGGCCGGCCCGGTGCCCGGATCGTTGCACGCGGCCAGGACCAGGGCGATAAGCACGGCTGCCGCTGAACGCATTGCGAAATCTCTCATGATCTTGATGAAACCCTCCCTTCTTGAGTATTCAGGGTAGCCGAAATCCCCGTTCCGATCGCGGCAGAGTCCGATCATATCACCTGAATTTCCGCAGGATTTCCGGTGCGCGCCCGCACGGAATTTATTGTCTTCCTGATCAGATGTGAACGCAGCTTTCAAAAGCGTAACCGCAGATTACGCAGATGTACGCAGATTTATGAATGTATTAGTAAATATTCTGATAATCAGTAATCTGCGAGAATCCGTGTAATCTGCGGTTTCATGCGTTTCCGTCCGCATCATGGCTGAAATACATGGGTAACCAGGATAAAAAAACGCGGCCGTCGGGCCGCGTTTCTTGGTTTCGCTTGATGTCGCGGTTAGCGCGTTAACAGCGGCGCGATTACCAGGCTGACGATGGCCATGACGTTGATGAGAATGTTCATCGATGGGCCGGAGGTGTCCTTGAGCGGGTCGCCCACGGTGTCGCCCACCACATTTGCATGGTGCGTGTCGGAACCCTTGCCGCCGAAGTTGCCCTTCTCGACGTACTTCTTGGCGTTGTCCCAGGCGCCGCCGGCATTGGCCATGGTCAGCGCCAGCAGAACCGCCGCGACCAGCGCGCCACCGAGCATGCCGCCCAGCGCCTCGGCGCCCAGGCCGAAACCGACCACGACCGGGCCGAGAACCGCGAGTGCGGCCGGCAGCAGCATGCGCTTGATTGCCGAGGTGGTGGCGATATCCACGCAGCGCGCGGCGTCGGGCTTGGCGGTGCCTTCGAGCAGACCGGGAATCTCCTTGAACTGGCGGCGGATCTCCTTGATCATCTCGAACGCCGCATCCCCGACCGCGGTCATCGTGATGGAAGCGACCACGAACGGGAACAGCCCGCCGATGAACATGCCGATCAGTACGGTCGGGTCGGAGATCAACAGCTGGAAGCCTTCCACGTGCAGGGCCACCTCGGCGATATAGGCGCTGATGATGGTCAGGGCGGCCAGCGCGGCCGCACCGATGGCGAAGCCCTTGCCGATCGCGGCGGTGGTATTGCCCAGTTCGTCCAGCGAATCGGTGATCTTGCGCGTGTCTTCGCCAAGACCTGCCATTTCGGCAATGCCGCCGGCATTGTCGGCCACCGGTCCGTAGGCATCGATGGCCATGGTCATGCCGACCGTCGCCAGCATCGATACCGCGGCAATACCCACACCGTACAGGCCGGCCTGGAGGTTGGCGATGAAGATCATCAGGCAGATCGTCAGGATGGGCACCACCACCGACAGCATGCCGGTGGCCAGACCGGCGATGATGACCGTGGCCGGGCCGGTTTCGCCCGCGCGTGCGATTTCACGCACCGGCTTGCCGGCGGTGTAGTACTCGGTGGAAAGCCCAATCACGATGCCGCCCAGCGCGCCCACCAGCGTGGCCAGCCATACGCCGGTGGCAACGTCGACGAAGCGGATCAGGAAGAACGCGGCGACGATGAAGGCCACGGCCGCGAAGATGGTGCCGGTACGCAGTGCCACTTCGGGACTGCGCGAGACCGACATGCGCACCACGGCAATGGCGATGATCGAACAGATCAGGCCCACCGAGGCCAGCAGCAGCGGCAGACCCATCAGGGCTGCGCCCGGACCCATGCCCGGCACGACGCCGTCGACGGCGGTCAGCTGGATCAGGCTGGTGGCCAGCGCGATCGTCGCGATCATGGAGCCGCAGTAGGATTCGAAGATGTCGGAACCCATGCCGGCCACGTCGCCGACGTTGTCGCCGACGTTATCGGCGATCACGCCCGGGTTGCGGGGGTCGTCCTCAGGAATGCCGGCCTCGACCTTGCCCACCAGATCGGCGCCGACGTCGGCGGACTTGGTGAAGATGCCGCCGCCGACACGATAAAACAGCGCGACCACGCTGGCGCCCATGCCGAAGCCGTGGATGTTGTGCGCGGTCTGCGGGTCGGTGCCGAAGACCAGGTACAGGCTGCCCAGACCCAGCAGGCCGATGGAAGCGAGCACCAGGCCCATGACCGAACCGCCGTAGAAGGCCACGGTCAGCGCCCGGTCGGTGCCGAAGTTATGCGCCGCGGTGGTGGTGCGCACGTTGGCCCGGGTGGCGGCGATCATGCCGAAGAAGCCGGCAACGGTGGAGCTGATTGCGCCAACCAGGAACGAGATCGCGGTCTGGATGCCGAGGCCGGAAAACGCCAGCGCGACGAACAGCACCGCGACCGAAACGGCGATCATCAGCACTTCGCGGCGCATGAAGGCCATTGCGCCTTCCTGGATCAGCTTGGCGATTTCGGCCGGTTTTCCTTCCATCACCGGGTAGCGCATCATCGCGCGATAGATGATGAAGGCAACAATCAGGCCGACGATGCCGAGCACCGGCGGTATGAGACTCTGGTCCATGCTTACTCCCTGCGATTATGTATTGGAATCGGGTTTTGGAATCGGGTTTTAGAATCGGTTTGGAAACGATCGACCTGCAATTATTGATCTGTAATTGAGCCAAAAGGCGCCGGCTGTCGCGCCGGGCGAGCCGATCCCGTCTGTGCGGCGATTGTCCGCTGCTCGTTGGTACGGTCGAAATTGTTTCGCGCATCGCGGCCCGACACGACGAAGAAAAAATAATCGCGCTATTTTAGCCGAACCGCGCACTGGGGATGCATTCGATTGCCGCCAGCTTGCCATCGGGCCGGACGATGCCGGATGATAGATGCATTCCATTTCCGGTTCGAGTCGATATGACAGCACAAGCTGACCGTACCGCCGTCACATTGCCGCTGGCCGGTGGTTTCCGATTCGGCGACTGGACCGTGGTGCCGGGCGAGAACCTGATCCGGCAGGGCAGCCGCAAGGTGCGTCTGGAGCCCAAGGTCATGCGGTTGCTGCTTTCGCTGGTCGCGCGCCACAACCAGGTATGTACCCGCGACGAACTGCTCGACGAGCTCTGGCCGTCGCCGGAGACCACCGAAACCTCGCTGACCCGGGCGCTGAGCGAACTGCGTCGGGCGTTGGGCGATTCGCGCGGATCGGCACGCTATATCGAAACCATCCAGCGTGTCGGTTACAAGGCGAGTGCCCCGCTGGCTCCACTGGCACCGAAGCCGCCGGGCACGCCGACCGACCCGTTCGGGCAAGCGCTGGACAGCGCCCGCGAGGTGGTGATTCTGGCCGATTACCTGATTGCCCGCCGGAACGCGCGCGATTTCGCCCATGCGATCGAACTGTTGAGCGAATTCGCCGAGCACGAGCCGCATCATGCCCAGGTGTTTGCGCTGCTGGCGTATGCCGAACGCATTCTGCCGTTGTACCGCGAGGAGCCGGCCGGATTGCGCACCGCCCAGGCCCGGGCGCACGCCGCCCAGGCACTGCGGCTCGACGGCGCCAACGGCCTGGCCTGGGCGGTGCTGGGCGGATTGGCCCACGACCAGTGGAACTGGAGCGAAGCGCGGCGGCAGTTCGAGCGCGCCGTATCTTATGCGCCGTTCGATGCCAACGTGCTGCACGACTACGCCGAGCTTCTGCTGCATCTCGGCGCGATCGGCCCGGCCCGTGAGTATCTCGAACGCGCTTGCCGGATCAAGCCGGTCTCGGCTGCCGAGCGCATGGTGCTGGCCTGGGTGTTGCTGCATTCCGATGTCGGCCAGGCCGGGCGGGAATTGCGCACCGCACGCAATCTGGGCGCCGATACGGTGTTCGTCGACAACCTGGACTGCTTGCTGTCGCGGCGCACGGGCTGGAACGAAACAGCGCTCCGGCACTGGGCCGAGCTCGATGCCCGGCGCTCCGGTGACCCGCTGTGGATGTGGCCGCGCGAGCTGATTGATGTGCTGAACAACGACGCGCCGCTCAACCGGCTGGAACCGCATGTTCGCGACCGGGTCGGGCGCGGTGCCCTGGACCCGGGCGTGGCGATGTTCATTCTTGCCGTCGCTGGCGCGCTTGATGCGGCCTTCGAGGTTGCCGCCAGCGCCATCGACGAGCGCCGGTTCTTCGTCGTCGATCCGTGGCTGGAAGAGACCCGCGCGTTTCGAGCCGATGCCCGCTTCGGGCAACTCGCGGCCCGCCTGGAGTTGCCGGCTACGTAATCGACTCAGCCATGCCGAGACGGGGAAATGCGGGAACCGCAGATTACGCAGATTCTTGTTTTACCTGGAATGATTTTCTTTGCGGCGATCCGCGACGCAGGGGTTTATTCACCCCGTCGTGGGTCCCGCCTCGCCGAAGACCACAATTTTTTCACGCCCGTGTAGTAATGTGCTATTGTATTAACGTATTAATACATCAACAACCATGAAGCCCCGATGAAACAGCTCGACGAGCAGCACCTGAAGGCCAACCGGGCCGGCCGCAACAGCCTGGCCGAGGCATTCACGGCGATGAAAACCGCCGACGAGTGCCGTGCGCTGTTGCGCGATCTGACCACGCCAGCCGAGCTCGAGGCGCTGGTCGACCGTTGGCGCGTGGTCCAGTTGCTGGAGGCCGGATTGCCGTATCGCGAGATCCACGATCGAACCGGGGTCAGCGTGACCACCGTGGGGCGTGTCGCCCGGTTCCTGGAAATGGGCCACGGCGGCTACCGGCTGGCGCTGCACCGGCTTCAGGGCCGGGCGGTTGCCGATGAACCGGTTCAAGGAGAGCACTAAGCATGTCTGCCGAACAACCCCGAATCAAGATCGCCATCCAGAAATCCGGTCGGTTGTCCGATACCTCGTTGAAGCTGCTGGAGAAATCCGGCCTGCAGTTCGCGCGTAGCAAGGACAAGCTGTTCTGGTACGGTCGCAACCTGCCGGTGGATCTGTTGCTGGTGCGCGACGACGATATTCCGCGGCTGCTGCTCGAAGGCGTGTGCGAGCTGGGCATCGTCGGCGAAAACGTGGCCGTCGAAAAGCTGCTGGAAGCACGCAAGCGCCGCCCGGATGCGGATCTGGAAATGCTCGCACCGCTGGAGTTCGGCCACTGCAAGCTGATGCTGGCGCTGCCCGAGCGCGACGAATACACCGGCCCCGACCAGCTCGCCGGCAAGCGAATTGCAACAAATTACCCGCGCCTGACCCGGCGCTGGCTGCACGAAAACGGCGTGGAAGCCGATATCGTCGTGCTCAACGGTGCGGTCGAAATCGCGCCCAGTCTGGGCACTGCCGATGCCATCGTCGACCTGGTCTCCACCGGCACCACGCTGCGCGCCAACCACCTGCGCGCAGTGACCACCGTGCTCGAAAGCCAGGCGGTCTTGTATCGCGGCAACTCGAAGCTGCCGCCGGAGCGCGAGGCGCTGCTCGACAAGCTGGTCCAGCGCGTCATGGGCGTGCAGCGTGCGGCTGAGACCAAGTACGTGATGCTGCACGCGCCCAGAGAAGCGCTGGCACGTATCAGTGCCATCCTGCCCGGCGCCGAAACCCCAACCGTGCTGCCGCTGGAAAGCCAGACCGACCGGGTCGCGGTGCACGCCCTGTGCACCGAGCAGGTGTTCTGGGAGCACCTGGAAGAACTCAAGGCCGCCGGCGCCTCGGCCATTCTGGTGCTGCCGGTCGAGAAGATGCTGGCGTGAGGGGTTAGCGATGCGGAGCGAGAAACAATGAAGACCGTCGAGTGGAACCGCCTGGACGAGGCCGCCAGGGGCCAGCTGCTGGCGCGGCCGGAAATGGAAACGGGCGGCGAACTTCAGCGCATCGTCGCCGAAATTACCACTAACGTGCGCGAACGTGGCGACGAAGCAGTTGCTGAATACAGCGCACGCTTCGACGGCGTCACGCCGCCGGCGCCATGGCAGTCCAGCGCCGATCATGCGCCGCTGGATCCGTCGCTGGATGCGGCCATTGACCGCTCCATCGTCGCCGTGCGCGCCTTCCACGAGGCCGGCCGGCCGCAAGATTATGCAGTCGAGACCGCGCCCGGCGTCGAATGCCGCATGCGCTATCTGGCGCTGGATCCGGTCGGTCTTTACGTGCCGGCCGGCAGCGCGCCGTTGCCGTCGACCGCGATCATGCTGCTGGTGCCGGCGCTGCTGGCCGGCTGCAGCAACATCGTGCTGGCCACGCCGCCCGACGAAAACGGCCGGGCCGACGACGCGGTGCTGGCCGTGGCGCGCAAGCTGGGCCTGGACCAGGTGCTGATCGCCGGCGGCGCGCAGGCGATCGCGGCGATGGCCTACGGTACCGAAACCGTGCCAGCCTGCGCCAAGCTTTTTGGTCCGGGCAATCGTTTCGTCGCCGAAGCCAAGCGCCAGGCCGCCACCGACGTCAACGGCGCGGCCCAGGACCTGCCGGCTGGCCCCTCGGAAGTGCTGGTCATTGCCGACGACTCGGCCAACCCGGAATGGGTGGCCATCGACCTGCTCAGCCAGGCCGAGCACGGCCCGGACTCTCAAGTGCTCCTGGCGACTGCGTCGGCGCAGTTGGCCGAGGCGGTGAAAGGCCAGATCGAAAAGCTGCTTGCGCGCCTATCGCGCTCAGAAACTACAGCGAACGCACTTGAACATGCCGCCATCGTGCTGGTAAAAGGCATTGATGATGCGATCGAGGTCAGCGAGCGCTACGCTCCGGAGCATCTCATCATCCAGACCCGCGATGCCGAAGGCGTGGCCGCACGCATCACCACCGCGGGTTCGGTGTTCGTCGGCCACTACACGCCCGAATCGTTGGGCGACTATGTCTCGGGCACCAACCATACGCTGCCCACCGGCGGCTGGGCGCGCACCGCCAGCGGGCTGGCCGTGGTCGACTTCATGCGCCGGATGACGGTACAGACCGCAAGTGCCGCCGGCCTGCGAGAGCTCGGCCCGGCCGCTGCGCGACTGGCCGCGCACGAGGGGCTGGATGCCCATCGTCTGGCCATTGAGCTGCGGCTGGGAGGTGGGGCATGAGCCGGTTGGTCGCCAATCGGAACTCGCTCCTGCAGGCGCCACCCTGCACCGTGGGAGCTTGCTTGCAAGCGAACGGTATGGGTGCCCGGGCTGCCAATTCTTCGCCTGCAAGCAGGCTCCTACGAGCGAAGATACCTGTGGGCGCGGTATCCGACCGCGACTGGTCATTGCCGGGTGATCTGAGATGAACGACGCCACCGACTTCACCCGACTGGCCCGGCCCGAGATTCGCGCGCTGCAACCTTACGCCTCGGCGCGCGCGCTGGCCGATGCTGCCGGCATTCTGCTCAACGCCAACGAGAGTCCGTGGCCGCCGGCCGGCGACGACGGGTTGGCGCTCAACCGCTACCCCGATCCGCAGCCGGCCGGGCTCAAGCAGCGCCTGGCACAACTGTATGGAACGGTACCGGAGCACCTGTTGGTCACGCGCGGCAGCGACGAGGGCATCGATCTGCTGCTGCGGGTATTCTGCCGGCCCGGAGTCGACCGCGTGCTGACCTGCCCGCCGTGCTTCGGCATGTACGCATTGTCGGCCCGTGTGCAGGGCGCCGAGGTGATCGAGGCGCCATTGATCGATTGTGGATTCGATGGCGGCTGCACCTTCGACTTGCCGCCAGACCTGGAAGAAAAGGCCAACGGTTGCCGGATCGTCTTCCTGTGCTCGCCGAACAACCCCACCGGCAACATCATTGATGCCGATCGGGTTGCGGCGCTGGCCGACGCGCAGGCTGGCAGGGGCCTGGTCGTGGTCGACGAGGCTTACGTGGAGTTCGCGCCCGAGACCTCGATGCTGCCGCTTCTGGAACGGCACCCCAACCTGGTGCTGCTGCGCACGCTGTCGAAAGCCCACGCGCTGGCCGGCTGCCGGCTGGGCAGCGTGATCGCGCATTCCGAAATCATCGGATTGTTGCGGCGCATCATCGCGCCGTATCCGCTGCCCACGCCGACCGTGGCGATCGCACTGCGGGCGCTGGCCGACGCGGCACTGGCCGCCCAGCGCGAGCACCTGGCAACGCTGGCCGACGAACGCGCGCGCCTGGTCGAAGCGCTTGAGGCCGCCCCGGGAATTACCAAGGTCTGGAACAGTGCGGCCAACTTCGTGCTGGTGCGCGCCGTCGACGGCAAGCGGCTGGTCGCCGATGCGGCGCGGGCTGGTATACGGCTGCGCGATCAGTCGGCGCAGCCGGGCCTGGCCGACTGCGTCCGGATCACGCTGGGCACGCCGGGAGAAAACGCCGCGCTGATTGATTTCCTGAACGAATGGATCCCGGGGGCGTCGCAGCCATGAGTTACCGCAAGATCCTGTTCATCGACCGCGACGGTTGCCTGATCGAGGAACCCGGGGACGAACAGGTCGATTCGCTGGAAAAATTCCGGCTGATGCCCGGCGTCATCCCGGCGCTGCTCCGGGTCAAGCAAGCCGGGTACCGCTTTGTCATGGTCAGCAACCAGGACGGCCTGGGCACCGATTCCTTCCCCGAAGAGCAGTTCCGCGGCCCGCACGAGTTGCTGCTGCAGATTCTCGGCTCGCAGGGCATCGCATTCGACGCCGAGCACATCGACCCCAGCCTGCCCGAAGACAACAGCCCGAACCGCAAGCCGGGCGTGGGCATGCTGCTGGAATACCTGCGCGATCCCGATCTGGACCGCGAACGTTCGGCAGTGATCGGCGACCGTGAAACCGACATGCAACTGGCCCGGAACATGGGCCTGCAGGGCTTGCGCGTCGGGGCCGATTACATGGATTGGCCGGAAGTCGCCGCCAGGCTGATTGACCAGCCGCGCACGGCCAGGGTGGAACGCACGACCAACGAGACCGCCATAGAGGTCGCGGTCAACCTGGACGCCAACACGCCCATCGCCAACAGCACCGGCATCGGCTTCTTCGACCACATGCTCGACCAACTCGCCGCCCACGGCGGGTTCGCGCTGGGGTTGAGCTGCAAGGGCGACCTGCACATCGATGAGCACCACACGGTCGAGGACTGCGCGCTGGCGCTGGGCGAAGCGCTGGACCGCGCGCTGGGCGACCGGCGCGGCATCGGGCGTTATGGGTTTACCTTGCCCATGGACGAATCCCTGGCCCAGGTGGCCGTGGACCTGTCGGGTCGCCCGGTGTTCGTGCTCGACGGCGAATTCCCGCGCGAGTCAGTCGGTGGCCTGCACACCGAAATGGTCAGCCATTTCTTTGCCTCGCTGGCGCAGAAGCTGCGCTGCGCCATCCACATCAAGCTTGCCGGCGACAACACCCACCACCTGGTCGAAGCCTGCTTCAAGGGCGTCGGTCGCGCGCTGCGCCCGGCGCTGGCCAAAGGCGAAGGCGGCACCCCGTCGACCAAGGGGATGCTGTAATGAGTGTTCGGGACTCGGGACTCGGGACTCGGGACTCGAGGGGCGGTCGAGGATCCGGGCATGTGGTCGAATCGTCGCCTGCTCGGCGATTTCGGCTTTTGCCGGACCGGGACTCGGGACTCGAAGTCATCGGACCCGCGTTGCTTGTTTTTTATCAATGGCAGATATGTCAGATGCTCGGACAAATCCTGTATCCGCGGCACCGCGCGCGATCGACCTGCGAGTCCCGAGTCCCGAGTCCCGAGTCCCGAATCCATGGCCCTCGTCAAATTCCGATCAATGCCCTTGATCTTGATGGGGCGCCCGTGTTCAGCACAGGCGTCTTGCCGTGACCATCGCGGTGATCAACTCCGGCGGGGCCAACCTGGGGTCCGTGGCGCAGGCGCTGAACCGGCTTGGCGCCGAGAGCGTGCTGACGCGCGATGCCGATGTTATCCGGAATGCCTCGCGCGTGATCCTGCCGGGCGTGGGCGCGGCGGCCTGGGCCATGAACGCATTGCGTGAGCACGGACTGGTCGAGGTGATCCGCGGACTGACCCAGCCGGTGCTGGGAGTATGTCTCGGGTTGCAACTGCTGTTTGAATCCTCCGAGGAAGGCGATACGTCGTGCCTCGGGCTGATCCCGGGCCGCGTCACGCGGCTGCCGGCGAGACCCGGCCTGCGCCTGCCGCACATGGGCTGGAATCAACTGAAGTGGACAACCGGTGATCGACTGGCGCGCGGCCTGACGGGCGACGAGTGGTTCTACTTCGTCCACAGCTATGCCGCGCCGGCCGGGGCCGCCGTGGCTACCAGCGAACACGGCCGCAAATTCGCCGCGGTCGTGCGCCATGAAAACTTCGCCGCCTGCCAGTTTCACCCGGAAAAATCGGCTGGCGCCGGCGCCCGGCTGTTGCGGAATTTCCTGGAGGGTGGGGCGTGAATCCTGAAAAGCGGTTAACCACGAAGGGCACGAAGGACACGAAGAAAGCGAACAAACCTTTTTTACCGCAGATGAACGCGGATGAACGCAGATGAAAAACCTGAAAAGCTGTAACACGAAGGCCACGAAGAAATTATGAATCAGAAAAATCATCCAATCGCTTTTCCTTCGTGTTCTTCGTGCTCTTCGTGGTTCAATGCTTTTTTGCTCCTGTCTGCAAGCGAGGAATTCGTATGATTCTGATCCCCGCCATAGATCTCCGCCACGGTCGCGTCGTGCGGTTGCAGCAGGGCGATTACGCGCGCGAGACGCGCTATGCCGAAACCGCGCTGGCCCAGGCCCGGCTGTACGAGAAGGCCGGTGCGAAGGTATTGCATGTCGTCGATCTCGACGCCGCGCTGGACGGCGGCGACGGCAACCTGGCGTTGGTCGCCGAACTCTGCGGCGCGCTGGACATCCCGGTCCAGACCGGCGGTGGCGTGCGCGACGAGGCCGACGTCAAGGCGCGCCTGGATGCGGGTGCGGCCCGCGTGGTCACCGGCAGCGTGTGCGTGCGCGATCCGCAAACCGTGTGCGAATGGATCGAATCATTCGGCGCCGAGCGGATCGTCGCCGGCCTGGACGTCAAGCGCGATGCCGGTGGGCGATGGATGCCACAGGCGGCCGGATGGACCGAGTCCGGCGAGGAGGATCTGTTCGAGTTGCTGGAGCAACTCACCGGTGCCGGCCTGGACCACCTGCTGTGCACCGACATCGAGCGCGACGGCATGCTGACCGGAGCCGGCGTCGAGTTGTACGAGGAGTTGCGGGAGCGCTTTCCGACGCTGAGTATCCAGGCCTCCGGCGGCATTGGCTCGGAAGCCGATATCGAGGCGGTGGCCGCGACCGGCGCGCACGGCTGCATCGTCGGCCGCGCGTTGCTCGAAGGCCGCGTGCCCATAGGCGCAATCGGTCGGTACCAACAAGAGCGTGCCCGGTAATGGTCGCGGTGCGCATCATTCCATGCCTGGACGTGCGCGCGGGCCGCGTGGTCAAGGGCGTGAAGTTTCGCGACCACGCCGACATGGGCGACATCATCGAGCGCGCGCAGGCCTACCGTGACCAGGGCGCCGACGAGCTGGTGTTCTACGACATCACCGCCAGCCCGGAGGCCCGGAGCGTGGACGTCGAGTGGGTAGCGCGCGTGGCCGCCGAAATCGACATCCCGTTCGCCGTCGCCGGCGGCATTCGCGACGTCGAACGCGCCCGCGCCGTGTTGCACGCCGGCGCCGACAAGATTTCGGTCAACAGCCCAGCGCTGAAACGGCCCGAACTGGTGCGCGAACTGGCCGACGCCTTCGGCAGCCAGTGCGTGGTCATCGGCATCGATTCGATTCGTGAAGGTGGCCAATACCGCCTGCGCGCCAACACCGGCGACCCGGACAACATGGTAGACCCGAAGCTCGATACCCGCGCCTGGATCGAGCAGGTGCAGCAACTTGGCGCCGGCGAGATCGTGCTCAACTGCATGGATGCCGACGGCGTGCGAGCCGGCTACGACATCGAGCAGCTCAGCGAGATGCGCGCGATCTGCGACGTACCCCTGATCGCCTCGGGCGGCGCCGGAAAACGTGAGCACTTCCTCGAAGTATTCGAACAAGCCGACGTCGACGGCGCCCTGGCCGCAACCGTGTTTCATTCCAGTCAGATCCTCATCCCCGAGCTGAAGGAATGGCTTCGACAACACGGTATCGAGACAAGAACGTGAAAAATCTTTAAAAAAAGCAGGACACGAAGAGCGCGAAGAAGGCACGAAGGACACGAAGGAAAAGCCAATGCGCGCCAACTGAACTGTCAACGACATGGGGCGAACGGTTTTGCCTTTTATTCTGACTGGTTATTCTTCGTGCCCATCTTCGTGCTCTTCGTGTAACGCTTTTGATCATCATCCGCGTTCATCTGCGGTTACACAATCAAGGATCTCCGCCATGACCAACGAACTCGATCAAGCCGACTGGCAGAAAGCTGACGGGCTGCTGCCAGCCGTTGTCCAGGACACCGGCACCGGACGGGTGCTGATGCTGGGCTATATGAACCGCGAGGCGCTGGAGAAGACGCAGGCGACCGGCCACGTGACGTTCTTCTCCCGTAGCAAGCAGCGCCTGTGGACCAAGGGCGAGACTTCGGGCAACACGCTGGAGCTTGTCGGCATGCAGCTCGACTGCGACCGCGACACGCTGCTCGTCCAGGCCATACCGCACGGCCCGACCTGCCACCTGGGCACCGAAACCTGCTGGGGCGATGCAGTCAATCCGTCGGTCGGTTTTCTGGCCGAGCTTGAACGCATCATCGAATCCCGCAAGGGCGCCGATCCCGATTCCAGCTACACCGCCAGGCTGCTGGAAGCGGGCATCAAGCGTTGTGCGCAAAAGGTCGGTGAAGAAGGTGTGGAGGTCGCCCTGGCCGCCAGCGCCGGCGACCGCGAGGAACTGGTCAGCGAATCGGCCGATCTGCTGTATCACCTGCTGGTCGTGCTCGCCGCCGGCGACGTATCGCTGGAAGAGATCTGCCGGCAACTGGAATCGCGGCATCGGAAATGACAAAGAGGCACTTTGCATACACTCATTTGCCGGGCCGTTCATTCCGGCATGCCGACAGGCTGTTTATACTGCAACCGTGACCATTCACTACTTGGTTCGGCGGGCGGCTTTTAGGCTCGGTGCCGGGCCGGCCGGAGGGCGGTGTTGATCCAGGCTTTGAAATTTCCGTTTGCTGGGCGGCTGTTGCTGCTTGGCTCATTGCTGTTGTATGCCGGTACCGTTACTGTGGCCGGCACGGATACGGTGCTGGCGCCGGTGTGGAAAACGGCGTTCGAGCGTATCGGTCTGGAGCAGGGTCTGTCGCAGAGCGTGGTGACGTCGATTCACCGCGACGAGCTGGGCTTTCTCTGGTTTGGTACGCAGGAAGGGCTGAATCGCTATGACGGCCACGGCTTCAAGGTGTTCCGGCACGACCCAACCGACCCGGATTCGCTGAGCAGCAGTTCGATCGAGGCGATCACCGGCGACCGCCGGGGCCGGCTCTGGCTGGGTACCGATGACGGCGGCGTCAATATCCTGGATCCCCGGACCGGCGAGATTGTTGTGTTGCGCGGCGACTCGCCGGAACCCGGTGACGATGCTTCGGATGCTGACGATTCTGTCGAACAACGCAGCCTCAGTCATGACCGGGTGCTGGACATCGCCATGGCGCCGGACGGGGCCATGTGGCTGGGTACCGAGCGCGGGCTGGACCGGGTGGACCCGGATACGTTCGCGGTCCAGCGCCAGGCCGCCCCGGTTACGGGCACGGGGCTGGCCGGCACGGCGGTTACGCGCGTGCTGGTCGACGATGACGGGCGCATCTGGGCGGGCACGCGCGAAGAAGGTTTATACCTGATCGACGACGGCCGGGTCGAAAGCTATGGAACTGACGCGCCGAATACCCGCCGGTTGGCCGGGGATAGGATCACCGACCTGGCGGTTGGGGCCAATGGCGGCGTCTGGGTGGCGACACGCGACGGCGGGCTGGACCGGATCGACCGCCAAGGCGTGTCGTTGTCGTCCCGTGGTGCTATGGCCGAAGCATCGATCGCCGAGCGTGATCGGTTACCGTCAAGTGGCCTGACCGCGCTGCACGCCGACGACGACCGCAGCCTGCTGGTCGGCAGCGCGGCCGGTGTGCTCTACCGGATCGACCGGGACATGCGCATTCTTTCCCGCCACCGGCATATGGCCGGCGATCCGGACAGCATTGCCCCCGGCGAGATTCTGGTGATCCACGTGGACCCGCAAGGCGTGATCTGGACCAGCAGCTACGCCGGCGGTGTCAGCAAAACCAAGTCGTTGAGCGGTAAGCTGGCCCACGATGTGGTCGGCTTCCCGGCAGAATTCAGCCGGGTGGTGCGGGCATTCTGGATCGACGAAGACCTGCGCGAGGTCTGGATCGGCACCAGCGACGGACTGGCACAGCTACGGCCGGATCCCGAAGGGCCGCGAATCTTCCGCCACGCAGGAGACCGTCAGGGTTCCCTCAGCGACGATGTGGTGTACGCGGTGCGGCGCCTGCACAACGGGCAGTTGTGGGTGGGCACCCGGACAGGGCTGAATCGTCTGCACCCCGAGACGGGCGATTTCGAGCGTTATCTGAAAGGCGATGGCCGTGGATTGCCCGACAACCGGGTCCGGGATCTGGCCGAGGACGCGCGGGGCCGACTGTGGATCGCCACCCAGGGCGGTCTGGCGCGCTATGACGACGAGACGGATCGTTTCACGGTGTTCCGTTCGCGTCCCGGCAGTTCGAACGACGATTCGAACAGCCTGTCGAGCAATGAGTTGACCGCGCTGCACGTCGACGAAGAAGGGTTCATCTGGATCGGCACCAATGTCGCCGGCCTCAATCGGCTGGATCCGGAGACCGGCGACTTCACCTGGTTCGAAGCCGGACCCGACGGCCTGAGTCACCGTTCGGTGTGGGACGCCGTGCGGATCGGCGACACGGTCTGGGCAGCCACGTTTTCCGGCGGCCTGAACCGGATCGACCTGTCGTCGGGCAGCGTCACGCATTTTCTCGAGCGCGACGGCCTGGCCAACAACGTCGTCTATCGCATCGTTCCCGACGACCGCGGGCGTTTGTGGCTCAGCACCAACGCCAGTATTTCGGTGTTCGATACCGAAGCCGGGCGTTTTCTGAATTACAACCCGAGGGACGGATTGCAGAACTACGAGTACAACTCCAACGCCGCGTTTCGTGATGCTGCCGGACGAATCTGGTTCGGGGGCGTTGACGGCATCGACATCATCAATGCCTCGGTGGTTGAAACCGACGCATCCGACGCGAGTGCGGTGTTGACCGATTTCAGACTGTTCAATCGCCCGGTGGTTCCCGAAGACGACGACCGGGTGGAACTGGACGCGCGCATCGAGTATGCCAATCGCCTCGCGCTTGGCCATCAGGCTCGTGTTTTCTCGATCGGGCTGAGCGCGCTGCATTTCGCCAATCCCGATACCAATCGTTTGCGCTACCGGCTCGACGGGCTGCACGACGAATGGCTGGAGTCCGACGCCGGCGCGCACGAGGTCACGTTCAATTCGCTGGACCCCGGTGACTACCGGTTCAGGGTGCAGGCGGCCGCACGCGGCGCGCAATGGGGTCCGGAGCGGACGCTCGAAATCCGGATTCACCCGCCGCCGTGGCAAAGCCCGTGGGCGTATACCGGGTACGCAGCGGCATTGCTGATTCTGATGCTGCTGGTGGTCCGAAACTACCGGCAACGGATCGCGCGCGAACGCCGGCGCGTGGAGCAGCTCAACGCCATGGTGATTGATCGAACAGCCGAGCTGCAACGGGTCAACAAAAAGCTGCAGGAGTCGAACCGGCGCCTGGAAGATGCTGTTCGGCAGGATCCGTTGACCGGGCTGGGCAACCGGCGTGAACTCCTCGAGTTCCTGCCGCGCGAGCAGCCGTTGTCGCTGCGCGCCTACAGCGACTGGATACGCGATGGGTGCACCGGCCCGGAGCCCCAACATGCGCGGATGTGTCTGCTGGCCGTCGACATCGACGATTTCAAGCTCATCAACGACACCTGGGGGCACCTGGGCGGTGACCAGGTGCTCGGCGGATTTGCCACGCAGCTTCACGATCACTGCCGTGCTTCGGACCTGGTCGTGCGCTGGGGCGGCGAAGAGTTCCTGATCGTGATGCGAGCCGCGACGCCGGAGCTCGCGCAGGCGCAGGCCGAAAGGATTCGCAAATCCGTGCAGGCCCAGCCGATCAGGCTGGATGACGACAAGCGGGTCTCGCTGACCTGTTCGATCGGCTTTGCCTGCTATCCGTTCAGCATCGATCACCCCGAAGTCGGGGACTGGGAAGACATCGTCGGACTTGCCGATGCCGCAATGTATGCAGCCAAGAACGCCGGCAAGAACACCTGGACGGGCATTGGTTGTCCCCGCGGGTTGCCGGCTGACGAGGTCGAAGCCCTGATCCGCGATCCCGAGGTGCGACGGTGCGAAGGGACCCGGGCCGTGTTCTGGAGCCCCGGCGATGATGTTTACTAATCACCCGATCGATCTGGCCCTGCTACCCTGATTGTTCACAGATGCGCTGCATACAGACAATTGCCGGATTACCCGATGCACCGCCGATCACTGTTTCAATCTGCCAGGGAGATCTTGATGAATCCTGTTCGTATCGCATGGGTGCTGATACTGACGATTGCTGTTTCCGCCTGCGGCGACAGGCCGGCTGAACCCGCGCCGGATCAAGCCGTGCGTGATGGATCGAGCGCGGCGCCAGAATCACGCATTGAAAGTTCCGTGGCCGTGACCAATCAAGCCGGGGGTGATCTGTCGGCCATGATCGAGCGGCGCACCATCCGGGCGCTTGTCCCCTACAGCCGAACGTTTTATTTCCTTGACCGCGAGGGTAATCAGCGGGGTTTGAGCCACGCCTTCATGCAGGCCTTTGAGGAACAGATCAATGACAAGCTCGACAGCGGTCTGCTGAAGGTCTCGGTGGTGCTGGTTCCGGTTACCCGCGATCGCCTGATCCCTTGGCTGCTGGCCGGCCGCGGCGACCTGATCGCGGCGGACCTGACGACGACGCCGGAACGCGCCGAATCGGTGCTGTTCACCGAGCCGCTGGCGCGCAACGTTCGCGAATTGCTGGTTTCCGGCCCCGGGGCCGCGCCGGTGGACTCGCTGGCTGACATGGCCGGCCGCGACGTGCTGGTGCGGCGCGGCTCCAGCTACTTCGACAGCCTGCAACAGGCCAACCGGAGGCTGGCCGACCAGGGTCTGGCCGCGATGCGGCTGGAAATTGCGCCGGGCCATTTCGAGGTCGGCGACGTGCTGGAAATGGTCAGTGCAGGGGTGGCCGATCACGCGGTTGCCGACGAATACCTGGCCGGCTTCTGGGCCCAGGTGCTGCCAAATTTGACCGTCCACGACGACATCGTGCTCAGGAGCGAAGCCGAAATCGCGTTCGCAGTTCGCCCGGAAAGCACGGCGCTGAAAGCCGAGCTGGATGAATTTCTCGAAACCCACCGGGCCGGAACGCTGTTCGGCAACATCCAGTTCCAGCGGTTTCTCGAGAACACGCGCTGGGTCAGCAACCCGGCAAGCGAACGCGAAATGGCGCGCTTCCGCCAGTTGGCCGACCTGTTTCGCAAGTATGCCGGCCGCTATGATCTGGACTGGCTGCTGATGACCGCCCAGGGCTACCAGGAATCCGGGCTCGATCACGCGGCGCGCTCGTCTGCCGGCGCCGTGGGTGTGATGCAACTGCTGCCGGCCACCGGGGCCGAAATGGAAGTCGGCGACGTCACCGAGCTGGAAAACAACATCCATGCCGCGGCCAAGTACGTGCGCTTCATGATTGATCGCTATTACGACGACCCGGAGATCGCCGAGGAGGACCGCGTGCTGCTTGCGCTGGCCTCCTACAACGCCGGTCCGCGCCGGGTGCGCGAGCTTCGCGCCGAGGCCCGCACCGAGGGGCTGGACCCGAATCGCTGGTTCGACCACGTCGAGGTCATCGCCGCGCGCCGCATCGGCCGCGAGACGGTCGACTACGTGCGCAATATCTACAAGTACTACGTCGCCTACAAGCTCATCCTGGCCCGCAACCGGCAGGTGGAGCAGCGCGACGGGCTTTGATTGCAGCTGCTTGCACTAAAGGGCGAAGAACAGCGGCACGACGACTATCGTTGCGATAAGAATCAGTAGCTGAAGCGGAATGCCGACCCGGGCGAAGTCGGCGAACCGGTAATCGCCGGGGTTGTAGACCAGCGTGTTGACCGGCGAGGCCACCGGCGTGGCGAACGCGGTGGATGCCGCGATCGCGACCGTGATCAGCACGGCATCGGGGTTGATGCCCATTGCGGTAGCGGCACTCAGCGCGATCGGCGCGGCCAGGACGGTGGTGGCGGTGTTGGACACCAATTGGCTCAGGCCGGAGGTGAGTACGAATACCGCGATCAGCAACGCGTGCGGTCCGTAGCCCTGCGCCAGCTCGAACAGCGCGTTGGCCGCCAGGGCCATGCCGCCGGTGCTTTCCAGCGCGGTGGCCATCGGCAGGATCGCGGCGATCAGGATGACGCTTTCCCAGTTGATGCCGCCGAAGGCTTCTTCCACGGTCAGGCAGCGGCTGAACAGCATGGCTACGGTTGCCGCCAGTACCGCGATCACGTTGGGCACCAGGTTGAGGGTCATGGCAACCAGCATCAACAGCATGATGGCGATCGCGATGGGCGCTTTGGCGGTGCGCCGGGTGCGCAGCGAGAGATCGCCGCCCAGCAGCACCAGGTCGCGCGCATTCTCGGCCACTCTTTGCAGCGCGGGCACGCGTCCGGTGATCAGCAGCGCATCGCCTGTTTCCAGCGGCCGGTCGAGGTCGGGCAGTGCGATCGGCTCGTGGCGTATTGGTCGGTGCGACAGCACGGTGACGCCGGCGCCGGAGTGCAGCCGCAATTCACGCAGGGTCTTGCCCGAGAAACGCGAGCGCGGTGGAATGACCGCTTCGAGCAGATGTACCGACGTCGGCAGTTCGGGCTGTTCGTCGACACGCTGGAGGCCAAATGCTGTGCACAACCCGTCGATCGCCTCGCCTTCGCCGGCCACCACGAGCTGGTCGCCGGACCGGACGATGCTGCCGGATTCGGCCCGCCGCGTCTGGCGGCCGCGCGCGGTCTGGCTGCTGATGGCCAGCGCAGTCACCCCGTACCGGGTGCGCATGGCCGAGTCGATCAAGCTGAGCCCGCGCAACGGCGAGTCGTCGGGGACCGATACGCGCACCAGGTGGCCGGCCAGCCGGTATTCATCGGCAAGTTCGCGTTCGTCCATGCCCCCGGCCGGGCGATTGCGCTCGCCGCGATCAGGGACAAGGCGATGGCCGACCAGGCTGAAGAACGCGATGCCGATGGCCAGCATGAAAAGCCCCGGCAGGGTGAAGTCGAAGAAGCCGAACGGTCCGGCGCCGGTCTCGGCCCGGGCGGCGCTGACGATCAGGTTCGGTGGGGTGCCGATCAGCGTCAGCATGCCGCCGAACAGGCTTCCGAAGGCCAGCGGAATCATCAGTTTCGACGGGTTGACCTTGCGCGCATGGGCCAGCGCGATGACTACCGGGATCAGTACGGCAACCGTGCCGGTGGAACTGATGAACGCCGACAGGGTTGCCGCGACCAGCATCACCGAGATCATCATCGAGCGGATGCCGCTGCCGGCGGTACGCTCCAGCCAGCGGCCCATGGCGTCGGCCACGCCGGTGCGAAAAAGCCCGCCGCCGACGACGAACAGACCGGCAATCATGATGACCAGCGGGTGCGAGAACCCGACCAGCGCCTCGTCGGTGTCCACCAGGCCTGCCGCGAACAACGCCAGCAGCGCGGCCACGGCCACCAGGTCCAGCCGGAAGCGGCCGCTGACGAACAGCGCGAAGGTTGCGCCCAGGATGACGAGCAGTACGAGCAGGTCGGTGGTCATTCGCGCAATCCGGGTCAGGTTCCAGGGCGGATGGGGTCGATAATACGCAAATCCGCAAATCGGACAGGCATGACGCCAGCGGCGACAAAATGTTACTAGTTTCAGCGGCGTGTTGCAGGGGCGGCACGATGGCTCGCCGTTATAGCCCGATCGCGAACAACCCCAGGCACAGCAGCAGCCCGGCCACCGGCACCAGCACGGTCAACGCGCCCATGGCCGGGTAGGCCGCGGCGTGCGATTCGCCGCAAATGGCACGAATGGTGGTCACTACGTATCCATTGTGAGGCAGCGAGTCCAGCGCGCCGGAGGAAATGGCGACCACGCGGTGCAACTGGTCCGGGTCCACGCCCTGGTCGATATAGTGCGGCCCGAGAATGGGCAGCGCGATCGCCTGGCCGCCGGAGGCCGAACCGGTCATCGCGGCAATCGCCGAGACCGCGATCGCGGCGGATACAAGTCCGTTGCCCGGCAGGCCGGTGACCCATACGACGGCCGCGTCGAACGCCGGTGCGGCCTTGGCCACGGTGCCGAAGCCGACCACAGCGGCGGTGTTGCCGATCGCGATCAGTGCACCGGTGCCGCCTTCGGTCAGCGCCTGTCCGGGTGAATGCAGGTGGTTGATGTTGATGGCCGCCGCGGCGATGCAGCCGGCCAGCAGCGCGATGATCAGTGCCGATGTGCCCAGCATGTCGTGGGTGGTGAACGAGACCGCGAGTACCACCAGCAACGGCAGTGCCGACAGCGCCGGATGCGGCAGGTCGCCGCGCCCGCTCGTGGGGTCGAAGTCACGTTCGTCGAAGGATTCCCCGCGCGCCACGGCCCGGTCCAGCATCCATTTGAGCCAGATATAGCCGGTGATGGCCATGAAGATCGCCACGATCAGGCTGGCCTGCCACGCGGCCAGCGGACTGGAGCCCAGGAATTCCACCGGAATCCAGTTCTGGATTTCCGGCGAGCCGGCCGAGGTCATCGTAAACGTAACCGAGCCGAACGCCATGGTCGCCGGAATGAAGCGGCGCGGCAGATCGGCGTCGCGAAACAGCGCCAGCGCCATCGGGTAGACCGAAAACGCAACCACGAACAGGCTGACCCCGCCGTAGGTGAGCACCGCGCAGGCGATGACCACGGCAAGCGCGGCCTTTGCGTTGCCCAGGCGATTGATGATCCAGTGCGCCACGCTTTCGGCGCCGCCGGAAGACTCCATCATCTTGCCGAACAGCGAGCCGAGCAGGAAGATGAAAAACCACGACGCGATGAAGCCGGTGAAGCCGTTCATGTACTGGGTGATCAGGTTGACCTGTTCGCCCTGGGCCAGCGGTGGCAGCAGCGCGATGTCGCTGGTCAGGGCCACCAGCAGGGCGCACAACGGGGTCGCCACGAACAGGCTCATGCCGCGCATGGTCAGGACGATCAACAGTGCAAGGCCGCCCAGCAGCCCGATCAGGCTCAACATTCTTCAACCACCCATGATTTGAATTGCATCGCCGGTACGCAACCCCGGCCGATGCCATGGTGCGTTGGCTGACGGCGGCATGGAACTGTACCAAGGTACAAGCGCGGGGCCGAGCAGGGGGGTCCACGGTTTTCCCAGCGTGCCGGCGGCTTGTACCTTGGTACAGTATTTCTGCCGCCGCATTCGCCTATAGACTTGCCCTTGACTGCCCGGGGCCCGCCGGGAGCGACGTATGCAAATCAAGATGTATTTACATCAAGCAGGACTCATTCAATTCAAGCAGCAGGCGAGGTTGCAGCATGATCGATTCGACAAAAAAAATTCACAAGCGTACGCGGCTGGGACGCGCGATTCGAATGGCGCTGATCTCCGGCCTGTGCATCGGATTCGGAGCCGTGCAGGCGCAGGATGCCGACCAGGACGAGGATACACAAAGCGAGGAAGCCGCCGATCTGGGCGCGGTCCAGGTCACGGCGCGCCGGCGCGAGGAAAGCCTGCGCGACGTTCCGATATCGGTGACCGCGCTTTCGGGCGAGCAGTTGCAGGACCGCGGCGCCGTGGACATCACTTACCTGAATCAGGTCGTGCCCAATACCACCATTGAAGTCTCGCGCGGCACCAATTCGACCCTGACCGCTTTTATTCGCGGGGTCGGCCAGCAGGATCCGGTGGCGGGCTTCGAGCAGGGCGTGGGCATATATCTTGACGACGTCTACCTCAACCGCCCCCAGGCCGCGGTGCTCGAAATTTACGATATCGAGCGTGTCGAAGTGCTGCGCGGTCCGCAGGGAACACTGTACGGACGCAATACCATCGGCGGTGCGGTCAAGTACGTGACCAAGCGTCTCGGACGCGAAGCAACGGCGAGTATCGAGGGTTCGATCGGCAACTTCTCGCAGCGCGACCTGATTGTCAAGGGCGAGATGCCGATCGGCGATACCTTCGCCGTGGGTGCGGCATTTGCAACATTCAACCGCGACGGCTTCGGCCGCAATCTGTTCCTGGACGAGGAAAACTACAACAAGGATATCCAGGCCTTTCGCGCCAGCGCCGAGTGGACGCCGACCTACAACCTGTTTGCGCGGCTTTCCGGCGACTATCTCAACGATACTTCCAATCCCAGGGGCGGTCACCGCCTGATTCCGGGGCTGTTCGGCGGCGCGCCCGTGCTGGACGATGTTTTCGACAGCCGCAGCGGTATCCAGGGCTCGAATAACGAGCAGGACTATGGACTGCAGCTACTGATCGAGTACGACATCTCGCCCGAGTGGCAATTCAAGAACATCACCGCCTACCGTGAAACCAATTCGACCCAGCGAATCGACTTCGAGGCCTTGCCGGTCGAGGATGTCGATGTGCCTGTGCGTTACGAGAACGAGCAGTTCACGCAGGAATTCCAGTTGTCCTATACCAACCCGGTGGTGGCCGGTGTGGCCGGTTTCTACTACATTGATGCCACCGCGTTCAACGTGTTCGATGTGCTGCTGGCACAAACCGGAGACCTGATCGGACTGCCGGGACTGAATGCGCTGACCCTGGGTGATGTGGAAACCGAATCGTGGTCGGTGTTTGCCGATGTCAGCTTCGACCTGGCCGAGATGTTCGGCCTGAGTACCGGGTTGGAGCTCTCGCTCGGCGGCCGCTATACTGACGACGAGCGCAGCTCGCGCGTGCTGCGCCAGACGCTCATTGGCGGCAACTCCGAATTCTTCGGCGGTCCCGGGATACCGATCCAGACCACCTCGGATTTCCGTGGTTCGGAGGCGTTCACCGACTTCTCTCCCAAGATCAGCCTGGCCTGGCAGCCGAGCGAAAACCACAACCTTTACGGTTCGTTCAGTCAGGGCTTCAAGGGCGGCAGTTTCGACCCGCGCGGCCTGACCACGGCGGCACCGGACTTCAACGGCGACGGCACCGTGAGCGAAGACGAGGTGTTCGAGTTCATGAAGTTCGAGCCCGAAGAAGTCGATACTTGGGAGGTGGGTTTGAAATCAAGCCTGTTCGAGCGTCGTGTAAGCACCTCGGTGGCGTTGTTCTACAGCGACTACACCGATATCCAGGTACCGGGTTCGATCGGTGTGGATACCGACGGCGACGGAATCTCCGATACCTTCGCCGGGGTGACCACCAACGCAGGCGAAGCAACGGTGAAAGGTGTTGAATTCGAAGGTACGGCGCTGTTGGGGCGCAACCTGTTGAACGAAGGCGACACGCTTAATGCGCTGGCCACCGTCGGCTACATCGACGCCGAGTACGACGAGTTCATCGCGCTGGTGGCGGACCCGGCGACCGGCGCCAATGCGCTGGAAGACGTCTCCGACCAGCGGGTGTTCCAGAATACGCCGGAATGGACCGCGCACGTCGACCTGAGTTATGACTTCCCGGTGACGCTGTTCGACCAGCCCGGATCGATGACACTGATCGGCGGCTGGTCGTATCGCGGCGATACCAACCAGTTCGAGATTCCTTCCGAGTTCCTGGATCAGGACGCTTACTCGCTGTTCGATGCAAGCCTGGTGTGGAAGCCGCACAGCGGCAAGTACGAGATCGGCCTGTTCGCACGCAATCTGACCGACCAGCAGTACCAGACTTCCGGATACGTCTTCGCCACGCCGGACGGTTCCGCCCCGACGCTGGGGCTCGAAGGGGTAATGAACGCGTTCTTCGGGCCGCCGCGCACCTACGAGCTGACCGCAAGAGTCAATTTCTAGTGGATACATGAATCTCCTGTTGTTTTCGGGCCGGCGCCTTGCCGGCCCTTTTTCTTTCCTTCGGCTGCGATAAGCTCTGACGATGAGCAAGACCCATCGGGTAACCAACAGGCTTCTCAAGGATGCCCGCAATCGCGCTACGCGCAGGGTCATTCAGCGGTTTCTTGATCAATGAGCCAGCTCCCGGGCAGTGTTCTGGCGTTCGCCGGCCTGATCTGGCTGGGCCTGTTGTTCGCCGCCGCGCTGGCCGGCGAACGCGCGCCGGAAAGATTCCGACGCTACTGGCCTGTGGTCTACTCGCTGTCGCTGGCGGTCTACTGCACCGCCTGGACGTTCTACGGCACCACCACCCAGGCGGTGCGTTCGGGCTGGCCGGTGCCGCCGACCTTTGTCGGGACCATTCTGATTTTCGTGTTCGGCTGGCCATTCCTGATGCGTCTGGTGGCGTTGAGCAAGCAGCACAATTCCACCAGCATCGCCGATTTCATCGCCAGCCGGTTCGGCAAGTCGTCGATGCTGGCCGCGGTGGTCACGACGGTGGCGGTGCTGGGCGTCGTCCCGTACATCTCGCTGCAGCTCAAGGCCGTGGCCATGAGCTTCGGCGCCCTGGCCGGGGTTTCCAGCGAGAGCGCCGGGCTGGCCGCGTGGCAGGATCTGGCGTTCTTCATCGCGGTGTTCATGGCATTGTTCGCGGTGCTGTTCGGCACCCGGCGCGCGTCCGCGGTCGAGCACAACCGCGGCCTGGTGCTGGCGATGGGTTTCGAATCGCTGTTCAAGCTTGCCGCCATGCTGGCGCTGGGGTTTTTCGTGTTGTTCGTGCTCTACGACGGGCCGGGCGACTGGGCCGCCTCCACGCCCAGCCAGCCGTTCAGCTCGGTGGGCACATTCATCACGTTGATGCTGCTGGGTGCGCTGGCGATGTTCACGCTGCCGCACCAGTTCCATATCGGCGTGGTCGAGTGTCGCGACGGCGACCACATCAAGACCGCGCGCTGGCTGTTTCCGCTGTTTCTGCTGCTGATCGGGTTGCCGGCGCTGCCGCTGGCGCGCGCCGGTGAGGCATTGCTGGGCGGGCAGGCGGTGCCGCCGGACCTGTATGTATTGATGCTGCCGTTGTCAGACGGGAATTCGGCCCTGGCGCTGTTCGCGTTCCTGGGCGGCCTGAGCGCGGCCACCGGCATGGTGATCCTGGCCAGCCTGACGTTGTCGATCATGATCGGCAATCACTGGCTGACACCGATTCTGCTCAATCGCCGTGAATTCGCGGCCGGCGAACTGGGCATCCCGGTGCGCATACAGCGGCGTCTCGGCATCGTACTGGTGGTGCTGCTGGCCTATGCCTACAGCCGGCTTGCCGGCACCGCCGAGGCGTTGGCCGATATCGGTGTGGTTTCGTTTTCCGGTCTGGCGCAACTGGCGCCGGCGGTCATTCTGGCGGTTTATCGTCCGGGCCTGCGACCGCGCGCGTTGCTGGCAGGCCTGCTCGGCGGCGTGGTGGTCTGGGCCTACGTGCTGCTGCTGCCGCTGCTGATTGCGCACGACCCACAAACCCATTGGATCGGACAGGGGCCGTTCGACGTCGAATGGCTGGCCCCGACCGACTTGCTCGGTCTGGGGGCGCTGGAAAGCCTGCCCAGGGCCGTGCTTGTCAGCCTGCTGGTCAACCTGGTGTTGATCGGACTGGGGCAGCGAACCGGTCTCAGGCCGGGCGCCAGGGCGACCGAAACGCAGCGCCTGGAGCCGGAAGTCCTGCGCGGGCTGGCAACCCGATTTCTGCCGGACGACCGCAGCGCGCTGTTGTTCGATTCAGGGCTGGACGAACATGAGCTTGAGGCCGGCGTCGAACACGAGCTGGCCGCGGTGGTCGGTGCGGCCTCGGCGCGTCTGCTGCTCGACGCAGCACGGCGTCGCGCCCCGGCGCCGCTGGAGACCGTGGCCGACCTGGTCGGTCAGGCATCCGAACAGGCCCGCTTCAGTCGTGAAGTCCTGTCCGGCGCGTTGGAAAACATGAGCCAGGGCATCTGCGTGGTCGACGCCGAGATGCGCCTGGTCGCCTGGAACCAGACCTACCTGGACCTGTTCGACTACCCCGGCGAGCTGATCCGGGTCGGCCGGCCGGTCGCCGATCTGCTGCGCCACAACGCCGACAAGGGCCTGATGGCTGCCGGCGACACCGAGACCAAGATCCAGCGGCGCCTGGCGCACAAACGCGCCGGCACCCGCCATCGGGTTGAGCGACCGTGGCCCGACGGACGGATTATCGAAATTCGCGGCAATCCCATGCCCGGCGGGGGGTTTGTTGCCACCTTTACCGACGTCACCGCATTCCGCAAAACCGAGGCCGAACTCAAGCAGATCAACGAAACGCTGGAGCAGCGTGTTACCGACCGCACTGCCGAACTGCAACAGGCCAAGGTGCAGGCCGAGCGGGCCAACAACGCCAAGAGCCGCTTCCTGGCCGCGGTCAGCCACGACCTGGTCCAGCCGCTGAATGCCGCGCAACTGATGACCCATTCGCTGGCCCGGCGCGTCGACGATGACGAGCAGCGCCGTGCCGTGGCCCGCATCTCCGGCGCGCTTGGTGCGACCGAGGATCTGCTCGAAGGCCTGCTGGATATCTCGCGCCTGGATGCCGGCGGCCTGGAGCCGCGCGTCATCGAGTTTCCGCTGGGCGAGTTGTTCGAGCAACTCTCCGGCGAGTTCAGCGTACTGGCGCGCGAGCGGGGCCTCGCGCTGCACTGCATGCCGACTGCGGTCAGCGTTCGCAGCGATCCGCAACTGCTGCGCCGCATCCTGCAGAATTTCCTCTCCAACGCCGTTCGCTATACCCGCAGCGGCAGGATTGTGCTCGGCCTGCGGCGGCGCGGCGATGCTGTGCTGGCCGGCGTATGGGATACCGGTCCCGGCATTCCGCAGGCCTCCAGGCGGCTGATCTTCGAGGAATTCCGGCGCCTCGATGCCGACGCCGCCTCGCCGGGTCTCGGGCTCGGCCTGGCGATCGCCGAGCGCATGGCGCGGCTGCTGGACCATGCGCTGGTACTCGAAAGCAGCGAGGGCCGCGGCACCCTTTTCGGCGTGCTCGTACCGCGCACCGAAGCCGTGCGTCATGCACCGAAAACATCCGCGACCGCCGAAGCACCCGGCGGCGGACGGGTGCTGGTGGTCGATAACGACCCGCAGATGCTGGCCTCGCTGGAACAACTGCTCGGCGACTGGGGCTTCACCGTTGCCATGGCCACAGGCGGTGACCAGGCGCTGGCGCTATCGGCGGCGAAGAGATTCGACATGGTCATCCTCGACTACCATCTCGACGGCGGCGAAACCGGTCTCGATCTGCTGAATAGACTGCGCGCGCAGCCAACCGATTGCCCGGCGCTGCTGATCAGCGCCGACCACGCCGCCGAACTGAAGAATGCGGCGCGCGAAGCCGGCTGCGGGCTGCTGCACAAACCGATCCGGCCGCTGGCATTGCGCTCGGTCATGCGGCGCATTCTGGCGCAGTAAACCCGCTGTTACGACTTGGCCCGTGCGGCAGCACCGCCATGGACCGGCGGAGGGCACTGTAAACGCCAACGTTGTATAAAATCTACTGATTACGTGGTTGACTCTGCCACGCTGAGACAGGAAAACCCGGGAACCGCAGATTACGCAGATTGTTGTTTTACCTGGAATGATTCTCGTTACAGCGATATCAGAATTTCGTAAGAAAAAACCAATGAAAACCGGAATATTTGCCGCCACTGAGGCTCTGATTGCTATTGCATTTTCAACGGCTTCTTTCACAGCCGGGACGAAAGTCGCGTGACGGGGGTCGGGTAGGAAAATTCCTACGGCGGGTAGGAATTTTCCTACGAAATTTCCGAAGAAATCCTACAAGAATTCGAGCAAGGGATTACGAGTTATGGCCCAATAAAGAGAATTGGAAGTACTTATTCCGTGGGTTATCAGCGCGCAAAAATCGTTTGGCAATGAGAGTGTGAATTTGCTGAGTGATCTTCGACTCTGTTTCTTTATCGGGCACCTGCGCGCGCCGTCCGCGACCAGGCCACGGCGGCGGCCACGCCCACCGCGCTGGAACCCGCTTCAGCAAACGGAAACCGCGATTGACCACGATCGAATCGACCCACCTCCGATAACGATCGAAGCCGGAATCGCGAGGCTGCCACTGAGCCAAAGAGGAACAGGGCGATCGTACAGAAAGATCCCGGATCAGCGCCACGATCTAATACCAAACCACCTGGCCGATCAACCCGCACCGCCACTCTCTGCCGCCTGTAAAGCGCATTTTTGGTTACTTTTTTTGCAACCGAAAAAAGTCACTCGCATCAGCCAGCGCAGCTGGCGGCGAAACCGCTTTTGACGTTGAATTTGAAAAGCTGCCCGCACCCAGTCTGGGTGCAAAACTCCAGCGCGAGGCGAAACGGTTTTAGAAGTTGACGTTGAAGTTAGAAGTCAACGTTGAAATTGAAAGCCGCCCACCGCGTTAGAATATCCGCTATCCAAACCAACCGCGTCGCCAGGCGGCCGGGAGCAAACGCAATGATCCAGATCAGCAGTCAATTCGATGCCGGCAACATCGAAGTCGTCAAGGCCGAAGATGCATCCGACATTCGCCTGAAGATCCGCCGTGATGCCGGTGACGAGCATGCGCAGTGGTTTTATTTCCAGTTGTCCAATGCCGCCGGACAGCGCTGCACGATGACGATCGAAAATGCCGGCGAGATGTCCTATCCGGACGGTTTCCACGACTATCACGCGGTGTCTTCCACCGATGGCGAGCAGTGGTTCCGGGTGCCGACCGCGTTCGATGGCAATCATCTGGTGATTTCGCACGAGCCGTCCGCCGACCAGATCTTCTACGCGTACTTCGCCCCTTACAGCTACGAGCGCCATCAGTGGCTGATTGCCGACGCGGCGGTATCGGACCGGGTGCGCACCGAAGTGCTGTGCCCGACGCCGGACGGGCGCGCCTTGACGTTGCTGAGGATCGGCGACGAGACCGCCGGCCACAAGCGAATCTGGATTACCGCACGCCAGCATCCCGGCGAGAGCATGGCCGAGTGGTGGGTGGAAGGCTTTCTCGAACGCTTGCTGGACCCTGAAGACGGCGTCTCCCGCGCATTGCTGGATCACTCCGTAATTTACATCGTGCCCAACATGAACCCGGACGGGAGCGTGCGCGGCCACCTGCGCGTCAATGCCCACGGCGTCAACCTCAACCGTGCCTGGCGCGATCCGGATCCGGAGACCTCGCCCGAGGTCTACCATGTGCGCGAGCGCATGCACGCCACCGGTGTCGACATTGCGCTGGACGTGCACGGCGACGAGGCCCTGCCGTACAACTTCATCGCCGGCGGCGAGGGCGTTGAGCGCTGGAACGACGCGATGGAAAACGATCTGCAGGCGTTCAAGGAACTGCTTGCCCGGATCTGTCCGGATTTCCAGACCGAATTCGGTTACGAGCGCGATGCGCCGAAGTCGGCCGACCTGCGCAAGTGCACCGACTATGTCGCCGAAACGTTCGGCTGCCTGGCGATGACGCTGGAAATGCCGTTCAAGGATGCCGCCAACCACCCCATGCCGGAGATCGGCTGGTCGCGGGGCCGTTGCCGCAAGCTGGGCGCTGTGTGCGTGGATGCGTTCTGGCAGACGATTTCCGGCGGTGGTGCCTGATTCCAGATTTTGCAATGCCGCAAAAAAGTCAACGGCGGAAAACAGCTCTCGCGAAGGCGCCAAGGCGCTAAGAAGGGCGAAAAGGGAAAAAGCTGCATTTCCCGCGGAGATGCAGAAGCGCAGAGAAAGCCGTTTGAAAGATGATTGCAGAATGAATCGGGAATTTATCGGGTTACTTCGATTTTTGCAGTAGTTCTCTCTGCGCCTCTGCGTCTTTGCGAGAAAAAGCCTTTGACTGGCTTTTCCTTCGCGCCTTTGCGCCTTTGCGAGAGCTGTTTTCCGCCTTTTTTAACGGGAGGACATCGAAGGATATCCGGTCAGTCGACCGGGCCTGTTTCCCGGGCTTGGTCCTCGTCGGTCCGCTGTCGATGCACCATGCGCGCGAATACGATGCCGATCTCGTACAGGGCCCAGACCGGCAGCGCCAGCAGGGTCTGTGAGACCATGTCCGGCGGGGTGATGAGCATGGCGATGAAGAACACGCCGACGACCACATAACCTCGTATCTTGGCCAGCCCGGCCGGGGTGACCACGCCGATGGCGACCAGCACGACGGTGACCACAGGGACCTCGAACGAAAAACCGAAGGCCAGGAACATCACCAGGATGAAATCGAGGTAGCGGTTGATGTCGGTCATCACTGCCACGCCTTCGGGCGCGATCTTGGTGATGAAAGTGAAGATGACCGGCAATACGATGAAATAGGCGAACAGACAGCCGAGGTAAAACAGCACCGTGGCCGCGGCCAGCAAAGGCTTGGCGATCCGCTTTTCATGTTGATAAAGGCCCGGCGCGACGAATGACCAGGCCTGGTAGATCACATAGGGCATGGCCACCAGGATCGCCAGGATGAGCACCAGCTTGAATGGTGCGAAGATCGGCGAGGCGACATCGATGGCGATCATGCTGGTGCCTTCCGGCAGTCGGGAGACCAGCGGCTCGGAGACGATGCTGTAGAGCTTGCGCGCGAACGGCGCCATGGCCAGCATGCAGACCGCGATCACCACCACCGACCGGATCAGCCGATTCCTCAGCTCCAGCAGATGGTCGATCAGGGACAGTTCCTGGTCAGTTTCGACTGGCTGGCTCATCGCGCTCGCCGGTGTTGCCGGGTTCAGTGCAACCGGTGTTGCCGGGTTCAGTGGTAGATTCCGGGGCCGACGGCTCGCTGCCGTTGGCTGCGTCGAGCTTTCCGCCGGTCTTGTCGGCTTCCATGATCTTGCGGTTGTGTTCGGCGTCCATTTCCGCCTGGAGCTCGGATTGCAGGCCCTGCCAAGCGTTACGCGCCTGGCGTGTCAGTCTTCCGGCGGTGCGGGCAATCCTGGGAAGTTTCTGCGGACCAACGACGATCAGCGCGATCACTGCCAACAGCAGTATCTCGGTAAAACCGGCGCCGCCCATCGATCAGGATTTCGGTTTTTCGGAACCGGATTCGGGCGGTTCTGCCGACGTCGATTCCCCGGTGGTCGCGTCCTCCTTGTCTTCCTCGCGCTCTTCCTCGTTGCTCATGCCCTTGCGAAAGTCGCGGATTGCAGAGCCGAGATCACCGCCCACGTTGCGCAGCTTCTTGGTGCCGAAGATCAGCAGTACGATCAGAAAAATGATCAATAGCTGCATAGGGCCGATATTGCCAAGCATGACTTTAGTCTCCGATGGTGCCTTGGATGAGGTCCGTCATTCTACCGCTGCTGGCGGCTAAGCGTCCACCATGATGCGATCAGCAGCAGAAACGCAAGAATTGCCAGCCCGCCCGGGTTGTTGGCGGGAATGATGACCGCTTCCGGATCGTCCCCGTCGCTGCCGCGCCCGCCGCAACCGCCGGGCGGGGCAATGGCCAGCGATTCGAACCCGATCAGCTCGGCATCCGCCGACTTCTGCGCGGCGCCGGTTTCCAGGTCGATTCTCAGGATTTCGGAGCGGATATCCGGTATGCCGTTGGCCCGCCGGTCGGTAATCGCCCACAGATTGCCCTGGGTGTCGAAGGCCAAGCCCGCGTTGGCGTACGGCAGTACCGCCTGGCCCAGCGATCCGATAAATTCCGCAGTTGCCGTGTCACGGTCGATGCGGTAGAGATTGGGGGCATCCGTGGAAAATTCGCCATCGACGCCGCTCAGGCCCTGGCCGATGCCGTATAGCGCGTCGCCCCAGCTTGCCAGGTCGGTGATCGGTGCGCCCAGGCTGCCGGGCTGGCCGATGCGCTCCAGACGCCCGGTCTCCAGCGATGCATGGAACAGGCTTCGTTCGGTATCGGAACTGACCAGCAATTCGCCGCTGCAGGTAAACGTCATGCCGAAATCCATCGGCTCGGCGAGCGGAATGCCCATATTGCTGCGCAGGCCGCCGACCGGGCTGGAAAATCCGCTGTTGATGTTGACGGTGACCAGCGTCTTGGTCGAGTCGTCGGCGCCGTATAGCGTGCCGTCCGGTGCCAGTGCCAAGCCTTCCATATCGGTGAAACCGGTCTGGCCAATCCGTACGATCTGACCGGTCGACAGGTTGACCTGCCACAGGTTATGGATGTCTTCGGTTGCGCCGAATCCGCGCGAATTCACCGCCAGTCCGCTGGGCTGTGCCCACGCCACGCCGTGCGCAATCAGCAGCGCAAGTACGGCGACGGTTTTTGTCAGGCACACGGATTTCATGATATTGGTTTTTATATGTACTCTTCTCCGACGATCCCGATAGTAGCAGATTCGTGGCTTCGAGCACAATCCACGCCGGTGCCGGTACACTCTGCAAACGTTCAGTCGGGATTCGAGAATGGCCGATTCAGTCAAGACTCTGCGCGCGGTACGCGAGCTGCCGGCGCATACCGAGCCGCCCAGGGCCGGCGTGCTGCTGGCGAACCTGGGTACGCCGGACCGGCCGGATGCGGCGGCAGTGCGCAAGTATTTGCGCGAATTCCTGTGGGACCGGCGCGTGGTCGAGGTGCCGCGAGCGATCTGGTGGGCGATCCTGAACCTGGTCATCGTTCCGTTCCGTTCGCCGCGTTCGGCCGAGGCCTACCGCCGGATCTGGACCGAACGCGGCTCGCCGTTGCTGTTTCATACCCGCGACCTGGCCCGGACCATGGAGCATGAATTCCAGCGCAGCCAGCCGCAGGTACGGGTATACCCGGCCATGCGTTACGGCACACCGGGCATCGCCGAGGCGCTGGAACAGGCCCGCCGCGACAATGTGCAGCGGCTGATCGTGCTGCCCATGTACCCGCAGTACTCGGCCACCACCACGGCCAGCGTGTTCGATGGATTGGCCAATGCGTTCAAGAACACACGCTGGCTGCCGGAATTGCGTTTCATTACCCACTACCACTACGACGAGGCCTGGGTGGAGGCGGTCGCCGATCGGATCCAGGCCTATCAGGAGACCCACGGCCAGCCCGGGCGGTTGCTGTTTTCGTTCCACGGGATTCCGAAGAAATATCTGCTCCGGGGCGATCCGTACTACTGCGAGTGCCGGTCCTCGGCGCGACGCATTGCCGCGCGGCTCAAGTTGGAACCGGACGCCTGGCAGGTCACGTTCCAGTCGCGGCTGGGGCGCGAGGAATGGCTCAGGCCGTATACCGACGAAACCCTGCTGGACCTTGCAAGGAAAGGCGTCGGGCATGTCCAGGTGATCTGCCCGGGGTTCGCGGTCGATTGCCTGGAGACCCTGGACGAAATCGGCGTGGAGAACCGCGAGGCCTTCGAGCGGGCAGGCGGCGAAAAGCTCGAATACATTCCGGCGCTCAACGCCGAGCCGGACCACGCACGGGTGCTCACGGAGCTGTGCTGGCGCCATGGTCAGGGCTGGCCGGAATTCGGCAAGCAGGCATCGCCGGGCGCCGAAGCGCTGGCCGAACGGGCCCGGCGCGCCG
>JBBDSL010000005.1:0-13464 GCA_040904965.1 Wenzhouxiangellaceae bacterium
CCAGCGACCCCTGCCGTGTGAAGGCAGTGCTCTCCCGCTGAGCTAATCGCCCTTAGGCGCCAATGATAGCGGCATTCGGCAGGTTCGTGTACGCTGAATTGACGTAACCGGACTTTTCGCGTCGGCGTGTTTGCGGCCGATTTCCGCGCTGGTTCCCAACGCGTGGCCGGGGGCACGTATTCCTGCGAACTCTGCGCGGCTGAATTCCGGAATGATAGATCTGGCCTGTTTCTTGCATATTTAATACCATGAAACGTGAAACCAGCCCGGCTGCACTGAACACCCGGGCGGATGAGCTGCCGGCGGCCTCGTTGTTGTTCAAGCGCCTGTTCGAATCCGCCACCGATGCCATCGTGTTGCTTGACAACCAGGATCGCGTTCTGCGCGTCAATATGGCGTTTACCGAGATGTTCGGGTATGCCGGCTCAGAATGTATCGGACACGATCTGAACGGGCTGATTGTCGATGAGACATTCGAAGACGAGGCCAGCGGCATCTCGGGCCGGGTACGTGCCGGTGAACGCGTGCGCCAGGAGTCGCTGCGGCGCAACCGCGATGGCGAGCTCCTGCATGTGGAAATTTCCGGCATTCCGGTTCATTCGGAATCAGGCCAGGTCGGTGTTTTCGGTATCTACCGCGATATCACCGCGCAGCGCAATGCCGAAGACTTGCTGCGTCAGAGCGAGGGGACCTACCGCGATATCGTTGAATCGCTGGACGATGGTTACTTCGAGCTCGACCAGAACGGTGTGCTGACCTTCGGCAACCGCGCGTTGTTCCGGATGCTGGAGCTTGATGCGTCACCCGAGGGCGCGGTGCAGGCGCTCGATTTCGTCGCGTGCCGGAGCCGCTGCAAGATCATGTTGCGATTCGGGCGCCTTTTGCGCAGCGGAAACCCATGTCCGGCCTTCGGCTTCGAGTTGCTCGCCGCCGATGGCGCCGCTCGCCATGCCGAGGTCACGATGTCGCCGCTTTGCAGCAACAACGGCGGTGTGGCCGGGTGCCGCGGCGTCATTCGCGATGCCACCCAGCGGGTCCGGATGGATCAGGCGCTGGCCGATGCCGAAGCCGCCTACAGGCTGGTTGCGCTGAACACCGGCCAGCTTGTCTACGACTATGATCTGTCGTCGGGCAACATCCGCTGGCTGGGCGCGATCCATGCCGTGCTGGGGTGCCGGCCGGAGGCAACCGCGAATATCGACATTGACGAGTGGGCGCGGCGCATCCACCCGGAAGACCTTGAGCCGGCATTGAAACTGCTGGAGCGCGAACGCCGTCGCGGCGGGCACTATGAGTCGGAGTACCGCTTCGAACGCACGCCCGGGGAGTTCATCGTGGTCTCGGATCGGGGCTCGTTCCTGAGTGATGCCGACGGCCGGCCCTGTCGCATGATCGGGACCATGACCGATGTCACCGAGCGTTGCCGCATGGAGCGCGAACTGGAGTGGCAGGCCCGCCATGATGCGCTGACCGGTTTGTACAACCGGCACAAGTTTCAGGAAGACGGCGAGAAGCTGCTGGCAAGGCCGGCGTCGGAAGGCGCCGGACATTGCCTGCTGTATATCGACCTGGACCAGTTCAAGCTGGTCAATGACAACTGCGGGCACCATGCCGGGGATGATCTGCTGCGGCAACTCGCCGACCTTCTGAAATCCAGCGTGCGTGGCACCGATCTGCTGGCCCGTTTGGGCGGTGACGAATTTGCGTTGCTACTGGGCAATTGTCCGCTGGAACGCGCCGAGCAGGTTGCCGCGAAGCTGATCGCCAGGATCGAGGCGTTTGCGTTTGTCTGGGAAGGCCGGCGATTCCAGCTCGGCGCGAGTATGGGACTGGTTTCAATCCCGCCCGGCCAGACGCTGACCGACGCCTTGCGCATGGCCGATCAGGCCTGCTATATCGCCAAGGAGAACGGCCGCAACCAGGTCCATGTCCATCAGTGTGCCGATCTCGAAAAGCATGGTCACGGCCGGCAGGTGAACGCGGCACAGGCGGTGACCGAGGCGCTGGCCGAGGATCGGTTTCGGCTCTATTACCAGCGCATTGAGCCGCTGGTTGACGATGAATCATCAAGCCACATAGAAATTCTGTTGCGCATGGTCGGACGCTCGGGCGAAATCATCCCGCCTGTTGAGTTCATTCCCGCGGCCGAACGTTTCAACCAGATTGCGCGGCTTGATCGCTGGGTCATTTCGCGGACTCTGTCCGGGATGCAGCGCGCGCGCGATGCCGGGCAACTGAGGCCTGACGACCGGGTATCGATCAATCTTTCCGGAGCGACATTCGGCCAGCCGCAATTTCTGGAATTCGTTCAGCAGCAGTTCGAACAGACCGGCATCGACCCGAAGAACGTCTGCTTCGAGATTACTGAAAGCAGCACCATTTCACGCCTGAGCGATGCGCTGGTCTTCATGCGCACCGTGCGCGAGATGGGCTGCGTCATTTGCCTGGACGATTTCGGCAGCGGCTTTTCGTCTTTCGGTTATTTGCAAATGCTGCCTGTAGACGGTCTGAAGATCGATGGCTCGCTGGTGCGCGGGATTGGCAGCAACGCAGTCGGACAGGCGATGGTGCGCGGGATTGCCGGCGTCGCGCATGCCGCGGGCATTCTGTGCGTGGCCGAACAGGTTGAAAATCAATCCGACTGCGATCTGCTTTCGGGAATGGGTGTGGATTACATCCAGGGCTATCTGGTTCACCGGCCCGAGCCCTGGCGTTTCGATCCGGGCATCGCCGGCGAGGACCCAGGGGAAGACCAGGACAGCCCGACCAATAGCCGGTAGAGCGCGGGAATCACCAGCAAAGTCAGCGCGGTGGAGGAAATCAGTCCTGAAATGATTGCCCAGGCCATCGGCGGCCACAGCGTCGACTGGGTGAGCGTCAGCGGCAGCAGGCCGGCAATGGTGGTGGCGGTGGTCAGCAGTATCGGGCGGGTGCGGCGTATCACCGCCTGCTCGATCGCAGCGTCGATGGTCTCGCCGGCGACACGCCCGCGTTCGGCCACGTCGATCAGCACAATGGCGTTGTTGACCACGATGCCGACCAGCGCGACCACGCCCAGAATCGCGGTGAAACTGAACGCCTGGCCGGCCAGCAGCAGGCCGGGCACGACGCCGATCGCGGCCAGCGGCACGGTGGCCAGGATGATTGCCACCAGCCGGAACGAGTTGAACTGCCACAGCAGGAAGACCAGCAGCAGCAAGATGCCCAGCGGCAGTGCGGAAAACAGCGCGCTGTTGGCGCTGCCGGCCTCTTCGGCCGCACCGGCGATTTCGTAGTCGACGCCGGCCGGCAGTTCCAGCCCGGCAAGTTCGGGTTCGAAATCATCCAGCACTTGGTTGTAGGTCACCCCTTCGGCGGTTTCGGCCAGTACGCTGGTCACCCGGCGCAAGTCGTAGTGCTCGATCACGGCTGGCTGGAAACGCACTTTCGTGGAAACGAACTGGCCCAGCGGCAGCGCACCGGCTTCGGTTTCGATCAGCAGACCCTCCAGGCCGGATGCCGGGAAGCGTTCGCCCTCGGGGCTGCGGATGCGCATGGAGACCGGCTCGCGGCCCAGCCGCCAGGTCGAGAATTCGCGTCCGCGCGTGGCATCGGCAAGCAGCTGGCCGATTTCGTCGCGCGCGATGCCGAAGCGCGCCGCCTCGGCGTCGTCGATTTCGAACACCAGGGTGGCGATGCCGGTGCCCAGCTTGTGGCGTACGTCGACCGCGCCCGGTGTGGCACGCAGTGCGGCCATCACCTGGTCGGTCGCTTGCTGCAATTCGCGCGCCGATTTGCCGAACAGTCGAATTTCGATCGGTGCGTTGACCGGCGGGCCCTGGCCGAGGCGGTGCGCGACCACCTGGGCTTCGGGGAAGTCGACCGAAGCGCGTGCGCGCACCTGGTCGATCAGCGCCGGAAGATCGTTTTCCGAATCGGTCACCAGCACCAGCCGGGCCAGATGGGGCGAGGCCGGAATCTCGGCTAGGTTGTAGAAGAACCGCGGCCCGCTGAAGCCGGCGAACACGTGCGCCTGGCGTACTTCCGGACGCTCGCGCAGGTCCTGGGCCAGACTGCTGGCCATCAGCGCCGAGTGTTCGGTCCGTGTCCCTTCGGGAAAGTTCATGTCCACCAGCAACTGGTTGCGGTCGGTGGACGGAAAGAAGTCGCGCGGCAGCCATTGCGACAGGACGGCGCTGCCGGCCAGCAGCAGCGCCGCCACGCCCAGGATCACGGCCGGTCGCGTGCGGCTGAGCGTCGCAAGCCGCCGACCAAGGGCCGTGATCGTCGCCTGGCCGCGGCTGGTGCCGGCGCGCAGGAAGGTCGCGCCCAGGATGGGCGTGACCAGCAATGCATAGAAATAGCTGACGGTTAGTGTGAGCATGACCAGAATCGGAATGCCGCGCGTGAAGTCGGCGGTGTCGCCGCCGGAAAGCAGCAGCGGCGTGAATGCCGCCAGCGTCGTGCCGGTGGCCGCGGCCAGCGGCATCGCCAGTTCGCGTACCGCGTCCGAGCAGGCCTTGGCCCGGTTGACGCCGCGATCCAGGTGCCACTGCAGGTTCTCGACCATCACGATGGCGTTGTCGACCAGCATCCCCAGTGCGATCACCAGGCCAGCGATTGCCATCTGGTGCAACACCCCCCCGCCGGTGGCGAACAGCCCCAGCGCGCTGAGCGTGACCAGCGGCAGCAGGCTGGCGACCAGCAGCCCCATGCGCAGGCCCATGAAGACGATCAGGATGACCGCGACCACGCCCACGCCCAGCAGCAACGATGTGCCGAGTTCGGCCAGTCGCTGCTCCACCCAGCGCGGCTGGAAGAACATCTGTTCGATTTGCAGCGGTGCGTAGTCGGCGCGCAGTTCGTCGACCAGCTCGCGCAGTTCGCGCCCCAGGGCCACCGCATTGACCCGATTGTCGGGAAACACGATGCCGAGGCCGACCGACGGCCGGCCGTCGGCCCACATGCGTTCGGTGGCCGGTTGCTCCGGGGCGAGCGTGATGTCGGCGATCTCGGCCAGCGGCATTAGCGAGCCGTCGGCCACCCGGATGGGTGTGGTGCGCAGCGATTCCAGGCTTTCGAATTCGGTGGTCGGGTCCAGTACCAGGCTGCGGCCCTGGATGTCCAGTGTGCCGCCGGCCAGGGTGCGGTTGCGGCTGGCCAGTTGCGCGGCCAGGCTGGCTGCATCCACGCCCAGCGCCTCGGCGCGCGCCGGATCCACGGTGATCAGCAATTGTTCGCCGGGGTCGGCGATGATGTCTATGGTCGATATTTCGGTGATCCGAAACAGATCCCGGCGCAGCGCCCGGGCCGCATCCAGCAATTCCAGCAGGTCGGCGTCTGCATTGTCGCTGCCGGTCAGCGCCAGCACCACGGCGTGGGCGTCCATGGAGCGGTCGTGGACCTCGGCCGGCGCAGGCCCCGGCGGGAAGTCGCGTTCGGCGTCGGCCACCGCGTTGCGGATGCGGTCCCAGGCGCTTTCGGTGTCGTAAATGTGCTGATGCATGCCGATCCACACGTGCGCCACGCCCAGCCGCACCGTGCCGATGATCTCGCGGACTTCGTCGAGCTGAGCCAGTTCCTCCTCCAGCCGGTTGAGCACCAGGCGCTCGATCTCGGCCGGTTCGGCGCCGGCCCACGGCACCAGGATCTGGCCATAACGATAGGGGAAGAACGGGTCTTCCTGCCGGTCCATGTGCAGCCATGCCAGCAGCCCGATCAGCGACAGCAGCCCGGCGAAAGCCAGCAGCAGGCGGCGTCGGCCCAGCGCGTGGAAGATCAGATCCATCAGTCGATGACCCGAACGGCCTCGCCGTCCAGCAGGCTGGCCTGACCGGCCACGACCACCGGATCGCCCGGCCGGACCGCGCCGAAGATCTCCACCCAGCCGGTATCGAGCCGGCCCAGTTCAACGCCGACCTGTTCGGCGCGACCGTCGCGCGATGAATACGCGCGCGGCACCGGTACCGGGATCGATGACCGCGTTGAGCGGGATCCGGACCTTGTCGCTAGCCGCCAGGCTGAACGCCAAGTGCACCGGCTGGCCCGGGTACAGCGCCGCAGCATCATTATTGTCCGGTTCGACTGCGATCGGCTCGACCACGACCGGCACCGGGCTGCCGGGTGCGGCCAGGCCAACTTCGCGCACCCGGCCCGACAGCATGCGTCCGGAATCCTGCAGCCGGATCCCCACGGTTTCTCCGACCGCAATCATGCGCGTGCGCGATTGCGGCAGGTGGGCCCGGACTTCGAGCGCGCTGTCGTCGGCGATGGCCATGATCGGCTGGCCGGCCCGGGCGAAATCGCCGGGTTCGGCCATGAAGTCGACGATGCGCCCGGCAAACGGGGCACGCAGCGCCGCGTCGTCGAGCTGGGCGCGCGCCTGGTCCAGCCGGGCTTCGGTCTGTTCGAGTGCCGCGCGCGCGGCGTCGCGGCGCGTGCGGGTCTGGTCCAGCGCGTCGTCGGAAACCAGGTCGCGCTCGACCAGTGATGCCTGTCGACGGGTGTCGACTTCGAGCTGCTCCAGGCGCGTTGCGGCCGCGCGCACATCGGCCTGGGCCGCGGCCAGGCCGGGCTGCAGCGAAGGATTGTAAAGCGTGGCCAGCGTGGCGCCGGCGTCGATCTTGTCGCCCAGCCGAACCCGGCGTTCGTCCAGGTAGCCGTCGTTGAGAAAGGCCAGCGTCGCGCGTTGGCGGGCTCGTAGCACGCCCGGGATCCGGATGTCGATGGCCGGCGCGGCCTGTTCGGCCTGGGTGACCCGCACCGGCCGTGCCGCTGCCGCGGTATCCGGCTCGGGTTGCGATTCGCTGGTGCATCCGGCCAGCACCAACAGCGTTAGGGCCAGGCTTGCGCAGGTCAGAACGAGCAAACTGGTCGACCGGTCAGTTATTTGCGGGAGTGATGAGGTCTGCATGATGTGATGTCCTGATCTCATTTGGCGGGGCGGGGTCAGTCGGAGTCGGTACGCGCGAGACCGCGCATGAAGATTTTCAAAAAGTCGTCGCGGAATTCGTCGTCGCTGCCGATCCCGGGCCATTGCGCATGGTGGGATCGGGCCTCGAACCAGTGCGTGCACACGTGGACGAAAGTGCATACGACGTGCGTCGGGTTGACGTCGTTGCGGAAAATGCCGGCCTCCTGTGTCTGGCGGACGCGCTCGGAACCCAGGCGCACCAGCTCGGCATCCATTTCGCCACAGCTCTCATCGCCTTCCAGGTGCGACCAGGCCAGCAACCGGACCACCTTGGGGTTGTCGCGCAGGTATTCGAAATACTTGACCACGCCATCGCGCAGCAGCTTGGCGTCGGCGTTGGTGGCCTGCTCCAGTTCGGTCTTCTGATCCAGGGCGTACATTGCAAAGGCATGTTCCTTGACCGCCTCCCAAAGCGCATCCTTGCTGCCGAAATGATGGTGGATCAGGCTTTTGGTCACCCCACAGCGCTCGGCGATCTCACGCATGGACACGTCGGCGAAACCCTTGTCGACGAAAAGGTCGAGTGCGGCTTCCAGAATTCGTCCGCGAGTTAACTCCGCGTCGCGTGTCTGAGGCTCGTTCATGGTCCGATTATACAATTAACTGGCCGACCGGTCAATAAGGGCGGTTAGCTGGTTTGCCAGTTTGCTAGTTGGCTCGTTAGCTGGCTATTTGGTTGTTTGGTTGTTTCGTTTTCCGTGCCGTCGATCTTCGAAAACCCCGATACCACCGGGCACCGCAAAAAAAAAGACCTACCGAACCAGCGAACCAGCAAACCGGCCAACCAGCCAACCAACCAACCAACCAACCAACCAACCAACCAAAGACTCCCGCCCCTTGCCCCGCGCATCTGTTCCCATGTACTCTTTCCTCCTTATATCAGGCAGGCTTATTCGATGAGCAGGAAACGCAAACAGAAGACCGCAACCCCGAAGGCCGCGAAAGCGGCCGTATACGGCCACAAGCTGCACCCGGACAAGCCGGTTGCTGTGTTGGCCGGTATCGGCATGCTGATTACCGGCTACCTGTCGTTTTCCTCGCTGGGCTCCGATGCACCGCTGTTCTGCGGTCCTGAATCCGGTTGCGATGTGGTTCAGAACAGCAGTTATTCGACGCTGTTCGGTCTGCCGCTGTCGCTGTGGGGCTTCGGTCTGTACGTGATTGTCCTGTGGTCGGCCATCACCCTCCCGCCGCGGCTGAAGCGCTGGCAGCGGCTGGCCTGGCTGAGTACCCTCGGACTGGGCATCAGCCTCTACCTGACGATCACCGGGCTGGTCGCGCTGGACGCTTGGTGCGTTTGGTGCATGGCCTCGCTGGACACCATGATTGCGCTGTTCGCCATGGTCATGCTGCGCCGGCCCGAGAGCGGGCCGGGCATGCCCTGGCTGATCTTCAACCGTAACCTGACGCTGGGTACGCTGTTCGTTGTCGCTTTGTTGTTTGCCTGGCAGAACGGTCTGCTGCAACCGCCGGAGGATCCGAGGCTCAAGGCCCTGGCGACGCACCTGGACGAATCGGATGCACGCTTCTACGGCGCCTTCTGGTGTCCGAGTTGTCAGGAGCAAAAGCGCATGTTCGGGCGCTCGGCCGACCGGTTGCCGTACATCGAATGCACACCCGACGGCCGCGCCGGCGGGTTGGCGTTCGAGTGCGTGGCCAACGATATTTCGGGCTACCCGACCTGGATCATCGACGACCGGCGCTACCAGCAGGTCCTCACGCCCGATGAACTGGCGGCCCGTTCCGGGTTCGTCTTCGACCAGGAGGATGAGCAATGAAGCGCATTACCATAACCACCGGCATGCACATCCTGCTGGCCGCGTGCATCGGATTGGCCTGGGCCGGATCGGTTGCCGCCGAACAGAGTGCCGACGAATCCTTCGACGCGCTGGTTGCCGATTACGAGCGCTGGGAGACCGAGCAGAACCCGATTCGCGCCGGACGCCAGGGCGACCTGGAAGCCGCCGCACGCTGGCCCGACGCGACACCCGATGCGGTCAAGGCCCGTCGCGAGGCCGAGCGCAAGTTCCTCGAACGACTCGACAAAATCGACGCCGATGCCTTGACCGGCAGCAACCCGACCAGCCATGCCGTGCTCGACTACGTGTTGCGCTCGGACGTGGCACTGGCGCGCTTTAATCCCGAGCGCATGCCGTTCGTCAACGATTCGGGCTTTTTCAGCATGCCGCTGGGGGTGGCCAGCTCCACCCGACCGCGCAACATTAAGCACGCGCGCGCCTGGCTGGCCCGACTCCAAGCGCTGCCGGATTTCCTGGCCCAGCACCGCCAGTGGATGGCACGCGGCGTTGCCGAACGCTTTGTTCAGCCGGCCTACGTGGTCGAGGCGGTAATCGCACAAATCGAGGCCATCATCGACACCCCGGCCGAACAAAGCCCGTTGCTGGAGCCGTTCGACGGACTTCCGGCGACGCTGGAGGCCACCCACGGCGAGGCGTTGCGCGAACAGGCCATTGAAATTGTAAAGACGCGCGTGCAGCCGGCCTATTCGACGCTGTTGGAATTCTTTCGTAGCGAGTATCTCGCCGAGCCGCGCGAATCCATCGGCATTTCGGCAGTGCCGGACGGGCGCGACTATTACCGCGAGCTGGTGCGCCAGCACACCACGCTGGATACCACGCCGGAAGAAGTCCACGAACGGGGGCTGGCCGAGGTCGAGCGAATCCGTGCCGAGATGGACCGGGTGATCGCCGAGGCGGATTTTGAAGGCGACTTCGCCGAATTCCTGCATTTTCTGCGGACCGACGAGCAGTTTTACGCCGAGACGCCGCGCGAGCTGCTGAAGCATGCCGCCTGGATTGCCAAGCGTGCCGACGACCAGATGCCGAGATTCTTCGGCAAGCTGCCGCGCCTGTCCTACGGCGTGCGTCCGGTGCCGGAGCACATGGCGCCGAACTACACCACCGGCCGCTACTGGCCCGGCGACCTGGAAAACGGCGTGGCCGGCGGCTACATGGTCAACACCTACGCGCTCGACCAGCGCCCGCTATATACGCTGCCGGCGCTGACTCTGCACGAGGCCGTGCCCGGTCATCATCACCAGGGCTCGCTTGCGGGTGAAATCGAGGATGTGCCCGAATTCCGGCGCCAAACCTACATCACCGCGTTCGGCGAAGGCTGGGCGCTTTATACCGAGCATCTGGGCATCGAGATGGGCATCTACACCACGCCATATGAGCATTTCGGGCGCCTGAGCTACGAAATGTGGCGGGCCTGCCGGCTGGTGGTCGATACCGGCATTCACTATTTCGGCTGGGATCGCGACAAGGCTGAAGCCTGTTTCCTGGAAAACTCGGCGCTGGCCCCCCATAACGTTCGCACCGAAGTGGCCCGCTATATTTCATGGCCGGGCCAGGCGCTGGCCTACAAGACCGGGGAATTGCTGATCCGCGATCTGCGCAAGCGCGCCGAACAACGGCTGGGCGACGACTTCGATCTGCGTGCATTCCACGACCACATCCTGGCCGACGGCGCGATGCCGCTGGAAACCCTGGAAGCGCGGATGGAGGCCTGGATCGACGAAAACGCGGAGGGGTGAAGGGGTGAATGAGGGTCAAGCGACCGGCGGCACGGCCAGCAGCGCGATTTCGGCCAGGCTCCAGCCGATCAGTGCGCCCACGATGACGTCAGTGGGATAGTGCAGGCCGAGGATCACCCGCGACAGTCCGATCAGTATCGCCAGCGGCACCAGCACCGCGGCCAGCACCGGGAACCAGGCCACCGCGATAACCGTGAACAGCACCGCGTGCAATGTGTGCCCGGAAGGAAAGCTATAGCGGTCCAGCGGTTGGCAGCCGACCTGGATATTGGGATGATCGATGTATGGACGTTCGCGCACCAGGTTGCTTTTGAGCAGCTTGTAGATGGTCAGTCCGGCCAGGCCGGCGAGGGCCATCACTGCAGCGGCGTGCCGCCCGTATTCGCCTTGATTCAGGGCAGCCAGTGCCATCAGGCTGTACCAGACAACGCCGTCGCCGAGTCGGCTGACTGCGGCAAACAACGTGGCGACGATCCGGCTGCGCGAACTGCGATTCAGGGTCACGCACAAATCGTGCTCGAATCGCCGGATCCGGGCGAGTCTCCTCAGTATTGATGACGTCGGATGTACGTGCATGTCAGCCACTGTAGCGGATTTTGAAAACACCCGCATTTCAACCCGCTGACAATTGTGTTACATCTAGTGCTAAAACCACCTGATAAATTAGGATCCTAATTTATCAGGTGGTTTTAGCACTAGCCACCTGCAAGCAAGTTCAGGCCGCCCGGGCGGCGAGCTGCGGGTTCGCGGTCGGACGCGCGAAATAAAAGCCCTGCGCCAGCCGCAGCCCGGCCGTTTTCAGCCAGTTCATCTCCTGTTCGCGCTCGATTCCGGTCGCGATCAGTTCGATGCCCAGCGCCCGACAGGTCGCGATCACGCCGTGCACGATGGCCTGGCGCCTGGCGCTGCCGTCAATCCCGAGGATCAGGCTGCGGTCGAGCTTTGCAAAATCGGGCTTGAATACGGCCAGTCGCTTCAGACCCACCTCGCCGGCGCCGACATTGTCGGCCAGAACCTGCATGCCGGCCGAATGCGCCATCTCGCGCGTCTTGTCCAACTGGCGCGGATTGCCCAGCATTTCCAGGTTGCCGAATTCGAACACCACCCGGCCCGGATCGATGTCGTTTTCAACAGCGCGCTGGACTGTCGCGTCGATCGACAGCGCGAGGTTGTCGGGCGCAATCTGGGAGCAATTCAGGTGCAGCGCCGAACCGATGCCGCGCCGTGCGGCCACATCGAGGGCGCGCATGCGACAGGCCTGATCGAAGTAATAGCGGTTGTCCGGCTGAATCGCGTTCAGCACGGTGGCGGCCGACTCGCCGGACAGCCCGCGCACCAGCGCTTCGTGCCCAACGGTGTTTCGGCTCGTGATCTCCACGATCGGCTGGAATGCAAAACTGAACCCGGTATCTACGACTTCGTTGCAGTCACTGAACAGCGCGCTGGCGTATGCGTTTGTCTGGCGGGTTTGCTGATACATGGACTTGCCCCTTGGCGGTTGGATGATTGTTGCTGTTGCAGCACGCTTGGCGGCATGCAGTTAATCATCCAATAACCGTGCCAACACGAAAAGGATGTGGCTGCCACCGCAGTTGCGTGCGGGTTTTTGCCACGGGAAGACCTTAAGTCAGGCCGCAAGGCCTGCGGCGTGACGACGAATTTGCCCGACAAGTGCCGTTAAAGGGGAAGGTAACGCGCATTGATAACAGGCGGCGATGGTTAGCCGGTATGCCAGGCCTCGATCTCGACCAGCAAGTCGTCGCGGCAGATATCGCCGCGCAGTCCGCACAATTGCACCGAGGGCCAGCGGCGGCGAAGCCGTTGCTCGATCGAAGGCCAGTGCTCCGGATGGCGCACATAGACCCGCGCCAGGCTGTCGCTGCTGAACCCGGCCAGTCCCGGACGGCCCATGACGCCGGGCGCGTGCGCCAACAGTGCTTCGAGATTGCTGGCCGCCTCGTCGGTCTGCGCCAGTGCGTCGCCGGGGTGGGCGGTGGCATGACCGATGACGCTGGCGGTGCCCGAGATCAGCAGACCGGCCTTGCCGTCGTGCAGATCAATGCCGGTTGCGCGCGCGAATGCCGGCTGACGCGGGCCGTAGCGGCGCGGATAGTTCCAGGCGCTGACCTGGCGCGGGTTCTCGATCGAAATCCCCGGCGCGATTCCAACCAGTGCAACCAGTTGCATGACCTCCTGGTCGCTGCCGATAGCGGTCGCGGCGCACATCCGTGCATCTTCCAGCCCGGCCGCCTCCAGCGCTTTACCGCGCCCGACGCAGAAGCGGCGATACCGCTCGCGGTCATTTTCCCCGGCATTGATCGCCGGAAAATAATTCCACAGCCGGAGCGGATAGCCGAATTCCGACTCACCCAGAATCCGGATCAGGCGCCGGTAAATGGCCTCGGCGGCTTCGGCGGCATCGGCTCCGGGCGAGTCGGGCTCGGCAAGCACGATGGCGCACATCTGGTCGCGTGGCGCGCGCCAGGATTCGTGCATGTAATCGCCGCCGAGAAATTCCAGGCCGGGCCCATCCGGGTGGCCGCGACCGTCCAGCTCCACCTCCAGCGTGGCCTGCCCGGATGCGCGGGTAGCGGCGACTTCGAGTCGGTAATCGGGAGCGGGAACCTGGTTATGGGCCATATGAGAAACGGCAGGCTGATTGGGCTGCGGCCAAGCATACCGCCGATTCGCCGATCTGGTTCTGTGTCATTCCTGGACCGGAAGGCCGGCCGGGGCGTATCCGGGGCGCACCCGCCCGGGCCGGAATAACCCCAACGCCGCCAAGAGAGCCGAGAGACAAGCTGAACGTGGCAGGATTTATGAGTGTATTAGAGCTACGGGACTGAATTGGCCATATTCGACACACCGAATCCGGGCTGAAAAATTCTTCTTGACAAGCACAAAAAACGGCGCATACTTGCGCCGTTTTTTGGTGTTTTTGGTGTCGGGCGGACAA
>JBBDSL010000006.1:0-13169 GCA_040904965.1 Wenzhouxiangellaceae bacterium
AACCTGCCCAGGTCGGCGGCCAGCCGGTCCAGCGTGGCCTGGTCGGCCAGGTTGGCACCCGGGTCCAGCGTCAGCGTGACGTTGGATTCCGAGGTCGAGACCAGATCCACCGAAAGCCCGTGGTCGCGGAACACGGCGAATACATCGGCCATGAAACCCACCTGCTGCCACATGTCGATGCCTTCCAGTGCGATCAGCGTGATGTTCTTGCGCGCAACAATGGCCTTGACCTGGGCGCCGTGCTCGTGGGCTTCGGCAGTGATCCTGGTGCCCTCGATTTCCGGGCGCGAAGTCTGGCGCAGCCAAAGCGGCACACGATGTTTTCTCAGCGGCAACAGCGCGCGCGGGTGCAACGCCCTGGCGCCCATGGCCGCCAGTTCCAGCGCCTCGCGGTAGCTGATGGTTCGCAACAGGCGTGCTGACGGAATGCGCCGCGGATCGGCCGAGAACAGACCCGGCACATCGGAGAAGATCTCGACCCGGTCGGCATCAAGCAGGGTGCCGATCAGTGCGGCTGAAATATCCGACCCGCCGCGGCCGAGCAGCACCGTCTCGCCGGCGGCGTTGCGCGCGATAAAGCCCGGCGCGATGAACAGCCGGCCGCGCGCGGCAAGCCGGGCCTGTACGTCCGGGGACGGAGCGACCTCGCACTCGGCCGAAAGCCGGGCGGCGCGTTCGGAGCGTTGCGGGTTGTCGCTGCACACCAGCAGTTCGCGGCTGTCAAGCCAGTCGCATTCCAGGCCCTGGCTGCGCAGAATGTGTTCGCCGAGCCGGCTGGAAAGAAGTTCGCCGAAGCCCATCAGTTCGGCCCATAGTTCGGGAGATTGGCACGTCGCAGCTTCAGACGCGTTGTTGGTGCTTTGCACCCGCACCAGTGCTTCGCGCAAGGCGTCGAACAACGGCTCCAGAATTCCGGCGTCGGCTTCGACGGCCCCGGCCAGCACGGCATGCCGCCGACGAATCTCGGCCAGCGTGGTGTCGGGGTCGAACTGATCGGGTGCCCGCAGGCAGGATTCGAGCAGATCGGTAATGCCGCCAAGCGCCGAGACCACGATCAGCGCGTTGCCGCCTGAAGCCAGCACGTTCGCCGCCTCGGCACCGATCCGCGGCCAATTCCTGGCATCGGCCACCGAGCTTCCGCCGAATTTCATTACCCGCCAGCGCGGGCGGGACGGGCTCGAGGTTGTGGGGGACGAGGGCATGGCTGGATTCACGGTTGCGGGTGTTTTTCGATTATCGGGGATTGGCACGCGCTTCGCGCGCCCGGTTTCCGCCTTGGATGGTAAAGTTATCGGGTTATCCGAATAGGAAGATTTCTATATGTTTGACGCATCTTTTCGCATCGAGGGTTACGACGACGAGCTGGCACGCGCGATTGCCGGCGAGAACCGGCGCCAGGAAGAGCATATCGAGCTGATCGCATCGGAGAATTATGCCTCGCCGCGCGTGCTGGAGGCTCAGGGTTCGCAACTGACCAACAAGTACGCGGAGGGCTATCCGGGCCGGCGCTACTACGGCGGTTGCGAGTTCGTCGATATTGCCGAGGAACTGGCCATTACGCGCGCGCGCGAGCTGTTCGATGCAGGCTATGCCAACGTGCAGCCTCATTCCGGCTCGCAGGCCAACCAGGCGGTGTACCTGGCGCTGCTCAAGCCGGGCGACACCATCCTGGGCATGGATTTGTCTGAAGGTGGACACTTGACTCACGGGGCGAAGGTGAACTTCTCCGGAAAGGTGTTCAACGCCGTCCACTACGGCCTGGACCATGACACCGGCGAGATCGATTACGACCGAATGGCCGAGCTGGCCGAGGAACACCAGCCGAAGATGATCATCGGCGGGTTTTCGGCCTACTCGCGTGTGGTCGACTGGGCCCGGATGCGTGAAATCGCCGATTCGGTCGACGCCTGGTTCATGGTCGACATGGCCCATGTGGCCGGCCTGATCGCCGCCGGCGTCTACCCCAATCCGGTACCGCACGCCCACGTGGTGACTTCGACCACCCACAAGACCCTGCGCGGCCCCCGGGGCGGCATCATTGTGGCCAAGGGCGATGACGAGTCCATCACCAAGAAATTCAACTCGCTGGTGTTTCCGGGATGCCAGGGCGGTCCGCTGATGCACATCATCGCGGCCAAGGCCGTGGCGTTCAAGGAAGCACTGGAGCCTGAGTTCAAGGCGTACCAGGAGCAGGTTGTAGACAATGCCCGGGCCATGGCAGGCGTGTTCGTCGATCGCGGCTACAAGGTGGTCTCGGGCGGAACAGACAACCACCTGTTCCTGGTCGACCTGATCGAAAAGGACATCACCGGAAAGGATGCCGAGGAAGCGCTGGGCCGGGCTCACATCACCTGCAACAAGAACACCGTGCCGGGCGAGCCCCGGTCGCCGTTCGTGACCTCGGGCCTGCGAATCGGAACCCCGGCAATCACCACGCGCGGTTTCACCGCCGAAGACAGCCGCGAACTGGCCGGCCTGATCTGCGATGTGCTCGACAACATGGACGACAGCGCCATTGAAGCCCGCGTTCGGGAAGCGGCCGTGAAGCTTTGCCACAAGTACCCGGTGTACGCGCCCAGGGCGTAGCGGCCATCGGCAAAAATCAGCAAGCCACAGCAACCTGTAGGAGCGAGCCTTGCTCGCGATAAGCCCGGATTGTTCATGAGCCGACTTACTGCGACGGTCGGGTCATGAATAATCCGGGATAAGGGAGTTCGGCGAAACGATGCTGGCGAATTCATCGCCGGCAAGGCCGGCTCCTACGCCTTTAGCAAGCTGAGTGCCAATCCGCAAAAAGCGCCAGAATTTCGACTTCAGGCGCTTCGGGGCGCGTCGAGGATGATCAGCGAGATGTTGTCGCGGCCGCCTGCCTCCAGCGCCTGGTGGGCGAGCTTTTCGGCGGCGGCTCGGGGGGAGCGGGCGTTGCCCAGCCACTGGGCCATTTCGCCGTCGGACAATTCGCCGTTCAGCCCGTCGGTGCACAGCAACAGGCGGTCGTCCGGTCGCCAGTCGATGCGTGTCGCTTCGATGGTCGGCAGGCCGTCGCGCTGGCCGATGCAGTCGGTGAGGATGTGGCGCTGGGGATGAGCGCGTGCCTGGTCTTCGGTGATGCGCCCGGTCTCAAGCAGCCGGCCGGCGACGTTGTGGTCGCGCGTCAGGCATTCGAATTCGTCGTCGCCGAGATTGAACCGGTAGGCGCGACTGTCGCCGACCCAGGCCAGTTCGTAGCAGCCATTGTGTTCGCGCACCGCCACCAGCGTGGTGCCCATATCCTGGAGCGCGGCGTTGTTCTCCTGGGCCGAACGCACGCGCGAGTGCGCCACTTCGAACGCATCGGCCAGCGGCATGCCGTGCAGCACGCCCTCGTTGACGGCCTCGCAGGCCAGCCGGCTTGCCTCGGCGCCGCCGGCATGCCCGCCCATGCCGTCGGCCACGACCCACAGCCCCAACTGCTCATCGGCCAGGATGCGGTCCTGGTTGTTGGCCCGGACACGCCCGGTGTTGCTGATCTGAAAATAGCGCACCGCAACTCTCTTTAGAAAACGCTTCGGCGCGCGCGCCAAGCAAGCGCATAACGCCAATCCTTCTAATTGTTACGTATTTCGGACGCAGAATGTGCAAAGCGTGCCGAATGGAACGCCTGCGGGTGCATCTGCGAACCCATAATCCGGCCGCCTGCGCTACCCTAGTGGTCCGTCAACTGAATCCTAAATTATCAGGTTGACGGACCACTAGAATCATCGGATATCAGGCGGATCATCAATGGCGACCTACGACAACGTGCTGGATTTGATCGGCAATACGCCGATCGTGCGGATCAACCACATGGATACCGGCCCCTGCGAGCTTTACGCCAAGCTCGAAAGCCAGAATCCCGGCGGCTCGATCAAGGACCGGATCGGGCTGGTGATGATCGAGCAGGCCGAAAAGCGCGGCGATCTCAAGCCCGGCGCGGTGCTGGTCGAAGGCACGGCCGGTAATACCGGCCTGGCGCTGGCGCTGGTGGCCCAGCAGAAGGGCTACCGGCTGATTCTTGTGATTCCAGACAAGATGAGCCGCGAAAAAATCTCCAATCTGAACGCCATGGGCGCCGAGGTGGTGATCACGCGCTCCGACGTCGGCAAGGGCCATCCCGAGTACTACCAGGACCTGGCAAAGAAGATCGCCGACGACACGCCGAACTCGTATTTCATCAACCAGTTCGGCAACCCGGACAATGCGCTGGCGCACCAGACGTTGACCGGGCCGGAAATCTGGCAGCAGATGAATCACGATCTCGACGCGGTAGTCGTCGGGGTGGGTTCCAGCGGCACCATTACCGGCCTTTCGCGCTATTTCGCCGAGGCTGCGCCGGATCTGGACTTGGTGCTTGCAGACCCGGAGGGCTCCATCCTGGCCGACTACATCGCCACCGGCAATGTGCGTGAAGACGCCGGCGGCTGGCTGGTCGAGGGCATTGGCGAGGATTTCCTGCCGTCGATCAGCGATTTCTCGCGCGTGCACAAGGCCTATTCGATCAGCGACAAGGAAAGCTTCGTCACTGCGCGCGAATTGCTGAAGACCGAAGGCCTGCTGGGCGGATCGTCCACCGGCACGCTGATGGCCGCGGCGCTGAAGTACTGCCGCGAACAAACGACACCGAAGCGCGTGCTGACCCTAGTCTGCGACACCGGCAACAAGTACCTGTCGAAGGTCTACAACGACTACTGGATGCGCGAGCAGGGTTTCCTGGATATCGAATCACACGGCGATCTGCGCGACCTGATCGCCCGTCCGGTCGAGACTCACGACGCGATTGTGGTCCGGCCCGACGAGCCGCTTTCGAACGCCTACAAGCGCATGAAGCTCTATGACGTCTCACAGTTGCCGGTACTGGAGGACGGCCGCATCGTCGGCATCATCGACGAGTCCGACCTGCTGCTTGCGATCTACAACCAGGAAGATCGATTTGCCGAGCCGATCAGTTCGGCGATGGTCACTGCGCTGGAGTCCGTGCAGGTCTCCGACCCGATCGATACGTTGTTGCCGATCTTCAATCGCGACCTGGTCGCCATCGTGCTCGATGGCGACACGTTTCTGGGCCTGATCACGCGTGTGGATCTGCTCAACTTCCTGCGGCGAAGGACGGATCGGTAGCCGGGTTGCGGTGGCCGATTCCGGTGTGGGAGCGGCCTTGCAGGACCGGGTTTCGGTAAATCCAGGCGCATAGCGTCTGGCGTCAGATTGTGCCGAGCTCGAATGCTTTCAGCACTGCACGGGTGCGGTCGCGCACACCGAGTTTCGACAGGATGGAGGAGACGTGGTTCTTGACGGTGCCTTCGGCGACGTTCAGCGCGTTGGCGATCTCCTTGTTGGAATAACCGCCGGCCATCAGGCGCAGGATTTCGGTTTCGCGTTCGGTCAACGGATCGGGGCGGTCCAGGCTGGCAAAGTCCAGGCGGGATTTGCCCAGCCCCGCGAGCAGACGCTCGGTGACGGCCGGCTTGACCATGGTCTGGCCGTCGGCTACGCGCCTGACGGCACCGACCAGCTCTTCCAGAGAGACATCCTTGAGCAGGTAGCCGCGCGCGCCGGTGCGGATGCCGTCCAACACCAGGTCGTCTTCATCGAAGGTGGTCAGGATGATGGTCGGCGGCAGATCGCCTGTTTCGTTGAGTTCCTTGAGCACTTCCAGGCCATTCTTCTGCGGCATGCGGATGTCCAGCAGCATGACGTCCGGCGCGATATCAGGCGCCATGGCCACGGCTTCCATGCCGTCGGCAGCTTCGGCGACCACTTCGATGTCGTCGGCCAGCTCAAGCAGCGAACGCACGCCCTGGCGCACCAGCGTCTGGTCGTCGACCAGCATTACGCGAATCTTCCGGCTCATGCCGCCGACTCCGGGGGCATCCATGCATTGATGCGGAAGCCGGAATCGGGCCGGGTCATGATTTCCAGGCGCCCGCCCAGCTCCTTGATGCGCTCGCGCATGCCGGTCAGGCCGTTGCCGGGCAACAGCTCGATTGCGCCGCGGCCATCGTCGCGCGCTTCCAGTCGCAGGCCACCGCCCTCGTCGGTGGCCAGCCGAATCCACAGGTTGGCCGCTTGGGCGTGGCGAACTGCATTGGTGATCACTTCCTGGGCGCATCGCAGCAGAATCTGGGCGCGTTTGGGGTCGGTCAGCGATAGTTCGTCCGGAATGTCCAGGTGGATGGTCGGCTCGGGCACGCCCGAGGCCAGTTCACGGATGGCCTCGCGCAGGTCGACGCGGTCTTCATCGCGCATGTCGCTGACCACTTCGCGTACATCCGACAGCAGTAGCCGGGCGATGGAGCCGGCACGTACCACGTGCTCCTTCGACTTGCCCTCGGCGGTATGGCTGGCCACTTCCAGGTTCAGGCTAAGCGCGGTCAGGTGATGGCCGATCAGATCGTGCAGTTCGCGCGCAATGCGCACGCGCTCGGCGATGCGGGTGTTTTCGGCCAGCAGCGATTGCGTGGCGCGAAGCTCCGAATTGACCCGCCGAAGCTCGTCGCGCGCCTTGAGCTGGTTGAGCGCCAGCAGCGAGCCGGCATAGGCGAACAGCATCAGGCCCAGCGTCATCATGAGCTGCGGCAGCGCATACGCCCAGCCGAACTGCGGCAGGATAGCTGCCCAGATCGAGAACGCCATGGCGATGCCGACCAGCCAGAACATCGCGAACAGGCGCGGCAGCAGCCACGGCAGGATGCCGGCGATGATTGTCGACAGAATCACGCCCAGTGCCGATCGGCTGAAATAACTCAGCGCGAACACCGATGCGGTCATCACCGTCATGAGCAGCAGGCGTTTCCACAGCGGCGCCAGGGTGCGCAGGTGTGCGGCCGGGTGCAGGAACGCGAGAATGAACAGTATTGCCGCCGACCACCAACCGAAAATGCGCGTGGCCTCGACCTCCTCGCGCGCGATCATTGGCAGCAGCAACAGCGTGGCCGCAACCAGCAGCCAGGTCGCGATGCCCGCGTAGCGCAGCCAGTTTGTCGGGTGAATTTCTCGCATGGCCCGGGTGGTTGTATCAGTGGCACAATTGTAGTCCCTCGGGCGCTCCGGGGCTATGGGTGGGAAGTCATGCCGTTGTTCGGCCTGCCCGCTGCGCCGGCCCACTCTTGTTCGTAAGGAAATCCTGATGACCGGATCGATCGCTGAATCGACAAGCAATGCAGTAACCGGGCCGATCGGTGCGAACGTGCCGGACGTGATCCGATGGCAGACGGCCGAGCGCGCCTCGGTCCTCGATCTGCTGGCCGGTTTCGGGATCGAGCTGGTGGATGTGCCCTCCGGCCGCGACATCCCGGGCAGCTACTGGGGCGACGACGAGGCCGGGTTGATCGAAAACCGGTTGTACGCGCGCCCGGATACGCCGTTGCATTCCATTCTGCACGAATCCTGCCACTATATCTGCATGGACGCCGCGCGCAGAAGCCGCCTGCATACCGATGCCGGCGGGGACTACGAGGAAGAAAACGCGGTGTGTTACCTGCAGATCCTGCTGGCCCGGCGGATCCGCGGCTACGGCGCCGGCGACTGCATGCGAGACATGGATCGCTGGGGATATTCATTCCGGCTGGGCTCGGCCGAAGCCTGGTTCGAACGCGACGCCGAGGACGCGCGTGCCGCGCTGCAAGCGCGCGGCATCGATCCGGTCACCGGATGGCGCAGATAAGTCGTAAACGGCGTAAATACAGAGTATCAGGAACTTTAAAAGGGAGCGTTACCAATGAAGAATTTTGCGATCGGGTGTGCCGGGGTGCTGCTGGTACTGACCGTAGTGGGCGGCGGTATCGCCTGGTTCAAGGTAATCAAGCCGGGCATGGAATTCGCCGGCGGCATCGCCGAACTGGGAAAGGAATACAGCGAACTCAACGAATCCATAGACAACCGATCCGGCTTCAACCCGCCGTCGGATGGTGAACTGAGCGAAGACAGATTCCAGCGATACCTGGCCGCACAGCGCCAGATGCGTACCGAGCTCGAAGGCCGGCTGGAGGAATTGCAGGCCAAGTACGAATCGCTGGAAAAGGAAATCGACGAGCGCGGCGGCCAGGCCGGTATCGGTGACATGATGGGTGCCTACAGCGACCTGACCGACCTGCTGATCGATGCCAAAGGTGCCCAGGTCGAAGCCATTAACACCCAGGAATTCTCGCTGCAGGAATACAACTGGGTACGCGACCAGGTCTACCGCGCGCTGGGCGAAAGCGTTGCCGTGGCGGCAATCGCGGCCAATCCGGATGCTTCCGGCGAATTTGAGGCCAGCGTGCCCGAAGCCACGCGCGAAATGATCGCGCCGCATCGCGAGGAGTTGATGGAGATGCATGTGTTGGCCTGGTGGGGGTTGTAGGTACGGATCGGTTGGCTGGTTAGCTGGTTGGCTGGTTGGCTGGTTGGCTGTGGGAGGCGCATCCTGCGCCGGTGGGGGACTTACTAATACAATCAGAAGTCTTGCCACAAGCTGGTCTTTGCCAGACGGGATGGACGAGCCTGATGATCGAAAACGCAATTGCACAAACGTGGTTCGAGCGTGGGAGTATCCGGCAACTGGGCGGTATTGACTGCTTTGTCGCCGACCTGGGAGATCCCGCGGCCGAGACTGCGACTGTGTGGCTGCACGGTTTCCCGTCGAGTTCCCTGGACTGGCACGGCGTGGTTGATCGCATGGGCGGCGATCGACGCATGCTGTTGATGGATTTTCCGGGATTCGGGTTCTCGGCCAAGCCGCTTTCAGGCTACAGCTATTCACTGGTCGACCAGGCCGACCGGTTGCTGATGATGCTGTCCGCGCGCGGTGTTCGGCGAGTGCATCTGATCGCCCACGACATGGGCACCAGTGTTGTCTGCGAATTGCTGGCGCGGCGCGAGATGGGGTTACTGCGGGTTGCAGTCGATTCGGTGGTGTTCATGAACGGCAGCGTGTTCATCGAACAGGCGCGGCTGACGCCGTCGCAGAAACTGCTGCGCTCGCCGCTGGCAAGGACCTACACGAAACTGGCCTCGGAGCGTCTGTTTCGCTGGCAGATCAACAAGATCCTGGGCCGCCCGGTGGACGACGAAGAGTTGGCGGCCATGTGGGCGTTGATGCGCCACAACAACGGTGTCCGGGCCTTGCCGCGAACCATATCCTACGTAAGCGAACGCTATCGTTTCTACCGGCGCTGGACCGGCCCACTGGCGCGGTTGGATATTCCGGTGCGCGTGATCTGGGGTCGTCGCGATCCGGTCGCCGTGCCGGCCATCGGCCAGCGCCTGGCTGACACCATCCCGACCGCCGACCTGGACTGGCTGGACGATCTGGGCCATTTCCCGATGTTGGAGGATCCGGCGACGCTGTCTGTCGCGCTTGCACGGTTCTGGGCCTTCCCGTAGGTCGGCGCGGCGTCGCCGACGAGTGCCGGGGTGTCGGTTTGCGGTGGTATCGACGGGTTCGCGTCGGGGGCGTCGCCCCGACCTGCCGCGTTGGCGCGCGGTTTCGGGTTGCCGTAGGTCGGCCCGACGTGGCCGACGGAATTTGCTACCCCGCGCGAAGAATCCGCACCGGCGGCGTGGTGAGCACGCTGCGGTTGCCCAGCCAGCCGGCGCCGATGATGAGCAGGGCCGATGAGGCAAAGCCCAGCGCGAACAGGCCGATGCCGGGCTGGTAGTCGAAACCGAACAGTTCGTCGGCCATGATCCAGCCGGTCACTGCCGCGCCCAGCGTGGCCAGTGCGGCGGCAATCGCGGCCATGATGGCGTATTCGATCAGCAGCCCGTTGCGCACCGTGGCGTTGTCGGCACCCAGGGTGCGGATCAGCGCGGCCTCGGTTCGGCGCTGGTCGCGGGTGGCCTCCAGCGCGGCCAGTAGTACCACCAGGCCGGCGATCAGGGTGAAGGCGAATACCACTTGGGCGGCCTGGCTGACCTGGTTGATGATCTCGAATACCCGCTCGATCAATGCGCCGACGTCCAGCACGCTGGTGTTGGGCAGCGATCGGGCCAGTTCATCCAGTGCCTGGGCGCCGGCCGGCGGCAGATAAAAGCTGGCGACGAACTGATGCGGCAGGAATTCTCCGGCCTCGGGTGTCAACAGCAGGAAGAAGTTGACGTTGAACGAGTTCCATTCGACCTCGCGGATGCTTGTGATCTCGGCGCTGAACTCGCGCCCGCCGCTGTCGAAGGTCATCCGGTCGCCGACGGCCACGCCGACCCGGTCAGCCCAGCGCCGGGCGACTGAAATCTGGCCGCGGTCTCCGGACCCCCAGAATTCGCCCTCGACAATCTCATTGGCAGGTGGTATCGAATCGATCCACGAGACGTTGACCTGGCCGGTAAACCCGCCTTCCGGGGGCTCGTCTCCACCCTTCAGCGATCCTTTTTCACTAAGCCCGGTGAGCTGGGCGTTGGCCATCGGACGGATCTGCAATTGGCGCGCACCAATTTCTTCCAGCGTTTCCCTTACCTGGTCGTACTGGTCGGGCTGAATGTTGACCATGAAGTGGTCCGGGGTTTCGGCCGGCAGGCTGTCGCGCCACTGGCCGATCAACTCGCCGCGCACCACCATCAGCAACAGCAGCGCCATCAGGCCCAGGCCCAGCGCGGTGATCTGGACGATGCTGGCGCCGCGACGGCGGCTCAGGCCCGCCAGGCCGAAGCGCCAGGCGCCGCTGGCGCGCGCCGAAAGCCTGCGCGTAAGCAGCATCGCGCCCCAGGCTGCAAGGGCCAACAGGCCGGCCAGCAGCGCGCTGCCGCCCAGCATCAGCAAGGCCAGTTGAAGGTCGCCGAGCTCGTAGACCGGGATGGCGAGCGCGGCCAGGATGGGCACCAGCCAGATGATGCGCTCGCGCGCGGCAGGCATGTCCAGCGAACGATTGAGAATGCGCATCGGCGGCACGCGCTTAAGCGACAGCAGCGGCGGCAGTGCGAAGCCCGCTGCGAGCAACAACGTAAACAAAGCGCTGCCGGCCAGCGGTTGCAGGCGCATGCCGGGCAGCGGCGTGCTCATCTGGGCGCTGAGGATCTGCGCAATCAAATATTGCCCGGCCACACCGGCAAGCCCGCCGAGTGCGGTGGCGAGCAGGACCAGCCACAGCAGCAACAGGCCGATTGCGTGCATCACCTCATTGCTTTCGGCGCCGAATGCCTTGAGGATGGCGATCAGGTCGCGCTGGGCACGCGAGAATCGCATCGCCGCGAGCAATACCGCGACCGCGGCCAGGATCACCGCGGTGAGTGCGGCAACCGCGAGGAAGCGGCGCGCCTGCTCCAGCGCCTCGTCGGTTTGCGCCTGGGCCTCGCCGGCGGTTTCCAGCCGCTGGCGGCCCGAAAGCTCGGGCTCGGTACGGTTTACGAATCGGTTGACGGCACGCTCCTCCCCGGCGGCCAGCAGCCGGTAGCGCGCGCGCGAGCCGGCGCCCAGCAGGCTGGAGCCTTCCAGGTCGGCCAGGTTGACCAGCAGGCGCGGCGACAACTGGAACGGCCCGCCGCCCTGGTCGGGCTCGTAGGTCAGCAGGCGCTGGATGGTCAGCTCGCGCTCGCCCAGGATGACTGTGGCGCCGGGTTCGATGTCCAGCGATCGCAGTCCGCTCGGCGCGATCCAGGCCGTGCCGGGTGCCGGAATCCCGTCGGTGGTCCGGTCCGGTTCGTCCAGTCCGTCGGCCACCTTGAGCGCGCCGCGCAACGGATAGCCGTCGTTGACCGCCTTGACGTCGAACAGCGCGCTGGTCTGTTCGGCGAACAGCACGGTCGAAAGCGTGATCATGTCGTTGGTGGTCAGCCCCAGCTCGGTGGCGCGCGCATTGATTTCCGTCGGCAGCGGGTTGCGGTCGCTGACCACCACGTCGGCGGCCAAAACCTCGCCGGCCTGGCGTTCCAGCGCGCGTCCGACACGATCGGTAAACAGACTGACTGCAGCCAGCGCGGCAGTGGCCACGGCCAGCCCCGCGATCAGCATCCACAGCGTGCCCGAGCGGCCCTGGCGCAGCAGCAGGCGACCGGAAAGCGTGGCGCTGTTCATGCGCCGCGGACCCCGGCTGCTTTGCGGGAATCGCCTGCAGCGCCGGAGTCGGTTGTTGCGGCCGGCTGCAGGTGCCCGTCGTCCATGGTTGCAACGCTGGCGCAGCGCTCAGCCAGGCGCGGGTCGTGGGTGACCAGCACCAGCGCGGTGCTCCGGTCGCGGTTGAGATCGAACAGCAGGTCGGCGACCGCGTCGCCGGTTTTGCGGTCCAGGTTACCGGTGGGTTCGTCGGCGAACAGGATCGCCGGGTTGCCGGCGAACGCCCGGGCGATGGCCACCCGCTGCTGTTCACCGCCGGACAGCTGGCGCGGGTAGTGATTCAGCCGGTGTTCCAGCCCCACCTGGCCGAGTGCTTTCAGCGCGCGTTCGCGCGGCTTGTCCACACGCCCGATTTCCAGCGCCAGCATCACGTTCTCCAGCGCGGTGAGGCTGGGCAGAAGATGGAACGACTGGAATACGAAGCCCACCCGCGCGCGCCGCAGGCGGGCCCGACCGTCCTCATCAAGATCGCCCAGGTTCTGGCCGGCCAGCCAGATGTTGCCGGCGGTCGGCGTTTCCAGCCCGGCCAGCAGGCCCAGCAGGGTGGTCTTGCCGGATCCCGAGGCGCCCACGATGGCCAGCGTTTGCCCTGCGTTCAGGTCCAGGCTGATATCTTTGACGATCTTGAGCCGGCCGCCCGGCGCGTCCACCGCGTAGCTCACGTTGCGCGCGACCAGCGGTTCGGCGCTACCTGAATTCGGAGATGTTTTGTTCATGAAATTTTCGCGACTCCCGGTCCGGTTGATTATTACAGCTCTGCTGCTTGCGGCCGGTGCCGCGCATGCCGAGCGTATCGTGATCCTGGGCGACAGTTTGTCCGATGCCTATGGCATGCCGCGTGAAGCCGGCTGGGTACACCGGCTGGATCAGCGCCTGGGCGAGAGCCACCAACTCATCGACGGCGCCATATCCGGCGACACCTCGGCCGGTGCGGTCTCGCGCATCAATGGTCTGGTGGAGGTCCACCGGCCGCAAGTGCTGATCGTCATTCTGGGCGGCAACGACGGCCTGCGCGGTTTACCGCCTGCGGCGCTGGAGCGCAACCTGGCAACCCTGATCGAGCGCGGCAAGTCGGTGATTGTCAAGATAGATGTCGCCTTATCCATGTTCACGCGGCCTGATTTTC
>JBBDSL010000007.1:0-61933 GCA_040904965.1 Wenzhouxiangellaceae bacterium
TGAGAGCGCTGGCCGAGGCGCTGGAACAGCATCGCGATGAACTGGTGTTGCCCTCGATCGAAAAAGCCGATCGAACGCAAGCCTTGCCGTTGTCGTACGCGCAACAACGCTTATGGTTCATCGACCAGCTCGAAGGCGGAAGCGCCCAGTACAACATGCCGATGGCGTATCGGTTGCACGGGCCGTTGAACGAACAGGCCCTGAAGCGCGCCATCGCCACGATTATTGAACGTCACGAAGTCTTGCGCACGAATCTGACCAGCGAAGAAGGCGAGCCGTTTCAATTGATCCGCCAACCAATCGAAGTGCCGTGGCCAGTGATCGATCTGAGCGAGTTGGGCGACGAAGAACGGATCCGTGAACTCGACCGTCTGGTGGCGGAAGACGGCGTTAAGCCGTTTGATCTAAGCCGTGACCTGATGCTGCGCTCGCAATTGCTGCGTTTGTCTTCCCGCGATCATGCGTTGTTGATGAACATGCATCATATTGCCTCGGATGGCTTGTCGTTGGGCGTCTTCTTCAGTGAACTGGTTGCACTGTACCGGGCCTTTAGTACCGGGCGCCGGGGCAGCTTGCCCGCTTTACCCGTGCAATACGCCGACTACGCCGTCTGGCAACGCAACTGGCTGCAAGGAGATGTGCTGGAGCGGCAGTTGGGGTATTGGCGAGATCAATTGGCCGAGCTGCCACCTGTTCATGGCCTGCCGATGGATTATCCGCGGCCCGCCACGCAAGGCTTTGACGGAGCCACCCATCGGCAGGTGCTGGACCCGGCATTGTGCGGCGCACTGAACCAACTGTGCCGGCAGCACGACGTGACACTGTTCATGCTGCTCCAAACAGCTTTTGCGGTGTTGTTAGAGCGTTACAGCAGCGCCGGCGATATCGTCATGGGCACGCCCATCGGCGGTCGTACTCACACCGACGTGGAGGCATTGATCGGCTTCTTCGTTAACACGCTGGTGCTGCGCACGCGCATGGAGGGAGATCCAGAATTTACCCAAGTTTTGGCGGCTAACAAGCGCATGATTGTGGATGCGTTCACGCATCAGCATATTCCTTTTGAAATGCTGGTGGAGGAGCTCAAGCCCGAGCGCAATCTGAGCTACAGCCCGGTGTTCCAGGTGCTGTTCGCCTTGAATCATCAGGAGCAGGGCCGGGCGGGGGAAGGGACCAAGGGAGATCATGCGGAATTGCGTATGACGCCCCTAAAGCGGAGCGGCGAGCGCGGCACGACCAAGTTCGATCTGCAACTCAACGTTACCGAGCACGAGGGACGTCTGTCGTTAGACTGGAAGTACAACACCGATTTGTTTGCGCCGACGACCATCGACAACATGGCCGATAACTTTGCCGTTCTGCTCGCGGCAATCGCTGCCGCTCCGGAAACCGGCATCCGACAACTGGTTTTGTTAAGCGATGCGGAACAACACCGGCAACTACATGAATGGAACGCTACGGCAGCGGAAGATGAAACCGATCAATACCTGCCCGTTCTGTTCCAAAAACAGGCGGTTCGCGATCCGCAAGCCGTCGCCGTTACCGACGGAACACGCTCCTTAACATACTCGGAACTGGAGCGGCGGGCGAACCGTCTGGCCCATTACCTGATCGAGTTGGGCGTCGGGCCGGACCGATTGGTCGCGATATGCACGTGCCGTTCAACAGAGGCGCTGACGGCCATGATGGCGATACTCAAAGCGGGTGCCGCCTATGTGCCCATCGATCCCGAGTATCCTGCCGAACGTATCGCTTTCATGCTGCGCGACAGCGCCGCCGATATCGTCCTTTGCGAGGACGCGATTCGGGAATGCCTGCCCATCAATGATCAACGACTGATCGTGCTCGATGATGTCCGCACGTACCAGCAACTGGAGAAGTATCCAGACGACCGAGCGCCATGCCTTGTCACGCCGCTACACGGCGATCATCTAGCCTACGTGATTTACACCTCGGGCTCTGCCGGCCAGCCCAAGGGCGTGATGGTCGAGCACGCCGGTCTGGTGAACATGGTAGCCGTGCTGCGTGACCAACTGGAACTGCTGGGGGTCAGCCCGCCGTGCCCGTGGGGCGTTCTCGCTTCCTTGTCCTTCGATGCCTCGGTAAAAGGGCTATTGCTCTTGGCTACGGGCAGCACCGTGCACTTGATCGACGAGCACACCCGCCGCGATCCGGATGCCTTGCTGAATTACTTCGCTGAGCATGCCATCCCGGTGATCAATTCGGTGCCGGCTTTGATCGATCAAATATTGCCGGAATTGATGTCCCGGGTCGATTATCATCCGCATATCATCAGTAGCGGGGACAAAATCAGCGACGGGCTGGCGGCGCGGTTGCGGGCGTACTGCCGCCGTCATGACGTCCGTGTGCTCAATGCATATGGGCCCACCGAGGCCACCATCAACGCAACTCATGGCTTGTTGGCCGAGAAAGGACCGGCACATATCGGTGCGCCACAACGCAATCAACGCTGCTATGTGCTGGATGACAATCGCCAGTTGTTGCCCGCCGGTGCCAGAGGCGAGTTGTATCTGGCCGGTTCGGGTCTGGCGCGTGGCTATCTGAACCAGCCCGATCTGACCGCCGATACTTTTATCGAACTCAATGTCGCCGGCCGGCGGCAGGAACGCCTGTACAAGACCGGCGATCGGGTGCGGTGGTTACCCGGCGGCGTGCTTGAATATATCGATCGTCTCGATCACCAGGTTAGTCTGCGCGGTTATCGCATCGAATTGGCCGAAATCGAAAGCCGCCTGCAGGATCAGGCGGGTGTCTCCGGGGCGCTGGTTCGCATCATGGACGGCCAACAATTGGTGGCTTACGTGGCCGCCGGCGATGCGGTGGACGAACACGCTCTGAAACGTGGGTTGCGCGAAGTACTGCCGGCCTATATGGTGCCGGCGGCCATCATCGTGCTGAGCGAGTTCCCGTTAACGGGCAACGGAAAGATCGATCGTGATGCCCTGCCGACGCCGGATTGGGCGTCTTACCGTCAACAGTACGTGGCGCCGCGTAGCGAGTCCGAGAAACAATTGGCGGCGATTTATCGCGATTTGCTACGGATCGACCGGGTGGGCATTGATGACGACTTCTTCGCCCTGGGCGGCCATTCTCTTTTGGCCACTCGTCTGGTCAGCCGGGTGCGCCGGGAACTGGGTGTGGAGCTGCCTTTGCGCGCGCTTTTCGAGCTGCCCACGGTGAAGGGCCTGGCCGCCACGTTGATGGACCACGACCAGAGTATGGTGCTGCCGCCGATAGAGCGCACCGATCATGGTCGGCCCGTGCCGCTATCCTACGCCCAGCAACGTCTATGGTTCATCGACCAACTTGAAGGGGGCAGCGCGCAATACAACATGCCGATGGCCTACCGTTTCAGCGGCGAGTTCGACCGTGGCGCTTTCGAGGGGGCTATTCGCACCATCATGGAACGGCATGAAGTATTGCGCACCAGCTTCGTCGAACAGGACGGTCATACTTTTCAACTGATCCGGGAGTGCGGAGAAGCGCCGCTGATTTTTGTTGATCTAAGCGCTTTATCCGAAAGCGAGCGCGAGCATCATGTGCAACAGGTGGCGCGGAAGGACGCGCGGGCGCCGTTCGATCTGGGAAGAGATGTTCTGCTGCGAGTGACCGTGTTGAAGCTGGACCACAACACCCATGTGGTGCTGGCCAATATGCATCACATCGCGTCCGATGGCTGGTCCATGGGCATCTTTTTCCGTGAACTCGGCATTCTTTATCGGGCCTACCGGCGGAGCGAACCCAACCCGCTGTCGCCGCTGCCGATCCAGTACGTCGATTACGCCCGCTGGCAGCGCGAGTGGCTGCAAGGCGAGGTGCTCGAGCGGCAACTGGATTACTGGCGGCAACAACTGGCCGCCAGCCCGCCGGTGCACAATCTGCCGCTGGACCGGCAGCGGCCGCCAGTGCAGAGCTTTAACGGGCAGATGCACCGTTACGGTCTTAAAGGAAAAATCGTCGGTGCGTTGAAGCAGCTGTGCCAAACGCATGACGTCACCTTGTTCATGTTGTTGCAAACGGCGTTTGCCCTGTTGGTGGCCCGCTACAGCAATGAACAGGACGTGGTGATGGGCACGCCCATTGCCGGGCGCACCCACGGCGATACCGAGAACCTGATCGGATTTTTCGTCAATACCCTGGCGCTGCGCACGTGGGTGGACGGCCGCGAAAGCTTCGCGGATCTGCTGGCGGCGAACAAGCAGATGATTGTCGATGCCTTTACCCATCAGCACATTCCCTTCGAGATGCTGGTGGAACAACTGCAGCCGGAACGAAGCCTGCAATACAGCCCCTTGTTCCAAATCGTGTTTGCCTTGCAGAACAACGATGGCGGCGGCAGCGGCGAGGGCGGGCTGGAACTGGATGGTCTGAGTTTTAGCCCGGTGGAGCGCGAGAGCAGCGTGATCAAGTTCGACCTGGAACTGATCGCGCGAGAAACCGACGACATGCTGGTGTTTGGCTGGAATTACAACAGCGATGTATTCGATCGAAGCACCATCGAACGACTGGCGGCCGGCTATAACCACCTGCTGCAAGCCATCGTGGCCGATTGTTCGCAGCCGGCCGGCGCTTTGCCGGTGATCGCCGAGGACGAATTGCAGCGCATGGAGCGCTGGAACCGGACTGATGTCACGCCAGCGGCGGCGACCTTTGTCCAGCAGTTGTTCGAAGCTCGGGTGGCCGCCAATCCCGAGGCGGTGGCGGTGATCAGCGGCGAGAGCCGCCTGCATTACGGTGAGCTGAACGCCCGGGCGAACCGGCTGGCACGTGATCTGCGTTCCCGCGGCATCGGCGCGGAAGATCGTGTCGGCGTATGCATGGCGCGCGGCGTGGAGCTGGCGGTTGCCATGCTGGCGATTATCAAGGCCGGCGGTGCCTATGTGCCGCTGGACCCCACTTATCCGCGCGAGCGACTCGCCTACATGGCCGCCAATGCAGGCGTAAGACTGGTGCTGAGCAATGGTGATATCGCCATCGCGCGGGAACTGGATATCGAAACCCTGGACCTGGACGGCGATGGTGTTTGCCCGGCTGAATTCAGCGACGCGAATTTGGCGCCGGTTGGCAATGGCGATAGTCTGGCCTACGTGATTTATACCTCGGGTTCGACGGGTCAGCCCAAGGGCGTGGCCAATACGCACCGGGGCCTGTTGAACCTTGTGCATTGGCATATCCAGGCCCATCAGGTGCGGCCCGAACACCGTGCCAGCATGCTGGCCAATATCGGCTTCGATGCCGCCACCTGGGAACTGTGGCCGTATTTATCTGCCGGCGCCAGCCTGGTGACGGTGACCGATGAACAACGCCTGAACCCGCAGCAATTGCTGGCCGTATTGAACCGGCACCGGGTCAGTCATTGCTTTATGCCCACGCCGCTGGCCGAACAGGTCGGCGATGACTGGCCCGAAACCTCCACCGTGCAAGTACTGCTGGTCGGTGGCGACAGGCTCAACCGTCATTGCCTGCCGGTCGGTGCCGCTACCCGGTTGGTGAATCACTATGGTCCCACCGAAACCGCCGTGGTGGCCACCTGGCGGAACGTCGCTCCCGACGACCGGTCAGCGCCGCCCATCGGCCGGCCGATCGACAATGCCCGCGCGTATATCCTTGATGGCGATGGTCGCCGGGTGCCCTGCGGTGTGGTGGGTGAGTTGTACATCGGCGGCCTCGGCCTGGCGCGCGGTTATTTTGGCCGCGCGGCGGTGACCGCGTTGTCGTTCGTGCCGGACCCGTTCAGCGACCAGCCCGGCGCGCGTGCGTACCGTACCGGCGATCTATGCCGCTATTTGCCGGACGGCGAGATTGAATACGTGGGCCGCATCGACCACCAGGTCAAGATTCGCGGTTTCCGCATCGAACTGGGCGAAGTGGAAAGTCAGCTGACGGCTCAGCCCGGTGTACAAGACGCTCTGGCGCAGGTACTCGAAGGCGACCTGGGCCGTCAACTGGTGGCCCATGTGGTGGCCGATGAGGCGGTGGAAGAGGCGGCACTCAAAGAAAAGCTCCGCGCCAGCCTGCCGGCCTACATGGTGCCGCTGGCGATTATCCGCGTGAACGCCTTCCCGTTGACCGCCAACGGCAAGGTCGATCGAGACGCCTTGCCGACGCCGGATTGGGCGGTTTATCGCCAACAGTTCGTAGCCCCGCGCAACGAACCCGAGGAAAAACTGGCGGCGATCTATAGGGACTTGCTACGGATCGACGAGGTGGGCATTGATGACGACTTCTTCGCTCTCGGTGGCCATTCCCTGCTGGTCACCCGCCTCGTCAGCCGTATCCGCAGCGAGTTGAGCGTGGAAGTTCCGCTAAGAGCGGCGTTTGAACAATCCACCATTCGCGCCCTGGCCGCGTCCCTTCCGGATTACGAACAGTCCATCGTCCTGTTGCCGATCACCGTGGCCAATCGTGATCAGATATTGCCCCTGTCTTTTGCCCAGCAACGTCTATGGTTCATCGACCAACTTGAAGGGGGCAGCGCGCAATACAACATGCCGATGGCCTACCGTTTCAGCGGCGAGTTCGACCGTGGCGCTTTCGAGGGGGCTATTCGCACCATCATGGAACGGCATGAAGTATTGCGCACCAGCTTCGTCGAACAGGACGGTCATACTTTTCAACTGATCCGGGAGTGCGGAGAAGCGCCGCTGATTTTTGTTGATCTAAGCGCTTTATCCGAAAGCGAGCGCGAGCATCATGTGCAACAGGTGGCGCGGAAGGACGCGCGGGCGCCGTTCGATCTGGGAAGAGATGTTCTGCTGCGAGTGACCGTGTTGAAGCTGGACCACAACACCCATGTGGTGCTGGCCAATATGCATCACATCGCGTCCGATGGCTGGTCCATGGGCATCTTTTTCCGTGAACTCGGCATTCTTTATCGGGCCTACCGGCGGAGCGAACCCAACCCGCTGTCGCCGCTGCCGATCCAGTACGTCGATTACGCCCGCTGGCAGCGCGAGTGGCTGCAAGGCGAGGTGCTCGAGCGGCAACTGGATTACTGGCGGCAACAACTGGCCGCCAGCCCGCCGGTGCACAATCTGCCGCTGGACCGGCAGCGGCCGCCAGTGCAGAGCTTTAACGGGCAGATGCACCGTTACGGTCTTAAAGGAAAAATCGTCGGTGCGTTGAAGCAGCTGTGCCAAACGCATGACGTCACCTTGTTCATGTTGTTGCAAACGGCGTTTGCCCTGTTGGTGGCCCGCTACAGCAATGAACAGGACGTGGTGATGGGCACGCCCATTGCCGGGCGCACCCACGGCGATACCGAGAACCTGATCGGATTTTTCGTCAATACCCTGGCGCTGCGCACGTGGGTGGACGGCCGCGAAAGCTTCGCGGATCTGCTGGCGGCGAACAAGCAGATGATTGTCGATGCCTTTACCCATCAGCACATTCCCTTCGAGATGCTGGTGGAACAACTGCAGCCGGAACGAAGCCTGCAATACAGCCCCTTGTTCCAAATCGTGTTTGCCTTGCAGAACAACGATGGCGGCGGCAGCGGCGAGGGCGGGCTGGAACTGGATGGTCTGAGTTTTAGCCCGGTGGAGCGCGAGAGCAGCGTGATCAAGTTCGACCTGGAACTGATCGCGCGAGAAACCGACGACATGCTGGTGTTTGGCTGGAATTACAACAGCGATGTATTCGATCGAAGCACCATCGAACGACTGGCGGCCGGCTATAACCACCTGCTGCAAGCCATCGTGGCCGATTGTTCGCAGCCGGCCGGCGCTTTGCCGGTGATCGCCGAGGACGAATTGCAGCGCATGGAGCGCTGGAACCGGACTGATGTCACGCCAGCGGCGGCGACCTTTGTCCAGCAGTTGTTCGAAGCTCGGGTGGCCGCCAATCCCGAGGCGGTGGCGGTGATCAGCGGCGAGAGCCGCCTGCATTACGGTGAGCTGAACGCCCGGGCGAACCGGCTGGCACGTGATCTGCGTTCCCGCGGCATCGGCGCGGAAGATCGTGTCGGCGTATGCATGGCGCGCGGCGTGGAGCTGGCGGTTGCCATGCTGGCGATTATCAAGGCCGGCGGTGCCTATGTGCCGCTGGACCCCACTTATCCGCGCGAGCGACTCGCCTACATGGCCGCCAATGCAGGCGTAAGACTGGTGCTGAGCAATGGTGATATCGCCATCGCGCGGGAACTGGATATCGAAACCCTGGACCTGGACGGCGATGGTGTTTGCCCGGCTGAATTCAGCGACGCGAATTTGGCGCCGGTTGGCAATGGCGATAGTCTGGCCTACGTGATTTATACCTCGGGTTCGACGGGTCAGCCCAAGGGCGTGGCCAATACGCACCGGGGCCTGTTGAACCTTGTGCATTGGCATATCCAGGCCCATCAGGTGCGGCCCGAACACCGTGCCAGCATGCTGGCCAATATCGGCTTCGATGCCGCCACCTGGGAACTGTGGCCGTATTTATCTGCCGGCGCCAGCCTGGTGACGGTGACCGATGAACAACGCCTGAACCCGCAGCAATTGCTGGCCGTATTGAACCGGCACCGGGTCAGTCATTGCTTTATGCCCACGCCGCTGGCCGAACAGGTCGGCGATGACTGGCCCGAAACCTCCACCGTGCAAGTACTGCTGGTCGGTGGCGACAGGCTCAACCGTCATTGCCTGCCGGTCGGTGCCGCTACCCGGTTGGTGAATCACTATGGTCCCACCGAAACCGCCGTGGTGGCCACCTGGCGGAACGTCGCTCCCGACGACCGGTCAGCGCCGCCCATCGGCCGGCCGATCGACAATGCCCGCGCGTATATCCTTGATGGCGATGGTCGCCGGGTGCCCTGCGGTGTGGTGGGTGAGTTGTACATCGGCGGCCTCGGCCTGGCGCGCGGTTATTTTGGCCGCGCGGCGGTGACCGCGTTGTCGTTCGTGCCGGACCCGTTCAGCGACCAGCCCGGCGCGCGTGCGTACCGTACCGGCGATCTATGCCGCTATTTGCCGGACGGCGAGATTGAATACGTGGGCCGCATCGACCACCAGGTCAAGATTCGCGGTTTCCGCATCGAACTGGGCGAAGTGGAAAGTCAGCTGACGGCTCAGCCCGGTGTACAAGACGCTTTGGCGCAGGTGCTCGAAGGCGACCTGGGCCGTCAACTGGTGGCCCATGTGGTGACGAATGACACGGTGGAAGAGGCGGCATTAAAAGAAAAGCTTCGCGCCAGCCTGCCAGCCTACATGGTACCGCTGGCGATTATCCGCGTGGATGCCTTCCCGTTAACCGCCAACGGCAAGGTCGATCGCCGCGCTTTACCGGCGCCCGAGTGGGCGCAATATAAACGCAAATACACGGCGCCGCGCAGCGCGACGGAAGTGTGCCTGGTCGAGGCTTTCCAGGCTGTGTTGCCGGTTGAGCCGGTGGGTATCGACGATGACTTCTTCGCCTTGGGCGGGCATTCATTGCTGGCGGTCAGCCTGGTGGGCCTGCTGAAAGAGCGGGGAATCGTCATCAAGGTCAAGGATCTCTTCGCCAAGCCTACAGTTCGCACCCTGGCCCAGGGTCTCGATGCAGATGAAGCTGGTCAGGAGACGGCGTCCGGCCATTCGCTGACGGCGCTGGGCGAGCACGCGCCGGACCTGCCGGATCTGTACTGCGTACCGGGAATCGGCGGCTTGAGTTCATCGTTTATCGAACTGGCCAGCGCCGGACGCGGCATGTTCAATGTTCATGCCTTCGAACACCGCGGCGTGACCGGAGATGACCAGCCCCATGGCGAAATGACCGCCATCGTCGATGAATTCGTCAAAGATTTGCTGAACAACGACGAACAAGGACCGTTTTGTCTTGCCGGGCATTCGTTCGGGGGCTGTGTGGCCTTCGAGATGGCGACTGCCCTGCAAGCCGCCGGACACCGGGTGCGGGTGATTCTGCTCGACAGCCTGTTATTCCCGAACTTGATGTCCGACACAACAGACAAGCGCGCGAGCGAGGAAATCCTCGACGTGGATCAAATCAGACAGGCGCTACAACAAGGCCGCCCAAACTCCATGAAAGATGCAGAGATTGATGCGTTCGCTGAACGTCTGGCGCAGGTCTACAGGCAACATTACACCATTAATCGGACCTACCGCCCCGGGTCCGGCATCAATGGCGATCTGCTTCTGCTTCATGCGCGGGAATCGAATCCATTCATGCGCGGTGAAGAATATTTGGAGGCTCTGCGCGGCCTGACCTTGTCAAGAGTTCAGCGCGGCGACGTGCCGGGCGGCCATCTTTCCATGTTGAGCGGCGATTCGGCCACGGCTCTGGCGCAGCACATCAACGCTTTTATCAACGGCCGCGAAGTCGCCGGATCATAAGAACATTTATCAATCAGTATACGGACGGGAGCACCATGCTAGGAAATCAACAAAGTAACTTCGAACGTTTCAAGAAGGAGCTGAACTACACCTATGAAAAGGTGTCGTTTTATCGCAAGCACATGGATAATGCCGGTACTGACCCGAACAGTATTCGGAGCCCGGCCGATATCATGAAATTGCCGTATACGGAGAAAAAGCATTACCGCAAGAATTTCCCCCTGGGTGTGCTTGCGAAAGGCTATAAGCCCAACGATATCCGCCTGACACGCAGCCAGAGTTCGGGTACCACCGGCGACCGTCTGGTCACCGTGGAAGTCGGCATGTTGCTGTTGAACCGGGCGCTGAAATGCGCACGGGCGAATCCGGCCATCGAGAAGGCCATTCTCAACCATAAGCGGAAAACCTGCCGATACGCCGCGCCCAACTGTTCCGATGTGGAATGCGCCAATCCAAACAGCACCATGGAAGACCGATTGCTTAGCGATGGCACTCTGGTGTTGCCGGTCTACCATGATTTGTTGACCACCTCCGATGAACTCATCGAACGCGCCCTGAACGAAATCAGGGAATACAAGCCCGATCTTTATTACATCGACCCGACGCATTTTGCCTTTTTGGTGCGTCATGCCCGCAAGCGCGGCGTGACGCTGCCCGCGGCACCGGTTATGGCCACCTATACCAGCCCTACGCGCTGCAGCCGCCGCCAGATTGCGGACATGTTTTCCGGCCAGCAAGGAGTAATCGAATTATTGGCCTCGTCCGAAATGGGTTGGCTGGGGCTGGAGTGCCCGCACGGCCGCCTTCACATGAATACCGATTCATTTTTCCTGGAGGTGATTCGCGATGACCGCTACGCCGAGCCCGGCGAAATCGGCGAGCTGTACGTCACCAGCCTGGACAACGGCGCGTTGCCGCATATTCGCTATAAAACCGGAGACGCCATTCGTTTGCTGAACGAAGACTGTCCATGCGGTAACCATCTGCCGGTCGCTGAAATGCAAGGCCGCCTGGTGAACTTTATCAAGCGCGAGAATCGTTATCTGGCATCACCCCAGGATATTGATCGGCTGATTGACGCGCCGTCTTGGCTGGATCAATATCAGTGTCATCAGGTCGACGAAAATCAAATCACTCTGAAAGTACTGGTCAACGATCATTACAGTGAGGGTGTCGAACGCGAACTCGCCAATGAAGTGGAGAACTACCTGGGGCAGGCGTGCGTGGTGAATACCGAAAAATTGACCTACATCGCCACCGATCGGTCCGGCAAGTTCCAGGCCACCAAGTCCGAAGTCGAGATGGTGGCCGATGTCGAAACCTCCACCACTTTTGGAGATGCGCATGTCATTTCTGGCTGAGGAATATCGCGAAAAATTGATCCAGGACTTTCCGGCGCTGTCCAGGGAGTTAGACGGTACGCCGATCACCTACCTGGATAATGCTGCTACCACGCTGAAGCCGCGGGCCATGGTCGATGCCGTGAACGAATACTACCTGGGCATATCCACCAACATTCATCGGGGCAAGCACTACGCAATCGAGGAGGTTTCCAACCGTTACGAGCAGGCACGTTACAAGGTAGCCGAGCTGATCGGATGCGGCGGCAACGAAGTGGTGTTCGTTCGCAATACTACCGAGGGCGTGAATCTTGTGGCCGACGGGTTGGGTGTGGCCGTCGAGGATCACGTAGTGATTTTTTCCGACGCCCATCACTCCAATATGTTGCCGTGGCTGGGCCGGGGACAGGTGCATCATGTTCGTTTTGACGAACAAGGGGCTGTCGACTGGGACCATTATGAATCTCTGCTCAAGTTGGAGCCCAAAGTCGTGGCGATGACGTCCTGTTCCAATGTCACCGGCATCCACATTCCATTGGAACGGGCAGTAGGCATGGCCAAGCAGGTTGGCGCCCTAGTGCTGGTGGATGGTGCGCAAACCGTCCCGCACCGACGGATCAACGTCGGCGAATTGGATGTCGATTTTCTGTCCTTCTCGGCGCACAAAATGATCGGACCCACCGGGATTGGTATTTTGTATGGTAAAAGACACTGCCTGGAAAAGTTGCGTCCCAACAACCTGGGAGGCGGTATGGTGGATTGGGTGGAGTTGGGCGAGTATCGCCTCCGCAAGATTCCCCACCGTTTCGAGGCGGGCACGCCGCACATCGCTGGCGCCTACGGTCTGGGCGCGGCTATAGACTATTTGAACCAGCTGGGTTTCGACCAGCTGCGCGAGGATGATCGGGCCATGGGCCGGTACATGTTAGAGCAAGCCCTGGCCCGAAGCTACCTGCGCGTGGTGAATCCGGATTCCGAGGCAGATCGCGGTGGTGTAATCAGTGTCAGCATTCCCGGCCAGGAAAAGCTTGACGATTTTGCTCGTATCCTGAGTGATTCATATGGCGTGATGTGCCGTAACGGTCATCTGTGCGCACAGCCGTATCTGGATATGCTTGGTACCGGACAGGTCCTGCGCGCGTCCGCCTATTTTTATACCCGCCGTGAGGACGTGGATAGATTTTTTTCTGGACTGGATGAAATTGCCGAAATGCTATTGGATAATACCGGCGTGGTGGGCGCGTCATCGGTCAGATTTCCATAAGGTGTTTGGTCGTCCGGTTATTCAGCATACTCGTTTGATCTACCGTTACAGCCAGCGCCTGACCCTGGCTTGGTATTGGCGATAGGCGTCGCCAAAGCATGCGGTTAACGCGCGCTCCTCGGGAAAGATTTGCAACAGGGTCATGGATGTTATGTATACGGGTACGGCGACAAAACTGGCGGCGTTGCCCACGAAAAATCCGACGGCGAGGAGGATGAACACAAAGCCCAAATACATCGGGTTGCGCGTGAAACGGTATATTCCGCGGGTCACCAGCGTGGTGGACTGGTCAGCTTTCAGTGGATCGCTGGTGGTGCGGGAGCGTTCCAACAGCCCGCCGCCAAAAATGCCCAGGGTGAGACCGATGGCGAAGCTGCCAAAAGCCGCGCGACGGGCCCAAGCAGCCTCGAAATCGGCACCTGGGAACAATTTATTAATCAGTACCATCAGCATCATGAATGCCGTCGTCTGCAATACCGGATGGAAAACGGATTTGGTTTTCATTTTTAAAATACACGTAAGTGGTGGAACGTCAACAGTCTATCAAGAATGCGCGTTCGCCAGTGGTAATGTGATTCGGTTCCGGCCGATCCTTGGAGTGAATTAATGAATACACAGAAAACAGAAACACGTTGGTTCAGGGCCTTTAATCCGACCGCTACGTCACGGGTGTCGCTGTATTGTTTCCCCTACGGGGGCAGCGGGCCTTCCATTTTCAGGGAATGGCCGGAGCAGATCGCCAGTGGGATCGAGGTCACCGGCATCCTGTATCCGGGTCGCGAGTCGCGGGTCATGGAACCTTTGATGGAAGATATTGTTGCTATCGCCAAGGCGGTGCTGCCGTATATCGCGCCGCGCCTGGAGCGGCCATTTGCCTTTTTCGGCCATAGCATGGGCGCGCTGATCAGCTTTGAACTGACACGCTTGTTGAGTGCCGAACACGATCTGGTGCCGGAGCACATTTTCATGTCTGGCGCGGGCGGGCCGCATATTATTACCGAGGAGCCAATTCATCAACTTCCGGACGATGAATTTTTGGATGCACTGGTATACCTCAACGGCATGCCCCAGGAAGTCCTGCGCAACAGAGAGCTACTGGAGTACGCCTTGCCAATTATCCGCAACGACTTTAAAGCCTGCGCGGAATACCGTTTTATGGAGGGCGAACCGATTAGCTGCCCCTTGACCGCTCTGGGCGGAATAGATGATCCGCGGGTAAAGCCATTCCATATGGAGCAATGGCAGCAACACGCGCCGGCCGGCTTCGATCTGCATCTGCTGGAAGGAGATCATTTTTTCCTCGAACAGAATCAGCAGACTATTTTGAACATGATCAACACGACTTTGGGCGAAAAAGCGTATGAAACCAGCAACGGGGCTTGAATCACGGTCGGGGATGGTGGGATGATGCAGGGGGGAGACTATGTCACCAAGCTGACTCTGGAACGCGCCGATGGGCGATGGTTGGCTGGTTTGTGTCTGTCATGCATCACAGGTCAGCGCCTTGCAGACGAGGCTGCCCAGTGGCTGCACCCTGGAGAATACGAGCGCTTTAAGGGGTTCGCGCACAACAGGCGGGCGCATGACTATCTGCGCGGACGTTACGCGGTCAAGAAAGCCGTGAAAGCGATGTATCCGGATCTGGCGGCTACAGCCATCCATATCGAGTCCGGTATTTTTCAGCAGCCGGTGCTGTCCAGTCCGTTAAGTGAGCGGGTGGATGTCAGCATCAGTCACACGTCCGAACTCAGCGCGGCGGTGGCATTTCCGGGTCGCCACCCGCTGGCCATTGATGTGGAAAGCGTGAATGAAGAAAACCGCGATGCTTTGCTGGGCCAAATCAGTCCCGATGAACAGTCGCGTCTGTCAGCTGTTGGCGGTTTCAGCGAATTGGAACGCCTGACTGCCCTGTGGACCGCGAAAGAAGCGCTTTCCAAGGCTCTGGGTTGCGGCATGACCACGTCGTTTTGCCTGTTCAAGGTGAACGAGATCGAGGTCCATGAAGATTATTTCGTCGCCCGCTTCGAGCACTTTATGCAGTACCGGGCCATGTGCTTTCGCTGCACCGGCGTCCTGTGCACCTTGCTGCTGCCCGACAGAAGCCGCCTACTGGAGCAGAACGCCGTGCTGGATGCATTGGCAAGAACGAATGATTCTGGCATTCCGGTTTTCAACGCTGTTGAATGAAGGAGTGCACACATATCTTTCGTCGACACCTTAGGGACTCAAAAAAGGGCGTTTTTTTCTCTTTTATATACATAACCTGTACACCTTCAATAGGAGCATGCAACCGATGAGCAAAAGTATTTTTATTACTGCCGAGGGCCAGAGCCGCACCTTAACTTCGCTGGCGTTGATGGTATTGGCGCTGGGCGCGGCCATGCTGGCCTCAGCCGGCATTTATTTGGTGGCCGAGGCACAAACCGGGTTGATGGACGGGCTGGCGAAGGGCTTTGCAGTGGCGGCAATGGTCTTTGCGCTCATCAGCATGATCCCGTGGCTGCGGAGCCGTGCCGAGACATGCCCACCTGAGGTGGAGGGTTTTTTGAACGACGTCGCCAAGCGCTCACTGAGCACCTCATGGTTCTTCACTCTGGCGGTTGTTTTTCTCGTGTTGGGCCGAGTCGGCGTCGATTTGCCCGCGGATTTCTACAAGAATGCGGTTATCGGTGTGATGATGGTCAGTTACGGCCTCAGTTTTATCGTCATCAAGTTTCGTGATGGTGCCTAATCGGGCTTGAACGTGTACTTCATCGGGTTCGAGGGAGACGATTGTGCCCGAAGCGCTGACGACAATTATCGACTGGGTAACGGCCACAGCGGGAAACAGTGCTGTCCCATAAACTTTTTGCGCAAACACCAAGCGCTGTTTTCGCGGTCTCGCGGGAGATGTGAAATATCGAGCGACCGTCGGCTGCGCAGGAAAGCCGTCGTTGGCGTGTTGTTGCGCATTGTGCCGAAGAACAAGGGTCTCTGCTGTTCGTCAAGGGCCCAACGTCTGCGGGGATTTGGGACCCACCTGCCCAAGGGTGAGATGGATACAGAGTATCGACCTGTTGGAAGTCGAGTTATGCGCCGTTACCAGGGGAACGGTCCGCGGTATTCCGTATCGCGGAGCGGTTGCGACCAGCGCTCCGCGCCATCGGCCAGTGCGTAGGCGACCAGTCGCAGCCCGAATTCAACCAGATTCCCGCTGTCATCTTCGAATGAGTGCGACGGCTCCGTCACCAGCAGCCGGTTTCCCGCGACCACGAAAGGCGCGAAAGCAATGAAATGGTCGGTTCGCATCACTTCCGATCCGCCGGCATCGAACACCACCCATTGATAGCGGCGGAAATCCGCCCCATTCCTGAGGTTGACCACCAGCATATGCCGGCCGTCCTGAGAAGCGAACCTGCGCCCCTCCAGCGCCGGATCCGCGGCCCTTGTTTCCGGCGCCGGGCCTGCCGCGAAGATGCCCTCCGGAGGCGATGACAGCGTAGTAAATTCGCCGGTCGAGGACGCGACCCGGAACGCGCCGAGCTGTTCGCGTCGAAGCGACGGCTCGTTCGTTGCTTCGGGCATTCCCCGCGGCGGAAGATACTGGTAGCGCCATGCAATCGTGTCGGGATTGTGCGGCGAATCGGTCACGATCCTGAATCGGTGCGCAAGCGAATCGTCCACTTGCGCCTGTACCTGCGCGTCGACTTCGAGCGAAATGCTTTCCACTGCCTCGCCGGTAACGACATCAAGGGCGCGGAGACTGATGAATCCCGCCAGCGGTTGATCGACCATGGCCACAATCCGGCCGTCTTCGACCGCCAGCGGCTGGTCGGCCTGCAGGGAGCGCCATATCTCGGTGCCGGAATCCAGGGACAGCGCCGCGATGCCGCCTTTGGGGCGCATTGTGTATGCAATTCCCTGTTCGGTATCGACCACAAGACCGTCTTTCAGCGCCACGATCTCGGCTTGCAGCGATACCGCCGCCAGGGCGAGCATCAGGATCAGTGGAAGCCTGGCAGTTGTCTTCGGATTCACGGGAAGCTCCGGATCGGGTACTCTTTGCAGCAAGTATAGGACGTTGGCGGACTTCGAGTACAGGCCAATACGATCTTGCGTCTGATGCTCTCTGCTCGCGCACGTCCTGTCTTTTTGGAGGAGAACGAATACGATGATTCGACAAGCAAGGCACGCGGTCTGGGTTGCACTGATAACCTCTGCCGCTGCAGGCGCACAGGAGTGGGAACCGCTTGGGCCGGCGCCGCTTTTGTTCGGCGGCACCGAAAACATCGAAAACCGGCCGTCTTCAGGTGCAATTCATGCCGTGGCGACACATCCTTCCGATGCCGACATCGTCTACGTCGCCAGCGTCGGCGGTGGCATCTGGAAGACGGTCAACGCGACCGCTGCATCGCCGACATGGGTGCAACAGACCGACGGCGATGCTTCCCTGAACTTCGGCGATATCGCGTTCGACGCCGCCGACGCCACAGGCCAGACACTGGCGGCCGGGACCGGTCGCTTCAGCAGCTTCGGCCGGCGCGGTGGCGCCCGTGCAGGTGCCTTGCGCACCACCGACGGCGGCACAACCTGGGCGCCGCTGGACAGTTCACTGCAGGGCCGAAACATCACCAAGGTCACCGCCAACGGCAATTTCATCCTGGTCGGCGTCGATATCGCAGACAGTTTCACCTGCGGCAACATCGGGTTGTTTCGCTCCACCGACAACGGCGTCAGTTTCGCCCGGGTCGAAGCCGCCTCAGGGTTGGCAGGCGGTGCGGTCGACGCCCTGGCGCAGGATCCGGTCACACCGGCGACGCTCTACGCCAGCGTTTTCACGTTTGATTCGTTCTGCGGGGCCGCCAGCGGCATCTACAAGTCGACCGACAACGGGGCGAACTGGGCCAGGGTCGGCAACGGGGCAATCGATGCGCTGTTTCCGACCAACGCGTCGACCGGCACGCTGGTCGAGATCGCGGTGGGCCGCAACAACAACGTCTATGTTGCCGTGGCGCCGAATACGACGGGCCAGCTCGCCGGCGTATTTCGCTCGGGCGACGGTGGTAGCAGCTGGACGGAGATGGATCTTCCGGGGACTGACGAGAACGGGTTTGTCGGAATTCACCCGGGCGGCCAGGGCGGGCTCCACATGTCGCTGGTCGCGGACCCGAACGATGCCAACGTCGTCTACATCGGCGGCGATCGTCAGCCGCTGAGCGACCAGGACTCCGGCTCGTTTCCCAATTCGATCGGCGCGCAGAACTTTTCCGGCCGCCTGTTTCGGGGCGACGCGTCGCAGCCGGCCGGATCGCAATGGGAACCGCTGACGCATTCGGGAACCGCCAGCAATTCATCACCGCATGCCGATTCACGCGACATGGCGTTCGACGCCAACGGCGTCCTGCTGCAGGGCGATGACGGGGGCGTGTACCGGCGCACCAGTCCGACCGATGCCGCTGGCGACTGGTTCGACCTCAACGGCAATCTGCAGATTACCGAGCAGCATTCGATGCGGTTCGATCGCCTGTCGCGAATCACCGTCAGTGGTAATCAGGACAATGGCGCCACACGCCAGAACACGCTTGGCAGCGCCGTATGGAACACTTTCCAGAGCGGCGATGGCGGCGATATCGCGATCGACAACCTCACTTCGGTAGAGGAATCCACGCGCTTTGTCAGTTCTCAGTTTCTTGGCGCGCCACGCAGGCTTCGCTATGACCAGGACAACGTTTTTCTTGGTCAGACCAGCCTGTCGTTGACGCCGCTCGGCGGCTCCGACCCGATTGCGCCACAGTTCACCACACCCATGGCACTTAATCAGATCGACGGCAATCGTCTTGTCATCGGCGGCGCCAACGCAGTCTACGAGTCTCTTGATCAGGGCGATACGGTGAGCGCGCTTTCGCCGGCGATCCAGACCATCGCTTCGGGCCGCGACACCATCGCCTACGGCGCCACCGGCAATGCTGATCTGCTGTTCGTGGCCGGCGCCGACATCACCGACCCGAACAACCCGGTGCTGGGCCTGTACCGCCGCGTCAATGGCGGTGATGCCCTGTCGCGGGTGTTTGACGGCGTCGTCATTGGTGTGGCGCAGGACGCCCAGGATGCCAGCAACGTCTCCCTGATTGTCGCCGGTTCGGTGCGCCACAGCAGCAACGGTGGCGACACGTGGGCCGACGTCACCGGGGACCTGGATGTTGCAGTCACCGGCGGCTTCAACTCGTTACTGCACGTGCCGGCCGACGACGACGGGCTCGTGCTGGGTACCGACCGGGGCGTGTTCATCGCGCGGGCGTCTTCCGGTTTTTCGTCATGGTTCGAGGTCGGTTCGATCCTGCCGAACACACCGGTCTACGACCTCGATTACGACCCCGCCGACGATCGGCTGATTGCCGCGACGTTGGGCCGCGGCAGCTTTCAACTGCTGGGTATATCCGGCCTGGGGATCACCAACCAGGCGCCGGTGGCGGAGGACGATCAGAGCACCACCGATGAAGACAGCGCCGTCGACAACATCGCAGTGCTGGACAACGACGCCGATCCGGACATGGACAGCCTCAGCGTCGCCGATACCGATACCACCGGCACCGTGGGCATCGTCACGCTGAATGGCGACGATACATATCGCTATGACCCGAATGGCCAGTTCGAATCCCTGGGTGCCGGTCAGATCGACTTCGACAGCTTCAGCTACAGCGCGACCGACGGCGCGGAAACGGATGCCGCCACGGTCGCCATCACCATCAACGGCGTCAACGACCCGTCCGTGTTTTTCAGCACGCCTGTGACTGCCGCAGATACGGGCTAGGTCTATGAATATTCAATCGTCGTCACTGACGTCGACGCCAACGCGGTGCTGGCGATTACCGGCACATTTCCCGCTTGGCTTGCATTGGACGATGCCGGCGATGGCACAGCCACGTTAAGCGGCACACCTGATCTGGTCGACCTCGGTGATCATGCGGTAACCCTGACGGCCACCGACGACCAGGGGGCAGAAACCGATCAGGCCTTCACCATCACCGTCAGTGAAACGCCTTTATTCAGCGACGGATTCGAGAGCCAACAATAACTTCGACTGCATGGCGTGCGGCAATCTTCAGTCGACTGCGACCAGCCGTTCGTAATGCACCGATTCGCTGTCGAAGTTCAGCAGCGTGGCCGCAATCTCGTCGGGTAACCAGGCGGTTGCGCCCTGGGCGAATGCGGCAACGGCCGCCGCAGACTGCCACCGCGTGATCACCAGGATCTCGACGCGCCCGTCATCCAGCGCGCGCTGCGCGAACTCGGCGCCGGCAAATCCTATTTGCGCGCGCAGGTGTGGAATCACTACGGCTTCGACCTGTTGGAGATAATCGGGAAGCTTTTCCGGCCTGGTCCGTGCCTTCCAGGTACGCAGAATCATGCGTGCGTCATTCATCGTGCAGTTCGACGATGGCCTCGATCTCGATCGCGATGTTCGACGGCAGCGAGGCCATGCCGACCGCCGCGCGCGCACCCTTGCCGGCCTCGCCGAAAGCCACCACCATCAGGTCGGAGAAGCCGTTGACGACTTTCGGATGATCGGTGAAATCTTCGGCGGCGTTGACCATGCCCAGAATGCGCACGAACTGCTTGACGCGCGAAAGCTCGCCGACCGCCGACTTGATCGTCGCCAGCATGCACAGTCCGGTCAGTTCGGCTGAGCGTCGGCCCTGCTCGATGCTCAGATCGAGGCCGACTTTGCCGGTGGTGAATTCATCGCCGCACTCGCCGTGGCCGGACAGGAACAGCATATTTCCGACCTGGCGAGAAGTCATGTAGGTCGCGACTGGCTTTGGGGGTTCGGGAAGTTCGTGGCCGGCTGCCGCAAGGCGCTGCTCGGGGGTTTCGGCCGCCGCGATCGATGCCAGTCCCGCCGCGATGAGTGCGACGAAAGCCCTTACTGGATGGGTGTAAAGCATGGATGACCTCCGGTTCGACTTTTGGCAATTATCCTGCGTTTCTGAATGAGGCGACATTTATGCCTATGGCAGCTGCGAAATCGGAATCGTGATGATCGGCAGGCCGAGCGCATCGGTGCGTACGCGGCCCTGCAGCATCTCGCTGCGTTGCTCGTGACCGTGCTGACCGAAGTAATAGTACATTTCGGCGACCCCGTGGAACTGCTCGAGTGTGACCAGGTTGATCGTAGCGGTTTCGGCGATGCCGGGGATGTAGCCCAGCGGCAGGAAGAACCCGAGCTTGTTCTGGTCAGTGCCCAGCGAAGTGTAGAAGACCTGAAGCACGCGGTCGGCGTCATCGCGCGTGCCGACGATTTCGGCGCCGAAGCGACGCGAGAGCTCGGTGGCCAGTCGCTGGTCGGCGTAGTTGCGAACCTCGGAGCGCTCGATAAAATGACTTTCGATGAACACCCGCCGGCCTTCAAGCCCGGCGAAATCCCGTTCCGGGAGCTGACCGACGACCTTGTCGATGCTGTGAGTGACCAGCCGCTGGGCCGTTGAACCGGTCAGCGAATCCTGGACCTGCCGGCTGCCGCAACCGGCCAGGGCGATGGCTGCGATGAGGACGATCAGGCCTTTGATGGCGGGGGCTCTGGGGTTGGGAAATGGCATTACGGGCACCGGGTACGGAAGTCGAAGGTCATTAGAACACAAGCCCGGCCGAAGGCATTGATCAGCCCTTGAACCCGGATTATTCACCACCCGATCTACTGCGGCGGCCCCAGACCCCGCGCCTACGCCGTTTCACTCGGTCGCGCATCCTCACCGTACAGGCGAGAGTACGTTTGCGGTGCGCTCGGTCGCGAAAACGCCGTAATCACGGGGTCTGGAACCGCCTCGCGACGATCGGGTGGTGAATAATCCGGGTTGAAAGAAGCCGGCCGACCAGCTCCGGTTGCGGAGAATCGACGCGCGTGGCGTGAAATCGGCTGCAAGGCCCGCCGCCGGCCACGGGATTGCCGTCGTCGTCGTAGCCGATGGCCTGGAACGTCCAGAACCCGCGCAGATTCTTGACCACGCCGAGATGGTGGCCGGCACCATCGAAAACCGCGTGCAAATCCTGCCTCAGTCGCAGGAGCTCCAGCCTCCGCACGTCCGCCTTGCCGGGAAGGCGTGCGAACCGGAACCGGTCCAACGGCGGGCCGTCCGGGCCGAATAGGGTGTTGAGCGGGGCGAAGCTGCTGCGATGGTGAATCGTCGGGCCCTTGCGCATCAGCCCCAGGTAGTGCACATCGGTGCCGTAGCCGGCGTTGGTGTGCCAGCCATAGTCGGGAAACTCCCGCGCCAGCGCCTGCATCAGCCGGTCGCGGGTGACCTTGGCAATGACCGAGGCGGCGGCAATGGACAGCGAGCGCCGGTCGCCCTTGACGACGGTTTTGACCGTGCAGTCCAGCGATGGCGCGCCGCGTCCGTCGACCAGCGCCGCATCGGCCCGGTCCGGCAGCGATGCGTAGGCGCGTTGCATGGCCAGCATGTCGGCACGGTAGATGTTAAGCGTGTCGATCTCCTCGACCGTCGCGATGCCCACGCCGACCCGCCCGATGCGCTGGATGATGTCGTGGAAGCGTTCGCGGTTGGCCGCCGACAACAGCTTGGAATCATTCAGGCCGCGCAGCACCGGGGGTTTGCCGCCTTGCGGCAGGATCACCGCGGCGGCGACCACCGGCCCGGCCAGCGGCGCACAGCCGGCCTCGTCGATGCCGCAGACCGTACCCTCGAAGCGGCGCTCCAGATTCAGGGTGGGTGATTTCGGCAGCGGCGGCAGTGGCGAGTGGGCTGGCATCGGATCGAATGGTAAATGATCCGCTTCAACTTGTCCTGGCGCGCGCGCGGCGGAAATTCGGCGGGTTTCACCGGATGCGCAGATTGCGCATTCGCCGCGACTGGTCGGTATCGGTAATGGCCGGCATGCGGGCCAGGCCGGCGATGTAATGTTCGGGAAGGTTGTGTTCGCGCGCCCCGTGCACGACGAAGCGCTTGTACCAGTCCAGCGGTTGCAGCGACGCGTCGATGGGGATGGCGCGGTAGGTGCGCGCAAGCTGTCGGCGGGCGCCGACGTGGATCGGCACGTTGCAGGCGTAGTAGCCGGTGCCCAGTTCTTCGACCCGGTCCAGGTGCCTGAGCTCGGCGCGCCGGATCATGTAGGCCACGCCGTGGACGAAATCGCCGGGCTGGTCGGTAAAAACGATGTCGCACTTGCCGGTCGCATCGGCGCCGATCTTGTGCCAGCGCAACTGGAAGCGGGCCAGAATCGCCCGGCCGACCACCCGGGCCGAAGGCGTTCTCGCCTTCAGCCGGGCGCTCATCAGGTTGGAGCCGTAGGCGAAATACAGGAATGTCCCGCTCGGCTTCATCCGCTCAACCCGGACTATCGCCAGCCGGCGCGGTCGGCGACACGCACGGCTTCAGGATTGTTGCGGCCCAGCGCATCAATGCCGAGCTGGTCGAGCTTCACGTCGCCCCATTCGGCCAGCGCTTCGTGACGCTGCACGTCCGCGGTGACCGGGTATTCGTAGTTGGCCTTGGCGAACAATTCCTGTGCCGAGTCCGAGGCCAGGTACTCAAGGAACTTCACCGCGTTGTCGCGGTTGGGGGCGTTCGCGACCACTCCGGCACCGCCGATATTGACGTGCGCGCCGCGGCCGCGCTGGTTGGGGAAGACCACCTGCACGTTGTCGGCCACTTCGCGGTCGGCCGGATCGTCGGAATTGGCCAGCCGCAGGTAATAGTAGTGGTTGGCCACGGCAACGTCGCACTCGCCGGCGGCCACGCCGCGAATCTGGTCGGTATCGCCGCCCTGCGGCTGGCGCGCCAGATTGCCGACCAGACCCTCGGCCCATTGTTGCGCGCCTTCGGTCCCGTGGATTTCAATCATGGAAGCCAGCAGCGACTGGTTATAGATGTTGTTCGACGAGCGAATGCACACCTTGCCTTCCAGCTCCGGGCGGGCCAGGTCTTCATACGTCTTGACCAGTGCAGGGTCGACGCGGTCCGGGTTGATATATATCAGCCGCATGCGCTGGCTGAAGCCGAACCACAGTCCGTCGGGATGGCGCAGGTATTCCGGAATGCGCTCCTCGAGCAGCTCCGATTCCACCGATTGCAGCACGCCGGCTTCCTCGGCCCGCCACAGGCGTCCGGCGTCGACCGTGATCAGCACGTCGGCCGGGCTTGCAATCCCCTCGCGCTGAATGCGCTCGACCAACTGGTCGGAGCTGCCCTCAAGCACGCGCACCTCAATGCCGGTCCGCTCGGTGAATCCATCGTAGAGCTGCTGGTCGACGTCGTAATGGCGCGCCGAATACAGGTTGACCTGCTCGGCGGCCGCGCCGCTGGTGAGCACGAGCAGCAAAAGTCCGAGCCCGCGGAGTCCGGTCATGCGATTGAATGACTTGAACATGTTTTCTCCTCAGAGTGCGATCGGGCCGGTCCGGCCACAAATCTTAATGAATGTCATTTGCGTTTATAACATGAATTAGTGTTAATGTGTTTACAAATGATTCGTGTTTACATACTATTCAATACTTTGCCGCCGGTTTTTTGATCCCGAGCAATCGGCAGCGGTTCCAACCAACTACCGTGGCCCCATGAACCAGAGCGCCCAGGCACTGCAGCAGCCGACATCCCCCGAGCCGAAGGCAGACTCCGCCATGCTCTCCATGGAGAATATCTGCCACGACTTCGGATCGTTGCGCGCCGTCGACGATGTCTCGCTGGAGGTGCGGCGTGGCGAGGTGGTCTGTCTGCTGGGCCCGTCCGGCTGCGGCAAGTCCACGCTGTTGCGTATCGCCGCCTGCCTGGAGGAACTGCAGCAGGGGCGGGTGATGATCGGCGGCGAGAATATGCGCACCCCGTCGGGTCGCAACGTGCCGCCGGAACGGCGCAACGTGGGCCTGATGTTCCAGGATGCGGCCCTGTTTCCGCATCTTACCGTGCTCGAAAACGTCATGTTCGGACTCGACCGCCTGCCGACCCGCCGGCGCAAGGCCACGGCGATGGCGTTTCTCGACAAGGTGGGCATGGCCGAGGATGTTTCGCGCTACCCGCACATGCTCTCCGGCGGCCAGCAGCAGCGGGTTGCGCTGGCGCGCGCGCTGGCACCCGGTCCCGGGCTGATGCTGCTCGACGAACCGTTCTCGGCGCTGGATGCGCGCCTGCGTGACCGCATCCGTGACGACACCCTGCACCTGCTCAAGAACGGCGGCGCCGGCACCCTGTTGGTGACGCACGATCCGGAAGAGGCCATGTTCATGGCCGATCGTATCGCGTTGATGAAGGATGGCCGCATCCTGCAGATGGACCGGCCCGAGAATCTGTACTGCCGGCCGCTGGACCCGTTCGTCGCCACCTTCTTCGGCGACGTCAACCGGATGGAAGGCGTGGTCGAAAAAGGTCGGATCAACACACCCCTGGGCAAGGTCGACGCGCGCGGACTGCCGGAGGGCGAACAGGCACTGGTGCTGGTGCGGCCGGAAGCGGTACGCGTGGTCGTGGTCTCGGAACCCGCCAAGAGCCACCGCGACAGCCACGTCATCATGTCGCGACTGCTGGGTCGCAACAGCCTGGTTCACATTTGCGTGCATGACCAGCACAACCGCGAATACCATCTGCACTCGACCATGCCGGGGGTGTTTCTGCCGCAGCCCAACCAGCGCGTCGAACTGCACGTCGACCCCTCGCAGGTTTTTGTATTTCCGGCTGAATAGCGGTTTTGCCTACTTTTCAGGCGCTTGTGAAAAGTAGGTCGCCTGCAAGCGCGCAGCGCGAGGCGAAACCGCCGTTGACTTTGAACCGGCCTGCAGGTGCCGCTCACCCGCTGGCACTGCTGCCCGGCCGCGATTTCCGCATGGCAATGCTCAACAAGATCACCGGTATGATGCCGACCGCCACGATCGCAAGCGCCGAGGTCGAGGCCTGCGCCAGGCGCTCGTCGGAAGCCAGTTCGAAGGCTCTGACTGCCAGGGTGTCGAAATCGAACGGCCGCAGGATGATGGTCGCCGGCAGCTCCTTCATCACATCCACGAACACCAGGATGCCCGCGGCCAGCAGGCTGCTGCGCATCACCGGCAGATGCACCAGCGCCAGGGTGCGCGCGGCGGTCTTGCCCAGGGTTCGCGAGGCCGCATCCATGTTCGGCGTGATTCTGGTCAGACTGGCCTCCACGCTGTTGAACGACACCGCCAGGAAACGCACCACATAGGCGTAGACCAGCGCCACCATGGTGCCGGTCAGCAGCAGGCCGGGGAGCACGCCGAAGTGCTCGCGTGCGAACAGATTGATGCGCTGGTCGGCCCAGCCCAGCGGAATCAGGATGCCCACGGCGATCACCGAGCCGGGAATGGCATAGCCCACCGAGGCAATGCGTGCGGCGGTCCGGCTCACGCCGCCGGGGTTCATGCGCACCCCATAGCCGATGATCACCGCCAGGCCGACCGCCACCACGGCAGTCGTCGTGGCCAGCTTCAGGCTGTTCCAGGCAAACCCGGTCATGCGCGAGCCAATCAGCGGGTCGCCGACGGCCAGGTGCATTTCCAGCAACAGCGCGGCTGGCAGCATGAAACCGACCACCACCGGCAGCGCGCAGGCGGTAAATGCCAGTAGCGCACGACCCGAGCCCAGCCGGTACTGCGGCAGTTCGCGGTAGCGCGTGCTGGTGTGGTGAAAGCGCGCGCGTCTGCGCGAGGAGCGTTCGAGCATCAGCAGCACCAGCACGAACACCAGCAGGCAGGCCGCCAACTGGGCTGCCGCGGCCGCCTCTCCCATGCCGAACCAGGTCCGGTAGATGCCGGTGGTAAACGTGTCGACGCCGAAGAACTGCACCGCACCGAAGTCGTTGAGCGTTTCCATCAGTGCCAGGGCCAGGCCGCCGACGATGGCCGGCCGGGCCAGCGGCACGGCGACGCCGGAAAACAGCCGCCACGGCCCGCGACCCAGCGAGCGGCCCACTTCCAGCGCGCATACCGACTGCTCCATGAACGCCGCTCGGGTCAACAGGTAGACGTACGGGTAGAGCACCAGCGACATCAGTGTGATGGCGCCGCCCAGCGACCGGATGTCGGGGAAGAAATAATCGTCTCGGCCCCACCCGAACAACTCGCGCAGCAGGGTCTGCACCGGACCGGTGAACTGCAGGAAATCGGTGTAGGCGTAAGCGATAACGTAGGTGGGCACGGCCAGCGGCAGCAACAGCGCCCATTCAAAGATCCGCTTGCCCGGGAAGCTGCACATCACTACCAGCCAGGCGGTGCCCACGCCGATCACCAGCGTGCCCGTGCCCACACCGATCATCAGCCCGAGCGTGTTGACCACGTAGTCGGCAAGCACCGTTTCGAGCAGATGCCCCCAGACTTCCGGCGACGGCACCAGCACATAGGCCAGCACGGTGAGCACCGGCAGCGCCACCAGCCCGGCGACCAGTACCGTCAGGAGGGTCCATCCGGACAATCGCGGCCGGAAGCGACGGACCGGAGCATTTCCGGAATTGGGAGACTCGCCTGTCAAGAACCAATGGCCTCGCAGTCAATGCAGTTCGAAAAACGTGGTTCCGAAGTATGCGTCATCGAAGTCGGAGCCGGAGGACTGCGTGGTGCGAAAAGCATTACCGCAGATTACGCAGATGCACGCAGATACTAATGCAATCAGAAGTATTTTCGTGCGAATCAATAATCTGCGTAATCTGCGGTTTCAGGAACTCAGCCATCAGTTTCCTGTTTCAGCCGCTCGCGGTCGTGCTTGCGGTGAAAATCCAGCGCCGGGCCGACCGGCACGATGCCGCTGGGATTGACGGTCTCGTGGCTGGCGTAGTAGTGCAGCTTGATCGCGTGGAAATCGACCGTCTCGGAAACGCCCGGCCACTGGTAGAGCTCGCGCAGGTAGTTCGACAGATTGGGGTAGTCGTCGATGCGCCGGATGTTGCATTTGAAATGGCCGACGTAGACCGCATCGAAGCGGATCAGCGTGGTGAACAGCCGCCAGTCGGCCTCGGTGATGCGCGACCCGCACAAGTAGCGGTTCTCCGAGAGAATCCGCTCGAGCCCGTCCAGCGTCTCGAACAGCGGAATTACCGCTTCTTCGTAGGCTTCCTGGGTGGTGGCGAAACCGGACTTGTACACCCCGTTGTTGACCTTGTGATAGATGCTTTCATTAATTTCGTCGATCCGCTCGCGAAGGTCTGCCGGGTAGTAGTCGCCTTCGGCCGCGCCGATGTCGTCGAATGCCGAATTGAGTATACGGATGATCTCGGACGATTCGTTGTTGACGATGGTGTTGTTTTTCTTGTCCCAGATCACCGGTACGGTCACCCGGCCGGTGTACTCGGGGTCGGCGGCGGTGTAGACCTGGTGCATGTAGCTCGCGTTATGGATCGGATCGGGGATGACCTTGTAGCCCGGCTCGAAGCTCCAGCCCTGGTCAAGCATCAGCGGGTTGACCACCGATATCGGCAGCATCTTCTCCAGGCCTTTCAGCTTGCGGAAGATCAGCGCGCGGTGCGCCCACGGGCAGGCGTAGGCCACGTACAGGTGATAGCGATCAGGCTCGGCCCTGAAACCTTCCTCGCCGCCGGGGCCGGCCGAGCCGTCGGGCGTGATCCAGTTGCGAAACGCCGACTCCTGGCGCTTGAAGCGCCCGCCGGTGGACTTGGTGTCGTACCACTGGTCGTGCCATTTTCCGTCGATCAGCAAACCCATTGTCTTCTCCTTGAAATTCGTCGCTGCCCGTCGTGGTGGAGGGGGCCATCAAGCACGTTGTCGTTGCACCGGACCGGCGGACGCCGAAAATGGTTTCAAGTGTAACAATCTGGTGCGAGCGCCGCCATCCGGGCCGGCTCGGGGCGCAGAACCCTTGCCGAGCGTGCAGGCTTCTCTATAATTGGATCATGCCATCTCGAAACCAAAGTGCCCGGCTCACCTCATTTCTCGCGATCTGCGTGCTCAGTGCGGGTCTCGCCACGCATGCGGCCGCGCAGGACGACGACGGCCACGACAATGGTCATGACGATGGGCACGACAATGGTAGTGACAAGTGCGAGTCCATCACCGGCATCGTCGACCAGCTGCAACTGATCGATTCCACGTCCATGGGCGGCGGCCGGAAGCTGATCATTCACCTGGAAACTGGCGAGGCGTTCCGGCTTCCGCATGCCGACCACGTCGCAGCCGGTTCGGGGGTGAAGGTGCGTATCCGCTATCGCGAAGCTTCGGGCGAGGACGACCTGCCGGTCGCCTGCAACGCCGAGGTCCTGGCGCTGCCGCTGGAGGACAACGCCCTGGGTGGCGAGCCCGGCGACTCCCTGCGGAGGGCCAGTCAGCCGTTTGAGGTCTACCGCAACCTGGATTGCGAATTCTGACAAAAACACTTCTCCAGGCGGCTGTATTTACTAGTGCTCTCATCAGTAAGGGCTCACCAAAATGTGGTGCAGTCGGATCTTTTCAATCCATAGGCACGGATGCATCGCACTTAATTCGCTTGTAACTCCAGGTAATTGGCAGTAGGATGAGGGTTCGTATTGAGATAGCCTTAGTGCAGGGCGTGGCCAGCAGTAACACGTTCGGTAGCTGATACGGTCATCGTTGCGTACCACGCGCACGATTTCAGTCCGGCGCATAGAGGTTCATGTTGGCACATGCTCAAACAGGGGGGTTCACGCCTCGCAGTATCGATGCGCCCCCGTGTAGCGGCAAGGCTGGGATTTCCGGCATATTAAAGTGTAGGAGGGGTAGGGGCATGTTGATTGAAACGCAGTTGTCCGGGTTTAACCCGTTTCTGGTATTTCTTTCCTATGTAATTTCGGTTTTCGGCGCGTATACCGCGCTGGCGTTTGCGCGTGAATCGCTCAAGGTTTCGGCTCGCGAACGCCTGGCCTGGATTTCATGGGGTGCAGTGATTCTCGGCAGCATCGGCGTATGGGCGATGCATTTTGTCGGAATGATGGCCTTCGACATGGGAATGCCGGTGAACTACAACCTGTGGCTTACCGCTTTATCGATGGTGTTCGTGATCGCCGGATGCGCGGTCGGCTTTGCAATTGTTGGAATCGGTTCGCGCGGTGTGGCTGGAATCCTCGCCGGCGGAGTGGTCATGGGCTGTGCCATCGGCGCCATGCATTACACCGGAATGCTGGCCATGCAAATGCCTGCCGAGGTGCATTGGGACCGCAATATCGTGGTGCTTTCAATGGTGATCGCGGTGGTCGCTTCCAGTGCGGCCCTGTGGATGGCGTTCAACCTGGAGGCGCGCTGGCAATTGATCGTGGCCGCCCTGGTCGCGGGCGTGGCGGTATGTGGAATGCATTACACCGGCATGTTCGCGTGGAGTTACACCATGATCGGCGATCACGAAATTACTTTACCCAGCGCGTTGTCGCCGATAGTGGTAGGCGGCGGGCTGTTTATTTTGAGTGTGCTCGTGCTGCTGCTTGGGTCCGCGCTTACCCGGACACAGGCAACCGCTGTTGCCGTGCCGGGCGAGGGGTCGGCCGGCGGGGAGTACCTGGAACGCGCATAACCCGGAACGCGCACAACATCGGCGAGCTGTTACAACAATCGTACAGGGGGGCTTGTACATACATCGGGCAATTAGTGGGGAAGGTGCGGAGAAATGGAGAATAGACACTTTAACCTGGAGATTTTCGGACTTACCGAAACCGAGCAACGGGCGGTGACGTCGGTGTGCAATCTGACCAGGCATCGACGCCTGCGCTACGAAGTAATTGCCGAACGCGGCCGGAACAAGGCGCATATTGCCCTGGTGGACGGAGACGATCCGGTCGCTCGCCGGCGATGGCTCGGATCGCAGTCGTTCCATGACGGCAGGCCGCGGGTGCTGATCTCCAGGCAACCGGATGTTTCCGCCAACGATGATTTCAGCTATGCGCTCAATCGCAGTCATTTTGCCGCCCGCCTGATCAGGACGCTCGACGACATCGTGGCCAAGCAGATCGAGATTTCGCCGGATCTCAAGATCGATGATGACGGCAAGGTTCCCGAATTCAGCGCCCGCAGACAGCGTCTGAACGACCCGAATTTACCGATTGCGCTGGTGGTGGAAGATTCCGCTACGGCACGCATGCAGATGCGTGCGCTGCTCGAGCTGGTCGGGATGCGCGTTGAGCTGGCGGATACGGCCGAACGGGGCCTGGAGGCCGCGGCACGGCAGCGCTTCGACATTGTTTTCATGGATATCGAGCTGCCCGGAATGGACGGCTATGCGGCCTGCCGGCAGTTGAAAAGCCGCGATCGGCTCTCGAGCTGTCCGGTGGTCATGCTGACTGCCCGGGACGGTGCTTTCGACCGCATCCGCGGGATGATGGCCGGTTGCAACCGATATCTGATCAAGCCGGTGGCCGCGGAAGATCTGTATGGCGTATTGAAGGAGCTTTTGCCGCAGGCTGTGGAGGCTTCTGCCTGAATTTCGAATACGGGCCGGGCGCGTGTGTTGCTTGAGGCGCGCCGCGACAAGTTGCTAAAGGTTGGTGAATTGTGCGGGGCCGAAAACGGCCCGCCACTCAGGGAGAAAGAACATGACGGTAAAACGCGTATTGGTTGTCGATGACGCAGAAGCGGACCGGCTTAACCTGGAGCAGATCGTCGTCGAAAACGGTGTATCGGTTTCCAGTGCCGCCAACGGGCGCGAGGCGATCGAAAAAGCCCGCTCGGATCGGCCGGACCTGATCTTCCTGGATATCCTGATGCCGGAGATGGACGGCTTCGAGACATGCCGGCTGCTTCAGGGCGACGAGCATACCCGGGACATCCCGGTGGTGATTGTCAGCAGCAAGCCGAACAAGGCCGATCGAATCTGGGCGCTGGAGCAGGGCGCCTCCGGCTACATCACCAAGCCGTACACCGCCTCTGACATTCAGGGCGCCCTGGCGCAGTACCACTGAGTTCCGACATGAGTCTGCGACCGGCGGTGGAGGTGCTCGCGCGTGATCGAATGCCGCGGCACCTCCCGCATGGGCATGAAGTCGGCGCAAGCCGGACCCGGCGGCGCGGTATCGCGATCGGCGAGTATCGGTTATTGCTCGATGACGGCCTGCTCACCGAGATCATTGAAAAGGCGGCGCCGCGCCGGTTGCCGGGCACCCGGCCTTGGTGCCGCGGGGTCATGAATCTGCGCGGCAATCTGGTCGGTGTTTATCACCTGGAAGCCTACCTGGAAAACCGCCCGCCGGATATGCGGCCGCCGCGATGGTCGCTGGTGGTGCACACCGACCCGGCCTGGGTGGCATTTGGAATTCCGGCACTGCCGGAACAGGTGGCAATCGACGGCGATGAACACGGTACCCGCGTGCCTGCGTTGCCCGAATCAATCGGTGCCCACGTGCATGGTGCGTTTCGCGTCCAGGAACGGCTGTGGCTGGATGTCGACTGGGCCGGCCTGTGCGGTGCAATGGGTCGGGATGCCGCCGAGCACGGTTCTCCGAACCGGGGGGCGCGGAATCAAGTACGGGGATTAAAAATAGCTGGTTAACAAACAACGCCGTGTTGCGGCCGGTTTACGAACCGGACCGACGGGACGGCGAGATTCAAGGAGAACACATGCTTTCCAGATTATCGATTGCCCTGCGGCTGCTGATCCTGATTCTGGTGCCGGTGCTTGCGCTGGTGGTGGTCGGGATGACGGCACTGGCCAGTATTCAGGCCAGCGCAGGCGCCGCCGTCACGTTCGAGCGTGCCAGTAATCAGGTGCTCGAGTTGCAGCGCATACGCGAGGTTTTGCGTGCCAATCTCACCGGCGCGGTCAGTGAGACCGCCGCCGGCATGATCACGCTGAACCGGGCCGAGGACCGGCTGCGCGCCGGCCGCGAGCAGGCCGAAGCGATCTACGGCGAATTATTGCCGCAGCTCGACGGCCTGCCAGCGGATCTGCAAGCCGCGCTGGTGGCCGACCGGATACTGGTCGCCAATGCGTTCGACGAAGCAATCCGGGCGGTCCGGGTCGGGGACGCTGAAAGTATCGACGTGATTCTGTCGGGATCGCTGATTGCCGACGTGGAAGGCGCGATTGCAACTATCGCCGAGGCCGGCACGCGGTTGCGCGCAAACGCCGAGCAGATTCTGAACCTCAGTCAGGAGCGCAACGGGCTGTTCATGGGCGTAAACGCCGGTCTGGGGGTGCTGGGGCTGCTGCTGGCGCTGGTCGTGGGATTTTTCATCGCCCGGTCCATGACCGATCCGATTCAGCAGATCACCGCGGTGGTCCAGCGCGTAGCCCGGGGCGATTTCAGCGCCCGTGCCCGCCTGCAAGGCTACGATGAGTTCGTCCAGCTCGGTTCCGCGCTGGACAACCTGCTCGACGAACGCGTCACCAACCTGGCGCGCGCGGAGGAGGAAAACGCCCAGCTCAACGAATCGGTCATCGGCCTGCTGCGCGCGGTGTCGCGCCTGTCGAAAAGAGATCTGACCGTGCGCGTGCCGGTCACCGAGGACGTGACCGGGCCGGTGGCCGACGCCATCAACCAGCTCACCAACGAAACCAACCGGGTGCTGCTGGAAGTGGCCCGCGTCGCCGACCAGGTGGCCGCCGCCTCGGCATCGGTCAACGAAAAGGCCTCACTGGTCAATCAGACCGCCGATGCCCAGGCGCAGGAAGTGGCCGAAACCGCCGATCAACTGGCCACGGCCGCGGCCCGACTGGCCGAGATTGCCGATATCGCCCGCCAGTGTAACGAGCTGGCATCACGCACCACCGAAATGACCGACGCGGCGGTAGGCTCGGTCGACAGCACCCTGGAGGGCATGAACAGCATCCGCGAGGCGATTCAGGAAACCGGCAAGCGAATCAAGCGGTTGGGGGATCGTTCCCAGGAAATCTCCGGGGTGGTCGACATCATCAACCAGATCACCGAGCGCACCACGGTGCTGGCGCTGAATGCCAGCATGCAGGCGGCCGCCGCCGGCGAGGCCGGCCGTGGGTTCGCGGTGGTCGCCGACGAAGTCCAGCGTCTGGCCGAGAGTTCGCGCAACGCAACCGCACAGATCGCGACCCTGGTCAAATCCATCCAGGCCGAGACCAACGACACGATCAGCACCATGGACGAGGCCATCGGACAGGTGGTCGAGGGCTCGAAGCTGGCCGAAGAGGCCGGGCGCCAGATGGACCAGACGCGTCAGTCGACCGGCGAGCTGGTGCAATCGGTGATGAGCATCGCGTCGAGTTCGCAGGAACAGTCCGAGTTGTCGAACGTGCTACGCGACCGCGCCGCAAGCATGCTGGAGCGGACCACCGAGACCGGCCGGGAAGTGCGCGACCAGCTCGAACAGACCAGCCGCATGGCCGAGTACTCCCAGCACCTGCTGACCTCGGTGCGCCAGTTCCAGCTCGAATCGCGGGAAGCGGCGTAGCCGCGCCATGACGACCCGGGTTTCCGTACTCGCCGCGCTGGCCCGGGAAATGGGGCCGCTGGCCGACGAACTGGAGCCGTTGGCCGCGGCGCTGGTCGATGGTGACGAGGAGTCGGCCGCGCAGTATCTGGCGGTGCTCGAACGTCTGTCCAATGTGGTCGAGATGCTGGATTTGCCCGCGCTCGGCGATTTCACTCTGCACCTGCTGGGAAACATCCCGGGACAACTCGGCAGCAGCCAGGACGGCGACTTGGTGGCCGGCTGGCCGCGTCGCTTCGAGGCATTCCTGCATGCGCCCGATGATGCCGACGCGCACGCGGCGCTGGTCGCGTGCATGTGCGACCAGCGCTGGCCGGACCCGATGCAGCCGGAGCAGGCCGGGCAGATTCTGGAGCAGTTGCGCGCGGCCGATGCGGCCGACGGCGAACCGCCGCGCCAGCCGCGCACATTCACCGCCGCCGATGCCGACCTGCAGTGGCTTCCCGATCTGACCACTGAAATGCGCGGGGCCTTCGAGCACGAGGCGCCGCGCTACGCGGCGACCCTGAATCATCACCTGGCCCGTCTTTCGACCGGCGACCAGACGCATGAAGACCTGCGCCAGGCCCGGCGCATGGCGCACACGCTCAAGGGCACGGCCACACTGGTCGGCGCGCGTGCGGTGGTCAACCTGACCCACCTGCTGGAAGACCTGCTGGAAAGTCTGCAGGAATCGCCGGCGTCGGCCGGCCCGGCCCTGATCGATGATCTGCAGAGCGCCGGCGACAGCCTCGAGGAGATGATCGAGGCGTTGCTGGGACAGGGGCCGGCACCGGCGCCGGCCGATATTCAGGCATTGCTGGAGAACATGGATCAGTGGGTGGTACGCCTGGCCTCGGAGCCGGCCTAAGCCGCCGCCCCCTAATCGCCCGCCGCCCCCGAGCGACCGGCGCAGCCGGCGGCCGCAGCCGCAGCCGCGTCCGCAACCCCGGAACCCGGCATCAACCTGCCGTTGCGCGTGATCGACGAGATGCTGCGCACGGTCGGCGACCTGCTGGTCCAGTTCGGCCACTCGCAAACCCGGCTGCGCGATGCGGTCGAGCGTTCCAATCAGCTCGAAAGTCACCTGTTTGCAATGCAGCAGACGGTGCTCGAACTCGACACTCTGATCGACTTGCGCGCCACGCCCGCGGTGGAGGCTGGCGGGCGCGGCCGTTGGGCCGATTTCGACCTGCTGGAAGTCGATCAGTACAACCAGCTCCACAGCCTCGGGCGGCGGGTTGCCGAAAGCGCGCTGGACGCCCGGGAAATGGCGCGCGAACTGCACGAACGTCTGCTGGGCATGCAGAACCTGATGCGCCAGCAACAGCGCACCGGGCGCGAGGTCAACAATGCCGTAATGGCCGCGCGGATGGTGCGCGTTTCCACCCAGGAAAACCGCTGGCAGCGAACCGTGCGCCAGACCTGCCGCGCCACCGGCAAGCAGGCCGAGCTGACGCTGGAAGGCGGCGGCCTGGCGATCGACACCGATATCCTCAACGCGCTGGTCGAGCCGCTATTGCACCTGTTGCGCAACGCCGTCGACCACGGCATCGAGTCGCCGGAACGACGGCTGCGCGCCGACAAACCCGAAACCGGACAGATCCGACTGCAATTTCGCCAGGACGGCAGCCGCATCCTGGTCGAGTTGAGCGACGACGGTCGCGGCCTGGACGAGCAGGCCATTGCCGCCCGTGCCCGGGTGCTGAAGCTGTTTCCCGAAGACCACCTACCCGACGCCGCCGAAGTCCAGCATGCCGTTCTCGCATCAGGGTTCAGCACGCGCGACGAGGTCACCGAAACTTCCGGCCGCGGCATCGGGCTGGACGTGGTCCGCTCGGCGGTGCAAAAGATCGGCGGCACCCTGGCACTGCGCAGCGAGCCCGGCCGGGGTCTGTCGGTGAAGCTGGTGCTGCCGCAGTCGCTGACCTCCACCCACCTGCTGTTTGTGCGTGTCGGCGAGGCGCAGTTTGCGCTTCCCAGTCTGCGTATCGACCAGATTCTGTTTTCCGATGCCGGCGCGATCGAAACAATCGGCGGGCGCAGAATCTTCCGCTTCGGCGGCGACGAGTGCCCGATCCACCGCCTGGCCGATCTGCTGGGGCTGCCCGGCGAGGCAAGCCTGGACGAAGACGCGCCGCGGCCGCTGGTGCTGATGCATACCGACGAGGGCCGGATTGCGCTGTTGATCGACCAGGTCGTCGAAAGCCGCGAAGCCGTGGTCAAGAGCCTGCATGTGCACTTCCCCGGGCTGCGTGGCGCCGGCGGTGCATGCATCCTGGCCGACGGCGACGTGGCAATCGTGCTCGACCTGGCCGAAGTGGAACTGGCCGCCTCGCCCGAATCGCGCCGGGTGGCCCGGCGCATCAGCGAACTTGCCATGCCGGATACCCAGCGTCCGCGCGTGCTGATCGCCGACGACTCGCTCAGTGCCCGGCGCTCGCTGGCACGCATGATCGAGGATCTTGGCTACACGCCGGTCACTGCGGTCGATGGCGTCGACGCGCTGGAACGCATCGAAGCCCATGCACCGGATGTGCTGCTGCTGGATCTGGAAATGCCCCGCATGAACGGCCTGGAACTCACTGCCCATTTGCGCAGCCGCCCGGAAACCGCCGACTTGCCGGTCATCATGATCACCTCGCGCTCCACGGCCAAGCATCGCAAGCAGGCCGATCGGGTGGGTGTGAGCCGGTACGTGACCAAGCCCTACGATGACCACGACCTGGCCGACCTGCTCGGCGATGCCGTGGCCGGCCGCTTGGACGGGGTGACCGCGTGATTGCCGCGCTGGAGCAACGCGACTGGCTGGTGCTGGAGTGGCTGGAGTATGCGCTGGCCGTGCCCCGCGAGCAGGTCGAAAGAATCGAGTCGGCATCCGGCCTGCGCGCCGCACTGCCGCACGAAGCGGCCGCGGCCTGGCTGGATGACGGGCGCGATCCGCTGCCGGTGTACTGCCTTGACCACAGCATGCGACCTTGTACCAGCCGCACCAATCAGGGTTTCGTGCTGCTGTGCAATCACCGCGATCGGCGCTGGGGCTTGTGGGGCGACAAGGTCACCATCGTGATGCCGCCGAATCTGCCCCGGCCGGTGTCACTGCCGGCCATCCACAGGGGCCGGCAGTTGCCTGTGGAAGGGCTGGCGGTGGATGAAACCGGCAAGCTGGTGTTGCTGACCGGCACCGCGCGATTGGGTGCCTGGCTGTTCGCCCACCGCCGCCGGGCCGATGCGGCATGAGTGACGTACGCGCATGGCGGCTCGACCCGGGTCCGTTCTCCATTGCCATCGGCCACCCGGACCTGGTCGAAGTCATCGCCGAACCGGAGGTGCGACCGTTACCGGTCGGCCCCAAATGGTGCCGCGAACTGCTCGCTTGGCGCGGGCTGTACCTGCCGTTGGCCCGGCTTGAAGGGTCCAACGGGGCCGGGCTGGCGGTCGTCATCGCCGCCCGGGTGGCCGACGACGGCAGCGCGGACTACGTCGCCATGCGTGTCAACCGGCCGCCCGAGGCCATCACGGTTGCGCCCGGCAGCGATTGCGAACCGCCCAAAGACTCGCACATCCCGCGCAAGCACCTGCTGGCCTGTTTCAAACACAACGACGAGGTCATCGCCGTGCCCGACCTCGCGGCGCTATTCGCGCTTGACAACACCCCGGAACGACAAACCCCGCCGGCCTCGGATGTCGTCGAACCGGAAGCCAGCGAACGGATCGGTCGGACAGGCCCATCCTGAAATGATCCCCGTCGTCCCGGACGCGCGAAAGCGCGATCGGGGACCTTGACACGCTGCCCCAATATCCAGCGCGGTCCCATTTGTCCCGTCCTCCCGGACGGCCGCAGGCCGATCCGGGACCTCGAAACGTTACTCCGAAGGCCAGACTCGTCTCCACCACCCGTCGTCCCGGACGCGTAAAAGCGCGATCGGCGACCTCGCCACGCCGCCCCAATATCCAGCCTCATCCCCCCATCCCCCGTCATCCTGGACGGCCGCAGGCCGATCCGGGATCTCGAGACCCATCACCAAATCAGTTGACCCCGGGCGTCGTGTGCCAAGATCCAATCCGACAGTACCTGATCGTTTTTTCCATTGGCGTTGCTGCTGTGGGTCGTCTTGATTGCGGTTCTTCCCGGATACCGGCGAAGCCGAGCCGGGTGCGCTAGATAATCTGCAGCGTAATGGCTTTCAGCACGGCGCGGGTGCGATCCCTGGCATGGAGTTTCTCCAGAATGGTGGAGATGTAGTTCTTGACCGTGCCTTCGGCCAGGTGGACGGCGCGGGCGATTTCTCGGTTGGAGTAGCCCCCGGCGATCAGCCGCAGGATTTCGATTTCGCGGTCGTTGAACGCGTCCACCGGCGGTGAATCGTCGCGGTAGGGATAGCGCTCGGCCACACCCGTAGTATTGACCGGCTGAAGCCGGCCCTCGCCGCGCACGATGGCCGCGATCAGGTCGGCCAGGTCCTCGGGCGAGATGTCCTTGAGCGCGAAGCCCTGTGCGCCGGCCTCCACCGCCTTGAGCATGAGTGAACTGTCGTCGAAAGTGGTCAGCAGCAGCACCGGCGGGGCGTTTTCGCGCGCGCTCAACCGGCGGCACAGTTCAATGCCGTCGACGGCGGGCATGCGGATATCGGAGATGACCATGTCAACGGGCTGTTCTTCGAGCGCGGCTAGCAGGGGCTCGCCCGAGGCGGCCTCGATGACGACTTCCAGGCCGGGCAGGTCGTTGATCACCGATTTCAGTCCTTCGCGAATCAGGGCCTGATCGTCGGCCAGGGCGATGCGGATGGTCATTACTGCAGCTCCAGGGGCAGCGATGCGGTTAGCTTCAGGCCGCCCATCGGTGATTTGGAGATTTCGAGCGATCCGCCCAGTTCGGCCAGGCGTTCGCGCATGCCAGTCAAGCCGTTGCCCGGCCGGACTTCGCCGCTGACCCGGCCGTCGTCCTCCATGCTCAGCACCAGACGATGGGCCGCGCGCTCAAGACGAACGCAAAGCGTCTCGGCCGGTCCGTGTCGCGCGGCATTGGTCAGGCCTTCCTGTACCACGCGAAGCATGGCCTCGGCCTGGTCGGCCCGCGGAATGCGGGCGTGCTCGTCCAGGTGCAGTTCGAGGCGTGGGCGCGGAAAGGGCCCGGCGAGTTCGCGCAGGCTCTTGGCCAGGTCGATGCCTTCGGTCTCGCGCAGGTGGCGGACTACCGAGCGAAGGTCCTGCAGCAGTTCGTCGGCCAGGGCAGTCGCCTTGTCGACCTCGCGCGCGGCATCGTCGTCGAGCCGCCGGGCCAGTCCGCGCAGATTGAGCTTGAGCGCGGTCACTTTGTGGCCGGCCACGTCGTGCAGCTCGCGCGACAGCCGCAGGCGTTCCTGGTCGCGGGCCGTCTCGCCGAGCAGCGATCGGGTCGCCAGCAGCCGCGCGTTGACCGACTGCAGGTCTTCGGCCATGCGTTCAGCCTTCCGGGCGTAGATCATCACCATCACCGCGAACAGTTGGAAGCCGGCCATGCCGAGCAGGGTCAGCGAGGCGCTCCGGGGGCCCGCTTCCCAGGGCCCGATCAGGACCCCGCCGAAGTACAGATTGACGGCCAGCAGGGCCAGTGCAAGCCAGGGCGCGGACAGCCGGTTGGTCAATTGTGTGGCCAGCAGGATCAACAGGATCGGCGTTGTCCCGGCGGGAATGAACCACAGCGCCAGCGCCGTAAGACCGGTTAGCGCGACGATGGCCGCATCGCGGACCCGCGGCGGCGTCGGCTCGTCGAGCAGGCAGGCCAACCAGCACGCCAGCCAGGCGAACAGCAGACCGTCGGCCAATGTCGGGAAGCCGGCATCGGGTCGCCCAAAAACCGCGCTCGCCGACAGCCACACCGTCAGCCATGCCCCGTAGGAGGCCCAGGCCAGCGGGTTGGCCAGCAGTTCGCGCGCGCCTTGCTTCCAGTTCGAATTCATGAGCACTGTATAGCGGGCTTTGGCGAAGACCACAAGCACCGGCGCTCAAGTCATGACTTTCGGCACCCGGGATTGCTGACTTTCGGCACCTCAATCCCCGACCCCGACGGGCGAATCTGTAGTCGAAGTCAACCGAGGAGAACCAGATCATGACCTTCACCCAACTGCTTTCCGCGTTCGCCATGCCGCACGCGCTTATCGGCACCGTCGCGCTGGTCACCTTCTGGACCGCCGGTCTGTCCAAAAAGGGCTCGCCGCTGCACAAGATCGTGGGCAAGATCTACCTGCTCGCCATGATCGGCATCGTCGTGACCGCGCTTCCGCTGGCCCTGTCCCAGGCGCTGAAGGGCCAATGGGTGGGCGCGGCCTTCCTCGGCTATCTCGCGATTCTGGTCAGCCATGCCTGCCGCAATGCCTGGCTGGCGATCCGCTTCAAGCGCGACTACGCGCGGTTCACCGGCACCGGCTACCGCGTCAGCGCAGCGCTGCTGGGCATTTCCGGTGCCGCCGTTTCGGTGCTGGGCATGGTCTACGGCGCCTGGCTGCTGATCATCTTTGGCCTGATCGGCCCGCTGGGCGCGCTGGAAGCCCTTAAGCGGGTCCGCAACAGGCCGGAGAGCCCCAAGTGGTGGCTGAAGGAGCACTACGGCGCCATGATCGGCAATGGCGTGGCCACGCACATCGCTTTCATGCAGATCGGCCTGATGCGGTTGGTTCCGGAACTCGGCAACACGATGATCCAGCACCTGGCTTGGTTCGGCCCGCTCGCCCTGGCATTTGTTGCTGGCTTCTGGCTCGACCGGCGCTATATGCGGCCCCGGGCTGCGCCGGTCGTCCAGGCGGCCGGGACGCCGAATAACCCGGCGAAGCCGGGCGTGGTCTAAAGCTTCGTTCGTCCACTATTTGTTCCTCCGCTGCGAATCGCGATGCCAGACGGGGTCACGATGCCAGAGGGGAGATCTTTTCCATGCATTGGCCCTCTGAGGCGCACGAAGCAAGACACAACCGTGAATCCTCATCGAATGCTCGCAGCGAACGTGATGGTGGAGACGCTGGCATAATCAGGTTTCCGATTCACAGAGGTGAGTAGCGATGCGGCCCTGGCAGATTACGGTGTTGACCGCGATTGTAATTGCAGGGCTGGCATCAACCATGGCTTCGCGCGAGACTTTTGAAGCCAGTTTGGTACGCTTGGAAGCTGAGCGGGCGCTTCCTTCGATTGCGTCATCGCTGCAGCACGAGCCGTTGGAGATCAATGCGCTGTTTCTCAACTATGCCTCGGATCAGGCACTGTGGATGAGCGGCTCTTTGGCCATTTTGCGCCACGGCGATGTGGCTCGCCAGGTGTTGGTGGCGTATGGCTTGTTACCTCAATTTCAGGATGTGCTGGTGCGCTTTGGCGCCGATGTCGTATTGCCTGTTAGCTACTTTCACGCCCATGATGTGGCCACGCTGCGGGCGCAACACTGGATTGGCGAGCGCTATGAGCAGCTTAGTCGCTGGTGGAGCGATGAGGTGGAAGTCGCTTCTTCAGAACTCACCCCTTACCGCCGCGGACTGATGGGCATTGCCTTGATTGAGGAAAATGGGCACGCGCTGCTTAACCAGTTTGTGGTCAGCGATCAGGGCGAAGTGCAGTGGTTGCAGGGCGAGCGCGTGGTGGCGGGCGTAGGCGATTTCTTTACCAGCGGTCTGCGCAATCTGGAAAACCAGTGGCGGCGGGGTGACGATATTGGTGCAGGCGACCTTGGTTGGGCCGGCGTGGATTTGCTCGTCATGGCCACTGCTGTCAAGGTGCTGCGGGCCGGAAAGGCCGCCCGCACGGTCCGGCCAGTCAGTGTTGGAGCGCCGGGTGCGTTAGCCACTGGCGGGCGCTTTGCTGCATTGTCTCGCACGGCCAAAATCGCAGCGGTAGCGGGCACTGCCTACGTGGTCGTTCGCCACCCCAGCCTGGTGAGTGCGCTTGGCGCCAATCTATCGCAGTGGCTCGGCTGGCCGGTGTGGATCGGTCAGTTCCTGATTTGGATGATCGTATTGCTTCCGTTGTTGATCATTGCGCGCGCTGTCTATGTGTGGGTGCTTGTACCGCTGTTGTGGCTGCTAATGCCGATGATCCGACTTTGCTTTAGCGGTTTCTCGACCAAGCGTACCGAGAGCGAATTTTCACCGCCTGCCCGGCAAAGGGAAGTTTTCACCGATGAATGAACAACCCATTGATCGACTGGTTGAACAGGCGAAAGCGTTCTACGAGCTGTCGCTGGCGTATCTGAGTTCGCCGGAAGTCCTCTTCCAGCTCGGGATCATCATCGCCGCCGTTGTTCCTGCCTGGATACTCTCCGGGCGGGTCGAGAAGTGGATCGAAGGCGCGGCACGGCGTATCCGCGGGATGCCCGGCGCGTTGCGCGTGATCGTGGCGTTCCTGCGCCGGCTGCAATGGCTGTTTATTTCAATTCTTCTCGGCATCGCTTACATTGCGATCCGTGTCGCCGGTTGGCCCGAGAGTATCAATCTGATCGCCGGCGCGATGCTGCTGTCGGCGGCCTGGCTGGTTATCTCGGCCGTTTCGCGCATCATTCGCCGCAAGACCTTTGCGAAACTGTTTGCTCTGGCGGCATGGCTCTATGTCGCGGCGGTGTTGCTCGGCGTCACCGGCGACATCCGGGCAATCCTCGATGGCGCATTGATCCCGGTTGTGGACATTTCCCTGTGGCGGGCCCTGACCTCACTGATCGGCGTCGGTATTTTGCTGTGGGTCTCGCTGAAGCTGGGAAATTTGCTGGATACCCGGATCCAGACGGTCGAGGACCTGACCCCGTCGCTTCGGGTGCTGCTCGGCAAGATCACGCGTATCTCGTTGCTGGTCTTCGCCATCCTCATCGGAATGCAGATTCTCGATCTGAATCTGACCGCACTGACCGTGCTGTCCGGTGCGATTGGCGTCGGCATCGGCTTCGGGTTGCAGAAGGTCGTGTCGAACTTCATTTCCGGCATCATCATCCTGCTCGACGAGTCGATCAAGCCTGGTGACACGATTACGCTCGGAGAGACGTTCGGGTGGGTTCGGGAACTGCGGGCGCGCTTCGTGTCGGTGATCACTCGAGACGGGCGTGAGTACCTGATCCCGAACGAAGACTTCATCACGACCGAGGTCGTGAACTGGTCGTTCTCGAACAAGTACGTTCGACTGGACGTGCCGTTCGGTGTGTCCTACAGCTCGGACCCGCACGAAGTGATCAGGCTCGCCACGGAAGCTGCCGCCGCCATCGATCGCGTAGATGCAAAATACCAACAGCCGGTCTGCTGGATGACCGAGTTCGGAGACAGTTCGATCAACTTCCTGCTGCGCTTCTGGATCGACGACCCGCAGCGCGGACTGACGAATATCCGCGGCACGGTGCTGCTGGCGCTATGGGATACGTTCAAGGAAAATGGCATCAACATCCCGTTCCCACACCGCGAAGTGATCATGCGCACGCCGGTCACGGTGCAGCAGGGCAAGGAAGACGACGCTGACTAGACATGCACAATAAAACGCCCTGAACGCGAAATCGGGATATGACGCTGCGCGCCTTGCGCTACAAAAACGCCGTGAGCGGAGACGTTTCAGGTTGATGCCAAAGCATCAAGAATCGGGCATCCCGACATGCTGCCTTGTTCGCGCCGTGCGGCCAGGTCTTTCAATATGCGTTCCATGCGCTTGAGATCGGCAATTTTTCGCCGGATGCCCTGAATATGTTCCAGCTGCAACTACTGCTGAAGAGATTGCCGAAGCTTCCACCAATGCAGGCTTTCCGGCTTCACCAGCAAGTTGAATTTCACACATCAACAATTACACAAGAGGACCAGTGAAATGGCCGATTTCCGCGCACCGGGGGATAGCAATAACAACCACTATGACGTTGCCGTTATCGGTGCTGGATCAGCCGGCTTTTCTGCAGCCATAACGGCGGCGGAACAAGGCGCACGGGTAGTGCTTATCGGCCATGGCATCATCGGCGGCACCTGCGTCAACGTAGGGTGCGTGCCTTCCAAGACCCTCATCCGGGCCGCCGAAGCATTACAGCACACAAGGGCTGCTTCCCGATTTTCAGGCATTCGCGGCAAAGCCATGCTGGAGAATTGGGCGGAACTGGTGGCGCAGAAGGACGATTTGGTGTCAGACTTGCGTCGGGCAAAATACGTTGATCTTCTGCCGCACTATGACGGCATCACTTACCTGGAAGGACAGGCACGCCTGCTGCCAGACGGTGTGGACGTCGAAGGCATTCCTTTGAAGGCAGACAAAACCATTGTCACAACGGGCGCACGGGCCTCGGTGCCAGCAATCAACGGCATTGAAAGCGTGCCGTATCTGACCAGCACGACAGCGCTCGCTCTGGAAATGCTGCCTGACTCATTGCTCATCATTGGTGGCGGCGTTATCGGTTGCGAATTGGGCCAAATGTTCGCTCGCTTCGGCGTGAAGGTAACGATTTGCTGCCGCAGCCGCCTTGTGCCTGATATGGAACCGGAAATCAGCGCCGCACTGAAGCGGTATGTTGAAAATGAAGGTGTTCAGGTCTGCACTGGTGTTGGCTATCGGAAACTTCAACGGACTCCCGACGGCGTGGCACTGACCTGTGACAGTCTCAATTGCGACCAGCACAGCGATTGCGACGCCGTGGCTACCGAGCGCGTCATTCGAGCAGAAAAATTATTGGTCGCAACAGGCCGCTGTCCCAACACGGATGACCTGGGTCTCCAGGACCTGGGCGTGACTCTGGACAAGAATGGCGGAATCGTCGTCGACGACTTCCTGGAAACCAACGTCCCGGGTATTTATGCCGCCGGGGATGTGACCGGGCGCGACCTGTTTGTCTACATGGCTGCATATGCAGCCAAGCTGGCCGCCCGTAACGCCACGGGTGGCAATCGTAATCGCTATGACAACAACACAATGCCCGTCGTGATCTTCACCGACCCGCAAGTTGCGAGCGTCGGACTGACCGAAGCCCAAGCGCGCAAAGCGCAGTACGATGTCAAGATCAGCCTGTTACCCCTCGACCAGGTGCCGCGCGCTTTGGCAGCGCGCGACACGCGCGGGCTGATCAAACTTATTGCGGATGCCCAGACAGACAAACTGATCGGCGCGCACCTATTGGCACCGGAAGGTGCGGACACGATCCAGACCGCTGTCCTTGCGATAAAAAGCGGGATGACGGCAGCGGACCTGGGCGCAACCATCTTCCCTTATCTCACCACTGTTGAAGGGCTGAAGCTTGCGGCACAGGCCTTCGGCAAGGATGTTGAGCTTCTGTCGTGTTGCGCCGGTTAACCCGGTTAATCTGCCGCAACAACAGGTTCCCCACGGCACAAGCTAAACACCCATCAAGTAAAATTCCGCAAGAGGCGAATGCGAGCGGCACGCCACGCCCGTCGCGCACCGCGACGGGGCCATCAGCGATTCAGGTTGGTGGTGCGCGGGCGCGATGCCGCTTCGAGTCGGTGGGTGCCAAGTACCGCTTGGGCATTCACCCCGTTGGATCTCCGGACTTCGAATTCAGTCGGATGCGCTGCAGGCCGACAACGATCACCATGCCCATCGCGATGTAGATGCCTGCCGTGATCACGCCCAGCGCCTCGTCCACCGAGGGGACCAGCAGCCACGTCACGGTCAGTGCCAGACCGCCCAGCACGAAGGTCCAGCCCATCAGGCGTTTGACGGCCGTGCTCCGTGAGGTTCGGCAGCCGGTGCTGGACTTCTTGGGCAGACCATTGCCGATAACGACAAGAACCAGCGCCGTGGCAATCATGCCGAAACGGCTGATCCAGTCCTCGCTGATGGCGCCGAGCGTGCCCAGGGCGCAGGCGCCAAGCGCGCCGGCAATCATCAGGCCGGCGCCGAGCAAACTGTTGAATACGGTGCGGCGCTGCTGCGGTTGCTCGTGCGGGGGCATTGCCCCGAACAGAACCAGCAGGCCCCATGCCAATGGCATCGTGAGCATGCCGACCAACCACACCAGGGCGCCCTCGGGGCGCTGAATCCAGGCCACCACGCCGAAGGCCACGGCCAGAAGAATCAATACCTGCAGCGCGATCACGCGCCAGTTCGTTTCGTTGTTCATTTCGAATCCTCTTTGTTCGATTGCGGATGCGGGGCAGCCATTCCGAAGGTTTGGGCAAAGCCCATAAGCGCCTCTTCGAGCACCGACATCTTCAGCGAGTAGGTGATCGACTTACCGTTCTTCTCGGCGTGGATTAAATCGGCTTCGCGGAGCACCTTGAAGTGCACCGACATGGTCGGCTTGGACACCTCGAAGTGGTCGGCCAGTTCGCCGGCGGTCATCGGTTTCCGGCGCAAAAGCTGCAATACCTTGCGCCGGGTCGGGTCGGAAAGTGCCTTGAATACGCTGCTCATGGTTCGTAATTTAGCTAATTATCTAACTATTGTCAAGCCCAATGCATCCCGAACCATGCCGGTGCGTGTCCACGGGCCCGGTGCGGGCACTCGTACCGGTCGCGAATACGCGTGCATCGCGCTATGACGGAACAGCCAATCCGCTAGACTCGATGGATGAGTTACTGGACCGGCGCACTGATTGCCCTGTTGTTCCTGGCCTTTGCGCTGGGCAGTCGCAAACTGTCAAGTTCAGTGCTGACCGGGCCGATGTTGTTTGCCGGTTTCGGGCTTGTGATCGGCCCGCAGGTGTTGGGCTGGGTGAATCTGGATATCTCCAACCACGTGATTCACACCGTCGCCGAGGTCACGCTGGTGATCGTGCTGTTCACCGATGCGGCCAGTACCGACTTCAAGGTGTTCCGTGCGTCGGGCAACCTGCCGCTTCGGATGTTGTTGATCGGCATGCCGCTGGCAGTGGCGCTGGGCACGCTTGCCGCGCTCGGGCTGTTCCCGGGCTGGTCGTTATGGGAAGCCGCGCTGCTGGCGGCAATTCTGACGCCCACCGACGCCGCGCTGGGTCAGGCGGTGACCGAGAACGAAGCCATCCCTGAACGAATCCGTACGGCGATCGGCAGCGAAAGCGGCCTGAACGACGGGCTTGCGTTGCCGCTGGTCGTGCTGTTCGCCGCGCTGGCCGCGGGCGGATCGAACGACGGCGCAGGCCATTGGCTGGAATTCGTCGGTAGCCAGATCATGCTCGGCCCGCTGGCCGGTATTGCGATCGGCTACGCTGGCGGCCGCCTGGTCGCCCTGGCCGATGAACACGGCTGGATGAGCGAGTGGGCCGAGGGCATCGCGGCCATGGCGATTGCGCTGGGCGCGTTCATGCTGGCCGAAGCAGTGCATGGCAACGGATTCCTGGCCGCATTCGCCGGCGGGCTGGCCTTTGGCAAGGGCCTGGGCCGCAAATGCCGATTCCTGTACGAATTCCAGCAGACCGAAGCGCATATGCTGGTGCTGATCACGTTCACTCTGGTCGGCGCGATGTTGCTGCCGGCAGCAATGCAGCATTTCACCTGGAACTGCCTGCTGTTTTCCATCTTTGCGCTGACGGCCATGCGCATGCTGCCGATCGCGCTCAGTCTGGCGGGTCTGAAACTGGGCGTGCATACGGTGGCGTTTTTAGGCTGGTTCGGCCCGCGCGGCCTGGCATCCGTGCTGTTTCTCTTGATCGTCATGCAGAGCACCGACCTGGCGATTGAATCAGAACTGCTGGCCGCCGTTGCGCTTACCGTGACGCTGAGCATTATCCTGCACGGCATCACCGCGGCGCCCTGGGCGCGCATTTACGGACGAGCCGCCGGCGAAACCGGTAGCAGCACGGATCCGATCTGAATTCTTCCTGGAGACCTGCCCCGATCTCCGTCAACCAGCCAACCAGCCAACCAGCCAACCAGCCAACGAACCAAGGAAACCCCGATGACACTGAACGACAAGCAACAGGCACTTTGCGAAGGTCACGACTTCAATTTCTCCGATCTGAACGCCTTGTTCATTAATTGCACGCTCAAGCGCTCATCGGAGTTCTCGCATACCGAGGCCCTGATGAAGGTTTCGCAGGAAATCATGGAGGCCAACGGCGTGTCCGCCGAAATGATTCGCGCTGCCGACCATACGTTGCCGCCCGGGGTCTACCCGGATATGCGCGAGCATGGCTTCGAGCGCGACGACTGGCCAGCGCTGTGCAAGCAGGTGATGGCAGCCAATATTCTGGTGATCGGTACGCCGATTTGGCTGGGCGAGGAATCATCGGTGTGCCGGGGGATCATCGAGCGGCTGTACGCCGAATCCGGAAAGCTCAACGAGAAGAACCAGTCGGTTTACTACGGCCGTACCGGCGGCTGCATCATTACCGGCAACGAGGACGGCATCAAGCACTCCGCGATGACCATTCTGTACGCGCTGCAGCATCTGGGCTACACGATTCCGCCGCAGGCCGACGCCGGCTGGATCGGCGAGGCCGGGCCGGGGCCTTCCTACGCCGACGAGGATTCCGGCGGGCCGGACAACGATTTCACCCAGCGAAACATTACCTTCATGACCTGGAACCTGATGCATACGGCGAGGATGCTCGCCGACGCCGGCGGCCTCCCGGCCCACGGCAACGACCGCAAGGCTTGGCAGGCAGGCTGCCGGTTCGGCTATTCGAATCCCGATTACCGGGCCTGAGTCTGTCGGCTCCCAAACCCGATTCCGCGCATGCCGCGGGGCGATCCTGAAAGGGCGCTCTCCGAGCTTGTACCAAAGGCCGCCGCAGCGCGAATGGGCGTGCCGGTCCGATTCGGAACGGACTCAGAGCCGCCAGTCGTCGCCGTGAAAGCCGATCTCGTGACGGCCCCGGAAAAACCGGCTGGCCTCGGTGGCAAAACGGATGTAGTCCAGTCGCGCCTCCGGCGTCGGCAGGACCAATCGCAGTGTCTGGGCCAGCTCGGGTTGTTGCAACCGATCACCGGCCAGTGCCTTGAAGGCCTCGCGCTCCTTTTGGGTGAGTCGGGTCATGAATAATCCGGTCTCAACGCTGCCAGCAGATCGCTTTTGTCGAAGAGTTCGAAATATTGCGCGATCAACTGCCAGTCCAGCGAGTGATTCATTTCCCGGGCCGCCTTCACCAGAAGCCGGATGTCCAGCCAGTCCTGATCGGCCCGCGCCGGGTCATTGTTCATGGCCTGTACCTTCAAGCCAATGATGTCTTCCACGGCCGCTACCGGCAGACTCGGGCCGCCTTCGATCTCCAGGCGCTCCGCGCGATCCAGCATCGCGAGTGCCGGTTTTCGGAACGCGTGCAGCAGATCGATCCGCCAGTTCTGATCATCTCGCCGGTAGTGGGAGACATTTTCCGAATGAAAATACCGCTGGAACAAAAGTTCGCGCAGAATCTCGTCGGCCGTGTCGAGATCTTCCAGCGCAAGAATGAAATCCAGATCCAGCGTCGCGCGTTGAACGCCCCGCATCGCCATGCCGAAGCCGCCGATTAGCGCAAAGCGCACCTCGCGCTCATCAAGGCGCCGGCACAAGTCCGGAAGAATGCGGAAAAAGTCCATTGGTCAGCGGGTCGCGGCACGATGGGTCATCGTCAGTCATTGTACTTCCACTGTCTTCGCCCTCGACAACCCGGTTGTGGTCATCGACTCCGCCATCGGATCGGGCGTTCGGACAACGAGGCAGCGACGTTTCGACCGCGTCTGCAAATCTGCCGCGCTTGACCGCGGCGAAAGAAGGCGTTTAATCTAGCCCCTCTGTCACCGGCGAACCGGAAAGGCATTGCGATAAGCCTGATATCGGCCGCCCGACTCCGACTGCGAGTGCAACCATGTCCGCAAAACAGAAAGTGGCGTCCCTGCTGAATGCCGCCGGCATCGAGATCGACGGTAGCAACCCATGGGATATCCAGGTGCACGACGAGCGGCTGTATCAACGGGTATTGGCCGAGGGCTCGGTAGGTGCCGGCGAGGCCTACATGGACGGCTGGTGGGAGGTCGAACGGCTCGACGAGTTCTTCGCCCGCGTGTTGCGAGCCCGGCTGGACCGAATGCTCCGCCGGCCGGTGATGCTGGCCCAGATGCTGCTGAGCCGGTTCGGCAACCTGCAGAATCGCCGCCGTTCGCGCCAGGTCGCCGAAAGCCACTACGACCTTTCGAACCGGCTCTACGAGGCCATGCTCGGCCCGACCATGCAATACACCTGCGCTTATTATGGCGTTGACGGCGCCCTGAGTACGCTGGACGAGGCGCAGCGCGCCAAGCTGGCGCTGGTTGCGCGCAAGCTTCACCTGGAGCCGGGCATGCGCGTGCTGGAGCTTGGCGGCGGTTACGGTGAGCTGGCCCGCTTTCTGGCCGCTGAACACCAGTGCGAGGTGGTCAGTTACAACATCAGCACCAGTCAGGTCGAATACGCCCGCCGGATTTGCCAGGGCCTGCCGGTCGAGATCCGGCAGCAGGACTATCGCGACGCGGCCGATGAAAGCGCCGAATTCGACCGGGTCGTGAGCGTGGGTCTGATGGAACACGTCGGGCCGAAGAACCATCGCGGCTTCTTCGAACTGGCAAAGGCCCGCTTGAAGCCCGGCGGCCTGGCACTGGTGCACACCATCGGCGGCAACGTCAGCCGCGCGACGCTCGACCGCTGGATTACCAAATACATCTTCCCCGGCGGCGTGATTCCGTCCGAGGCGCAACTGACGGCAGCCAAGGAAGGCCTGTTCGTGCTCGAGGACTGGCACAACTTCGGCCCGGATTACGACCGCACCCTGATGGGCTGGCACGAAAACTTTGTTGCCGCCTGGCCGGAGCTGAAAGAACTCGAAGGTTTGGACGAGCGCTTTTACCGAATGTGGCGCTATTACCTCAACAGTTGTGCCGGCGCGTTCCGGGCGCGCGGCCTCAATCTGTGGCAGCTTGTACTCAGCCATGGCGATGTGCCGCGCTATGTGCCGGTGCGATGACGGATCGCGAAGCCGCCTGGGCTGAGCACCGCGCGCGCGTCGACGCGATGGCCGAAGCATTGGCCGATTCCCACGGGCCGGTGCGGCTGCGAAAAGCCACCAGCAACCTGTTCCGGTCGCGCGAGACTGCCGAGCGCACCGAGCTTGACGCCGCCTCGCTGAACCACGTCATCGAGATCGATGCGAAGGCACAGACCGCCGAGGTCGAGGGCATGACCACCTACGCCGAGCTGGTCGACGCAACGCTGCCTTACGGGCTGGCGCCGGCCATCGTGCCGGAATTGAAAAGCATCACCGTCGGCGGTGCCACCACCGGGCTCGGCATCGAGTCCGGCGGTTTCCGCTACGGATTGGTGCACGACACGGTGCATGAACTCGACGTGCTGGTTGCCGACGGTCGCGTGCTGGCCTGTTCGCGCGAGCAGCGCCCTGAACTGTTCTATGGCTTTCCGAACTCCTACGGCAGCCTCGGCTACGCCACGCGGGTTCGCGTCGGCCTGATTCCGGTCGCCCCGTACGTGCGGCTGACGCACACCGCCTACAACGACCCGGAGCGGATGTTCGCCGCGATCGGCGAGGAATGCGCGCAACCGACCTGCGCCTTCCTCGACGGCGTGTACTTCGGTCCAGACGAGTTCGTGCTGAGCCGCGCGCACTTCGTCGAATCCCCGCCGGCCGGCACGCGCCCGGGCGACTACACCTGGATGCGCCAGTACTGGCAAAGCGTGCGTGAGAACAGCGAGGATTACCTGACCATTCGGGACTACCTCTGGCGCTGGGACACCGACTGGTTCTGGTGCAGCAGGAATGTCGGCGCGCACCTCAAACCGGTGCGGCTGCTGCTGGGCCGCAAGCGCCTGTCCAGCGTTACCTACCAGAAGATCATGCGCGCCAGCCGTCGCTGGCCGTTGAGCCTGTTACAACGCATCCGCCCGCGCACCGAATCGGTGATCCAGGATGTCGATAGCCCCATCGCCAACGCCGCGGCTTTTCTGGCCGAATTCGAGGCCGAAATCGGCATCCGACCGGTGTGGATCTGCCCGTTCGTGGTGCCCGACGGACGATTCTCATTGTTCAAGCTACGAACGGATACGCCCTACATCAACTTCGGCTTCTGGGACATGGTCCGGTCCGACAAGCCCGACGGCCACTACAACGCATTGGTCGAAGAACTGGTCGCAAGATATGGCGGCAAGAAAAGCCTGTACTCGCGCAGCACCTACGACGAGACGACCTTCTGGGCGGAGTACGACCGCAAGACCTATGAATCACTCAAGCGCGAGTGCGATCCAAACGGGCGCTTTCCGGGGCTTTATGAGAAGGCGGTGAGGCAGGGTTGAAGCGCGGTTGCAGGTTCGGACTTGTGCGCTTGAGATGCTCTTCCACCGGTCGCTATACTCGGGTCTGACCAATTCATACAACGAATCGGAAGATTGCCATGAATACATGCCACCGCTTTGCCGCCTTTCTCGCTGTTGTCGCGTCGCTGGCGGCGGTTTCGCTTCCGGCACAGGCGCAGGCACCGGAAGACGAGGCTTGGTTGGATGCGATGGAATGGCGACTGATCGGCCCCTGGCGCGGCGGCCGTGCCACCGCGGTGGCCGGGCATCCGTCCGACGACCAGTTCTACCTGATGGGCGCGACCGGCGGGGTGTTCATCACGCGCGACGCCGGCAATAGCTGGGAGGCGGTCGACGATGCGTTCGGCACCGCCAGCGTCGGCGCCATCGAGATCGCGCCCTCGGATCCCAACGTGATTGTCGTGGGCATGGGCGAAAGCCCGGTGCGTGGCGTGGCCGCGAGCCACGGCGACGGCGCGTATCGGTCGACCGACCGCGGGCGGACCTGGACGCACCTGGGACTGGAAAACGCGCGGCATATCGGCGAGGTCAAGATTCATCCGACCAACCCCGACATCTTCTGGGTCGCGGTTCAGGGCGCCGGCTACGGGCCCACCGAGCAACGCGGCGTCTACAAGACCACCGACGGCGGCGAGAACTTCGAGAATGTGCTGTTCGTCAACGAAACGACCGGCGCGACGGACCTGCGGCTGGACCCGAACAACCCGCGCATTCTCTACGCGACCATGTGGGATTGGCAGCGCATGCCATGGGCGATCCGCTCCGGCGGTGAAGGCTCGGGCGTGTACAAGTCGGTCGACGGCGGCGAGACCTGGAATGAGATCGGCACCGACGACTTCCCGGACCTGATGGGCAAGATCGGTATCGCCCCGTCGGCGGCCAAGCCCGGTCGCGTCTGGGCGGTCATCGAGGCGAAACCCGATGATGGACAAGGGGGCGGCGTTTGGCGCAGTGAAGATTACGGCGAAACCTGGAGCCACCTCAACGGCAGTCGCCGGGTGCAGGCGCGCTCGTGGTACTACATGCACATCTTCGCCCACCCGACCGACGAGAACACCGTCTACGTGCTCAACGCGCCGTTCATGCGCTCGGTCGACGGCGGCAAGACCTTCGAGCAGATGGCCCAGTCCATCCACGGCGACCACCACGATCTGTGGCTGAATCCGGACAACCCGAACATCATGATCGGCGCCAACGACGGTGGCGCGGCGATCAGTTTCGACGGCGGCGAGCGCTGGTCCAGCCAGTACAACCAGCCCACCGCGCAGTTCTACCGCCTGAACGTCGACAACGACTATTTCTATAGGCTGTACGGCGCGCAGCAGGACAACTCGACGGTGGCCATTCGCTCGTTCGGCGACGACGGCGGCATCGGCCGCGACGACTGGATGCGTGTGGCCGGCTGCGAGAGCGCGCACCTGGCGTTCGACCGCGACGACCCGCGCTACATCTACGGCGGCTGCTACCTCGGCCAGATCGAGGAATTCGACATGGCCACCGAGACCAGCCGCGATATCCGCGTCTACCCCGAGCTGGCGTTCGGTGTCTCGCCGTCCGAGCGCAAGTACCGCTTCAACTGGAACGCGCCGGTCATCGTCTCCGAACACGATCCGAACGTGATCTATCACGCCGGCAACGTTGTGCTTAAATCCATCGACCGCGGTCACTCCTGGACCGAGATCAGCCCGGATCTTTCGCGCGACAACCCCGAGCACCAGGGCCCCGGCGGCTTCCCGATCACCAACGAGGTCAGCGAGAACTACAACACCATCATGTACCTGGCCGAAAGCCCGCACTCGGCCGACACGCTCTGGGCCGGCACCGACGACGGGCTGGTCCACATCACGCGCGACGGCGGCGAGAACTGGGAAAACATCACGCCCCGACGCGCCGGCGACGGCATGGTCAACACCATTGCCGCCAGCCCGCACACACCGGGCAAGGCGTTTGTCGCGTTCACGAAATACAAGTACAACAACCATGAGCCCATCATCTATGTCACCGACGATTTCGGAAAAAGCTGGGACGAGATCTCCGGCAACATCCCGGACGGCCACTGGGTGCGCGTGGTGCGCGAGGACCCGGAACGCGAAGGTCTGCTGTACGCCGGCACCGAGATGGGCCTGTTCTTTTCCTTCAGTGGTGGAAAGAACAAGAACGGCGGCAAGAACTGGCAGAAACTGCACGCCGACGACCTGCCGACAGTGCCGATTACAGATTTGAGAATCCAGCGCGGCGACCTGGTCGTCGCCACGCAGGGCCGGTCGTTCTGGATCCTCGACGACCTGTCGCCGCTCCGGCAGTTCGACGCCGAACAGATTGAGGCGACCGCTCACCTGTATGCACCTTCGACGGCCGACATCCTGCGCCTGGAAGGCGATCGTCCGGCAGGTCCCGGCGAAAACCCGCCGATCGGCGCCATGCTGTACTACACGCTGGCCGAGGAACCCGGCCTCGAAGAACAGACGCTCGCGCTCGAGCTTGTCGATTCCGACGGCAATGTCGTGCGCACGCTGGAATCCAGCGCCGACAAGGGCGCCGAAGGCGGCGGCTCCGGCTCGGCCTACGCGCTGCCGGCCGGGCAGGGCCTGAACCGCGCGGTCTGGGACTTCGCGACCGACGCGCTGGAACACAAGCTCGACGACTTCGTCATCGCCTCCGGTGGCGACAAGCAGATCGACGGCTATACCGCAGCCCCCGGAAACTACACGGTGCGCCTGACGCTCGGCGACACCACAGTCGAACAGCCGCTCACCGTGCGCTTCGACCCGCGCCAGGAATACGACCCCGCGCACATGGCCGAGCAGCAGCGCCTGGTCCAGTCCGCCTACAACATGCTCGACGAATTCCAGGCCACGCTCATCGGGCTAAGAAAAATCCGCGACCAGGCCCGAATCAAGCACGAAATCTTCGAAGACAAGGGCGAGACCGAAAAAGCCGAAGCCATGCAGGCCGTCATCGACGCCGTCGACAAATGGGAAGCCGGCAACATCGCCACCGAACGCGAGTTCTTCCAGGACGTCCTCAACTGGCAGGACCAGCTATTCACCGACCTGCAGTTCCTGTATTCCACCCTCGACGGCGCCATGCCGCGCGTGACTGAAGGAATGAAGCAGCGGCACGCGGATCTGCAGGGAAGGTTCGACGATGCGATGGGGGCGCGCGATGCGATTGTCGAAGGTGCCGTGGCCGAGGCCAACGATGCGAAAGATGACATCCTGGTCGTGCCGGAAATGACTGCGTCGGGCAGCTGAAAATTCACGACTGCTTGCGGGATTGCTATCCGACCATTCTTATTCCCGTCGTCCCGGAAACGCAGCGCAGAAGCGCGGCGTTATCCGGGATCTCGTGACGCGCCTTTGGAAAGCTAATCGGAGGACACCGTGATCGATTGGAGTACACGTCATGACGATTCGACCGATTGAACAGTCGGGGGATGCCGACCTTCGGGGCTTGGATGCGGCGCTGCAGCGAGCGGCGCAGCGGGCGCGCGAACGCGCGCGGTCAACGGGCACGCGCCTGGTGTTGAGTGAAAACGGGACGCTGGTATTCATCCCGCCGGAAAGCATTGTCCCGGGTTCAGAGAAAGTAGCCGAGCGGACTACGCAATACAGCGAGTACGAATGATCACACTGCTAGTCGTCGCTCGATACCACGGTTCGGTTTCAAGATTGGTCGGAATGTCGCGCGCGAGTGCCGGCAGCGACAACCTGGCGTAATCCTGCACCCAGGGCGGTGCCGCGCCGCGTGCACCACCGTATAACAACGCTCCGGTTGTCGCGGCAGCGATTTCCCATTGGTTGGATTTGCAGCCCACCGGCCCAACTGACGCAACTAGCCCACACGATTGCCCGTCGGGTGGGGCGGCTGCTCGAGCGCGACACCGAGCAGCTTCACTTGGGCGAGGTGCTGGACGAAGACGACCCGATGCAGGATCTGGCCGGCCACTCCATTACCTACCGCATTGCGGTCGGCCCGCACAGGGGCCGTAAGCTGTTCACGCTGCAGACTCTCCCGGACAACGGCTGGGAGGAGGGATCGGCCGACGCGCCCGACAACGTGCCCGGCTTTTCGTTGCACGCCGGGGTGGCGGCCAAAGCAGGAGCCCGGCATATCCATGACCCGGCCTGCTGCGACGCCCCCAGGCCCCGCATCCGCGGCATTTCGCTCGGTCGCGCATCCTCAACGTACCGGCGAGTACGCCTGCGGTGCACTCGGTCGCGAAACACCACGGCTACGAGACCTGAAGCCGTCTCGCGACGGCCGGGCCATGCACATGCCGGGCTGGGCGCGACAAACTGGAACGGCTGTGCCGCTACATCTGCCGCCCGCCGGTCTCGGAAAAACGGCTGTTCATCACGCCTCGCGGCGACATCGGCTACTCGCTGAAAACCCCGTACCGCGACGGCACCACTTACGTGATCTTCGAGCCGCTGGACTTCATCGCCCGGCTGGCCGCGCTAGTCCCGCCGCCGCGCCTGAACCTCACCCGCTTCCACGGAGTATTTGCGCCCAACAGCCCGTATCGTGGCCGGATCACGCTGGCCGGGCGGAGGCGAGATGGAAGGCCCGCCAAGCCGGGACCACCACAAGATCGCACGACCGCCGAGCAAAGGGCAGCGATGCGATGGGCACAACGGCTCAAGCGGAACTTTCAAGCAGACGTCGAAACAGGTCCGGCCTGTGGCGGGACGGTCAAGGTCATCGCGAGCATCGAAGATCCGGCAATCATCGAGCGGATCCTGCGTCACCTGGCCCGCAAGGACTCGCCCGGCCTGTGGCCGGAGAGCCGGGCACCGCCTGCACAGCAAGGGATTCAACTTCACTGAACTGCCACTGAACTGCGAAAACCAACTTCCGGCCGCGCGCTGCCCAGGCGCGGCCCGGCGCCGCTCGTGCCGTGACAGGCAAATGGTTGGACCACCAAGGAGTATCGAGGCCGAATTGGCTGCGGAAGGGCAGAATTTGGCGATGTGGCGCCAATGGTGGTCAAGCGGCGAGCTGACGCGTCTCTGGATACTGCTGGAATTCGGGGGAAGAGCGTTTATCGTTCCTATACTCGCAAATCGGCTCGATTTCGTGTAGATTATTGCCTAGTAGGCGGATGTCTAGGTCGTCCTAAAAAAGAAGCAAGGAATGACCCTGACTTCATTCTGGGGACCCATGACTATTGGCAATCAAAGCAGCATCTCCAAGATTCTGGCCGGCGGGCTCCTCGGGCTTGCGCTCGCCGCGTGCAGCTCAACGCCGGACGATTCGATGGAGGCGGATGAGGCTGCGGACGAGCAGGCTGCCGCTGACGACGAAGCCCGCGCCGAGGCGGAACGCCGTGCTGCCGCAGAGGCTGCCGCTCGCGCTGAAGCGGAACGCATGGCCGCAGAACGCGCAGAAGCAGCTGCTGCTGAGCTTCCGTCCTTTCCGTGGCCGCCCCCGAAGGCTTCGACGGTGATGAACCTGAATGACTCGGCCTTGCGCATGTCGGGACATAGTACAACGCTTGGCCAGCTGGACGAGCAATTGGGGCAGGCGCTAAGTGGGGCGGGGTACGTTGAAAGAAGTTATTTTTCCGTGCCGGACGGGTTTGCCCTCGTTACGCGGCTGGAGCAGATAGGTCCCGACGGCACGCCGCTGGATCCTCCTGATCGTTGGTCGGCAGACGCCGGTCCTGTCCGGCAATTCGATCTCCGGACGGTCCTGCGCGCACTTTTTACAGCCAATCCAGGCTATTTTCGAATTCTCGTGTTCGTCGTCTCGCCTCACCCCTTCAATCAGAGCAAGGAGATGGTCCGCCGCGAGGAAGCTATGGAGTGGCTGCAAGAGGGCATGAATCGGCTCCCCAGCGCCGTGGCTCGGGGCCGTTACACGTCAATTTTTCGGACGACGGTTCTGGTATACGAGTTTGAAAAATCCGAGTTTAGCGATCCCCTACTCATTTCAGGGCGGCTCACCGCACGTACTCATTTGCAGCGCTCGGGGTTGCTACCTTCCATTGAAAGCAATGCGGAGGAGTAGAGTGAAGGTGCCTTGGATGCAATGTAAGAAACGGCTGGCACTACTCTGGTTCACAGGAGCCGGTTTCATCTTTCTGCTTTTTTTAGTGCAAACCATTGGCGGGCGGTACGGCGACGATCCAGAGTTGGCGTGGGGATGGCTTTTGCCGACCCTCATGCCTACGCTATCGCTCATGGTAGCTGTTTTCGTGCTTGACGCGCTTGGGAAGGAGGGCTCGGTGAAAAACGTCGACAGATTTATCTACCGACTCGCCTTCGGCCTCTCAGCTGCGTATATAAGCGTCGTGCTGATTACCATTTTGGCCGGACCTTTCTCCGAGATGGGTTCTTCGACACTGATGACCAAGTCGAACCTCTGGCTCGCCCCGTTCCAAGGACTGGTGTCTGCGTCGCTGGGCGCGTTCTTCATCCGCCGCGAACCCGCCTGAGCAAAAAGTTCATGGGTGTCCGGTATAACTCATTAAGTGGCCGTTTTAAAAATAAATATCAGCCAAGTTCGCCCTGGGCTAGAGATAAGATGCCAATCTTAGGAAGCGATAAATATGGCTTTGGAATATAATGCAATAAAGAACGATCCGCGTGTGGCCCTCTATCAGGCGCAGTTAGTCGAAGAAGCTAAGAAAAGGAGGCGAAGACGGTTTGGGAATCCTTTAATTCTATTGCTGCTCATGATTGCGCTTTATGCTGCCGTGAAGTACGGCCACTACTGGGGAGTGCCGCCAGCTGCCTCCCAATATTTGCTTGAAACGCCTTTCTTGAGCTTTAACAATCAACAATTGAATAGAGTGGCGTCGGAACTATCACCGGAGGTTTATGTTTATTACCTTGTTCCTGCTGTGTACTGGCTTTATCATTTAGTCGGTGCGCTACTACTTATTTCTGTTTCAGTTTCTATCTTTCCGTGGTCGCTTCGTTCTTTTCGTTCTCGTAAATTTATACACAGAGAAGGTATATTGGCTACAAGCGTCCTTCTTGAGCGCCTCGTCGCTTTTAATAGCGCAGGCTCTGTTTTCTCTGCAGTGCGACTCTTTTTTGCATTCCATCGGGTTTCATCAATTGCTATAGCTACCTCGCCACTAAAGAAGGGCTGGTACAAGGATCCGGTACGGCAGTGGCTTGAGACTAAAGATATTCCGAGGGATAAACGCTCAATCATATTTGCCCTTTCAGCATTTACCCCAACAAACATAAACCCACCTCGAAGCCCTGAAAATTTTGAAAAAGTCAAGTCAGCTATAGAGCATCTCCATGCCTTCTATTTGCTTGTCGCTGTTTCTTCTGAGGAAAGTTTAAATCGCCATTTCAGCCGGTTTGATATTCCAAGTCCAGTTTCATGCTTGACAGTTTTCTCTAAGCAAACCAGAGCGCTTTTGATTGAAGCAAAGCGAACGAAAGCGGATGCTCCTAGACAAAGCCGATTCACTATTTGGATCAAAAATATCGTCTTCTCACAACTCGTTCGCACCGCCCTTATCATTTCGACCATCGGCGGCCTTGTTATGCTTCTCGGTGTTTTGCTCTTTAAAATCGATGCTAAGTCGGCATTTCTCACGTGGTTTTCGGTCGCGTTCGGTAGCTTAACGTTATCGATAGGGATTCGCTCGTTCAGGCTCGCAGGTAAAGAACAAGGTCCCGAGTAAAATAACAACAACTAACACTAGTGTCCGGTTAATAACCAAATAAATTCAATTGGTTACCGATGTCGCTCTGATCGCAAGTGTAGTCGATATTCGGAAATCTCAGGGTCTTGTTTCATGCATTAGGCTCGGCTAAGCTGATCAAAGGGTCAGTGGGGTCTACCATCGAAACTGCATGGTGACGGGCCCCGCTCGGAAGGTATAGGATTGCTCCAGGCGAGGTGTGGGCGGTTTAATTGGTGCGTCTGGGCCTGGTGCCTGATGAGCAATCACACCTTATGTAGAGCTCCACATATGGTGTGGTTCGACATCACAGAAAATGCGTAGACCGACACGGCGAAGCAATCAGCCAGCTCCAGAATCCGCGCTTCGATCCACTGCCTGCGGTGCTCGAAGCACTGCTTGGTCAGCGAATCCTTGCCGCACAGAAATGCACGCCGCACCCAGCGCGACACGACGTGGAAATAGCCGGGCTTGTCTTCGGACCAGATGACTGCGTGGATAGGTCATGCCGGTATTCTGGCACCCCGGTCATGTCCGCGCTATCGGAAATCAGCGCGAATTTCTGTAAGAAATTTCCTCTTTCGATGCTTGTCCCGAATCCTTTGTTTGGCTGCTTACCTTGTCGCTACGTACTCCTCGGACCAGACGATCTCTTCAGGACGAGCTGCGATGTTCGGATGCGCGTGAGAAAACGCGCTCCAGTCACCCATCGAGATCAAGACCGATTGGATTGTCAGCAACAACCGAGGGATCAGGTGGGTGTCCGCTTTCTCCCGTTCTCCCGGATGAGAAAATGCCGCGCTCGACCTTCCTGCACGCGGTCACGTGGATTCGTTAAGGTAATAAGCCAATTCATGAACGACAGGTGACCCATGTATCTACGATCCGCACTGCCAGCGCTGCTCGGAATCCTGCTCGCGTTCACCGTCCAGGCCCAGGACGAGCTGCCATTTTCGGTCGAGCCCATCACTTCCTTCGACGAACCGTGGGCCCTCACCTTCCTGCCGGACGGCCGCATGCTGGTCACCGAGAAGAAGGGGAACCTCCGGGTGGTGACGCAGGAAGGTGCGCAATCGGGACCGGTCGAAGGCCTGCCGGACGTCGACTACCGCGGCCAGGGCGGGTTGGGCGACGTGGTCCTGCACCCGGAATACGCCGATAACGGGACCATTTACCTGAGCTACGCCGAGAGCGGTGTCGGCGATACCCGGGGTGCGGCGGTCGTGCGCGCCGTCCTCGAACTCGGCGAGCGCGGCAGCCGGCTCTCCGACGCGGCGGTTATCTGGCGCCAGTATCCGAAGGTGCTCGACGACGGCCACTACGGCCATCGCCTCGCCTTCGACGACGACGGCTACCTGTGGGTCTCCTCCGGCGATCGACAGAAGTTCACGCCGGCGCAGGACATGCAGAGCAACATGGGCAAGATCCTGCGTCTCAAGCAGGACGGCTCGATTCCGGCGGACAACCCGTTCGTCAACTACATCGAGGAGGAGCCCCTGGTCGATGGGGTCGGCCCCTACGACGAAATCTGGACCCTGGGCCATCGCAACCCCTTAGGCATGGCCTTTGATGCCGACGGGCAGCTCTGGGCGATCGAGATGGGCCCGGCCGGCGGCGACGAGCTGAACCGCATCGTGCGCGGCGCGAATTATGGTTATCCGATCGTCTCCAACGGCGATCACTACGACGGGCGCGAAATACCCGATCACGACACCCGTCCGGAGTTCACCGAGCCCGTGATTACCTGGACGCCGGTCATCTCGCCGGGCGACCTCATGATTTACGGGGGCGAACTCTTCGAGGACTGGCGCGGGGACGCCTTCGCGGCCGGGCTGTCGTCCC
>JBBDSL010000008.1:0-26720 GCA_040904965.1 Wenzhouxiangellaceae bacterium
GAACGCTGACAGACCAACTGAATCCTAATTTATCAGGTTGAAGGACCACTAGATGACTCAGCCAGGGTTCCGTGATCGTCGGCGGGCGTTCCGACAAACCGTTTTAAACCGCAAATGAACGCTAATAAACGTAAATAGCCCCAATAATTCCTTAAAACCTGAATCAGATCCGGATTGGTGACCCAAAAACCGCACGCTCAGCACCGATCAGATTGCTCCTTGGGTTCGTCAAGATTTGCGTTCATTTGCGTTCATTTGCGGTTTCAATAAAAAAAGCGGATCTGATAGACACCGCGTTCTCTAGCTGCATCTCATACATAATCAGGTAAATTTTTGGAGCTGGAAGCCCGGAGAGTAGTATTTCCGGGGGCTGCACGGAGTCGGAGTGTAGCTTTACCCTAGGCCGCTGCACGTTGGCCCGCCGGGATGCATAATTGATGATCTGCTTCCCACCGCTTTTTACTGCCATGGCAATCATCCACTGTCCGGCCTGTGGCCGCCGAATGTCTTCAGTCTCGAAGGCTTGTCCGTCGTGCCACGAACCCGTCGGCGAGTTGAGCGAGTCCGATCGTGAGCGGTTGCTGCTGCGGCGCTGGCGCGACAGGATATACCGCGCCCGCAATCTCACGTACGCCGCCATGACGCTGGTTGTTGCCGGAATGATTGTCTGGTGGCTGGCCGGGCCGCAGGGGCTTTCGCTGCCGATTCCCCTGGTACCGGGGGTGTTGCTGGGTTTCGGGCTGCTCGGTTATGTCGCGAGCTGGAGCTGGCTGATCTGGCTGCGCCTGCGCGAGGACCCGCGCAAGCGCTAAAAACTCCGATTGCCTACTTGATGCGTTCCACGCGCGTGGACGTATTGTAGCCTTCCACGCTGAGCACCCAGGAACTCATGACGCCCGGGCGGATGGTGACGACCGGGTTTTCAACCGGTGGGATGAAGAAGGTACCGTTCCCGACCTGACGCCAGACCATGCCGTTTTCCAGCTCGAATTCCGTATCCCCGGTCCAGCCGATGAATTCGCCGACGATACGGGACTGGAATCGTTCACGCGCCATCCGGTCTTTGGCCGGGACTTCGCCGGGCCGATCGGGTAACGCGCTGCCTTCGGGCGGACCTTCGTATTCGGCGACCGAGCGCTCGCGGATCCAGCGATTGAGTGCGGCCAGTTCTTCCGGGGTCAGCTTGTTGAGCCCGGCCTCGTTGAACTCGCGCCCGGTCATCCGCTCTTCAAGCGACGAGAACGGCTGGTCGGACTGTGCCGACAGCAGCGATGAGAAGACCAACAATCCCGAAACGAGTACCAGCCTCGAAAGATTCACGATACGGATCCTGGTGATTTCAGAGTGCCCGTATTCTACAGGTCATGCTTGTAGCGCACGTAGGGGATGCGACCGTAAATGCCGTCGACGGTCTCTTCCATGCCCGCATCGGCCGCGTTTCGGGCACCGGGCAGGCGATTGAGCACGTTGGATACGCCTACGCTGATCGACGAACGCGACGGGGCGCGCCACGAAAATTCCAGGTCGAACGAGCGGAATCCCTCGCCCTGGAGTTGCTCGCCCATCCAGTAGGGCAATTCCTGGTACTGGCCGGTGACGTCGGCGCCGAACTGCTCGCCGCGCCATGTCAGGCCCAGCTGGCCGGCATTGCTGTAATGGTTGCGATCGTCGAATGCCGACGGGTCCGGTTCGAACATCGAGGGCGCCAACCCGCGGCTGAGCGAGAACGATTCGGGGGATTGGCTGTAGCGTTCCAGCTGAAGGTCGAACAGCAGGCTGCCGACCTGACCCAGACTGAGGCCGAAACTGACGTTCATGTTGACGCCGTGAATTTCCTCGGACAGTCCGCCTGCCAGGCCCAGCGCACCGGGGTCGATGACCGGTCCGGCACCGGCCAGCGCCGACTGGTGCCCGGTGTAGGCGCCGCCGCCCAGCGCCAGGCCGGGTGCGGCCATCCAGCGGCCCTGGACCTGGACCAGGTTGCCGGAGTTGTCGGGTAGCGGCTGATCGACAAAACGGCAATCCTCGATCAGGAAGGATTGAATGGTTCGGGTGGCCCGGCTGCACTGAATGTGGGCCAGGCTCGCGGTGTTCATCTCCCAGGCTTCCAGCGACCAGGACACCATTGGCGGCCTGTCGTCGTTGGCCTGCATCATCGGGGTGGGCGAAAGCAAGACCGACAGACGCGGACGTTCGGCCAGCGGCGACGTTCCGCGAAACGCGATCGGCCCGTTCGGGAATAACGCCGACAACGGTGATTCGACGCGCGCATCGACGGGTGCGAGCTGCCAATCCGGCAGATACGCCTCGTCCTGGGCGCGCGCGGCGGCGGCCAGACATAGCGTCATCAGCAAAATGGCAAGTACTCGAATCACGCTCGTTTCCAATTGATCAATCTGTCAAAAGCCCGGAGTTGCCGGGCTGTCCGGGCCCTTGCCCGAATATCGTGCTTCCCTGCGTTCAGTATTTGGAGTACAACCACGCAAAAAAGTTTTCCCAAACTCAGACTACCAGAACCGCGGCCGTCGGGCAATCTCTTTTTTGTGCTGAGAAATGCATCAAAAGCAGTTGCTTGCGGCACATTTCACAACTGTCGGCAAGCCACTGCGCGCAGCCCCGGAAACACGACGCTGCGGGCCCGACGCCCGGCAGGCCGACCCCGGGTAAAATGCGGCCATGGCAAGCGAAAACCACCAGCCCGCCGAAATCCTGAGCGGCTACCAGTTCGTCGAGCTCGATCAGTTGCCGTTGTGGTGCGAACGCATCGAACTGAATGCGGCGCAGTCGGGCCTGAAGGGCACGGTGTTGCTTGCCGCCGAAGGCATCAATTTCAGTTTGAGCGGACCGGCTCGTGCTCTGGATGACTGGCTGGCGTGGATCGGCCGGCGGCTGGGCTGCGACGCGCCGGTGGTCAATCGCCAGCGGGTCGATGCGCCGCCGTTCCTCAGGCTGAAGGTGCGCATCCGCGACGAAATCGTCACCTTCGATCCTCGCGTCAAACCCACGCCGGAAAACGCCGGCCGGGCCCTTTCGCCGCTGGAGTGGAACGCGCTGCTGGAACGCGAGGGTCTGCAGTTGGTCGATGCGCGCAACGACTACGAGTACGGCATTGGCAGTTTCGAAGGTGCAGTGAATCCGCATACTTCCTCGTTTACCGAATTCAAGGAATACTGCCGCAGGCACCTGAATCCCGAAAAGCCGGTGGCGATGTTTTGCACCGGCGGGGTGCGTTGCGAGAAGGCCAGCGCCTGGCTCAAGGCGCGCGGCTTTTCGGAAGTGTTCCAGTTGCACGGCGGCATTCTCGGCTATATCGCCGCCACGCCGCCGGAGGCGTCGCGCTGGCACGGTGAATGTTTTGTGTTCGACGACCGGGTCAGCGTGGACGACTCGCTCAGGCCTACCGGCCGTGTCGTCTGTCGCGGTTGCCGCAAGCCCGCTGAAGGCCTGGACCCGGCCGGCGTGCCGCCGATCTCGGCCGACGGCGAATGCCGCTTGTGCGGCCAGGTGTTCGATGATGCGCGGCTGGGCAGCCTGCGCGAACGTTCACGCCAGGTCGAATTGGCACGCGAACGCGGCTATTCCCACCTGGGTCCCGATGCGCAATCGTGATGGATGCGGGATTCGGGGGTGGATCCCGGAAAAGCTGCCCACAGATGAACGCGAATAAGCACAAATGAAACCCAAAAGCTGGACACGAAGAGGGCACGAAGAGGGCACGAAGAACACGAAGAACACGAAGAACACGAAGAACACGAAGAACACGAAGAAAAGCGTTGACCCCCTTTTCCTTTGAATCAAGGGGAACGTGGTTATTGTTTTTCGGCTCCTCCGCAAAATCTGTGGGTAGATGTTTCGCGCGTAGAAGGGCGCCAAGGGTATGATGTGCAGGCAAAAATAATGGCGGCTGAGCACATTTTTTGGGTCGGTTTTTCCGGATCAATTTTTGCTCTCGCCAAGACGCGAAGACGCCAAGAACACCAATGGAATGGGAAGAATGAGTGTGTCGAAAGACTCAACAACGCGCACAACAAGCAGCTCCTCACATATCTAAAGCTCACCGACAGGAAGCTCGGGTATTTGCTCAATTTTGGGGAGGCGCCCATGAAGCATGGAATTACACGCACCTGAATCCTTGGCGTTCTTGGCGGTTTGGCGAGAGGAAATATCTTCTCTGTGAGCCCACAAATTCTGCGGACGAGCCTGTTTTTCTTCGTGTCCTTCGTGCCTTCTTCGTGCTCTTCGTGTAACGCTTTTTACTAATGCAATACTTCTGATTGCATTAGTAAACTACCCGCTTTTGCCCGCCAGCTCCAGCGCGCGCGAAACGACGTCCTCGATCGCGATCTCGCCTTCTTCGCCGCCGCGTCTGCGGTATTCGACGATGCCTTTGTCCAGGCCCTTTTCGCCGATGACCAGCACGTGCGGGATGCCGATGAGTTCGGCGTCGGCGAACATCACGCCCGGTCGCAGCGGGCGGTCGTCCAGCAGCACGTCCACACCGGCGGCGGTGAGTTGTTCGTAAAGCGCCTCGGCCTTTTCGCGCACACGATGGGCCTTCTGGTGATTGAGCGGCAGAATTGCAATGGAAAACGGCGCCAGCGGCTCCGGCCAGATGATGCCGGCGTCGTCGTGGTTCTGCTCGATCGCCGCGGCGACGATGCGTGATACGCCGATGCCGTAGCAGCCCATCCACGGGTGCGCGGCGCGGCCGTCTTCGTCCATGACCACCGCATTCATGGCTTCCGAGTACTTGGTGCCCAGCTGGAAGATGTGGCCGACTTCGATGCCGCGGATCAGTTCCAGGGTGCCGGAGCCGTCGGGCGCCGGGTCGCCGGCGACCACGTTGCGCAGGTCGGCAACCTCGGGCAGGGCGGTATCGCGTTCCCAGTTGATGCCGAAGAAGTGTTTGTCGTCGATATTGGCACCGGCGCCGAAATCGCTCATTGCCGCTACCGCGCGGTCTATGATCATCGGAATGGGCAGGTTGACCGGGCCCAGGCTGCCGGGTCCGGCGCCGATGGCGTCGCGAATCTCGGCCTCGGTGGCCATGGTCAGGGGGCTGGCCACCTGGGGCAGCTTTTCGGCCTTGACGGCGTTGAGTTCATGGTCGCCACGGATCAGCAGCGCGATCAGTGTGGTCGGCTGGTCGTCGGCGGCGTGCACCACCAGCGTCTTGACCGTCTTGGCCACCGGCAGGCCGAATTGGTCGACCAGCTGCTCGATGGTCTTGGCGTCGGGCGTATCGACCTTGCGCATTTCTTCCGACGGTTGCCGACGTTCGTCCGGCGCGACGGCCTCGGCCAGCTCGACGTTGGCGGCGAACCGGCCGCCGGGAACGTGCGCGATCTGGTCCTCGCCCGAATCGGTCAGTACATGAAACTCGTGGCTGGTTGCGCCGCCAATATTGCCCGAATCGGCGATGACCGCCTTGAACTTCAGCGCCAGGCGCTCGAAGATGCGCGAATACGTCTTGTACATCACCTGGTAGAAGTCATCCAGGCTGGCCTCGTCGACGTGGAACGAGTAGCCGTCCTTCATCAGGAACTCGCGCGCGCGCATCACGCCGAAGCGCGGTCGGATCTCGTCGCGGAACTTGGTCTGGATCTGGTAAAAGCACACCGGCAGTTGCTTGTACGAGCGCAGCTCGGCGCGCGCGAATTCGGTAATGACTTCCTCGTGGGTGGGTCCGAAGGCGTACTCGCGTCCGGCCCGGTCGGTCATCTTCAGCAGCAGCGGCCCGAAGTTGTCCCAGCGGTCGGTTTCGCGCCACAGCTCCGCGGGTTGTACCGACGGCATCAGCATTTCCAGGCAGCCGGCGGCATCCATTTCCTCGCGCACCACGCGCTCGACGCGCCGCAGCACCTTAAGGCCCAGCGGAGTCCACGAATAGATGCCCGAGGTCAGCTTGCGGATCATGCCGCAACGAAGCATCAGCCGGTGGCTGACGATTTCGGCGTCGGCGGGAACCTCGCGCAGTGTGGCGAGGTGGAAAGCGCTGGTTTTCATGGGTGTCCCGAAAGCCTGGAAGTCAAGCCGGGAAGTCTACCGCAGTGCCGCGGCAATTTTCGAATCGGGGAAGTTCGGACAGAACAACATGAAACCGCAGATTACGCAGATGGACGCAGATTATTGATTTTATTTGGAAAGACTGGTTGATTGACGTTCTCGTTAGGATTTATCAGGTTGAAGGACCACTAGTCCTGGCACCACTCGTCGATCAGGGCCTGGTTTTCCTCGATCAGGCGCTGCTGCTCTTCGGGGTCGGCGAAGGTTTTGCCACCGTCTTCGCCCTCGACAAGGATGCGCCGCTTGCTCTGCAGCCAGAACAGGTTTTCGCGTGCCTGTTCGCAACGGGCCGCGACGGCCTCCGGGTCGGGCGCGGCCGCGCGCGGCATCTGCACATCTTCGGCATCCTCGGCCTGTTCGACCGGCGCAGGCCGGGCTTGATCGCCGGACCTGCCGGTCACTTGGCCTGAGGTGTTGATGGTCTCGTAATCGCGATCCTCCGGCGGATCGGCGGTAAAGTGCACCGTGCCGTTTTCGCCGGTCCACTTATAGTAGGTTTTTGCCGCCGCGGGAGCCGCGGCCAGTAGTGCACACAAAAACACGAGTAGCGTCAGTCGATTGGTCACGGTGATTTCCTGTCTTGATTCGGGCCTGTCCTGTGGCGAGCCGGCCGGTCCGGTTGCAGGATGCACGCAACCGGGTCTCGGTTTACGATATGGTGCCAGATCAGGGTGTTCGCACCATAACTTTCGAAAGGATAGCACCGACTTGGCCGACGATGAAACCACAAACAAACCGCCGCTGGCGCGCGGCGCCTACCTGCTGCCCAACGCGCTGACGACGGCGGCCCTGATGGCGGGCTTCTACGCCATCATCGCCGCGGTGCAGGGCGAACCGGTTGCCGCATGCATTGCCGTGGTGGTCGCCGGACTGCTGGACGGCATCGACGGTCGGGTCGCGCGCATGACGGGCACCCAGTCCGAATTCGGGGTGCAGTACGACAGCCTCTCGGATATGGTCTCGTTCGGCCTGGCGCCGGCCATTCTGGTCTGGAGCTGGTCGCTTTCATCGGTGGAACTGGCCGGACCGATCGGCGAAAAGATCGGCTGGTTGAGTGCATTCTTCTATTCGGCCTGCGGCGCACTGCGCCTGGCCCGTTTCAACACCCAGGCCGGTGTCGCCGACAAGCGTTATTTCCAGGGGCTGGCCAGCCCGGCCGCCGCCGGCACGCTGGTGTCCACGATATGGTTCTGCGAAAGCCGCGGCATCGGGCCGGAGACCGTCGCCTGGCCGATGCTGGTGCTCACCGTGATGCTGGGCGCGCTGATGGTGTCCAGGCTGCGCTATTTCAGTTTCAAGGGCGGCGCCAGGCGTGAGCGCGAACGGGTGCCGATCGCATGGATCTTCGTGCTCCTGATCGTGATCGTGCTGCTTGCCATCGACCTTCCCGCGGTGCTGTTCACCATCGGTGCGTTGTACGTCACCTCCGGGCTGGTCGTGACCCTGCGCGGCCGGTACCAGCGTCGGCGCAAACGCAAGCCGGAACCTGTCGAACGTGATTGATCCAGCCGCAATATCCCGCCTGGAGGCGATGGACATCCCGGTCTGGCGGCTTCGCGGACGCGGGCAGGGTGCCGAGTCCGAATCGCCGCCTACGAGCGGCCGAATCCGGCTGGAGGCCGGAACTGGTCGCTGGCTGCTGGTGGTCGACGATGCCGAGCGCGCCCGTCACGCCACGCTGCTGGAAGACATTCGCGCCACGCTCGGTACCCGCGAGTGCCGCTTCGGTACCTGGTCGGACTCGCCCGAGTCCGGCGTTGCGATGACCGATTGGGAGGCGCACGGCATCGGCCACGCGCTGGTGTTCGCCGAAGGTGAAAGCGCGCAGCACCTGGTCCATGCCGGTGCGCTGGATACACTGGCTGTCTCCGGCGACGCGCGCCGCGCGCTCTGGCAGCGATTGAAGCCGCTGCTGGAGGGTTGAGCATGGTCGCAGTACTCGCGCCCGAATATGCCATTCGCCCGATGAGCCGTGCCGACACCGATGCGGTGCACGAGATCGAGCAGGCTTCGTATCCATATCCGTGGAGCAAGAGCATATTCCACGACTGCCTGCGGATCGGCTATTGCTGTCGCGTGGCCGAATGCAACGGCGAAATTTCCGGCTACGCGATCCTGTCGGCGGCTGCTGGCGAGGCGCACCTGCTCAATTTGTGCGTGGCGGGCGATCACCGTCGCCGTGGCCTGGGCCAGCTGCTGCTCGACGGCGTGCTGGTCGATGCAGACCTTCGCCAGGCCGGGCGATTATTCCTGGAGGTTCGGCCTTCGAACAAGAGTGCGATCAGGCTGTACCGGCAAAACGACTTCCATGTGATCGGTCGGCGGCCGGGCTATTACCCCGGTGACAACGGCCGCGAGGACGCGCTGGTCATGGTCCATCACATCGGTGACCGGCGTGTGAGAGACCGGCGTGGCCGCGGGAACTGAGCCGCTGCGCGTAGCCGCCGCCCAGATCGCTCCGGTCTGGCTGGATCGGGCTGCCACGCTGGAGCGCGTGGTCGAGCAGATCGACGCCGCTGGCAAGCGGCGTGTGGGCCTGGTCGCGTTCGGCGAATGTCTGGTGCCCGGCTACCCGTTCTGGGTCGAGCGCACCGACGGCGCACGATTCGGCAACGATCTGCAGCAGGAACTGTTCGCCCACTATGTTGATCAGGCCGTGGATATCGAAGCCGGCCACCTGGAATCGGTCATCGATGCCGCGCGCCGCAACCGCTGCGCCGTTGTGCTGGGCATCCTGGAGCGGCCGGCCAGTCGCGGCGAAAGTGTCTACGCCAGTGCCGTCTCTATCGGACCGGACGGAACCGTTCATGCGCTGCAGCGCAAGCTGATGCCCACTTACGAAGAGCGCCTGGTCTGGGCCATAGGCGACGGCAACGGGCTGCGAACCTGGCGCCTGGGCGAATTTACCGTCGGCGCGCTGAACTGCTGGGAGAACTGGATGCCGCTTGCCCGGGCCAGTCTGCAGGCCCAGGGCGAAGACCTGCATGTCGCGATCTGGCCGGGAAATGCACGCAACACCGCCGAAATCACGCGTTTCATGGCACTGGAAGGCCGGAGTTTCGTGTTATCGGTTTCAGGCCTGATGCGCGCCGAAGATCTGCCCGTTGACTTGCCGGGCGGTGACGAGCTGCGCGACGCCGCGGCCGATATGCCGTGGGCGGCTGGTGGTTCCTGCCTGGCCGGTCCCGACGGCGGCTGGCTGATCGATCCGGTGGAAAACGAAGAAGGTCTGTTCGTGGCCGAAATCGATCACGAACAGGTCCTCCGTGCCCGCCACAATTTCGACCCGTCCGGGCACTACGCGCGCCCGGACGTGTTCCGGCTGGAAGTCGACCGGACGCGGCAGCAGCTTGCGCGCTTTGCCGATGACGAAACGCTCGATTGAAGTTCAATCCGGAACCGCAAATGAACGCGAATGAACGCAATTTACGAGCCCATGCACGACCTGGCCGGCCGCTCGCCGGGCGTAATCGGTGGTAATGAAATACGACCGCCCGCCATCCGGATGAGCATGGCCGAAGCGGAGTTCGCACTGCCGGTGGAACCGCGCCCGGTCCGCTTCGAGGCGACCGTCGGCGTGGTCTATTCCCTGGAGCCGGCCGAATAAGGAAACAGCCCGATCAGGCGCGATCAGCGCTGCGCAGGGTGAAAACCATCTGTCTGGATTCCTCGCTCAGCGGTGCATCGCGCAGCATCTCGTCGAGCCGCTGCATGGCAATCTCCAGCGCCGCCTGGTCGCCGCCGGCGCGTGCCGACTCGGCCATCGCGCACCAGGCGTAGGCCCGGGCGTCGGCGTTGCTCCCGGGCCGTTCCATGGCCCGGGTCAGCCGGGCCTCCAGGTCAGCATCGGCGACGCCGAGCTGTGCCTGGCGCCGCAGTTGGACCGCGAGCCAGCGCAGGACCAGTGTCGACTGAGTCGGTTCGGCCGCGCCGCCGCGCTGAAAATCGAGCCAGTATCCGACCCGGTCGGGACGGCCGCGGTTGAGTTCGATCTCGGCCAGCCGCCAGCGCAGCAGGTCGGCGATCGAGGCGCCGCGCTGGTCCTCGTCGAGTGCCGACAGACGTTCCGAGGCTTCGGCAACCAGTTTCTCCAGCGCAATATCCGGCGAAGCGGTCCCCCGGGCGGCCAGCTCCACTTCCAGCGGCAGCAGCGCCTCGCGCGATCCTTCGCCCCAGCGCTGCGCGAGTGCCGGGCGCACGGCGGCGGCGACCGAGGCGGCCTGGTCATACCGGCCGAATGCGAACAAGGTGCGCGCGCGAGCCAGATCGATCAGTTCGATCTCGGCCTCCATGCCGGCCTGCCGCTGAATCGCCAGCGCCTCGTCCAGCGCCGAAAGTGCTTCGTCGTAGCGGCCTGTCTGGCGCAGCGAATCGGACAGCGAATACCAGGCGCGCCCGATGGTGGAGTGGCCCCCGGGGTAGGCCTCCAGCGCCACTTCCACGGCCCGACGATCGTATTCCAGCGCCTGTTCGAGGCGGCCGAGCTGGGCCGAGACCGCGGCCAGATTGCCCAGCGAGGTGACCACCGACGCTTCGTGTTCGTTGCCCAGGACGTACTGGATGTCCAGTGCGCGTTGCATGTAGGTCAACGGGTTCTCTTAGGCGTCGCGGGGTTATGCGGCTACGCCGCGAGCGGCGGCCACGACCAGTTCCAACTCGAGCATTGGCGGATCCAGTATCGCCAGCAGGGCCTCGGCCCGGTCCAGTGCGTTGTTCGCCTCGTCGTCGCGACCCAGGCGGGCCAGCACCGAGCCGATATTGGTATGGGCTCTGGCGCGCACGCGCGTCGCAGCCGGGGTTTCCAGCGCCCCCAGTTCGACTTCGGCCTGCCGAAACTGGGCCAGTGCCTGGTCGAACTCCTGTTTCTCGACTTCGGCCAGGCCGAGCTGGATGCGCGTTTCGGCGCGCGCTTCCGGCGCCAGCGCGGGATCGGTCTCCACGAGATGCATTGCCTGAGCCAGCAGTGACTCGGCATCGTCCGTCCAGCCCATCGTGCGCTGCACGTCGGCGAGCACGTTGAGCACTTCCAGGCGGGCATCGCCGGACAGCTCGGGGCTGCGCTCCAGCGCCTCGCCGGCGCCGGCCAGGACCTGGCGCGTGCTCAATTCGGCGCCGCCGGCGCGCAGCGGGTCGGCGGCCCGGAACAGGTCGAGCACGAAGTCGCGAACGGCGTCGGCCCGTTCGGCCTCCACGCGCGCCTGATCGGCGGCGATCTGCATCTGGCGGGCGCTGGAATTGGCCAGGACGATGCCCGTGAGCAGGCCGCCCAGCGTGATCGTGGCCGCAGCCACCGGCACCCAGTGGCGCCGGGCCCAGCGTGCCAGTCGTGCGGGCGGTGCCAGCGGCCGGGCTGCAACCGGCCGCTTATCTTTCCAGGCCCGCAGGTCGGCATCGAACAGGTCCACCGATGCGTAACGCACCTCCGGCTCTGCAGCCAGCGCGCGCAGACAGATGGCGTCCAGATCTCCGCGCACACGCGCGCGCGGCAGGTGCTGCAACAAGGCGGTCGATGGTGGCGGCGGGTGTTCAGTGTCCGCTGAAATGGTGCCGCCCAGCCAGCGCGTAATCCGGCTGCCTTCGCGAACCCGGCGTCCGGTTAGCAGCCGAAGCAGCAGCGCGCCAAGGCCGAACACATCCTGGGCGACCGAGGCACTGGAGGTTCCCAGGAGTTGCTCCGGGGCGCACCAGGCCGGTGAACAGCGCAGCGCACGACCTTCAGGGCCGGCGCGCTCGCGAATAAGCTCGCCGATGCCGAAATCCAGCACCCGTACCCGGCCGTCCTTGTCGACCAGTACGTTCGACGGTTTGATGTCGGCGTGTACGATCAGGCGCCGGTGCGCGTGCGACAGTGCGTCGGCGAGTTGCCGCAGGAGTTCAACGCGCTGATTCAGGCTGGCTTGGCGGCGGCGGCACCATTCATCGATCGGCTCGCCATCGACGTATTCCATGACCAGGTAGGGCTGGCCGGCCCCGGTCAGACCGCCGTCGATCAGGCGCACGATGCCCGGGTGTTCGAGCCGCGCCAGCAATCGTATCTCGCGGTCCAGCAGTTCGGCGTCGGCGGCGCTTCGGGAGCGTCCGGCCAGCAACTTGACGGCCACGCGCTGCTCGTAGCGCCCGTCGCAGCGCTCGCCCAGCATCACGCGCCCCATGCCGCCGGTGGCGATTTCCTCGACCAGCCGCCACGGCCCGAGCTGAACGGGCGCATCGGGTGCGGCTTCTGCCTCTGGCGGCTCGTCGTCGGCCAGCGCCTCGACCACGCCCTTGACGGTCCGGTCGATCAGCAGTTCGTCGGGGTCGTCATGCGCGGTCAGCAGCTTGTCCAGCCATTCGCGCACGACGGCATCCGGCGCGAAGTCTTCGATTGTAGCGTTGCGCTCGGCGGGAGAAAGTTCGGCGACACGTTCGAAGATCTCGGTGACGCGCGACCATGTGGCGGCGTCCAGTGTCATTCCAGCACCGCCTTGAGGAATGCCCGGGCACGCTGCCAGTCGCGCGCCGCCGTGCGTCGTGAGATGTCGAGAACATCGGCCGCATCGTCGGTTGACAGCCCGACGAAAAAGCGCAGTTCGACCAGCCGGGCTAGACGTTCGTCGACTTGTTCAAGCCGGGTCAGGGCCTGGTCCATGGCCAGGATTTCGTCTGCGGTGCGCGGCTGCTGCTGACCGATCTGGAACTGCTCGTACTCGTCGCTTGGCGTTCGCTTTGCGCTGGCCCGACCGCGCGCGTAGTCGACCAGGATCTGTCGGATTGCAAGTGCATAGGTGGCTTTCTCGTGCTTCAGATCGGCATAGTCGCGCTGGCCCTGTTCGAGCTTGAGCCAGGCTTCGTGGACCAGCACAGTGGTGTTCAGCGTATTGCTGGGGTTGCGGGCGCGCTCGCGCCGCGCGATCTGGCGCAGGGCCTGGTAGACCGGTTCCAGTGCCTCATCGTCGGCGCCGGCTTCGTGCTGCTGGATTTTTTGCATGTACCGACGGCGTCCGGGCGCGAAAAAAATGGGTTTGCGAGGCGCTCCAGTATTTGCGCCCCTGCCGCTCCGTGTCAAGCCCGTCGCGCTTGCACAGGGGTGTTCTGAGCTTCCATGCAGACCGTTCTCGTGAAGGTGTAAAACAAACGCAAGGAAAAGGAAAGCAGGACACGAAGACGGCACGAAGGGCACGACTGGTGCGTTTCGCTACGCTCAACGCACCCTACAAAACCACTATTGCCCGCGTAGGGTGCGTTGAGCCGAAGGCGTAACGCACCAACCTGCACGCGACAGCGGGCCGTCACACGGCTCGGGGGCTTCGTGAGAGACGATTTCCGGATTCAGAGTTTTTCCAGCTTCGCGATCTGGGCTTCGAGTTCCTCGACGCTGCGTTCGTGGTCGGTCTTGCGCTGGCGTTCTTTTTCCACTACCTCGGCCGGCGCGTTGGTGACGAAACGCCCGTTGGCCAGTTTGCCGGTGACCTGGGTCAGTCCCTTGCGCTCGCGCTCCAGTTGCTTGTTCAGCCGCGCCAGTTCCTCGCCGATGTCGACCAGACCGGCCAGCGGGATCAGCAGGCGCATCTCGCCGCACAGCTGCACGGCGCAATCGCTGGAATCGCGGGTCTGGTCGGCCAGCTCAATGGATTCCAGGCGGGCCAGCCGGCGCACCAGGTCGCCGAAGCGCTCGAAGCGTTCGGTGTCTTCCGAGCCGGCTTGCTGTACAACAAGTGGCATCGGCTTGCCCGGGGCCAGATTGAGCTCGGTGCGCGCCGAGCGCACCGCCATGATGACCGCCTTGAGCCATTCGGCGTCGCGTTCGGCCTGATCGTCGACCGCGCCGGCCTCTGGCCATGCTGCGGTGGCCAGGTATTCCGTATCCAGCCCCAGCGGCGTTCGGATGCGCTGCCAGATTTCCTCGGTCACGAACGGCACGAACGGATGCAGCAGCCTCAGCGTGGCGTCCAGCACCTCGGCCAGCGTCCTGCGGGTGGAAGCGCGTGTGGCCGCATCGGCGTCGTCTGCGAGCGCCGGCTTGGCCAGTTCCAGGTACCAGTCGCAGAACTCGTGCCAGACGAATTCATACAGCGCGCTGGAGGCCAGGTCGAAGCGATAGTCCGAAAGCGCCTGGTCGACTTCGGTAATCGTGCGGGAAAGGCGTGAGCGGATCCAGCGCGAAATCACATCGCCGGCCTCGCCGTCGGGCTTGTCGTTGGAATGGGCGGCCGGCAGCGCGTCTTCGCCGATGTGCATCAGCACGAAGCGCGAGGCGTTCCAGAGCTTGTTGAGAAAGTTGCGGTAGCCCTGGCAGCGCGACAGATCGAACTTGATGTCGCGACCGTGGCCGGCCAATGAGGTGAACGTGAATCTCAGCGCGTCGGCGCCGAACGCCGGGATGCCGTCGGGGAATTCGTCGCGGGTGTGTTTTTCGATCGCAGCCTTCATCTGCGGCTGCATCAACGAGACGGTGCGTTTTTGCACCAGCGCGTCGAGCGCGATGCCGTCGATCAGGTCGATGGGATCGAGCACGTTGCCCCTGGATTTCGACATCTTCTGGCCGTCGCGATCGCGGATCAGGCCGGTGATGTAGACCTGCTCGAACGGCACATGATCAGTGAAGTGGCTGGTCATCATCACCATGCGCGCGACCCAGAAGAAGATGATGTCGAAGCCGGTGATCAGTACCGAGGTCGGCAGGTAGCGATCGAAACCTTCCGACTTCATCCGGTCCGGGTCCGGCCAGCCCAGCGTGGAATGAGCCCAAAGCGCGGAGGAGAACCAGGTTTCGAGTACGTCCTCGTCCTGATCGAGCGCGACGTCGTCGCCCAGACCATACTTTTTGCGTACCTCGGATTCCGATCGTCCGACGTGGGGTTTGCCGTTTTCGTCATACCAAGCCGGAATCCGGTGGCCCCACCAGAGCTGGCGCGAGATGCACCAGTCCTTTAGATTCTCCATCCAGTGGCGGTAGGTGTTGATCCAGTTGCGCGGCACGAACTCGACCTCGCCGGATTCGACTTTATCCAGCCCCAGCTCGCCCAGTTCGTCCATCCTGACGAACCACTGGTCGGTCAGAAACGGCTCGATGATCTGACCGGAACGGTCGCCACGCGGGACGACCATCGGGTGGGGCTTTTCCTCGACCAGCAGGCCTTGTGCTTCCAAACCGGCGACCACGCGCTTGCGCGCCTCGAAGCGGTCCAGGCCGCGGTAGGCCTCGGGCGCGTTGTCGTTGATGTGCGCGGTGGCGGTGAAGATGTTGATCGGTTCGAAACCGTGGCGCGCGCCGACCTCCCAGTCGTTGAAGTCGTGGGCCGGGGTGATCTTGACGCAGCCGGTGCCGAACTCGGGATCGACGTAGGCGTCGGCGACGACCGGAATTTCACGTCCGGTCAGCGGCAGCTCGACCGTCTTGCCGACCAGGTCGGCGTAGCGTTCGTCGTCGGGGTGGACCGCGACGCAGACATCGCCGAGCAGCGTTTCGGGGCGGGTCGTGGCGACCACGACATCACCCTGGCCGTCGCGGCGCCGATAGCGGATGGACCACAGCTTGCCCTGTTCGTCGTGGTTGACGACTTCCAGATCGGAGATGGCGGTCTGCAGTACCGGGTCCCAGTTGACCAGCCGCGGGCCGCGGTAGATCTTGCCTTCATCGAATAGTCGAACGAAGGTTTCCAGCACCGCTTCGGACAGGTCGTCGTCCATGGTGAAGCGCTCGCGCGACCAGTCGGCGGAGGCCCCCAGCCTGCGCATCTGGCCGGTGATGGTCGAACCCGACTCGTGCTTCCATTGCCAGACCCGGTCGATGAAGTCCTGTCGCGAATAATCGTCGCGCTTGCCGCCTTCGGCCTCGATCTGGCGCGTGACCACCATTTCGGTGGCGATGCCGGCGTGGTCGACGCCAACCTGCCACAGCGTGTCGAAGCCCTTCATCCGGTGAACCCGGATCAGTGCGTCCATCAGCGTGTGCTGGAACGCGTGTCCCATGTGCAGCGTGCCGGTGACGTTTGGCGGCGGCAACAGGATGGTGTAGGGCTTGCCCTTGCCGGAAGGCTTGAAGCAGCCGGCACTTTCCCAGGCCGGGTACCAGCGGTTTTCGATCGATTCGGGTTCGTAGGTTTTTTTCATTTCATTTCAACAGGTGGTGGTGCAGGTCGGCGCCGCGTGCTTTCCAGTCCGTCCAGCGTTGGCGTAGCCGCTTCTTTGCCTGTTCATCGGGTGGCACGATTTCGAGCACGCGTTGATAGCTGCCTGTCGGAATTTCGGCAGCGGCGGCCAGGTTGATCAGCAAGTCGGCCTGGTCGGGCGCGGATTCGAGCAGCCGGATCGGTGCGGCCGCATCGTCGATGCCGTGCGGCAGGATCCGCCCGTCGGGCTTGTCCCACAACCTGGCGTCCAGCGCCTCGAGCTGTTCGCGACTGCCGATCACGGCAATGTCGCCGGTTGCCGGAAACGCCTTGCCCACGAGGATGCCCGCGACCTCGATCGGGTCGCGAAAACGTCCGGACATTTCGTAGAAGTCGATGCGCGGGGGGCTGCGTTCAGAGGATTCGGGCATGGTCGGGTTTTGTGCCTTGGTTGGGTATTGCGAAAAGCGTAAATGGTGAATGGTCCGCTCGCTTGTGCTCGCTGAATAGTAAATGGCAAGCAGGATACGCCAGTGTCAAACGCGATCACCGTGGCCGGCGACGGCCCGCGCCTGCTATTTACCATTCACTATTTACCATTTACACCGCGCACGCATCAGCGTGTTGCGGCCCGGTCCATCAACCACTGCGTCAACATCCGCACCGGCCGGCCCGAGGCGCTTTCGGCCTTGCCCCAGATCCAGGCCGAGCCGGCGATGTCGAGGTGCGCCCAGCGCTGGTCTTCGGCAAAACGCGACAGGAAGCAGCCGGCGGTGATGGAGCCGGCCGCCATGCCGCCGACATTCTTCATGTCGGCAAACGGGCTGTCGATTTGCTCCTGGTAATCGTTCCACAGCGGCAGACGCCATGCCCGGTCGGTCGATTCGGTGCCCGCGGCCAGCAACTCGCCGGCCAGTTCGTCATCGTGAGTCATGACTGCACTGGCATGATGACCCAGCGCCACGACGCAGGCGCCGGTCAGGGTGGCGATGTCGACCATCACTTCCGGCTTCGATTCGCGCGCGGTCCAGGTCAGCGCGTCGGCCAGAATCATCCGGCCTTCGGCATCGGTGTTGTGCACTTCCACAGTCTTGCCCGACATGGTCTCGATGACGTCGCCCGGGCGATAGGCCTTGCCGTCGGGCATGTTCTCAACCGCTGCAACAATCGCGTCAACATTGATCGGCAGCTTCAGGCGCGCCACGGCCTCGATGACGCCGATGGCGGTGGCCGCGCCGCACATGTCGAATTTCATCTGTTCCATCAGTTCGCGCGGCTTGATCGAGATGCCGCCGGTGTCAAAGGTCACGCCCTTGCCGACCAGTGCGGCCGGCGCCTGGTCGGCGCTGCCGCCGCGCCAGCGCAGCCGGATCAGCCTGGGCCGGTTGGCGCTGCCCTGGGCGACCGCCAGCAGCGAGCGCATACCGAGTTTTTCCATCTGCGCGTCTTCCAGCACCTCGAGTTCCAGGCCTTCGATATTGCCGGCCAGCTCTTCGGCGACCTCGGCCATGTAGGCCGGTGTGCAGATGTTGGGCGGCAGGTCACCCAGCAGCCGGCAGCGGCGCACGCCCGAGGCGATGGCCGTGGCGCTTTCAAGTGCCTTGTCGATACCGTCGGCGGTAGGAAATGCGACCCGGTCGGTGGCCGGAGCGGCGTCGTCGGCGGGTTTCTTGGTGGCCGAATAAATGTAGTCGGCATGGTCCAGCGCCAGCGCGGCCTGGGCGGCTTTCCACGCCCGGTCGCGTCCGGTCAGCTCGATTTCGGCAAGCAGGCAGACCGCATCGGTCGCGTGCGACCGACGGAGTGCTTCACCGGCGCCGCGCGCGGCGTTGAAGAATGTCACGTCGTCGAATTTCCTTGCCTTGCCCAAGCCGGTGATCAGCAGCCTGCAGGCCTTGAGACCGCGCGGGTGGTGGACCATCAGCGTCTTGCCGGCGCCCAGCGACAGTTCGCCTTCGCTGTTCAGTTCCGCCAGCAGACCGTCGGTTGCGTCGTCCAGTTCGGTAAATTGCTCGTGCGCGGCCCGGTCGGAAAAAACGCCGACGATGAGACAGCCGGTCTCGATTTCAGCCAGCGCCTGGTCGGTCGTCTGGAATTTGATTGTCTGGATATCCATTGCTGATTGATCCCTGTCTTAAATGGTGTATTGAATTCGTGCAGTAATTGCGGACGCGACAAACGGCCCGGGCGACCTGGCGCGTCGACACTGTGCGGCCGCAACGCCTTGACGACCTTCTGTCCATCCGACTATTGCATAAATTTCTCCGATACAAGAGGCCGGAGCGTAACGTTTTCGGGGCGTGGCGCGATCTGGCGCCGGAAATTCATGCAATAGTCGGGTCCAGAGGTGTTTTCTGCCTACCGCATCATTGTAACCTTGCCACCCATGAATGGACTGGCCGAGGTCATGCCGTACCGCTACAAGCTTGCCGGCTATATTCGACGCGAGGCGCTGGGCGTTTGCCTGATGACGCTGGCCGTGCTGATGGCGATTTCGGTGGTGTTGTTCCTGGCTGAATTGCTTGGCGATCTGGCCGATGGCGAGTTGCTGCTATCGACGCTGCTTGAGCTGCTGTTGCTCAGAATGCCTGAAGCGCTGTTGCTCACCGCGCCGCTGGCGCTGGTCATCGGATTGCTGATGAGCCTGGGCGAGTTGGCCCAGGGCGAGGAATTCAGCGTCATGCGCAGCGCCGGTCTGAAGCCCCGGAAACTGTTGCGCGTCATTCTGGGCCTGGCGCTGGCATGGGCCGGTGGCCTGGTGCTGGTCAGCGGATGGCTGGCCCCCTGGGCCGAGCAAAGGTCGATGCGGATTGCCGAACGAATGGCCGACGACCTGCTGCTGGCAAGCATTCGTCCGGGCCAGTTCCAGACGTTGGGCGGCGGCAAACTGACCGTGTACGTGCGAACCGCGGACCTGGACGCCGGCCGGTTGCGCGGGCTGTTCGTGCATTTCGTCGGCGATGGCCAGGTCGAGGTGATTGCCGCCGAAAGCGGACGCATTACAAGGCGTCCGGATTCCGGCGCCCGGGTGCTTTCGCTTCGCGACGGCGTTCATATTGGCCACCAGGATCAAGGCGGCGGGCTGCCGATGCGCCGGATTGAATTCGAGCGCAACGACATTCAGTTGCCGATCATGGCCGACGACGACCCCGATAATCCCGAGCGGCGTCGCTACCTGCCGGCCCTGCTCGAGGATGGTTCGGCGAGCGCGCGGCTGGAGCTGCAGCGACGTCTGATGCCGGCCATCATCGGGCTGGTGCTTGCGCTGTTCGCGTTGCCGATCACGCTGACCGGCGCGCGCGGCAACCGGTTCGGGGTGGTGCTGATTGCGGTGGTGATCTACCTGGTTTATAGCAACACGACCAGCATGGTATTGGTACGCATGGCCTCGGGCACCGGCACCGGCGCCTGGCCGGGCACCTGGCCGCTGCATGCGCTTGCACTGGCCCTGGCGATGATTCCGCTGGCGGCGTGGTGGCGGCGATGGTGATGGTAATGATAATTGGGCTGCTCGGGCGCTACCTGGCGCGCAGTGTGGTGCGTTCGGTGATGCTGGTCGCGCTGGTACTTATCGGGCTGTACCTGGGTGTCGATCTGGTGCGCGAGGCTGGCGACATGAGCGGCGGATATGGTGCGTCCGAAATGCTGTTCTTTCTGTTGCGAACCGTTCCGGCGCGGCTTTACGACCTGTTTCCGTTTGCGGTTTTGATCGGCGGCATGATCGCCCTTGGCCGGCTTTCGGCCGGCAGCGAGCTGGTTGCGATGCGTGCCGGAGGTTTTCACCAGATCCGCATTCTCGGCCATGCACTGGTGCCGGCACTGCTGCTGGGTCTTGTGGTGATGCTGGCCGGCGAGTGGCTGGCACCCAGGCTGGAACTGGAGGCCCGTATCGATCGCGAACGGGCGCGCGATGGCCGGGTCGGCGGCGATGCCGGCCAGGGGCTGTGGATTCGCGACGGTCAGATGATGATTCGCGCCGGCATCCTGATCTGGAACGAGGATGACCGGGTTCGGTTCGCCGATCTTCGTATTTACCGGCTCGGTGACGCCAACCGGGTGGAGTCCATCGTGCAGGCGGCCGGCGCGCGCCACGAAGACGGGCGATGGATGCTGCACGACGTGTATGAGCTTGATGCGCGCACGGCCGGACTCGAGCATTCGGCCGGAGAAATCGAGCTGGCATCGGAACTCGATCCCGGCGTCTTCAGAGCCTTGGTGACACGGCCCAGACTGTTGCCGATGCACGACATACTGCGCATCCGGGACTATCTGGAGGCCAACGGCCAGGATGCGTCCGCCTATCGGCAGGCCTTCTGGCGCCGGTTGCTATACCCGCTGAACATGCTGATGATGCTGCTCTCGGGCGTGGTTCTGCTGCTGCGGGTCGGCCGTCGGTTATCGCCGGCGCTGGGGGTGTTTTCGGGCGTTTCTCTGGGCATCGCTTTTGTCGTTATCCATCGCCTCGTGCTTGGGCTGGCGCCGGTGCTTCCGGTGCCGCTTGGGGTGACCCACCTGCTGCCGGCCGTGGTATTCGGTCTGCTCGCGCTCTTATTATTGCGCCGTTGAAACGTCTTTCGGCCGGTAGACAAGGCGCGATCGGCTGGCCAGGTCCGGCCATCCGCGGCGGTCACTGCGCCCGAGCGCCCAGATGAATCCAAGGCCGAACAAGGCAATCGAGACCAGCCCGGCCGAAAACCGAAGTGCGCTTCGTGCGAGGGTGAACGGATCCGGGCCGGGGTCCAGCCAGATGCGCCAGGTCCGCATGCCCAGCGTCTGGCCGATCCGGCTCCAGCTGGCATGGAAATACGCAAATGCAAGCACAAGCAAATATATTTGAAACAGCAGGTTACCGCTGTCCACGCCGTTGTTCGAGGCGATCACGACGATTGCCGTGGCGACCATCCAGATGGCCAAGAGTATCAATCCGTCGTACGCCATCGCGCCGATGCGACGGACCAGCGAGCAGGCTCGCGCGGTTTCATTTAGGTCGGACACGCTCATCGAGTTTCTGTACCATTGGGCCGGCAAGCGATAGTACAGGTGTGCAAGCCCGGTCGTGTCGTCCCGGCAGATCCTGCCTGCGCGCTTGTCTGCCGCGTCCGGCAAGCCGCCGGCCGCAGGCGCTCGTCATTAAACAGGGTTTCTCATTTTGATCCGGTTGTGGCATAGTTAAGGGATTAGAGGGAGTACATGCCCGGATTCGTTTGTTGATGCTTTCAAATTCGATCCGGTCACGTTATTCTTGAAACAAGTGAACGCCGGGGAGGCTCGGTCCACCTCGAATCAAACCGAACCAAGCAAAGCGGAAATTTCAAATATGTCTAACTCATTTGCAATCAGACCTGGACTGCGGCTTGTCGTGGGCGCCGGATTCGGCCTGCTATTGGCCCAGTCCGCTTCGGCCCAGGTGCTCGACAGAAGCATTCAGACCGAAGAGCGGATCGCCCGGGACGCGGCTCAAGTCCAGGCCCAGATCAACCAGGTTGCGGACGAAACCGAATCTCTGGTCAACGATTATCGGATCGTTCTCGGCGAGATCGAAAGTCTGCGTATCTACAACGAGATGCTGCAGCGCACGGTCAACAGCCAGGAAGAAGAGATCGCGAACATCAACGATCAATTGGAAAATCTGGAACAGACCAATCGCAACGTGGTTCCGCTGATGATCGAAATGGCCGAAACGCTGCCGCGCCTGGTGCAGGCCGATGTACCGTTCCGCGTCGCCGAACGCATGCAGCGGGCCGAGGCGCTGATCGATGCGCTTGATCGGGCCGACGTCACCACATCGGAAAAATTCCGCAGGATCCTTGAGGCTTATCAAAGCGAGATTGAACTCGGCAGAACCACCGAGAGCTATCGAGCTCAATTGCCGGACGGCCAGAGCGTCGATTTCCTGCGTATCGGGCGCACCCTGCTGTTCTATCAGTCGCTGGACGGTACTCAAGTCGGCTGGTGGAATCCGAATTCGCGCACATTCGAAGCGCTGGGCGATCGTTACCGACTGGCGATTTCCGATGGCCTGGCAATTGCCCAGAGTCAGGTTGCCCCGGACCTTGTCCGTCTCCCCGTGCCCGCACCAACCGAGGCTGAATAATGAAAAAGTTCACGATAATCGCCGCGATAATCGCGATGACCGCCTGGTTCGCGTTCCCGATCTCCGGCTTCGGCCAGGAGGCCCAGACGTTGCAGGAATTGCTGCGCCAGGTCGAGCAGGCGGCCAGCGACGAAGCGCGCATCGATCAACAGCGGCTCCAGGAGTTCCGTCAGCAGCGTAATCGCCAGCAGCAGTTGCTGGCCGAAGCCCGCGCCGAGCAGCGCGCACAGGAACAGCGCTCCGACCGTCTCAACGCCGAATTCGACGAGAACGAACGCGAACTGACCGAACTGTCCACCACCCTGAACGAACGCATGGGTAACCTCGGCGAATTGTTCGGCGTGGTGCGCCAGGTCTCGGGCGACATGCGCTCGACCCTGAACGATTCGATGGTATCGGCACAGTTCCCCGGCCGTGGCGACCTTTATGCCGAGCTTGCCGAGAGTAGCGATACCGATTTGCCCAGCGAAGACGAATTGCGCGCGATGTGGACCGGCATGGTTCGGGAAATCGCAGAAAGTGGCAACGTGGTCGAATTCAACGCCACCATCGTCAATGCCGACGGGCAGCTCGTGGAAGATCGCAATGTCGTGCGGGTTGGTGTGTTCAACGCGGTTTCCGACGGCAAGTTCCTGCAATGGGACTCGTCGCAGAACCGCTTGCTGGAACTGCCCCGCCAGCCGGCCAAACGGTTCCAGGCCATGGCGGCCGATCTGCAGGCAGCCGAGCCGGGTACCGTTCAGGATATGGCGATCGATTTCACCCGCGGCGATATCCTGGCCCAGGTGGTGCGCTCGCCGACGACCCGTGAGCGGATCCGCCAGGCCGGCCCGGTCGGTGCCGTCATCATTGCGATCGGCATACTCGGATTGCTGTTTGCGCTCTGGAAGGGCGTGATGCTGATGCTTCGCGGCAACGCAATCAAGCGCCAGATCAACAAGTCCGAGGCCGACAAGAGCAACGCGCTGGGACGCGTGTTGAGCGTCTACGAAGACAGCCCCGACTCTGATGTCGAAACGCTGGAGCTCAAGCTCGACGAAGCCATCCTGCGCGAGACCGCGCCGCTGGAATCGGGGCTGCCGCTGATCAAGGTGCTGTATGTGGTCGCGCCGCTGCTCGGCCTGCTGGGTACCGTGGTCGGCATGATCCAGACCTTCCAGCAGATCACGTTGTTCGGCACCGGCGATCCGCGCATGATGGCCGGCGGTATTTCCATGGCGCTGCTGACCACGGTACTGGGTCTGGTTGTTGCCATCCCGTTGACGGTGATTCACAGCATCCTGCAAACCCGCAGCCGTGCGCTGATCCAGATCCTGGAAGAGCAGGCCGCCGGCATCATCGCCCGCAACGCAGAGCAGAGCCATGGCCGCTCTGTATAACCTGCTGGAGTCAATCCGCGGGTTCATCGAGCTCGGCGGTGACGTTCTGTGGGCCATCATGCTGGTGCTGCTGGCCATGTGGACGCTGATCATCGAGCGCTACTGGTTTCTGCTGCGGGTGTTTCCGGCCGAACGCAATCGCGTGATCGACGCATGGGAGGCCAGGAGCGACCATCGTTCCTGGCACGCCCACCGGATCAAGGAGGAACTGGTCAGCGGCATTCGTCAGCAATTGCAGAAAAACGTCACGATGATCCAGACCCTGATTGCCATCTGCCCGCTGCTCGGGCTGCTGGGCACGGTCACCGGAATGGTGGCGGTATTCGACGTCATGGCCTTCGTCGGTACCGGCAATGCACGCGCCATGGCCGCCGGGGTGTCTAAGGCGACAATCCCGACCATGGCCGGCATGGTGGCCGCGCTGTCGGGGGTTTACTTCGCCTCGTACCTGGATCGCAAGTCTGCGACCGAGGCCGAGAAGCTTGAAGACCTGCTGCAGAACGACTAATCGTCGAGGAATTCACTAAATGGCACGCAGACATGCATCACAGGACGAACCCGAGATCAACATCACCCCGATGCTCGATATCGTGTTCATCATGCTCATCTTTTTCATCGTGACCACGACCTTCATCAAGGAAACCGGTGTGACGGTCGAAAAGCCCGAGGCGCTGACCGCGGAATCGCGCCCGCAAGGGAACATTCTGGTTGGTGTGGATTCTAATAACCAAGTATGGATGAATGGCAACCAGATCGAACTCAGCGACGTTCGTACGCTGGTGCAGCGTGCTCGCGCCGAGAATCCCGAAGGCAGCGTCATCCTGATTTCCGACAAGGGGGCGCGTACTGGCACCCTGGTGGAAGTCATGGATCAGGTGCAGGCCGCGGGTGTGAGGCGCATGGCGATTTCCGCCGAACAGATCGGTGGAGGAGGATAAAACATGGGTAGCGGAATACGTTATACGGTTTCAGTGGTTCTGGCGGTCGTGGTTACGCTGGCCGCGTTTTATTTGATGCACCGTTTGATATCGGGCACCGAGGGTGACCGCGACGAATTGGACCCGCCGCCGGGGATTCGTTTCGGCCCGGTGGATATCGAGCAGAATCTCGAAGAGAAGCAGCGCAGAAAGCCGGAACCGCCGCCGCCGCCGGACACGCCGCCGCCGCCGCCGGATATCCAGGTTTCCGATGTCCAGCAGACGCCGCAGAACCTGCCGCGCATGCAAATGCCCAATCTGAACCTGGGTGTCGGCGCCGGGCCGCCCGTGCTCGGCAATGTCGGCATGGACCGTGGGGCTGAAGGCGATGTGGTGCCGCTGGTTCGGATCAATCCGCAATATCCGCGCGATGCGGCCATGAACCAGATCGAAGGTTACGTGGAAATCCGCTTCACGATTACCGAAACCGGCTCCGTGCGTGACCCGCGCGTGATCGACTCCAGACCGCCCCGCGTGTTCGATCGCGAAGCGATACGGGCGATTCTGAGATGGAAGTTCAAACCCCGCGTGATCGATGGCACGGCTGTCGCCCGCGAGGCCACTCAGACCATTGAATTCAACCTGGACGACGCGTGATGAACATGAACCGTCTTGCAACACTTGCCCTCCCGACCGTCCTGACGACCGGCCTGCTGTTTGCTGCAGCGGGCCAGAACGTGCTGGCCCAGACCGGCAGCGAAACCATCGCCTGCGGCGAAGAACGCGAGGTCGATCAGGGGCTGTTGAGCGAGTCCACCTACAACCGGCTCAACAATGCGCTCGAGTCGATGGGCGAAGAGAAGTATGCCGAGGCCGTCAAGGAACTCGAGGATCTTCAGGATGCGCGGCTTTCCGATTTCGAGGAGGCCACGGTGCATCAGTACCTGGGTCATCTCGCGGCGCAGCGCGAACAATACCGCGACGCCATTCACCACTTCAGCGAAGCCGTCCGGCTCAACCAGATGCCCAACCAGACGCACTTCGAGATGATTTTGCAGATCGCCCAGTTGCACAATGCGCTGGAGCAGTACGACGAAGCACTGGAGCAGCTGGACTTCTGGTTCTGTATTTCTACCGAGGAAGCCAAGAAGGTCGCCGAGGTCTGGGTGCTCAAGGCCAGTCTCCACGTTCAGAAGGAAGAGTTCCGCGAGGGATTGGCTGCCATCGATCAGGCGCTCGAGATTGCCGAGGAGCCCAGGGAAGATTGGTACCGCATGAAGCTTGGTCTGCTGCTGGAACTGGAAGACTACCGGCCTGCCGTGGATGTCGCCAAGATTCTGGTGGAGCTGGATCCCGATCGAAAGGAATACTGGTCGCAGCTTTCCGGCATATACATCGAACTTGATGAAAAAGAGGAAGCCATGGGTGCGTTGCACCTGGCTTACCGCCACGGTCTGCTGGATCGCGGCAGCGAGTACACCCAACTGGCCGGCCTGCTGCAACAACTGGAGGCGCCGCGGCTGGCGGCAGAAGTCATGCAGGAAGGGCTTGAGGAAGGTTTTATCGACCGCACAGCGAGTAACTGGGAAATGGCGGCCGGTGCCTGGTACCAGGCACGCGAACTGGATCGGGCGCTGAACGCATACGAAAAAGCCGGTGAACTTTCCGACAGCGGCAAGATCGATTTCCAGCGCGCTTCCATCATGACCGCCGAGGAAAGCTGGGAAGGCGCGTTGAGTGCCGCAACCCGGGCACTGGAGAAAGGCGACCTGACCCAGTCGCAGGAAGGCAATGCGCACCTGCTTGTCGGGATGGCGCACTTTAACCTGAATAATCTCGACAGGGCTGAACAGGCCTTTAATCGCGCGGCAAACTATGGCACACTTCGATCAGCCGCCCGCGAATGGTTGAATCACATTGAGCAAACCAGACAGCGTTTAGCGAGTCGGTAGTGATCTCTCAAACCCGATCAGGGAGTTGGAATTATGCAAAACAACACTGAAGACAGCATGAATCAGGCGATCGAAGACGAAGCGGGTGCAGCATCCGGTGCCCCGGGAAATGCTGGTGCCGCCGAATCTGCAAGCACGGCGTCGGCCAGGAAAGTCGCCAGGAAAAAGAAAAAGTCTGGCAAGAAGAAGGCTTCCAAGAAGAAGGTAGCCAAGAAGGCTTC
>JBBDSL010000008.1:26820-53753 GCA_040904965.1 Wenzhouxiangellaceae bacterium
CAAGAAGAAGGCTTCCAAGAAGAAGGCTTCCAAGAAGAAGGCTTCCAAGAAGAAGGCTTCCAAGAAGAAGCGCTCCAAGAAGAAGCGCTCCAAGAAGAAGCGCTCCAAGAAGAAGGCTTCCCGCAAGGCGGCCGAGGGTTCTTGGGATCGGCTGGTGCAGGCTCTGGACGACGCTCGCAACGCAGCGATCGAATTGGCGGAGTCCGAAGCGGAGCATGGCCGCCGGATCGTGGACGAGGTCGTGGGTGCGATCCGGTCGAAGTTCTGATCGGTTTTCACTTGGGCGATTGACGCTGGCGGTAAACGTTGAGGGGGTCGCGGAGTGAAAACCCGCGACTCTGCCGCCAGACCTGGCCTGGATACGCTGATTGAGCCATTTCTCGACGCGTGCTGGGCGGAATCGGGCTTGGCGTCCAATACGCTTGATGCTTATCGAAACGACCTGACCGGGTTTGCCCGGTCGGGTCTTTTTGATTGCGCACTCGCTGAGATGGAATCAGTCTGGCAGGCCCGTCTTCCAGGGCAGCTCGCGTGTCGATTGCGCGAGGGGAGCAGCGTCAGCAGCATTCGTCGTTCACTCAGCGCGCTGCGCCGCTTCTGCCAGTGGCTGCGACAGCAGGGGTTATTGCAAGGAGATCCTCTGGCGCGCCTGGTTTCGCCGCGCTTGCCGCGCCGGCTTCCCGGAGTGCTGTCGTGCGAGCAGGTCGAGCAACTGCTTAGCGCGCCCGACCCGGCAACCCGGCTGGGTGTTCGCGACAAGGCGATGCTCGAAGTCCTGTATGCCTCGGGCATGCGTGTCAGCGAACTGACGGCCATCGGAATGCCGGATATGAATTTCCGCCAGGGGCTGATCCGGGTGACGGGAAAAGGCGGGAAGGATCGCTTGACGCCGCTGGGCGAGGAGGCGCTTGACTGGCTGCAGAAGTGGTGCGATGGTCCGCGTCGGGATTGGCTCCGGCAGCAGCCCTGCGACACGCTGTTCATCAGTTCGCGCGGCACTGCGCTGACGCGCCAGGCCATTTGGTATCGAATCCGCGCCCACGCCAGGCAGGCAGGGATTGCCTCACCGATATCCCCTCACAAGCTGCGCCATTCGTTCGCAACCCACCTGCTGGATCGCGGCGCCGACCTGCGGGTGGTCCAGCTTTTGCTGGGCCACGCCGATCTTGCAACCACCCAGATCTACACCCACGTGGCCAATGCCAGGATGAAGACCCTGCATCAGGAGCATCATCCCAGGGGTTGATTCCTGCGGCTGTCTGCGAATTCGGTGAACCGGCGCGGAACTTCATGACCCGTAACGGTTCAAAAGTGCCGTGAATCGAGAGGCTGAAGTCGACAACGGCAGCGGCTACAATGTTCGCTGCTCCCGGCCCCGGGTCTTAAATCGAACGGAGATACTAGTTGTGAATCGGATATTGAATTTCATCATCCCGGCGCTGTTGCTTGTGCCTATGCTGGCCGCGGCCGGGGATTACGAACAGGTGCGCGAACGCCTGAGTACGTTGATCAGCGACGACACCAGCATCAGCATTGCCGACTCGCCGCTGCCCGGCATTCTCCAGGTTCGGCTGGGTTCTGACATCGTCTACATCACCGACGACGGACGCTATCTGCTCCAGGGCCGTGTGCTGGACTTGGACACCCGCCAGGATCTGACCGATGCGGCCAAGAGCGAGATTCGCCGCGAGCTGGTCGATGGAATCAACTACGACCAATTGATTTCCTACGGCGCCGAGGATTCCGACTTCGAAATCATCGTATTCACCGATGTGGACTGTGGTTACTGCCGCCGGCTGCATCAGCAGGTGCAGGAGTACAACAATGCCGGAATCCGGATCAGCTATGCAGCATTCCCGCGCGCGGGGCCGGGCTCGGAGTCATTCAGGAAGATGACGTCGGTTTGGTGTTCCGATGACCAGCAGGCTGCAATGGATTTGGCCAAGGGCGGCGGCACGCCGACACCGCTCGAATGCGACGCGCCGGTTTCGGCCCAGTACCAGCTCGGACAGTCGGTCGGTGTGACCGGTACACCTGCGCTGGTCACTCCCGATGGCGACCTGATTCCCGGTTACGTACCACCAGATGATCTGCGTGTGCGTCTCGAGCAACTGGCCGCGCGCGAAAGCGCCGACTAGTGGTCCTTCAACCTGATAAATCAGGTTGAAGGACCACTCAGTTTCTGCAGGTGGGGTGCCGCCAAAGCCGCAACGGAGCCTCCCGTACAGCCTCCGAGGCGTGCGGCGGGCCGCTGTCGCGCGGCAAACGGAATGGTGCGTCAGGCCTTCGGCCTCACGCACCCTGAGGTTTGACACCCTTGCCGGGTGTGGGCGGCCTTTCAAATTCAACTTCAAAGGCGGTTTCGCCTCGCGCTGGTGGCTGGCACCCATGCCGGCTGCGGGCGGCTTTCAAATTCAAAAGCGGTTTCGCCTCGCGCTGCGCGCTTGCAGGCGGCAGCTATTGACGGAACAAATCGGAGGGATCCGGTGGTTAGGTGTTTGATCCTGCGTTCGTTTTAAGATCTTTCTGTACGAACGGAGTGTTCCTCTTTGGCTTACCGCCGACGAATGGATCGGGGCTTCGATGGTTATCGGAGGTGGGTCATTTCGACCGTGGAGGTTGGTACCCGTCCGTTTGCTGAAGATGGTTCCGGATCAGGGTAATGAGTGGGCTGGGGCGCGCATATCGGGGTACTGAGCATCTACGCGCGCTGTCCGCGACCAGGCCACGGCGGCATCCATACCCACGGCACTGGAACCCACTTCAGCAAACGGAAACCGTGGAATGGCCACGATCGAAACGCCCCACCTCCGATAACCATCGAAGCCGGAACCTCGTCGTCGCCCAGGAGCCAAAGAGGAACAGACTGAACGTACAAGAAGATCCCGGATCAGCGCGACGATCAAACACCAAACCACCCGGTCGATCAACCCGCACCTCCAGCCTCTGCCGCCTGTAAAGCGCATTTTTGGTTACTTTTTTTGCAATCGAAAAAAGTCACTCGCATCAGCCAGCGCAGCTGGCGGCGAAACGGCTTTTGCTTTTGACTTTGAATTAAAAGCAGCCCGCACCCGACAAGGGTGCCAGACCCAAGCCGGCGGCGAAAGCCCTTGACAGCGTAGCGGATCGCACCAGTGATCCTGGTCGAGTTCGTGTCAGCAGAAAACACGGAATTCCCGTCAGCAAGGCGGGGTAAAAGCCTTCCGACCGTTATACTTGCGGCCCTTGTTGCGATCAGGGTTCTGGACACCAAATGCATTTCCTCACAGGACAGGAAGGCCTGCCGGCTTTCCAGGTGCAGCGGCTCGCCGCAGCCGTCGGCGAATCGCTGGGTCGCCGCATATCGCTGTCGGTACGCGAATTCTTTCTGCTCGATTATGGCGACGATTGTCATGACAATCGCAACCACAAGCGCAATAACAATAACAATAACAATCGCGACGCCGTCGATTCCGCCGCCGAGGCCCGTCTGCATCAATTGCTGCACGCCTGGCCGCTGGCGGAAGCCGATTCCGGCAGCCGGGTCGTGTTCGTGGTCCCGCGGGCTGGCACCCGCAGCGCCTGGTCGAGCAAGGCCGGCGACATCCTGCAGCGCTGCGGCTTCGACCACATACGCCGGATCGAGCGGGGGCTTCGGGTCGAACTGGACGGAATCGATGCGTGCGATCTGAATACGGCGGCTTGCGAGCTCCTGCATGACCGGATGACCGAGTCGCTGGTCACATCGCTGGACTCGCTGACCGCATGGTTCGAGCCTCCGGCTGAATCCGAATTGCAGCAAATCGACCTGGGCGACGATCCGGCCGGGGCGCTGGCGCGCGCCAATCGCGATTTCGGGCTTGCACTCAGCAGCGACGAAATCGACTATCTGGTCGCCGCCTACCGCGACATCGGTCGCAACCCCACCGATGCCGAACTGATGATGTTCGCCCAGGCCAACTCCGAGCATTGTCGGCACAAGATCTTCAATGCGACCTGGCGCGTCGACGGCCAGCCGTGCGAAGGCAGCCTGTTCGGCATGATTCGGGCAACCCACGCGGCCACGCCCGATGGCGTGATTACCGCCTATGACGACAATGCGGCGGTCATGCGCGGTTTCGACGCGCAGTTGTTCGCTGCCGCCGCGGCACGGCCGAGCTGGACCGAACAGCCGCGCACGCTGCACACCCAGATCAAGGTCGAGACGCACAATCACCCGACCGCCATTTCTCCGGACCCGGGTGCGGCCACGGGTTCCGGCGGCGAGATCCGCGACGAGGCCGCCACCGGCCGCGGTGGGCGCCCGGTCGCCGGTCTGGCCGGTTTCGCGGTCGGCGACCTGCGCATCCCCGACCACCTCATGCCGTGGGAAAACGCGCCGCTGCCGCCGGGCCGGATTGCCGAGCCGTTGGAGATCATGCTGGACGGTCCGCTCGGCGCGGCGCGCTATAACAATGAATTCGGCCGGCCCGGTCTGTGCGGCTATTTCCGCACGTTCAGCCAGCGCATCGACGACCGCCTGTGGGGCTATTTCAAACCGATCATGCTGGCCGGCGGCTCAGGTGTGATTGCCGACGGTCAGACCGAAAAGCTGCCGTTGCAGGCCGGTTACCGGGTCATCGTTCTGGGCGGGCCGTCGATGATGATCGGGCTGGGCGGGGGTGCGGCATCCAGCCTGCATTCGGGCCAGTCCTCGGAGCAGCTCGATTACGCGTCGGTGCAGCGCGCCAACCCGGAAATGCAGCGCCGCGCACAGGAGGTCATTGACCAGTGCTGGATGCTGGGCGAGGCCAATCCCATTGCCTCCATACACGACGTCGGCGCCGGCGGTTTGTCCAATGCAATTCCCGAACTGCTGCACGACGGCGGCGTCGGCGGCCGGCTGGAGGTGCGCGCCATTCCCAGCGCCGACCCGTCGATGTCGCCGATGGCGATCTGGTGCAACGAGTCCCAGGAACGCTACGTGCTGGCAGTGCCGGAAGACCAGCTCGTTGTGCTGCAGGAAATCTGCCGTCGCGAACGTTGCCCCATGGCCGACCTGGGGCCGGCGACGGCCGGACATCGCTTGCTTGTCTCCGACCGCGACAGCAACAACGGTCGCAACAACAATCGCAACAACAATCGCGCGCCGGTGGATCTCGATCTCGACGTGTTGCTGGGCAAGACGCCCCGGCTGGAAATCGATGCGACCGGACTGACGGTCCCGATTCGCGACGACGGGCTTGAAGGTATTGACCTGTCCAACGCGGTCGACCGGGTGCTGCAGATGCCCGCGGTCGGCAGCAAGCAGTTTCTGATCACGATCGGAGATCGCACTGTCGGCGGCTTGAGCGCGCGCGACCAGATGGTCGGTCCGTGGCAGGTGCCGGTGGCCGACTGCGCCGTGACCCTGACCGATTACCGCGGCTACACTGGCACCGCCATGGCAATCGGCGAACGCAGTCCGCTGGCGGTCTGGAATGCGCCGGCATCGGGCCGGATGGCGGTGACCGAGGCGTTGCTCAACCTGGTCGGCACGCCGCTGGCCGGGCGCGGCCGGATCAAGCTTTCGGCCAACTGGATGGCCGCCGCCGGCGCCCCCGGGCAGGATGCGGCGTTGCGTGCCACGGTAGAAGCCGTGGCCGGCCGATTCTGTCGTGAACTGTCGCTGTCCATCCCGGTCGGCAAGGATTCGCTGTCGATGCAGACCCGCTGGCAGGCCGACGGCGAGGACCTGACCATGACCGCGCCGGTGTCGCTGAACGTCACCGCGTTTTCCCCGGTGCCGGATGTGCGCGCCTGCATCACCCCGGAGCTGAGATGCGATTGCGGCAATACCGAGCTGCTGCTGCTGGCGCCGGAGGCGCAGCGCCTGGGCGGATCGGCGCTGGCCGTGGCATTCGGCCGGGCGCTGGGCGAGGTGCCGGACATGGAGCAGCCGGCACTGCTGGCCGCCCTGTTCGACACGGTTCAGGCCCTGGTGGCCGACCAGCGCATACTGGCATTGCATGATCGCTCCGATGGCGGCCTGCTGACAACGGTACTGGAGATGGCGCTGGCCGGACACAGCGGCGTGGAGCTGGAACTGCCGCCAGGCTGCGATCCGCTGGCGTGGCTGTTCAACGAAGAGGCCGGGCTGGTCATCCAGTGCCGCGCCGGCGAGACCGGATCGATTCTCGAAACGCTGGAAACTGCCGGCCTGGCGGACTGGGCGACCCGGATCGGACGGGTCACCGACCGACAGGAACTTTCGGTCATGCAGCAGGGCTCGTGTCTTCTGCGCCGAGACCTGGTCGACCTGAACCGCATCTGGGCGGCCACCAGCTACCGCATGCAGCGGCTGCGCGACCATCCCGGGTGCGCCGACGAAGAATATGCGGCACTGGCCGACTGGAACCGTCCCGGCTTGCGCCCGGTGGTCACGTTCGATCGTCAGGCACCGGCGATTGTCGGCGCCGGGCGGCCGAAAGTGGCGATTCTGCGCGAGCAGGGCGTCAACGGCCAGCGCGAAATGGCCATGGCTTTTCATGGCGCCGGGTTCGAGGCCGTCGATGTCCACATGAGCGACCTGGAGACCGGCCGTCAGCGGCTGGCGGATTTTCACGGGCTTGCAGTCTGTGGCGGGTTTTCCTTCGGCGATGTGCTCGGCGCCGGCCGGGGCTGGGCCCGCTCCATCCTGTTCAACGGCGCCATGCGCGAGCAGTTCCAGCACTTTTTCGCCGACAGCGGCAAGTTCGCGCTCGGCGTGTGCAACGGCTGCCAGGTGTTGTCGGCGATGGCCGAAATCATCCCCGGCAGCGATCACTGGCCGCGCTTCGTCCATAACCGCTCGCGCCGGTTCGAGGCTCGCCTCAGCCTGGTCGAGATCGTAGATTCGCCTTCGCTCATGCTGCGCGGCATGGCCGGCTCGCGGCTGCCGGTGGCTACCGCGCACGGCGAGGGCCGGGCCGATTTTGGTGATGCCGGCGACTGGCAGCGGGCCCCGGTTGCGGTTCGCTATGTCGATGCAGGCGGCAGCCCGGCGCAGACCTACCCGGACAACCCGAACGGATCGCCTGCCGGGATCACCGGTTTATGCAACGCCGACGGCCGCGTTACGATTCTGATGCCGCATCCGGAGCGTTTGCTGCGTGCGGTCAATTATTCCTGGGCGCCGGGCGAGTGGGGCGATTGGTCGCCGTGGATGCGCATGTTCGAAAATGCACGCAATTGGGTGGATTGAGCAGTCGGCTGGCGCCGGGACAAACTTCCGCACCATGGACTTTTCAGATCCTTCGTGAATCGTGAATGGAAAAAATCCAATCGCAGCCGAAGTTCCATTTACGATTTACCATTCACGATTTACAAAACTGGTGATGTCATGAGCGATCAGGGCCCGTCGCAACGAACCGGCGAGCAGGCTGAACATTCGGCAGACCGGCAGGGCAACCCGGTCAGGGAAATGTTCCTGCTGGCCGCGCTTTACCTGCCGCTGGGCTTCTTTTTGTGGTTCTCGTTCGGCAGCGCGTTGATGTGGTTTCCGGCCAAGCTTGCCGAATGGGCGCTGACCGGTCTGTACCCGGACATGTTCGAGCGTGTCGTGCAGCTCGGCTATCAGCTCGAAATCCAGACCAGTATCCGGATGGAGCGGATGGTCGAGGGCCGGATCGCGCTGCTCAATAACGATGTCAACCCGATGGTCTACGCCTGGGGCATGGCGCTGCTGTTCGGTCTGATCATGGCCACGCCCATGTCGGCCAGGCGCCGCGCGCTGCAGTTGCTGGTGGCCTACCTGGCGATTTCGCTGGTCACCGCCTGGGGCATATTTTGGCAGACCTGGACCGACCTGGCGTTCAAGATCGGACCGGAACCGGCCGCTGCGGTGGCCGCGTCCGGCCTGTCGCCGACGCTGATCGCGTTGTGTTATCAACTCGGGTACCTGATGTTGCCGGCCGTAGTGCCGCTGGCGATCTGGATATTGATGAACCGACCGTTCCTGGAAAAAGTGGCGTTTGGGTACCGCCGCTGAACCGACGCCGGAATACACTGTCGATAACAGCGCCAGTGCCGACTGCATATAATTGAAATGATGGAAACCGAAGCGATCACCGCCACCGATAACACCGACCTGCTGCCGCAGGTGGGCGACCACCTCGAGGATCGGGCCGCCGAGCTGTGCCGCCTGATGGTCGACCAGGGCAGGCTCAGAAAGGAGGACTTGAGCCGCGCGCGCGCCTACCGCGAGCAAAACGGCGGCAACCTGCTGACGCTGCTGGTGCGGCTGGGCCTGGTTTCAGAGCGCGATCTCGCGGTCGCGCAGTCGGAACTGCTCGAAATTCCGCTGTGCATGGACAAGGACTACCCGGAGCAGGCGCCCGACGTGGATTCGGTCTCGGTCCGGTTCATGAAACAGCAGCATCTTGTTCCCATACGCGCCGACGAAAACACCCTCGAAGTGGTCATGGCCGACCCGCAGAACCTGGCCATGATCAAGGCGCTGAAGATGGCCACCGGGCTTGAAGTGCGGCCGCTGGTGGGCATCTCCTCGGAAATCGACAACACCATCGAGCGTTTCTTCGGTGGCGGTCGCAGCGCCATGGGCCAGATCGCCGAAGGCCTGGGCGGCGAAGGCGAGGGCGACGACGAGGAAAACGTCGAACACCTGCGCGACCTGGCCTCGGAGGCGCCGGTCATCCGGCTGGTCAATCTCATCCTGCAGCGCGCGGTTGAAGCCCGCGCTTCGGACATCCATATCGAGCCGTTCGAAAACCGGCTCAAGGTGCGCTACCGCGTCGACGGCGTGCTGCAGGAAGTCGAGGCGCCGCCGTCGCGTTCGACTGCCGCGGTGATTTCGCGCGTCAAGATCATGGCCAAGCTCAACATCGCGGAGCGTCGATTGCCGCAGGACGGGCGCATCATGCACCGCGTCCAGGGCAAGGAGCTCGACCTGCGCGTGTCCACCGTGCCCACCTCGCACGGCGAGAGCGTGGTGATGCGTATTCTCGATCGCGAAGCCGTAACCCTGGATTTCGCCAGCCTCGGCTTTGCCGACGACACGCGCGATGCCTTCATTCACGCGCTGGAAATGCCGCACGGCATCATTCTGGTCACCGGGCCCACCGGCTCGGGCAAGACCACGACGCTGTATACCGCGCTTTCCCAGCTCAATTCGCCCGAGCGCAAGATCATCACGGTCGAGGATCCGGTCGAATACCAGCTCGAGGGCGTCAACCAGATCCAGGCCAAGTCGTCGATCGGGCTGAACTTCGCCGCCGCGCTGCGCGCCATCGTGCGCCAGGATCCGGACGTGATCATGATCGGCGAAATGCGCGACCTGGAAACCGCCAAGATCGCAATCCAGTCCGCCCTGACCGGGCACCTGGTGCTGTCCACGCTGCACACCAACGATGCTGCCGGCGGCGTGACCCGAATGCTGGACATGGGGGTTGAGGATTACCTGCTGACTTCCACGGTCAACGCCATCATGGCCCAGCGCCTGGTACGCCGGCTGGATCCGGACACGCGCGAGGTGTTCGAAGTGCTGCCCGAAATGGTCAAGGAGCTGGGCCTGCGCGACCTGACCGACGCCGACCCGATCACGCTGTACCGGCCGGGTACCTCGGAAGCCAATCCGACCGGCTACAAGGGCCGTTCCAGCATCGTCGAACTGCTGATCATGTCCGACGAGATTCGCCGCATGGTGATGCGCCAGGCCACCGCTGGCGAGATCGAGCGCCAGGCGCGTGCCGAAGGTATGCGCACCATGTACCAGGACGGCATGCGTAAGGCCCTGCAGGGCGTGACCAGCGTCGAGGAAGTGCTGCGCGTGACGCAGGAAGCGTAATGCCATTATTCACCTACAAAGCCGTCACGCCTTCCGGCGAGACCCTGACCGGCGAGATGGAAGCGCCCAGCGCCGATCTGGTGGTGGCGCATATCCAGGAAACCGGCAATATTCCGGTGCAGGCCAAGGAAGTGTCGTCGGGGTTCCGCCTCGAAATGCTTTTCCGTGGTCGCCAGGGCATGACCCAGCGCGAAGTCGGCGACATCACCGGCCAACTGGCGACCCTGCTGGGCGCCGGACTGCCGCTGGACCGGTCGCTGGGCATCCTGGTCGACCTGGCTGAAAACGAGCGTATCGAGCAGACGCTGTCGAAGATCCGCGATCGCGTCCGCGAGGGCATTTCGCTGTCCGAAGCGCTGGAAGAGCGCCACGGCACGTTCTCGCGCTTTTATATCAACATGGTGCGGGCCGGGGAGATGGGCGGTGCACTGGACCAGACCCTGGCGCGCATGTCGGAGTATCTGGAGCGGTCCAAGGCGCTCAAGGACAGCGTGATCTCGGCGCTGATCTACCCGGCGCTGCTGGTGATCCTGGCGATCGCCTCGCTGATGCTGCTGATGGTTTACGTGATTCCGCAGTTCACGCCGATGTTCGAGGATTTCGACGCCGATCTGCCGCTGCTGACCCAGATTGTCGTCGGTGCCGGCGAGGTGCTGAAAAGTTTCTGGTGGGCCCTGATCGCGGTCGTGGTGTTGGCCGTACTCTGGTTTCGCGCACAGATGCGCAACCCCGCTTCCCGGCTGCGCTGGGACCGGCGCTTCCTGGCCACCAAATGGCTGGGCGATGCGGTCGCGAAAATCGAAATGGCGCGCCTGGCCCGCACCATCGGCACGCTGCTGGTCAATGGTGTTCCATTGCTGTCGGCGATCTCGATTGCGCGCAATGTCATGACCAACACCGTGCTGCGAGAGGATATCGGCGAGGCGGCCAAGAAGGTCAAGACCGGTGCGCCGCTGGCGCGGGCGCTGAACGAAAGCGGGCATTTTCCGCGGCTGGCGCTGCAGATGATCAATGTCGGCGAGGAAACCGGTCAGCTCGACCAAATGCTGATCAAGGTGGCCGACACCTACGATCGCGAGGTGCGCACCACCATCGACCGGCTCATGGCCATGCTGGTGCCGGTGCTGACGCTGGCGCTGGCCGCGCTGATCGGCGTCATCGTCATGTCGGTGTTGATGGCCATTCTGGGCATCAGCGATTTGATGGGATAATGGATACATCGCGAGCGTTTGCTGTCCATTGTTCAGTAAGGTTTGTCTTTACGGAAGAAGTCTGTCTTTCAGGAGTGGAAAATGAAATTTGCGTCCAAGGGGTTTTCGCTGATCGAACTGCTGGTGGTGCTGGTCATTCTGGGAATGATCGCGGGGCTGGTGGTGCCGAATATTCGCGGCAAGAGCGAAACGGCGAAAGCCAGAACAGCGGTGGCCGAAGTTCAACGCCTGTCAATGGCGGTCGACGAGTTCTATCTCGACACCGGCCAGACACCGCGCCGACTGGAAGAACTGGTCGAGGAGCCGGGCAACGTGTCGAACTGGAACGGCCCCTACGTCAACAATTCCAACCTCAATGATCCCTGGGGCAACCCCTACCAGTACCGCTTTCCCGGGGAACACCGGGATATCGATATTTTCTCCTACGGTAGCGATAATCAGCCCGGCGGTGAGGATGTCGCGCGCGATATCGGCAACTGGAACATCTGATCCGTCCAGCATCTTCGTGACGGAACCCAGCGCGGCTGCAGCATCGGCAGGAGGCAGGTGATGAACGCCGTCATGCGCTCGACCTGTGTCCGCCGGAGCCTGGGGTTCAGCCTGGTCGAACTGATGGTTGTCATGGTGCTGATTGTGGGCCTGTTCGGCCTTGTAGGCACCTCATTGTCTCGCTCGGTCGGCGGCGCGGAACTGCGCGGCGAGGCCCGCGAGATCATCTCCGGCCTGCGCCGCACGCGCGGCCAGGCCATCATCAATCGGACCGAGCAGGTTTTTCTGATCGACGCCGAAAGGCTGACCTGGAAGGCAGCCGGGCAGGACCAGCAGAAGCTGCCCGAAGGCCTGGATATCACGCTGGAAACGGCGCGCTCGGAGATGACCGGCGAGAACGCCGGCGGCATCCGGTTCTTTGCCGACGGATCGTCCACCGGCGGCAGCGTGCTGCTTTCGGTTGACGATCGCAAGTGGTACATCACGATTGGCTGGCTGACCGGCGAGATCAGCCAGGATCCGCCGGAGGATGCGAGGTGAATGCTCGGGACTCGGGACTCCGCGCTCGGGACTCGGGACTCCGCGCTCGGGACTCGGGACTCGGGACTCGGGACTCGCTGACGCGTCGAATTTCGAGCCGGTTTTTCGGAATCGGGTTCAATTGGTTTCGCGGGCGTCGATCCCGAAAAATCGGCGATGGTCTTTGCCGGCCTTCGAGTCCCGAGTCCCGAGTCCCGAGTCCCGAGCATGGAGTCCCGAGTCCCGGAAAGCAATCAGGCTTCACCCTGATCGAGGTCATGGCCGCGTTCGCGATCTTCGCCGTGCTGTTCGGCGTGATTCTTCAGATTCTCTCGGCTTCGATCAGCAACACCCGTCGCTCGGGCGATTTCACCCAGGCCGCGCTGCTGGCGCAGAGCCAGCTTGACATGGTGGGTGTCGAGACATTGCCGAAACCCGGAAGCTACAGCGGAACCTACAATGATGACTACAGTTGGGAACTGATCATCGAGCCTTATCAGATCCAGGACGATCGCGGCGTCAGCTACGAGGATCTTCCCATTGATCTGTACTATGTGGGCCTGACTGTGTACTGGGGCGAAGGCCGATCCGAGCGCTCGGCCCTGTTCGAAACGCTCAGATCGGTCGACCGCTTCTACGCCGAACGCCAGCGGCTGGGTCGATGACGGGCGATCGAATTATTGAATTGGGTCGGGTGCCGGGATGGCGTCTGCTTTCGAGCCGTCGGGTAGGTCGGGGCTCGGGACTCGGGACTCGGGACTCGGGACTCCATGCTCGGGACTCGCTGACGCGTCGAATTTCGAGCCGGTTTTTCGGTATTGGGCAGGTTCGGTTCCGCGGGCTCTCAACCCGAAAAACCGGCGATGGTCTATGCCGGCCTTCGAGTCCCGAGTCCCGAGTCCCGAGTCCCAAACAAGCGGGCTTCACCCTGATCGAGCTGCTGCTGGCCACGGTCCTGATCGGGCTGATCATGGCGATGGCCTACGGCGGCTTTCGCGCCAGCGTGCGCGCGACCTCCTCGGGCGAGCAACGGATTGAGGAGACCAACCGGTTGCGCGTGGTTCACCAGTTTCTCCGGCGTCAGATCTCGCATACCCGGCCGCTGATCATCGAAGCCGAAGACGACGAAATCATACGCTTCGAGGGCGAGGCCGAACGCATTCGTTTCGTCGCCGCAATGCCGGGCTATCTCGGTTTCGGCGGCCCGTACGTGCAGGAGCTCAGAGTCGAGCCCGGCGAGGCCGGCATGGATCTGGTATTCGCCTTCGCCATGCTCAACGGCTACGAGCCGGGCGACCTGGACCGCGAAGACCCGATTACCCTGCTCGAGGATATCGGCCGGGCCGAGTTCGAATTCCTGGGTTACGACGAGGATGGGGAATCCGTGTTCTGGAGCGATTTCTGGGAGACGACCGATCAGATCCCGCTGTCGGTTTCGCTGCGCCTGGGCATGCAGCGCGACAACGGATTGTTCTTTCCCGAACTGGTCACGCCGGTGGTCATTGACAGCGGCGGGGCTGCACCGCGCAGCCTGGACCCGGCCGACATCCGTGCGCGGATGATCGGCACCGAGCGCCAGCGCAACCGCCGCTGATGTTCACCGGGATGCGAACCGGCCGGGGCATTGCGCTGATCATCGTGATGTGGATGCTAGCGCTGCTGACCATCATCGTTGGTACGTTCGCCGTACTGGCACGCACCGAGACGCTGCAATCGCGCTTCCTGTTCGATGCCACCGATGCGCGCTACGCCGCCGAGGCCGGGTTGCACCGCGCGGTTGTGGAATTGCGCAACCCGGACATGGAAACGCGCTGGGTCGCCGACGGTCGGCCGTATGAATTCCGCTTCGGCGATGCGCAGGTCGAGGTTCGCATCACCGACGAGACCGGACTGATCGACGTCAATGCCGCCGCTCAGGGCAACCCGGACCTGCTGATCCGGCTGTTCGAGTCGGTCGGCCTGGACGAGCAGGACGCGCAACTGATGACCGCCGCCATCCAGGACTGGATCGATGGCGACGACGAAACGCGCGTGATGGGCGCCGAGGACAGCGAGTATGCCAACGAAGACCTGCCCTACGGTCCGGCCAACGAAGCCTTCGGCACGATCGAGGAGTTGCAGCAGGTCATCGGCATGAGCTGGGAACTTTTTCGCGCGCTGGAGGCCAGTTTAACTGTCCATTCCGGACGCGCGGATTTCAATCCTGCATTCGCGCCGCCCAGCGTGCTCGGGACGATAGCAGACATGAATGCAGAGGACGCGCAGTTGTTTATCGAGGAGCGCTCGCAGTATCATCCGGGGGATCAGATGCAGTTGGCCCTGCCCGACGGCACGATGGTGAACCAGCGCGGGAGCGGATTAACGCATACCATCGTCAGCCGGGCCACGCTGGATAGTGGCACCTGGAGCGCAATCGAGGCGACCATACGACTCGGCACCGACAGTCGGGGCCGGCCATTTCGCATTGTGCGCTGGAAAGAAAACCAAACCGACTAGAGTTGATGCAACAAGCTGCCGAAAATTTTCGCGAACGGGTTCGCCAGAGATACCAGGCAACGCCGATTCCCGCATTCCTGGCCTGGTGGGGCCGGGAACTCGGCACATTGTTGCCGGAGCGGTTTACCCGCCGCCTGATGCCGCCCAAGCCCCAGCTCTGGATCGTGCCGGCCGAGTCCGGCGGCGGCGATTTCAGGATCTGGCGCGCCGACTCCGAGCCCCGGGTGCTGGACGTATTCGGCGCCGGCGAGGACGCCCAGCTGTTGCGCGGTCGTTGGCGCGACATCCTGGCCGAGTTTCGCGACGGTCAGCCGGAAGTTCGCCTGTGTCTGCACGAAAACCAGGTGTTGGCGCTGCCGGTGGAAATGCCGGCTGCGGTCGAAAGCAATCTCGACCAGGCATTGCGATACCAGCTCGATCAACTCTCGCCGTTCCGCGCCGACCAGGTCGTGCTCGATCACCGCATCGAACACCACGACACCCAGCGCGACCGGATCGACGTCACCCTCAGGATCGTGCCCAACGAAGATCTGGAGCCGCTGCTGGAACGCACACGCGCATTCGGCGCCGTGGTCCACGCGGTCGATACCCTGGCCGATACGGACCCGCCGCAGCCGGAAGGCTTCAATTTGCTGCCGGAGTCGCGGCGGCCGCACCATGTCCATGCCCGGGCGCGCTTCAATCTGTTGCTGGGTGTCGGCCTGGCGGTAGTGCTGGGCGCGGTCATGGTGCAAACCGTGATCCTGCGCGAAAACACCGTTGAGCAGTTGCGCAGCGAGGCCGACCGCCTGCGGGTGGAGGCGCGGCGCGTGATGCAGTTGCAACAGGCATTCGAGGAGACCCTGCTGGCGGCGAACTTCCTGTCCGAAAAGCGTGCCGCCCAGCCGGCCGTGATCGAACTGCTGGACGAATTGACCGCCGTCCTGCCCGACGACATCTGGTTGCAGCAGTTCCAGTTGCAGGGCACCGACCTGACCATCCAGGGCCAGGCCGACGGCTCGCAGCGCGTCATCGGCCTGCTCGACAAGTCCGAACTGTTCGCTTCGCCCGAGATTACCGGCAATATCAGCATCGACCCCAGGACCGGCCAGGAGCGTTTCCGCTCCCAGGTCAAGATAGTGACCGCGACGGATGCCGACGAATCGTCGGCCGGGGAGGCAGGGCCATGAAGCTGTTGCCGGATCCGGAACAATCCCGTCCGCTGGCCATCGGCCTGTTCGGCGTGGCGCTGATCCTGGTGTATTTTCTGTTCTTTCACTGGTTCGTGACGCGCCACGCGGCGCTGGGCGGAGAGATCGATGAGCTCAAGCGCCAGATTGCGCGCAACAAGGGTACCGTCGAGTTGGCCGAACCGACCCGCGAGCGACTCAACGAGCTGCGCGCCACGCAGATGGACAGCGCACTGTTTCTCGAAGGCGACGATGCCAATATTGCCACCGCCGAGCTGATCCGCATGCTGCGCGACTGGGTCGAGAGTCGCGCCGACGCCGAGCTGTGCAGCATCACCAACACCTCTCCGCGGCGCTCCAACGATCCCGAGCGCTTCCGCTCGGTGCGCGTCAACGTGCGCATGCAATGTCCGCTGGATGACTTCATGCGCGTGCTGTATGAAATGGAAAGCGGCGTGCCGCTGGTGTTCGTCGACAATATGATGATCAGCCAGCGCCTGACGCCCGACCAGCGCGGGCGCCGCGGAAGCAGCCCGTACGGCCAGCTCGAAATCCGCTTCGAGATGTATGGCTACATCAACCAGCCCGGCGCCGAGAGCGACACATGAAGCTCGATACCGAAAACAACCTGCTGAGCGTGATCCTGATGGCCGGCATCGCGTTTGTGGTGCTGCTGGGGCTGGTCGCGTTCCTGCTGCTGGGCCGTGCCAATGTGGAATCCATAGCGCCGGCGGGCGCCCCCGAGTCGGCCCTGAACCGGCGGGTGGCGCAGAACCCGGAACTGGCCGAGCTGTCGGAATACGCGACCATTATCGAGCGTCCGATGTTCTTTGCCGAGCGTCGGCTGCCGGTCATCGAACTGGCCGGTACCGACGACGCGCCGGTCGATGACGAACCCGAACCCGTTCCTGAAGTCGAAATTCCGGAGCTGGGCGCCAGTGTTGCCGGCATCATCATCACGCCGGAGTTGAAGCTGGCGATGATTACGGACAATTCCAGCAACGAAACGCATGTACTGCGCGAAGGCATGGCCATGGCCGGAGACAAATCGGCCTGGCGGCTTGCCGAGATTCGGTCCCGCGGGGTGCAGTTCGAAACCGACGGCGGGCGCACCGAGGATCTTGAACTGACGGTCGAGACCAGTGCACTGCAGACCGGTGCGCCGCCCAGACGGCAGGCGGTCGCCAATGGTCAGCAGCAGGACCAGGATGCCGCGGCCGAGCAGGGCAACGGCGAGGATGCCGAGTCCGAAGCGCGCGCGCGCGCCGAGGAAATCCGGCGGCGCGTGGCCGAACGCCGGGCACAGTTGCGCGCCGAGGCCGAACGCCGCGCGCGCGAACAGAACGACGGCGGTTGAGCCGGGTCAATTAAAACGCATTGAGCCCGGTCAACAAAAACTCATAATGAATCAACGGAAATTCTTGTCAATGGCATTTCAACTGCACCAATCCACCGCGGCCCGGCTTGCGTCGGTCATCCTCGTTGCAGCGCTGCTGGGTGCCTGTGCAACCACCCCCGATCCGGACGATCCGACCAACCCGGCCCGGCCATCGGGGCCGGAGGCTGTCAGGGACGATAAGTCCGAAGGCCCGATCGATTTCGGCGGTGAGACCGAACCGGATGACGAAAACGTGTTCAGCGGCGACGAGAAGTTTCCCGGCACCGGCGTGTTCATCAATCGCGATGCCGCCAACCGCCGACCGCTGCCGGCCGACGGCGAAGGCGAGGTCACGCTCAATTTCGAAGGCCAGGGCATCCAGGAGGTCATCCACGCCATCCTCGGCAACATCCTGCAGGAAAACTACGTGATCGCACCGGGCATTTCCGGCGAGGTCACGTTCTCCACCGCCAAACCGGTCGCGCGCGACCAGTTGATGCCCATCCTGGAAATGCTGTTGCGCTGGAACGGCGCCACGCTGGTCTGGCGCGATGATCGTTTCCACGTGTTGCCGGTCTCCGACGCAGTGCGCGGCAACCTGACCCCGCGTGTTGCCGGCGGCGATCTCCAGCGCGGCTATCAGGTCGTGGCCGTGCCGCTGGAGTACGTTTCGGCGGCGCAAATGGCAACGCTGCTGGAACCCTATGCGCGCGAGGATGGTGTGCTCAATGCCGACAATGCGCGCAGCCTGATCGTCCTGGCCGGCACCCGGGCCGAGCTTCGCAACTACATGCAGATCGTCGACACGTTCGATGTCGATTGGCTCAAGGGCATGTCGGTGGGCATGTTCCAGATCCAGCGCATTGAGGTGGCCGATCTGGTCGCCGAGCTGCAGGAACTCGTCGGCGGCGAGGAAGGCCCGCTGGCCGGGATGTTCCGCATCATGCCGCTGGAGCGGCTCAACTCGATCATGGTGATCACGCCCAACGACCATTATCTCGACGAGATCGAGCGCTGGATCAAGCGCCTGGACCGCTCCAGCCCCGAATCCGGCAGCCGGCTGTACGTCTATCGGGTCAAGAACCTGGACGCCGAGGTGCTGGCCGGGTATCTGGCCAACGTGTTCGGCGGCCAGGGCGGCGGATCCAGCCGCGGAACCTCGCGCCAGGACCGCGGCTCGCTGGCCCCGGGCCTGGAAACCGCCCGGGCCAGTTCGGTCAGCGAATTCCAGAACGAGACCTCGCCGGCGGCCAGGGCGCGCCAGGACAACGCCGGTGGCGGTGGCGGCACCAGCGCCGTGACGATTGGCGAGGACGGCGATGTGCGCATTACCGCGGTGCTGGAGACCAACTCGCTGCTGATCCAGGCCTCGCCCAGCGACTACGACGCCATCTTCAACGCAATCGAGCGGCTGGACGAAGAGCCGTTGCAGGTGCTGATTGAGGCTCAGATTCTGACCGTCGATCTCAATGATCAGTTGCAGTATGGCGTTTCCTGGTTTCTCGCCAATTCTCAACCGGGCGAGGAAGCCTTTCCGGGGCTGCCCGAGGGCCGGTTTGTCAGTTCATCTGCGGCCAATAACTTCCAGTTTGGCGCCGGTTCCGGTTTCCTGGGCGCCATCGCCGACAACGTGGGCAGCAACTTCATCAGTGCCACGATCAGCGCGCTGGAAACGATTTCGGATGTGCGCACGATCTCGGCGCCGTCGCTGATGGTGCGCAACAATTCCGACGCCCGGATCAACGTGGGTATCCAGGTGCCGATTCAGTCGCAATCGTTTATTCCAGGGACCGGCGCCGGGAGCACAATCGGCTCCACCCAGTTTCTCAATACCGGCACCATCCTGTCGGTTACGCCGCGCGTGAATCCCGGCGGGCTGGTCTACATGACGATCAACCAGGAAGTCTCCTCGCCCGGCGATCGCCCGGAAAATGGCAATCCGCCGATCAACACCCGTACGATCGAGACCGAGGTCGCAGTCCAGTCCGGCCAGACCATCGTGCTGGGTGGGCTGATCGAGGAAACCAACGAAGAAGGCCGCAACGGCGTGCCGTTCCTGCAGCGCATTCCGGGCCTCGGGGCGTTGTTCCGCAACACCAGCAAAAGTGTGGTCCGCCGTGAAACACTGGTTTTGATCACGCCGACCGTCGTCGAAAGCACCGCCAAGCTCGAGCGTGTCTCCAGGGAATTCAGCCGCAAGTTCCGCGGCATGGACCCGCTGCGCGAAAACGTTTCCGGATCCGAGTCCGAGATTGAAGACGCGCCGGACCAGTGAAACCCACCAAACCAAAGCCCCAAGGATTGATAAATAGATGAAAATCAACAAATTGCTTCTCATTGTCGGCGTGACCGCGCTGCTCGCTGCGTGCAGCGAACCCGAACCCCCGCGCGAGCCGGCCGAAATCGTCGCCGAACGCGCCCAGGCGCGCTGGAACGCAATGGTCGAACAGGACTTCCAGGCGGCCTGGGCGCTGTACACGCCGGGCTTTCGCGAGCAGTTGCCGGCCGGGGACTTCGCAGCCGAAATGCGGCGCCGGCCGGTCACGTGGACCGCGGCCGAAGTCCTTGAAGTCAAATGTGCCGGGGACGAGCCGCGCTGCGAGGTCCGCACGCGGGTCGATTACAAGGCCCCGGCCAACGCCCCCGGTGTCGGCAGCCTGACCGGCAAGAGGGGGGTCACCGAAATCTGGCTTCAAATCGGTGGCAAATGGTGGTATTCTGCCGATGCGTAGTTCATTTGCCGCGCCCAACAACTTAAAAATCCGTTTGCAATTGCTTTACAAAACGGTTTCGCGTAGCATAGAATTACCGAATCTGAAACTGTGACGGCGGTTTGCGCCCCGATCGCGGCTCAGAACTTAAATGCAGAGCCCTGTGAATAAACCTAGGAGTGTTGTAATGAAAAGAAAGACCTTGACGACAGCGGTGATGGCTGGTCTGACAGGCATGGCGGGGATGATCAGCGTTGCAAACGCTGTGAATGTAAACCCCGACGGCCTCGGTCAGGTCCTCCTGTACCCCTACTACACCGCCCGTGGCGGAAATGACACCTTGATCTCGATCGTGAACACCACGACCGCAGGCAAGGCCGTGAAGATTCGCTTCATCGAAGCGCTGAACTCGCGCGAAGTCCTTGACTTCAACATCTACATGTCGCCGTTCGACGTGTGGACTGCCGCGATTACCGACCTTGACGCCGCGGGTCTGGGCGAAGGCCCGGGCATGATCACGGCCGACACCACCTGTACCGCGCCGTACATTTTCGGCGATCAGGAAGGCGTTCAGGAATTCCTGGACTTCCAGTACAATGCTGAACCAGTAGATACCAATGGCGACGGCACCGAGGATTTCGCCGGCACCATTGATGGTGGCCCGACCGGCATCGAGCGTGCGGCTTCCGGCTATATCGAAATCATCGAAATGGGCACCATTTTGGCCGACAGCGAAGTCGATGTGGCCTCAACCCACGAAGACGGCACGCCCCCGGGCTGCGATTTCCTCGTTGACCTGTGGCGTACGCCGCCTGCCGGCACCACGCCGGCCGAAGGCGAGCTGGGCTGGTGGAGAGTCGGTGATCCGACGTTCGGTTTCGACACCGAAACCGGTGCCAGTGGCGGCCTGTTCGGCGCCGGCAGCATCATCAACGTTCCCGAAGGCACGATGATCAGCTACAACGCGACAGCGATCGATGCATTCTGGACCGCGGGTCAGACCAACCACACCGACCCGGGCAACCTGCTGCCGTCGCTGCTCAGCGGCGACAACGACCGCAGCAACGTGTTCGTCAACGGCACGGTCGAGTCGATCGACTGGACGCCGGGTACGGCGCTTGCGCTCAACGCCACGCTGACGCTGGCCGAGCTGATGAACGAGTACACGCTGAACCCCGTTATCACGGCCCGCACCGAGTGGGTACTGACCGCCCCGACCAAGCGCTTCCATGTCGATGCGGCCCCGGGCGGTTTCCTGAATGAAGGCGACGAGCCGATTCCGCCGTTCACCGACACATGGACCGTCGAGGCGCCGGGCGCATGCGATCAGCAGACCTTCCAGTTCTGGGATCGTGAAGAAGGCGTTCCGGGCGAAGATACGCCGCCTCCGGGCGACGTGCCGGTTTCGCCGGTGGCCCCCCCGGTCCCGGGGCAGGAAGATCCGGGATTCGTACTGTGTCGCGAAGCCAACGTGATCCGCTTCAACAACGACGGCACGCTGCCGGAGCAGACGGAAATCCTGAAGGAACCGTTGCGGCTTGATGGCGAAGGTGAGGTTGATTTCCTGAGCTACACCAACCTGACCCTGCCTGCCGAGTTCATCTCGGGTTGGGTCCGGTTCGACTTCACCGGCTTCGAGTCGGTGGCAGGTACGCCGGTCAACGGCACCAACGATACCGTGGTCGGCTTGCCGCTTATCGGCTTCAGTGCCAACACGGTGACCAACGGCACGCTCGCCGGTGGCGTTCTGGCCAACTACGGTGGCACGTTCCAGCACCGCGGTACCCGTCAGTCGACGGTGGGCGAGACAATCGAGTAAGTACTGCTTCCAGTCCGCTGGAAATCAAAAGGCCGCCCCCGGGGCGGCCTTTTTTTTGTGATTGCAATCAAGTTTCCGCGCGATCGGGGTTCGCAACGGGCAGAAATTTGTGTAAACTCAACTAAATACCCAGGCCGAGATTTGCGGCGGCCGGGTTGGCAATTTCCAAATCATCACGACACCGTCCGGATACCCGAGCAGCTATGAAAAACAACCTCGTTGCACCTTTGCTGGTTCTTTGTACCGTTTCAGTCACACCCCTGGTCTTTGCTCAGTCGACCATTGAGCTTGAGCAGCCCGACGGCACCGTCCTGTCGATTCCGCTGGACACGAATGAGGAGCCGGCGGTGCGCATCAACCCGGGCACCGGTTCGCTGGAAGCGAAAGCGTCGCCGGCGTTTTCGTGCTCGGGTGATTGCCAGATTTCCTTTGATGGCGCGGACGGCGGTTTCTTCATCGTCGACGGCGACACCAGTACCACGGTACCGGAAACCGGTGGAGTGACCTTCGACTGGCGCGCCCGCGGCGCCTGGCAGTGCCGCGGCACCGGTTTGCCGGGCACCACCTGGAGCGACCCGGGCAAGAACCCGTGGGGCCCGTTTTCCGTCAGCGTCTCGCCGCTGGAACCGGGCACCACCTACCAAGCCGCACTGGAATGCTCCAACGGTGTCGGCAATACCGTGGTTTCCGATACCGTTGAGATTCGGGTGCAGGAGAACGATATCCAGATTCCGGCCGAATGCGAAGGTCGCCAGCCGGCCAGCGCAGTACCGACCGCGTTGTGTGAACTATCCACTCACAACACATGGATCGGGAGCACCAACTGCTTCGAGTACGCCTCGCTGTTCGGCCAGGAATTTCCCGGATTTACCGGCCAGGGCAAGAATTTCGCGCTGGAACGTGACACCTACGTCGCCTTGGAATTCAGCACCGCAGGTCTGAGCCACAGTAAGGGATTGTGGACGTTCGAAACGCCAAACCTCGCGCCGACCACGAGGGGGCCCAGACTGATGACGATTTCGCAATGCCCGGGCGATTTCGACCGGGACGCGATCGAGGCCGAAATGGGTTCGAACTGCTATGTCAGGACCGATACTCTTCAGAAGTCGGTTTTCTGGAAGCAAGCAGGCACCTCAGGGGCGCGTTGCGAGCTGGATCTCGACAAGACCTACTACCTGAACATGATCTATACCACGGACCCGGCCGGAACGCCGCCGGCGGAACTGGAATGGGCCTGTGGCAGTAACGAGTCGACATCCGGTTGTGGAGACCTCACGGCGCCGTCGGCGTCGAACTGACGCCTTGACCGGCGGCGGGCTATTGCCGCGAAACACGAAACCAACAGGGAAATCCATGTTGTTGTTGAACAAGATTGTATGCGCGCCGGCACTTGCCGGCGCGGTTTTGCTTGCATGTGCGATCGGCACCGATGCAGTGATTGCCGAGACGGTCAGCGACCGGATCGAAATCGAGCGTGAATCGGAACTGTTTCTGCGTCGTGGCGACGGCACGGTCAGCCAGATTGATGTCGACGCGTATCTGGCCCGGCTGCCGCCGCATCATCGGGCCCTGTTCATCTCCAGCCCGGATCGAATCGCCACGGCGCTGGGCGAATTGATGACGCCGCGCCAGTTGGCCGCCGAGGCGCGCGAGGAGGCACCGGAGCTCATCGCCGACCCGCTGTTCCAGGCGCAGATGTACCAGGCCGCCATCGTCCAGATCGCCGAGCGCTACATGACCCACATCTGGGAACAGGAACGGCTCGACGACTACGGCGATCAGGCCGAGGAACTGTACCTGGTGCGCAAGGATCTATTGCGTCTGCCGCAACGCGCCGACTTCACCCACGTGCTGATCCGCAGTGCCGGCACGCGCGGCGAACTGGACGCGATGAAGAGCATCTTCAACATTTACGAGCTGCTCGCCGAGGAGCGTCCGCTGGCCGAGCTGGCCGCGGAATATTCGGAAGATCCGCAGGCCGAACACAACAGCGGGCGCTACGACGGTGTCGACATCGACAGCCTGGACAAGGCCGTGGCCGAGGTGGTGCGCCAGCTTCCGCCGGGCGAGATTTCGCAACCGTTCCGCTCTGAACTCGGCTGGCATATCGTCGAGCTTCACCGGCGCTATCGTCGCGAGATCGGGAGCTTCGACCAGGTCCGCGAACGCGCGCTGGAAGTGGCCGAACAACGCCACCGCAGTGCGGTCCGCGAGCGCATCCTGCGCCGCCTGTCGAGGCAGGAGAATGAGTTCCAGCCCGGTGCGGTCGAATCGCTGCTGACGCGCTACGAAACGAGCGAACAGGATATCGAAAAGCTCAAATCCGATATTGCTTCAAGGCTTGTGGGCGAGCAGCAGGAATAACGCCGCCGCCGCCGGCGGTTTGACCGGGCAAGCGCGCAACGCGCTTATCGGCCAGAATAGCGCAGATGCTGATTCAACTCACCAAGCGCGAGATCCGGTCCCGCTTCGTCGGCAGTTCGGCCGGCTGGCTCTGGCTGATCGTCAATCCGCTGCTGCTGCTGGGCGTGTACTCGGTGGTGTTCGGGGTGATTTTCAGCGCGCGCGCGCCGGCCGGTCTGGACATGCCTTTCGTGGCCTGGCTGGCGATTGCGTTGTGGCCCTGGCTGGGATTTTCCGAAGGTATTCAGCGCGCCAGCGAAAGCATGCCGCAGCATGCCGCACTGATCAGCAAGGTGCCGATGCGGCGCGAACTGCTGGTGCTCAGCAGCACCATCGCCTCGTTCGCGCTCCAGCTTGCCGGTTACCTGACCGTGCTTCTGGTCATGGCAGGGTTGGGCATACCGCTGACCCCGGCCGGTTTGCCGAATGCGCTGCTGGTGCTGGCGGTGCTGTTGCTGCTTTCCAGCGCGCTGGGCCTGGTCGCGGCCACGCTGCGGGTGTTCTTCAACGATCTGCAGCAACTGTTGCCCACCCTGATGATGCTGTGGTTCTTCACTACGCCCATCCTGTACGCGCCGGAATTGCTGCCCGATAACCTCAAGGCCCTGGTCTACGCCAACCCGCTGGCCGGCCTGCTGACCGACCTTCGCGCCGCACTGTTGGAAGGGCAGGTGCTGCCGGGCACAGCAACGCTGGTGTTGCTGTTCGTCTCGGTGATTCTCTATGCTGCCGGCCTGGCATTCTTCCGCCGCATGGCGCCGTACTTCGAGGATTTCCTGTGACCGGCCCGCTGCTGCGTGTCCAGGGCGTCGAAAAGCGCTATCCGCCGGCCGCCGCCCAGCCCGGCCGCTTTCGCGCCTTCTGGCAACTGCTCACTCGTGGCCACACCGAGGGCGGAACGCGTGTGCTTGAAGAGATCTCGTTCGAGGTCCGCAAGGGCGAATCCATGGGCATCGTGGGCGCCAATGGGGCCGGCAAGTCCACGTTGTTGAAGATGATTGCCGGGGTGATGGCGCCCAGCAGCGGAAGTATCGAGGTCAACGGCAACGTTTCGGCGCTGCTGGAGCTGGGCGCGGGGTTCCAGCTCGAGTACTCCGGCATGGAGAATCTGCGCATGAATGCGGCTTTTCTGGGGCTTTCGCGCGATCAGACCGACGCCTGCCTGGATGACATCCTGGCGTTCGCCGATATCGGCAAGGCCATAGACGAGCCGATCAAGCACTATTCTTCGGGCATGGTGGTGCGGCTTGGTTTCGCCATTGTGGCTTCGGTGCGGCCCGAACTGCTGATCACCGACGAGGTGCTGGCGGTCGGCGATGAATCCTTCCAGAAAAAATGCATTCGCTGGGTCGAGGACTATCTTTCGGCCGGCGGTACGCTGCTGATGGTCTCGCACAACATGTACCAGATGCAGAAACTGTGCAAGCACGCGATCTGGCTGCACGAAGGCTCGGCGCGTGCCGTCGGCGATGTGTTCGATGTGACCCAGGCTTACCTGGCCTGGCACGAACGCAAGGATTCGCGCCAGCAGCGGGCCCGGCACGAACCGTCGCGGGCAATCTGTCGCATCGAACAGCTCGACCTGGAACCGGCGGACCAGCCCGGGCCGCTCAGCGTGGAAACCGGCGGGCGCATCGTCGTGCGCATGCTGCTGAAATCGTCGGACGAGCGAGCCCCGGTGGCGCTGGTGGGTCTGGTACGCGCCGACGGCACGCCGGTCTACGGCGTGGCCTCCGACCACGACGACTTTGTTGCCGCACCGCTGGGCGAGGGCAGGTTCGAAATCGCGCTCGAGTTTTCCGAACTCAACCTGTTGCCGGGTGGATACATCGTGCGCGCGCACGCCATGGATCCGGAAGGTCTGCGCGTCCAGGACACGGTGGAAACCGAGTTCAGCGTGCGCGGCCGGAGTCGCGCCCTGGGCCTGGTATACCTGCCGCACGTGTGGAGCGCCGGCGGCAGAACATCGTCGTGAGCGACGATTCTAGCGACGATCCTGGCGACTATCGTAGCGACAATCGTAGCGACAATCTGACCGTCGTCATTCCGGTATTCAATGCCGCCCGGCAGCTCGAACGTTGCCTGCGCGCGCTGCACGCGACCATTGACGCCGATACCGCCGTGATCGTCATCGACGACGCCTCCAGCGACCCGTGCGTCGGCCAGGTCCTCGAAACGCTGGCCGGTGGCTGGCAGGTCGTTCGCCGGATCGTCAACCGCGGATTCGTGTCCAGCGCCAACCTGGGCATGGCAGAAGCCGGAGATTCCGATGTCGTGCTGCTCAACTCCGACACCGTGCCGGCCGGGGACTGGCTGCAGCGCATCGCCCGTTGCGCGACTTCCGACGCTAAAATCGCCTCGATCACGCCGTTCACCAATAACGGCGAGATTGCCTCGCTGCCGGACCTGTGCCGCGCCGCGCCGCTGCCGGACGACCCGGAAGCCTGGGCCGCGGCCTGCCGGCGCGCAGGACCGCCACAGTACCCGGAGATTCCGACCGCAGTGGGTTTTTGCATGTACCTGCGGCGCGCCTGCATCGAGCGCATCGGCGGATTCGACGAGCAGCGATTCGGGCGCGGCTACGGCGAGGAAAACGACTGGTGCATGCGCGCCGCCGCCGACGGCTGGCGGCACGTGCTGTGCGACGACGCATTCGTCGCGCACGAAGGTAATGCCAGCTTCGGACCGTTGGGCCTGGGCCCGGGGGAAGACGCCATGCGCGCATTGCTGGAAAGACACCCGGATTACCTCGAAATCGTTCAGGACTTCATCCGCCGCGATCCGCTGGCCCCGGTCCGGCGCCGGATCCTCGAATTTCTGCCGTAGGCGCGGTATCCGACCGCCATTTGTTTCGAATCCGGGCCCGATCGCTTCCCCCGTCATCCCGGAATCGCCAAGCGAAATCCGGGATCTCGGGAATCTGCCCCGGAATGCGATTGTGGCAGCTTCTCGAGGTC
>JBBDSL010000008.1:53853-61672 GCA_040904965.1 Wenzhouxiangellaceae bacterium
GGACCATGCCACCCACCGTCATCCCGGAATCGCGAAGCGATATCCGGGATCTCGGGAATCTGCCCCGGAATGCGATTGTGGCAGCTTCTCGAGGTCCCGGATAACGCCGCGCTGCGCGCTTCGTTTCCGGGACGACGCCGGGAGGCGCTACGTACGTTGTTTCCCGGCCGACGCCGGAGCAGCCGCGTTGCGCACGCCGCTTCCTGGGTGACCGGAGCAAGGCGAACGGGAGCTGTCGACTTCCGCGGGCTTTGCCCTACAATGCAGCCATGTCGATGGCTACCGGCCTCAAACTAAAACTCGGGCAGAAACTGAAGATGGCGCCGCAGTTGCGGCAGGCTATCGCGTTGCTGCAGCTCAACCGGGTGGAACTGCGCGAGCATATCGAGCAGGCACTGGAGAGTAATCCGCTGCTGGAAATGGATGCGGAAACCGCCGGTGCGGACGAGCCGGGTGAGCGCGAACCCGGCGAGGAAGTCGATCACTCTGCCGAGGACATCGATTTCAACGATGACTATAGCTGGAACGATCTTCCCGAAGGCTTTTCCGAGGTTTCCGAAGCGCCCGACTACGATCGCTTCATCAGCGACCCGGACGAGGACTCGCTGTATCAGCACCTGCTTTGGCAGGTCAACCTAGCCGGGTTCTCCGAAACCGACGAGGCCATTGCCCGGGCGATTGTCTATGCTCTGGATGACGACGGATTCCTGCACGACGACATCAGAACCCTGCGTGCGTCGCTGGCACCGGAATACCTGGTCAGCGCCGATGAAGTGCTGGCGGTGCTGGAGCGGATCCAGCATTTCGAGCCGGTCGGAGTGGCCGCGCGCTCGCTGCAGGAGTGCCTGTGCATCCAGCTTCGCGCATTGCCGTCGGGCACGCCCGGGCGCGGCCTGGCCGAGCACCTGATCGAACAGCATATCGACGCGCTGAGCTCGGGTGAACCGGCCGCGATTCGCCGCAGTTCGGGTTTCAGCCAGGAAGAGATCGACCAGGCCATGGCCGTGATCCGGCGCCTCGATCCGCGACCGGGCCTGCGCTTTTCCCGCGACGATCAGGATTACATCATGCCGGATGCCTATGTACATCCGGGCGGGGACGGCTGGCGGGTCACGCTCAACCGCGGGCAGGAGCCGGCGCTGAAGATCAACAAGGCCTACAGCGACCTGATCCGGTCGACCACCGGCAAGGATCGCGAATATCTTCGCGAGCAGCTGCAGGAAGCCCAGTGGCTGATCAGTTCGCTGGAATTGCGCAACAACACGCTGCGTTCAGTGGTGCACGCCATCGTGCAGCACCAGGCCGGCTTCCTCGAACACGGCGACGTTGCCATGCAGCCGCTGTTGCAAAAGGAAGTCGCCGAGCTGGTGGAAGTGCACGAATCCACGGTCTCGCGCGCCACCACCGGCAAGTATCTGCACACCCCGCGCGGTACATTCGAGCTGAAATACTTTTTCTCGGTCGCGATTGCCACCTGCGATGGCGGCGAGGTTTCGGCCACGTCGGTGCGGGCGCGGCTGGATGCGTTGATACGGGCCGAGGATCCGGCCCGCCCGCTGTCGGATCAGGCGCTGGCCGAGGCGCTGGAGCGCGACGGTCTGCTGCTGGCCAGGCGGACGATTGCCAAGTATCGCGAGCAGCTCGGGATTCCGAACTCGTCCAGGCGCAAACGCGCCGGTCGGCGTGCCACGCCGCACTGAATCAATCGACGCACTGGTATACCATTGCGATTGGAACGCTGCCTAAGTACCCTCGGGCAGGGCGGCGCAGCGCGAGCCCCGCGCGGCGGAATGTGCTGCGTGGCAGCGATGACAGCAACAGGAGACTAGATGATGCAGATCGAGATCAGCGGACAGAATGTGGACGTAACCCAGGCGCTGCGTGCGTACGTGACCGAGAAGCTCGAGCGTCTGACGCGACACTTTGACAACCTGACCGGAGTCCATGTAGTCCTGCGCCTGGAGAAGATCGAGCACACGGTCGAAGGTACTGTCAGCGTCGGCGGTCGCACCAATCCGATCCACGCCGAGGCAACCGACGAGGACATGTACGCGGCCATCGACAAGCTGGCCGACAAACTCGATCGCCAGGTTCGCCGCCACAAGGGCAAGGTGACCGATCATCATCGGAATGACCGGCCCGCAGAGGCCGGCTGACCCGTCGACCGGCGCAACCGGCCCAGAGAAGCCCGCCATGGCAGCCACAATGCCGCTTTCCGACCTGCTCAGCGCCGACCGGGTCGCGCTGGATCAGAATATTGCGAGCAAGAAATCGGTGCTCGAAAAGGCCGCCAGGCTTCTTGCCCGGGACGATCAGGCGGCTGCCAGCCGCGATATCTTCGAGGCCTTGTGCCAGCGCGAACGGCTGGGCTCTACCGGGCTGGGCCACGGCGTGGCGATTCCGCACTGCCGGGTCGACCAGCCCAGTGTTTCGGCCGCGTTCATACGGCTCAAGCGGCCGATCGATTTCGACAGCCCGGATACCTCCAGCGTGGACCTGTTCTTTGCATTGGCCGTGCCTTCGCAATGCAGTGACGCGCATCTGAAACTGCTGGCTTCGATCGCGGAGTTGTTCAGCGATGCCGATCAGCGCGAGGAATTGCGCGAGGTCGACGACTATCGCCAGTTGATCGCGCTTTTACTAAGACATGCATAAGTATTGCCACATTCAGCTTGTCTCTCGGCGATTGTCATGACAATCGTGGCAAGGCGTCGGTGCGAAGTCTGTAGCCGGGCCTACATCGAGCGACGCGCTTGTCATGACAATCGCAGTCCGCGCGCGCCGAGAGGCAAGCTGAATGAGGCAATACTTATGCAAGTCTTAGTAAGTGGAGTGGCCAAGAGCGAGGGCCGGTAATGAAGGAAATGACGGTCTCCGAGCTGGTCGAACGCTTCAGCGAGCGGCTCGACCTGCGCTGGATCAGCGGCCGTCGTCATGCCGACAAGCGATCGCTGTCGGTGGCCAGTTTTCGCTCGCGGCCTTCGCTGGTCGGCTATCTCAACCTGATTCATCCCAACCGCATCCAGGTGCTTGGCCGCGAAGAGCTTGCCTGGCTCGACCAGCTCGACGCCAAGAAGCGCTGGGAAACAATCGCCGGAATCTGTTCGGCCCGCCCGGCGGCCCTGATCGTGGCCAGCGGCGGCGACATCGGCGATGATCTCGAGGAGTTGTCGCGCGAAAGCGATACGCCGCTGCTCAGATCCGGCCGTCCCGGCTGGGAGCTGGTCTCGACCCTCCAGTACCAGGTGGCCCGGGCACTTGCCCACCGGGTGGTGGTCCACGGTGTGTTCATGGAAATCTTCACCCTGGGCGTGCTGATCACCGGCGATGCCGGTGCCGGCAAGAGCGAACTGGCGCTGGAATTGCTTACGCGCGGGCATCGGCTGATTGCCGACGACAGTCCCGAGTTCACCCAGATGACGCCCGACATCATCGACGGCAGTTGCCCGGAAGTGCTGCGCGACTGCCTCGAGGTGCGCGGCCTGGGCGTGCTCAACGTGCGCCGGATGTTCGGCGACGCGGCGGTCAAGTCCAACAAGTTCCTGCGCCTGATCCTGCACCTGCACCAACCCGGTCCCGGCGATGAGGCCAAGACCGACCGGCTTTCCGCCGAGTCCGGCAATTCGCGGGTGCTGGATCTGGATATTCCGCGCATCCCGTTGCCGGTGCTGCCGGGGCGCAACCTGGCGGTGATCGCCGAGGCGGCGGTACGCAACGTCATGCTGCGCATGAAAGGCTATGACGCCACCGCCGAGTTCCTGCAGCGCCATGGCAAGATGATGCGTCATGACTGAGCGCCCGATCCAGCCCGTGGTACTGATTAGCGGCCTTTCCGGAAGCGGCAAATCGGTCGCGCTCAACGCGCTTGAAGACCACGGCTATTACTGCGTGGACAACCTTCCCGGCGCCATGTTACCGGCGCTTGCAGGCCATATTGAATCCGATCCCGGGCGTTACCGCCGGCTTGCCGTCGGCATTGATGCCCGCGCCGGACCCGAGGAGCTTGCAGGGCTGCCGCAGTTGATCCGCGAACTGCCGCTGCCGACCGAGCTGATCTTCCTGACCGCCGAGAACGACGTTCTGATCCGGCGCTTCTCGGAAACCCGCCGGCGGCACCCGCTGGGTGCAGCGCGCACCGTGGGTCAGGCAATCGACGAAGAACGCAGAATTCTCGAACCGCTGGCCGAGCAGGCCTCGCACGTCATCGATACCAGCGAGAGCAACATCCATGAGCTGCGGCGGCGCATCTGGAAGCTGGTCAAGCCGGTCAGCTCTCCGGGAATCTGTCATCTTGTACTCGAGTCGTTCGCCTACAAGAAGGGCGTGCCGCGCGACGTGGATCTGGTGTTCGATGCACGCTGCCTGCCCAATCCGCACTGGCAGCCGGAATTGCGTGCATCCACCGGACTGGAACAGCCGGTGCGCGAGTTTCTGGCCGCCGAACCGCTGGTGCGCGAGTTTGCCGACGATGTGGACCGATTCGTGCGGCGCTGGCTTTCGGTCTGGGCACAGGAGCAGCGCAGTCATCTGACCGTGGCCATAGGCTGCACCGGCGGCAAGCACCGTTCCGTATACCTGGTCGACGATCTCGCCGGACGCTGGCGCAAGCATGGGCTGGACGTGGTCACCCACCACCGCGAGCTGATCCGATGACCGACATCGTGGTTGTCGCCCACAGCGGCATCGGCGAGGCGATGCAGACGGTGGCTGAAATCATTCTGGACCGTGCCGTCGAAGTCACTGTGCTTCCGGTCGCTGCAGACGACGATCCGGAGGCGGCGCTGGCCAGACTGCTCGGCGCGTTCGAACGCTGGGACGCCGCCGAGCCGCCGCTGGTGATCACCGATCTGCCGGGGGCCACGCCGCACAACATTGCCGTCGCCGCGGCCGCACGCGCCTTCCCGGGTGCCCCGGTCCTGACCGGCCTGAACCTGCCGATGCTGCTGCGTGCCCTCAACCATTGCCACCGCGCGGCCGCCGAGCTGGCCGAACTGGCCGAGCACGGCGCGCACGCGGCAACCTTCATCGGGGAACGCGATGAAGACTGAGCGGGTGACCTTGCGCAACCGGCTGGGATTGCACGCGCGCGCGGCGAGCAAGTTGGTCAACACCGCAGCGGGGTTTCGCAGCAACGTCTGGATGGTTCGCGACGAGCGCCGGGTCAACGCCAAGTCCATCATGGGCGTACTGATGCTGGCCGCTCCGGTGGGCACCGAGCTGGAAGTCGAGTGCGACGGCCCGGACGAGGACGACGCGTTGGCGGCACTGGTGGGCCTGGTTTCCGATCGCTTCGGAGAGGACGAATGACTTTCGCGCTCAGCGGCACGGGGGTATCCGACGGCATCGCCATTGGTCAGGCCCACCTGTTGTCCAGCGGCGAGCTGGAACTGCCCGAGTACGACCTGGAGACCGGCGACGTAGCCGCCGAGGTCGATCGCCTGCAACAGGCCGCCCGGGCCTGCGAGGACGAACTGTCGCGCATGGAAAAGGAGCTGGGTGGCGACCGCAAGGGTTCGGCCGCCGAACTCCTTCAGGCGCACCGGATGATGGTGCGCGACGACATGCTGCTCGGAGAGTCCGTGGCGCGGATTCGCGACGTGAAGATCAACGCCGAATGGGCGCTGGATCTGCAGGCCGCGGCCCTGCGGCGCGAATTCCGGCGCATCGAGGACGATTATCTTGCATTGCGGGTCGAGGACCTGGACCAGGTCGTACGGCTGCTGCAGCGTCAACTGGCCGATCAGCCGGCCAGTGTGCTCGACGATCGCGTTCCACACCAGCTCGACCAGACCGTAGTGCTGGCCGACGCGCTCAGCCCGGCCGAGCTGGCCGCACTGCACCAGCGAAGCGTGGCCGGACTGGTGACTCAACACGGCAGCATTTGGTCGCATGCCGCGATTGTCGCGCGCGCACTTGCAATCCCCATGGTGGTCGGCGTGCACCGGTCGCAGCGCTTGCTGCGCGAGAGCGAGCCACTCATCCTGGACAGCCATTACGGCATCGTCCTGGCCACCCGGGACGAGCGGCTGCACGGCCACTACGGCGAAAAAATGGCGTTGTTCCGGCGCAATCGCCGCAACCTGCAGCGGGTACTTTCCGAGCCTGACAGAACCGCCGACGGAGAGCGCTTCCGGCTGTTCTGCAATGCCGAAATGCCGCCGGAACTGGAACGCTGCAACGAAAGCGGGGCGGCCGGTGTTGGCCTGATGCGCTCGGAATTCATCTTCGCCAGCCACGACATGAGCGACGAGCAGGCCCAGTTCGAGGTCTACCGCGCCGCCATCGAACAGCTCGGTGGAAAACCGCTCACCATCCGTACGCTGGACGCCGGCGGCGACAAGCTGCCCGGCCAGCTCAAGCACTTGAGCGGTCCCAATCCCGCCCTGGGCCTGCGCGGTATTCGCATGTCGCTGGCGATGCGCGAACACTTCCAGACCCAGCTGCGCGCCATCCTGCGCGCCTCGGCGCATGGACAGGTGCGCATTCTGCTGCCGATGCTCAGCCGGGTCGAGGAAGTCGAGCAGGCGCGCGAACTCATTGCACAGTGCCGCGAGCAATTGCACGAGCGCGGCATTCGGGCCGATCCCGAGATTGAGGTCGGCGGAATGATAGAAACCCCGGCCGCAGCCATCCTGACGCGGCAGATTGCCGCGCAGCTGGATTTCATCTCGATCGGCAGCAACGACCTGATTCAGTACGTGCTGGCCGTGGACCGACAGGACGAACTGGTCAGCCACCTGTTCGATCCGGCCAGTCGCGCGGTCATCGAAATGCTCGCCACCATCGTGCGCGGCGCGCGCGCGGCCGGTCGGCCGGTGCAGATCTGCGGCGAACTGGCCGGCGATCCGGATTACGCTGGTCTGTTGATAGGCCTTGGCATCAGAGAATTCAGCCTTCCGCCCGGCCATATCGCGACGGTCAAGGCTGCATTGCTGCGAACCCACGCGGGTAAATGCCGGGCGCGTGTCGAAACGTTTCTGGACGAACCCGGCGGGCCGGACGGCCGCGCGCTGCTTGCCGATCTGGCGGCGCTCAGGCGGTGAAGGTGCCGCCGGCTGGCGTGGCGTGCCTGCCTTCAAATTCAACGTCAAATGCGGTTTCGCCGCCAGCTGAGTTGTGGCACCCTTGCCGGGTGGGGCTGCCTTTCAACTTCTAAAACCGTTTCGCCGCCAGCTGCGCTGGCTGATGCGAGTGACTTTTTTCGATTGCAAAAAAAGTAACCAAAAATGCGCTTTACAGGCGGCAGCTATTCGAAGTGCGGGTCGGAGCGTGGTGGAGGTTTGGTGTAAGGCACGGGGCTTCGGTCGGGGATCTTCTTGTACGTTCTGCGTGTTCCTCTTTGGCTCCCGGATGACGAGCAGATTCGGGCTTCGATCGTTATCGGCAGTGGGTCTTCTCGATTGTGGTCAGTCGGGCTTTCCGTTTGCTGAAACGGGTTCCAGTGCCGTGGGCGTGGGTGCTATCGTGGCCTGGTCTCGGACGGAGCGCTTGCCTGCCTTATTTGCCACTCTTCCGTAGCGAGGTGTCGTCAGCAACATGGGAGCATCTGCTGCCTTTCAACTTCAAAGGCGGTTTCGCCTCGCGCTGCGCGCTTGCAGGCGACCTACTTTTCACAAGCGCCTGAAAAGTAGGCAAAAGCGCTTCTTACAGGCGGCAAAGACTGGCGGTGCGGGTTGATCGGCCGGGTGGTTTGGTGTTAGTTCGTGGCGCTGACTCGGGATCTTTTTGTACGATCGCCCTGTTCGTCTTTGGCTCAGTGGCGATGACGAGATTCCGGCTTCGATGGTTATCGGAGGTGGGGCGTTTCGATTGTGGCAAT
>JBBDSL010000009.1:0-6973 GCA_040904965.1 Wenzhouxiangellaceae bacterium
TGAACGCTGACAGACCAACTGAATCCTAATTTATCAGGTTGAAGGACCACTAGTGGTGCTCGGTCACCTCGCCTTCCTTGAACAGGAATTTGCGAAGCTGTTCGTCGAAATCGCCATCGTTGCGGCGCAACCATTCCAGCACCATTGCGGCATGTTCGATTTCCTCGCGCATGTTATGCAGCAGAATGTCCTTGAGTGCATCGTCCTCGCAGTCGTCGGCGCGCTGGCGGTACCAGTCGGCGGCTTCCAGTTCTTCCATCAGCGACACAATGGCCTGGTGCATGGCCAGGGTCTTCTTGCTCAAACGCTCGCGCGGGGCGTGCAGGCTTTCACTTGACATTGGTTTTCTGCTCCTAATGAAATGCATTGCCGGTCGGGGTTTCAGAATAAATCAAGCGGGGCGCGAAGGGGTTTCGGGAACGCCGGAAACCGCTGAAATCCAACCGCTCCGAGGGCGCCTGCGACGAAAAAGACCCGACCCTGCCGGCGCCGTAACGGACTAGTGGTCCTTCAACCTGATAATTACGGATTCAGGTTGAAGGACCACTAGCCTGGATGCCAATTGCGGAAATCCCTGAGCATTCAGGTAACATTCATGCCGTATCTAGCTAAAATAAAAAGACTTTCTCCTGTTGCAAACCAGCTTGATTCGGTGCATAGTATTGCCTGGAGGGATTTAAGGAGACCCCGCAGACTGCTGCCCATGACCACACGAGCCCTGACAATCTGCTTGCTGCTGATCTCGCTGACCGGCACACTGGCTGCCGGCGAGGTGGAAAACGTGCGCGTGTGGGCAGGCCCGGACAAGACCCGGGTCGTGCTGGATCTGGACCAGGAAGTCGAGTACAAGCTGTTCTCGCTCGACGGGCCGGATCGCCTGGTCGTCGATATCGAGCGCGCCAGCATGAAGCTTGATCCGAAACTGCACCCCGAACACAGCGGCGTGGTGCGCAAAGTGCGCCACGGGATCCGTGACGGCAACGACCTGCGGGTGGTACTGGACCTCTCCGAGGCCGCGCGGACCAAAAGCTTCATGCTCGCACCCACAGGCAGTTACGGGCATCGCCTGGTGCTTGATCTTTTCCCCAAAAATGCAACCTCGGCCGAGGAGCGCGTGCGCTCAGTCGCGCGCGGCCTGCCCGAAGACAACCGCGACATGATCGTCGCAATCGACGCCGGGCACGGCGGCGAGGACCCCGGCGCGATCGGGCCCAGCGGCATGTACGAGAAGAATATTGTTTTCGCCCTTGCTGGCGAACTCGAACGCCAGATCGAAGAAGCCCCCGGCATGCAGCCGGTCATGATCCGTACCGGCGACTACTACGTTCCGCTCACCGAACGCTTTCAGCGCGCCCGCGAAGCCCACGCCGACCTGTTCGTCTCGATTCACGCCGATGCGTTCCGCGATCGCCGCGTGCGCGGCAGCTCGGTATATGTGCTTTCACGCAGCGGCGCCTCCAGCCAGGCCGCCCGCCTGCTGGCCCGGAGCGAGAACGAGGCCGACCTGATCGGCGGCGTTGATCTGGAGCAAAGCGACGACATGCTGCGTTCGGTATTGCTGGACCTGTCGCAGAACGCCTCGATGGAGTACAGCCAGACCGCCGCATCCAGAATTCTCGAAGAGCTGGGGACCGTGGGACGCAACCACCGCAAGCATGTCGAAAGCGCCAATTTCGTGGTTTTGCGTTCCCCGGACGTGCCCAGCGTACTGATCGAGGTCGGCTTCATCAGTAATCCCAGCGACGAGGCCAACCTGGGCTCGCGCCAGCACCGCGACCGGCTGGCCGGCGCAATCCGGCGCGGCATCGAACAGCATTTTCGCAAAACCGCACCGCGCGGTACCTGGTTTGCCGCCAACCGCGACGACCCGGCCCGCCACGTGGTGCAGCGCGGCGACACCCTGGGCACCATCGCGCAGCGCTATTCGATCAGCCTGAACCGCCTGCGCCAGGCAAACGCCATTCAGGGCGACGTGATTCACCCCGGCGCCGTACTGGAGATTCCGACAGGCTGAGCGGCACCGAGCGCTTCAAGCGCGGGCGGCATCGTCAATAAAAAGCGCGAACGGGCTTGCCTGACGGGCGAAAATCTAGTAACATTCCCGCTCTTTGACTCAACCCGTGTTCCGATTTTCTGGGGCAAACAAATTATCATGAAAACTTTCAGCGCAAAACCGCATGAAGTCCGCCGCGAATGGCTTGTCGTCGACGCTGCCGGGAAGAACCTGGGCCGCCTGTCGAGCGAAATCGCCCGGCGGCTGCGCGGCAAGCACAAGCCGGAATTCACGCCACACGTCGATACCGGCGACTACGTCGTAGTCATCAATGCCGAGAAAATCGCGGTTACCGGTCGCAAGATGAGCGACAAGATGTATTACCACCACACTGGGTACATCGGCAATCTCAAGTCGACCAACCTTGAAACACTGCTTGAAAAGCACCCCGAGCGGGTCATCCAGCAATCGGTCAAGGGCATGATGCCGAAGAACCCTCTGGGCCGCGCCATGCTCAAGAAGCTCAAGATCTACGCCGGCGATCAGCACCCGCACTCGGCACAGCAGCCGCGCGCGCTGGAACTGTAAGCGGCCCGACTTCGACAGTAACAGCTGGGACAAGAACAGCGAATCAGGATCAACAAATGTCTAACGAACAGTTTTACGGAACCGGTCGCCGCAAGACCTCAACCGCGCGGGTCTTCCTGCGCCGCGGCACCGGACAGATCATTGTCAACAAGAAGCCGATCGATGAATTCTTCGGCCGCGAAACCGCGCGTATGATCGCGCGCCAGCCGCTGGAACTTATCAAGCTGACCGACAAGTTCGACATCCATGCCACGGTTTCCGGCGGCGGCACCACTGGTCAGGCCGGCGCCCTGCGTCTGGGACTGGCCCGCGCGCTGACCGAATACGATGAAAACCTGCGTGGCGAAATGCGCACCGCAGGCTTCCTCACCCGCGACGCGCGCGCCGTGGAGCGGAAGAAGATTGGGTTGCATAAGGCGAGGAAAGCCACCCAATACTCCAAGCGCTGATTTGGCGGTCTGGCGGCGCCTTTTTGCCGCTGGCGGCGTTTGGATCGGCTCCGGGATGCTCACGTACAAAACGCGTACGCTCCGCTGCCTACACCGATCCAAGCCTTGCCAGCAACAAAAATTCGCTCGCCAGATGCCTGTAGTTGGTTTTAGAATCGGATCATGCGCGCCGGTGACCTGGACGAAAACGGCTCGTAGAATCCCGTAGCCGGGTTCGGTTCGACAAGCATCCAGCCGCGGCGCAAAAAAACGGTCTCATGGGGGATCGTCTAGCGGTAGGACTACGGACTCTGACTCCGTCAGCGGGGGTTCGAATCCCTCTCCCCCAGCCAGCACATAAACCCGGCCCTCGGCCGGGTTTTTTTATGTGCTGGCTGGGGGAGAGGGGTTCGAAGCCCCGCAATGAACAATTCGGTTCGACCCGAGGCGAAGCCGAGCTCGATGTGACGCCGGCGAGGCGGCACACCCGAAGGGCGAGCGGCTTCAGTCGCGAAGTCAATCCCCAGACTGGCCGGCCCCAATTCAAGCCGACAAACATTCATTCGACGCCTTGGATTAAAAGTTCAGCCCGGCTCTTGCCGGGTTTTTTTATTTGGCTGGGGGAGAGGGATCGATGCGAAGCGCGGTTGAATTTCCATCGGCGCAGGATGCGCCTCCCACACCGGCATCGCCCTCCGGTGGACGCTCACCGAATCAGCATTGCATCGCCGTAACTGAAGAACCGATACCGCTGCTCCACCGCGTGCCGGTAAGCGGCCATTATGCGGTCACGACTGGAAAATGCAGAAACCAGCATCATCAGGGTGGAGCCCGGGAGGTGGAAGTTGGTGATCATGGCATCCACGACGCGGAACTTGTATCCGGGATAGATAAATAATCGACTGTCGCCTGAGAACGGTGCGATTTCACCATCGGCTGCCGCCGACTCAAGTGAGCGCACTGCGGTAGTACCCACGGCGACCACACGCTTGCCGGCCGCGTGCGTTGCGCGAACCTGCTCGACCAGCGATTCACCGACCTCGATCCATTCCGGGTGCATCCGGTGTTCTTCGACCTCCTCTACGCGCACCGGCTGGAACGTGCCGGCGCCGACGTGCAGGGTGCAGAACGCACGCTGGATGCAGCGCTGGTCCAGCCGGGCGAACAATTCATCGTCGAAATGCAACCCGGCAGTCGGTGCGGCAACGGCGCCCGGCTTGTCGGCGTATACGGTCTGGTAGCGATCACGATCCTCGGGCATGTCCTGGCGCTGAATATACGGCGGCAGCGGCATGTGGCCGACGCGTTCGAGCAGCGACAGCCAACCGTGTGTCCCCGGTTCCAGTCGCAAGCGCCAGAATTCATCCTGGCGGCCCTCTACCCGGATTCGGGCGCCGGTTTCAGTCTCGATGAGTATCGCCCCCGGCGCCGGCTTGCGATTGATGCCGATCTGGGCCAGCGCCGTTTCGGCATCGAGCACGCGCTCGATCAGCAACTCCGCCCTGCCCCCGGTTTCCTTGTGGGCATAAAGCCGCGCCGGGATGACGCGTGTATCGTTGAATACCAGCAGATCGCCAGGCTCGAGCAGCCAGTCGAGTTCTGCGAATCGAAGATCCTCCAGGGCCCCGTCGTCACGGTCCATGACCAGCAGTCGGCTGGCGCTGCGCTGGGGCAGCGGCGCCTGGGCGATCAGTTCCTCGGGCAGATCGAAGGTGAAATCGGAGACTTTCAAGTCAGGTTCTGGGGCGGCAGCTTGGAACGCGATATTCTACGCGTAGCGGTCTCCAGGCCGCGATCAAAAGACCCCGAAAAGACCCCCGGTTTGGTCGGCGCCGGCAGCGCCTTCCGTGAAAACCAACCAAATCCCGCGGGACCGGCGGGCGGATGGCCGATGTTGCCCGGCAATCGGCAGCGATTCGCTCGCAAGGTCACCATCTGAATCTGGCAACATGTCCACATTGAACGTCACTGGAAACAGAAAAACAATGAAAGCGGCACAGTTCCGGCACCGGTTCGCCTTTCCGCGCCACGGCGAGGACGGCGAGAAGATCTATTTTTGCGGCAATTCGCTGGGGCTGATGCCGGATTCGGCACGCCAGCGCGTGGAGCGCGAGCTTGAACGCTGGGCCGACCTGGCCGTGGACGGGCATTTCAAGGGCGATCCGGCTTGGCTGGGCTACCACCGCCGGCTCGAAGACGTGCTGATGCGTCTGACCGGCGCGGAAGCCGGCGAAGTGGTGGCAACGGGTGCGCTGACGGTCAACCTGCATTTGCTGATGACCAGTTTCTTCCGACCCAACGGCCGTCGGCGCAAGATCCTGATCGAGAAAGGCGCGTTCCCGTCCGATCGCTACGCCGTGACCTCCCAGCTGCTTCTGCACGGGCTGGACCCTGCGCTCGACCTGATCGAGCTCGAACCCGGTAAAGGTGGCCTGATCGACGACGACCGGATCGCCGCGACGATAGCGTCAAACGCCGACGAACTCGCGCTGGTGCTGTGGCCCGGCGTGCAGTACGCGACCGGCCAGCGCTTCGACATCGAGAGGATCTGCCGCGCCTGCAGGGAAAACAAGGTGCCGGTCGGCCTGGATCTGGCCCACGCCATCGGCAACGTGCCGCTTGAGCTGCATGCCTGGGGCGCAGACTTTGCCGCCTGGTGCAGCTATAAGTACCTGAATGCCGGCCCGGGAGCGGTCGCCGGTCTGTTCGTGCACCAGCGGCACGCCGACTTTTCCGGCCCCCGGCTGGCCGGATGGTGGGGCCACGACGAATCCACCCGATTTCTGATGGGTCCCGACTTCAGCCCCATTCGCGGCGCGGAGGGCTGGCAGATCTCGGGCGCGCCGGTGCTCAATCTGGCCGCGCTCGCCGGCGCGCTGGACATCTACCGCGAAGCCGATATCGACAGCCTTCAGGACAGCGAAACCGATCTGGCCGCACGCATTGCAGACATGGTCGCCGGGCTCCCCGGCCGGCCACTGGAAATCGTCACGCCGCTGGACAAGCCGCGCCGCGGCTGCCAGCTGTCGCTGCGAGTGCGCGCCGGGCGCGATCATGGCAGGACAGCCTTCGAAAAGCTGCAAAACGCCGGCGTGGTGGGCGACTGGCGCGAACCCGACATCATCCGGGTCGCGCCCAATCCGCTGTACAACTCACCCGAGGATGTAGATCGCTTCGGAGATATCCTCGAACAATCCCTGCGATGATCCCGGATCGCCCGACGCTGCTGGCCTGGGGCCTGACCGCCGCACTGGTGGGGGCCAGCGTAGTCGGGGCCTGGCTGCTGACCGGCGAGAATGTCGAGGGGCTGCTGGCGCTGCTGGAGCGGCTTTCGTTTCGCAGCGAGTATCGACCGCTCTCGACGGCGATCGTGTTCATCGCAATTTTTGCGCTCAGCACCGCGCTGACCCTGCCGACCGCGACCATGCTTTGCATCGCCGCCGGTTACCTGTTCGGCATGCTCACGGGCACGGTGGTTTCAATGGCGGGTGCACTGTGCGGGGCGCTGATCACGTTCATGAGCATGCGTTTCATCGCCGGCGAACGCGTGCGGGCCTTCCTGCTGCGCGGGCGCGCGCACAGGCTGGTGCGCCTGCTTGAACGCGATGCGTTTTTCTATCTGGTCGCGTTGCGGATTGTGCCGGTAGCGCCGTTTTTCGCCATCAACGCCGCCGGTGCAATGATCCGGATCTCGGCGCGCCGCTTCCTGCTGGCCACCGGAACAGGGTTGTTACCCATCGTGCTGGTCTATACCAGCGTCGGGTCCGGGCTGGAAACACTGGTTCAGGCCGGGCGCGTGGTCGGACCCGAAGTCCTGTTGCGTCCTCGCGTCCTGGTGCCGTTGATGGCGCTGCTGGCAGTGCTGCTGCTGGGCATTCTCGCGCGCTCGATGATCCTGCGCCGGCGCCGCGGTGAGGGCTAGTGGTCCTTCAACCTGATAAATTAGGATTCAGCGTTCCTGAAT
>JBBDSL010000009.1:6983-12657 GCA_040904965.1 Wenzhouxiangellaceae bacterium
TTCCTGAATCCTAATTTATCAGGTTGAAGGACCACTAGTAATACAAGTGGTGCTTGAGGATGTAGGCGAGCACCGTCGACGGCAGCAGAAAGCGCGGATTGCGGCCGTCGCCGATCTGCTGGCGGATATCGGTCGACGAGATCGCCAGCCGAGTCACGTTGACGTTGCACACGCAGCCGGCCGGCCGACGCATCAAGGCTGAACTTGAATCAACGAACCGGCCATCAAGATGGTCGCGCAACGCATCGGAATATCCCGGTTCGCTGTCCGGCCGGGTCATCACCACCAAGTGCGCCAGATCAAGCAGTCGTTGCCAGTCATGCCAGCGATCCAGGTGATTGGCCGCATCCTGGCCCAGGCACAGGATGATCGGCATCTCGCCCGACTCGTCTCGGATACTGGCCAGCGTATCGATCATGTAGGACGGGCCGCCGCGCTGCACCTCGCGGTCGTCAACGGACAGATCGGCATGCGGCGCCAGCGCGAGTTCCAGCATTGCCAGACGGTGCCGCGCTTCGGCCCAGGTGCCGTCGCGGTGCGGCGGCCGGCCCGCCGGCAGCAATCGGAAATCGCTCACGCCAAGCTGCTCGGAAACCTCCGCGGCCGCTCGCAGGTGCCCGTAATGCACCGGATCGAAGGTACCGCCGAACACCGCAATTGCAGGGCTGGTCATGTCAGGCCGCCCGGGTCGGCGTGCCGGCCATGCCGGCGCACAGTTGCTCGAGTTCGAGCCAGAAATCGCCGGCGACCTGACCCTTGGACAACAGGTCCAGCCGGCTCAGGCGGCCGATCGCCCGCTCAAGCCGCCTGGGGCCGTTGCGACGAATACAAGCCTCAATCGGCGCTTGCCGGGATTTCCACACCTGCAGTTCGGCGAATACCCGCTGGGCCGATTCGCGCCGGCTGCGACGCGCCACGGTCAGGGCAATTTCCAGTTCCCGCCCCAGCGCCCACAACACCCCCGGCGCCGGACTTTCGGACTCGCGCAGGCCGCGGATGCAGCGCAGTGCCGCTCCGGCCTGACCGGTCATCACCAGTTCGGCCAAACGGAATGCATCGAAACGTGCGCTGTCGGCAACCGCTTCACGCACCGGCTCGAGGTCAAGTTGTCCGCCCGGAAACAACAGCGCCAACCGGTCGACTTCCTGGGCTGCGGCCAGCAGGTTGCCTTCCAGGCGCTCGGCGAGGAAACGGCAGACCGCCGGCTCGGCACCAAGACCACGGCTTTGCAGGCGCTGGCCGATCCAGCGCGGCAACTGGGGCGGTTTGACGTTCCATGCCGGCACGTACACGCCAGCCTGGTCGATTGCCTTGAACCAGGCGGCACGCTCCTGCGCCATTTCCCACTGGTCGCAAATGATCAGCAACACATCGTCGTGCTGATCGTCCACCCACTTGCGGATGGTCTTGCCGCCTTCGGCGCCCGGCTTCCCGGTGGGCAGCCGCAGTTCCACCAGCCGCCGGCTTGCAAACAGCGAGCCGGTCTCGGTCGACTGGCCCAATTCGTCCCAGTTGAAACGTCCGTCGGCAGTCAGCCTGATACGTTCATCGATCTGCTGCTTCCGGCAGGCTTTGCGGATCTGATCGGCAGCCTCTTCTACGATCAGGCGTTCGGGACCGGCAACCAGATAGACCGGCGCGATCTGGCGCGAGAGTTGCTCCGGAAGGCGTTCGGCGTAGAGCTTCACGTGCGGCCGAATGCTTCCAGGCGGCGGATCAGGGTCGCTGCCATACTGCGGCGCAGTTCTTCGCGCAACAATTCCTCCTCGGTGGTCGCCCCGAGGATTTCCTGCTCGTCGAAGCGAAAATCGCGTTCCAGCCGCAGCGATTCCGGCCCCAGCAGCACTTCGCCGGCGTCGTCGACCAGGCTGAACTGCAGGTCAAACACCAGTTCGAACTCACGCACCCGGGCATCGCCCGAGATGCTCAGTGCGCGCCGCGTGATCCGCTCGCGCGTAATGCGCAGCTCGGCCACGCCCTCGCCCGGTCGCTCGGCGAGCTCGACGCCATTGCCGCGCAGCAGCAGCTCGAGCTCGCGCGCGAACGCACTGGTCGGATCGCCGACCTGAACCCAGGTGGTCGCCATCTCTTCCGGCAGATTGGCCGCCCCGCGCAGCTGGAACCCGCAACCGGAGACCAGCGCCGGCAGCAATACCGCCATTGCCATCAGCGCCGGCAGACGCCCGTGTTTTGTAAGGGGAAATGGCCGTGAGGCGTAGCGAGCGGGTGTCTGCCGGTGGGCGCCGGCGCGCAGCAACCGCAGTGTATATGCGAGTACATGAGGATTGCGAGCACCGCCGAACGCCGGCAGACGCCCGCGCAGTAGCCTCACGGCCATTTCCCGGATCATGCGGCCACCACGATGTTAACCAGCTTGTCGGGCACAACGATAATTTTGCGTATCTCCTTGTCGGCCACGAAGCGCGCCACGTTCTCGTCTTCCAGCGCCTGCTGCTGCAGCGCCTCGCGGCTGCCGCCCGGGGGGGCCGCGATGCGTCCACGCAGCTTGCCGTTGACCTGCACCACAACCGTGACCCGTTGCTGGACCAGCGCCGATTCGTCGACTTCCGGCCAGCCCGCGGCGAGAATATCATCCTCGTGGCCAAGCGCCTGCCACAACGCCTGGGCGATATGCGGCGTGATCGGTGCAATCAGCCGGACAAGCGATTCCCAGCCCTCGCGCGCCACGGCCAGACCGGTCCCGTCATCGGCCTTGAAACGCGATAGATGATTGCTGCACTCCATTACTGCGGCGATCGCGGTGTTGAACGTGTAGCGTCGGCCGAAATCATCGCTGACCTTGTTGATGGTCTCGTGCACCCGTCGGCGCATTTCCCGCGCTTCATCGGAAAGCCCGGCGATCGCAAGTTCGCACGGCGCACCGGCTTCGATGTGATCGTGCACCTGCTGCCACAACCGTTTCAGGAACCGCCATGCACCCTCTACCCCGGCATCGGACCATTCCAGGCTTTGTTCCGGAGGGGCTGCGAACATCGAGAATAGCCGGACCGTGTCGGCGCCGTACTGTGCCACCAGCGCGGCCGGGTCGACGCCGTTGTTCTTGGACTTGGCCATCTTCTCGATGCCGCCGAACTGCACCGGTCGGCCGTCCTCGCTCAGTTTCGCGGAAACAATACGACCCCTGGCGTCACGCTCCACTTCAACGCCGGACGGGTTGAACCAGGTCTTGCGACCGCGTTCGTCCTCCCCGTACCAGGTTTCGGCCAGTACCATGCCCTGGGTGAGCAGGTTGGCAAACGGCTCGCGGGTCTCGACCAGGTCCATCTCGTTCATCACCCGGGTCCAGAAGCGCGCGTACAACAGATGCAGAATCGCGTGTTCGATGCCGCCGATGTACTGATCCACCGGCATCCAGGCATTGGTGCGCTCATCGACCATGGCCTGATCGTTGTCGCTGCACGGATAGCGCATGTAATACCACGACGAATCGACAAACGTATCCATGGTGTCGGTTTCGCGCCGGGCCGGCTTGCCGCATTTCGGACATTCGCAGGCCAGGAACGCCTCGCATCTGGCCAGCGGGTTGCCGGAGCCGTCGGGCACCAGGTCTTCGGGCAGCATCACCGGCAAGTCCCGCTCGGGCACCGGTACGTCGCCGCAGTCGTCGCAATGAATGATGGGAATCGGGCAGCCCCAGTAGCGCTGGCGCGAAATACCCCAGTCGCGCAACCGGAACTGCGTGCGACGCGATCCCAGTCCCTTGTGTTCCAGCGCCCGGGCAATGGCCTCGAAACCGGCACTGTAATCAAGTCCGTCGTAATCGCCGGAATTGACCAGGCGTACGTTTTCCTTCGCCGTGTACCAGTCCTGCCATTCGACCGGGTCGTAATCGTGACCATCAGCCTCGGGCTGGATGACCTGTACGATCGACAGGCCGTACTTGTTGGCGAATTCAAAGTCACGCTCGTCATGACCCGGCACGGCCATGATCGCGCCTTCACCGTAGCCCATCAGCACGTAATTGGCGACCCATACCGGAAGATTCTGCCCGGTCAGCGGGTGGCGCACGGTAAATCCGGTATCGATTCCGCGCTTTTCCTGCACTGCGAGCTCGGCTTCGGAGGCGCTGCCGGTGGAGCAGGAACGGACGAATTCGGCCACTGTATCGTCCCGGCCGGCCGCGGCACGCGCCAGCGGGTGTTCCGGGGCCACAGCCATGTAGGTCGCGCCCATCAGGGTATCGGGGCGGGTGGTGAATACCTTGAGCTCGCCCCCTTCATACGGAAACACGATTTCCATGCCGATGCTTTTGCCGATCCAGTTGGCCTGCATGGCACGCACCCGCTCCGGCCAGCCGTCCAGATCGTCCAGCGCGGCCAGCAGGTCCTCGGCATAGTCGGTGATCCTGAGGTAGTACATCGGGATTTCGCGCTTCTCGACCACCGCACCGGTGCGCCAGCCCTTCCCGTCGATGACCTGCTCGTTGGCCAGCACGGTCTGGTCCTCCGGATCCCAGTTGACCGTACCGGTTTGCTTGTAGGCGATGCCGCGCTCGAGCATCTTCAAAAACAGCCACTGGTTCCAGCGGTAGTAATCGGGATTGCAGGTTGCCAGTTCACGATCCCAGTCGATTGCGAACCCGAGCTCCCTGAGCTGGCTTCGCATGTGCGCGATGTTGTCGCGGGTCCATTTCGCCGGCGACACGCCGCGCGCGATTGCCGCGTTCTCGGCCGGCAGGCCGAATGCATCCCAGCCCATGGGCTGCAACGCGGGCCGGCCGTTCATGCGCTGAAATCGGGTGATGACATCCGAAATCGTGTAGTTGCGCATGTGCCCCATGTGCAAATGCCCGGAGGGGTAGGGGAACATGCTGAGGCAATAAAATGCGTCCGCACGCGGCTGATCCGGCGCGCGAAAGCTGTTGGCGGCTTCCCAGCGCTCACGAATCGGAGGCTCGATCGCGGCTGGATTGTAGGGTTCGGTCACGGTGATTTCGGGCAGTGTGTTCGCTTCCGAAATGGTAACCGGAAACCCGCATGCGGAGGCGGCTGAAGCACTGCGGCCGCTGCCCGGCCGCAGTTGCCCGAAGTCATGTCAGTTTCAGGTTTCCTGGGAGTCGACCTCGTCGTCGTCACCATCGGTCAGATCTTCCCAGGCGCGCTCGGTCTCGTCCATGACGGCCCGTGCCCGCGACTTGAACGAATCCCATTGGTCGCCGGAATATTCCTGCGCCTCTTCAAATGCCTCCCGCGCCGCCTCGCGAGCTTCTCCGGTCTCCTCCATCGCCTCGTCCCAGGCTTCGCTGCCGCGTTCCATACCGGAGTTCAGCATGCTGCGCGTCTTCATGTTGGCGTCGTTGGTCAGTTGCACGGCCCGCTGCCAGGCCTGCTCGGCTTCCGATCGAGCGCGGTCCATGGCGCTTTCGGCGGCATCTCCGGCGTCTTCAGCGGCCTCTTCGACATTATCGGCAGCGTCTTCGGCCGCTTCGGCGGAATCTTCAACAGTCTCGTCGATCGCCCGTCCTGCATCCTCGAACTCGTCACGGTCCTCGTCTGGCTGACAGGCTGCAAGCAGTACCGCAGCGCTCAGCGCTACAAACAGGGACAATATCGATTTATGCATGTCGTGCTCCTCTTGCTGAAAGAATTTCCATCTTAACCCGGATTATTCACCATCCGTCCGTAGCGAGACGCTGTCAGGTGCCGTAGGTGGG
>JBBDSL010000010.1:0-12624 GCA_040904965.1 Wenzhouxiangellaceae bacterium
GGCTACAGACTTCGCACCGACGCCTTGCCACGGGCGCCGAGAGACAAGCTGAATGTGGCAATACTTATGCATGTCTTAGTAACAGTTCAGCTACGGTCGCGATCGGTTCGCAGCACGGCAAGAAACGCTTCCTGCGGAATCTCGACGTTGCCGATATTCTTCATCCGGCGCTTGCCGGCCTTCTGCTTTTCAAGCAATTTGCGCTTGCGCGAAACGTCGCCACCGTAGCACTTTGCAGTCACGTTCTTGCGATAGGCCTTCACCGTCGAACGCGCAATCACGTTCGAACCCACCGAAGCCTGGATGGCGATATCGAACATCTGCCGGGGGATCAGCTCACGCATGCGTTCGGCCAGGTCGCGGCCCTGGCGCTGTGCCTGATCGCGGTGCACAATGGAACTGAGCGCATCGACGCGCTCGCCGTTGATCAGCAAATCCAGTCGCACGAAAGGGCCGGCCTGGTGCCTGGCTTCGGCGTATTCGAACGAGGCAAACCCCCGGCTGCACGATTTCAGCCGATCGAAGAAGTCGACCACAACCTCTGCAAGCGGCAGCTCGTAACTCAACTGGACCTGACCGCCCAAAAACCTCATGTCCAGTTGCGCCCCGCGCTTTTCCTCGCATAGCCCGATTACCGCCCCCAGGTACTCCTGCGGCACCAGGATATTGGCGTTGATGATCGGCTCGCGGATTTCGGCAATCTTGTTCAGCGGCGGCAACTCGGCCGGGTTGTCCAGCTCCATTTCGCTGCCGTCGGTCAGCGCCACCTCGTAGACCACGGTGGGCGCGGTGATGATCAGATCAAGATCGTACTCGCGCTCCAGGCGCTCCTGCACGATTTCCATGTGCAGCATACCGAGAAATCCGCAGCGAAAGCCGAATCCCAGCGCCATCGAGGTTTCGGGCTCGAACTGCAGCGCCGAATCATTGAGCTGTAGTTTGTCCAGCGCCTCGCGCAGATCCGGGTAGTCCGATGAATCGACCGGAAAAATGCCTGCGAACACGCGCGGCTGCATGGGCTTGAATCCCGGCAGCGGCTTCTCTGCCGGGTCCCGCGAGGACGTCAGCGTATCGCCCACCGGAGCACCGTGAATCTCCTTGATACCGGCGGAAATGAATCCGACTTGGCCGCAATTGAGTGTTTTTTCAATGGTTCGCTTGGGCGCGAATATGCCGATCTGGTCGGCGTCGTGCTCTTCGCCGGTCGACATTACCCGGATCCGCTGGCCCTTGTGCAACGTGCCCTGCTTGATCCGGATCAGGGAGTTGACGCCAAGGTAATTGTCGAACCACGAGTCGATGATCAGGGCCTTGAGCGGTCCCTCACGCATTTCCGGCGGTGGAATCCGCTGTACCAGCGCTTCGAGAATTTCAGGAATGCCCTGGCCGGTCTTGGCGCTGACCAGCAATGCATCGCTTGCATCAATGCCGATGATGTCCTCGATCTGGGCTTTGACCCGCTCAGGGTCGGCCGAGGGCAGGTCGATCTTGTTGATTATCGGGATGACTTCCAGGCCCTGCTCGACCGCCGTGTAGCAATTGGCCACACTCTGGGCTTCGACGCCCTGGGCGGCATCGACGACCAGAAGGGCACCCTCGCAGGCCGATAGTGAACGCGAGACCTCGTAGGAGAAATCCACGTGGCCCGGCGTGTCGATGAAATTGAGCTGGTAGATCTGGCCGTCCGGTGCGCTGTAGTTCAGCGTAACGCTCTGGGCCTTGATGGTGATGCCCCGCTCGCGTTCGATGTCCATCGAATCGAGCACCTGCTCGGCCATTTCCCGGTTGGTCAATCCTCCGCATACCTGGATAAAGCGATCGGCCAGCGTCGACTTGCCGTGATCGACATGGGCGATGATCGAGAAATTCCGGATATGCGAGCAATCGGTCATCGGGCAATATGTCCAGACATGAATTAAACAATGCCGCCACCGGACGGGCCGATGGCGGCAACCCGTGATTATAGCCGGAGCGCAACCTGCACCCCGGCTGTTTTTTTGGGAGGAACCGCTGAATATCCCGGCGCCGAGCGCGCAAGGATACTCTCCGGTTTCCCCTGGCGCCTACTCGCCTTCCGGCGTATAGGCGATGAACTGGGTGGCACCGTTACGCCAGACCAGCAGCGCAATCGAGCGTCCGGGCTGGATGCCTTCGAGGATCTCTTCGAAATCGTCCAGGCTGCGGACCTGCTGGTTGTTGATCATCCGTATCACGTCGCCTTCACGCAGGCCGGCGCGGTACGCGTTGTCGCTTTCCACACCGGTCACCAGCAGCCCGCCGTCCAGATCATCGGCACGCCGCAATTGCTCGTCGCCGAGCACTTCAACCGACAGGCCGAGCGCATTGGTCGGCTCGGCATCGCGCGTTTGATCGCGATCGCTGGTCTGCTGGTCTTCGTCGAGTTCGTCCAGCGAGACCGTGACCTCGCGCGTCTCGCCCCAGCGCGAGATCGTCAGCGTGATCTCCTGTCCCGGACGAATCGAACCGACGATCGGCGGCAGATCGGAAAACACCTCGATATCGCGGTCGTTGACTTGCAGAATCACGTCACCGACCTCGATCCCGGCGCGTTCGGCCGCGCTGTCGGGTTCAACCCGGTTGACCAGCGCGCCCACCGGACGATCGAGGCCCAGTGCATCTGCGCGCTCGCGGTCGATACCCTGAATGCCTACACCGAGATAACCGCGCGAGACGCGACCGAATTCAAGCAATTGCTCGATCGTGCTGACTGCCGTTTCGACCGGAATCGAGAACGACAAGCCGATATTGCCGCCGCTGGAACTCAGGATCCACGAATTGATACCGACCACGCGACCGTCGGTGTCGATCAGCGGACCGCCGGAATTACCCCGGTTGATCGCCACATCGGACTGGATGAAGGGCACGTATTGCTGCTGACCCTGGGTTCTGCCCTTGGCGCTGACAATACCGGCCGTCACGCTCTGCTCGAACTGGAACGGCGAGCCGATCGCAATCACCCATTCGCCGGGCCGCAGGCTGGATGAATCCCCGTACTCCAGTGTCGGCAGATCCTCGGCATCAATCCTCAGCACCGCCACATCGGTTTCGGGGTCCGAACCCACCAGTTCGGCAACGAACTCGCGCCGGTCGGCCAGCCGCACGATGATCTCGTCGGCCTCCTCGATAACATGGTGGTTGGTGATGATCAACCCGTCGGCGCGAACGATGAAACCCGAGCCGCCGCCCTGGCGGTCCGGCCGGCCGCGCGGCATGCCATCGCCGAACGGTTCGAAGAAGCGACGGAACAGTTCCGGCATGTCCTCGGGCATTTGTCCGCGCTGCACGTTGGGATCCGGCCGCTCGCCGAAACGCGTGGTCTCGATATTGACCACCGCGGGCGTACTCTCCTCGACGATATCAGCGAAGTCCTCCGGCGCCGCACGCAAATCCAGCGCGACAAACACCAGCGCTGCGGCGAGAATCAATTTGAATTCTGGCTTGAACATTGAACTTACCCTTTGTTGTCTGAATCCGTATGGAAAAAATTCCGATGGCCTATCGTCGGCCTTGCTAATCATCAGTATTGCTTTCAATCGTCCCGGCCCATGACTTGGTCGCAACGGGCATGCGATTCAAGGGCCGTGTCAAAATCGGTCAACATCAGGCGCGGCCGGCTGATCGAGCGAATCGGATAGCGCACGACGACCGCGACGGCCAGCGACAGGGTCACGCCGCCAAGCAACGCAGCCGGATCGTGACCCGGCCAGGCCAGATCGGCGAGCACCGCGCCGGTGACGAATGCGACCACCGGCAGCAGATACGTTGCGGCCGCGGCCAACACCAGCCAGCGCGGGTCCAGGCCCACCTGCACCATCCGTCCGTCCGGCCGGCCGTCATCATCGGTCAGCGGCAGCCGCGAGGCGGGCCGGGCAAACAGGCGACTGAACAGCGCCGCGCCGCAACCAGTACCGTTGCTGCAACGACTGCAGGCCCCCGGATCGCCGAACTCCAGCCAGGCATGGCCGTCACGGTCGCGCCGGACCACCGCCGTCTGCCAGATCAGATCCGAATTGCGCATCGCCGAGACCGGGTTACTGCAGATGCCGGAAAATCGGAATCTGCAGTTTGCGCAAGTGCCGGCCAATCAGACGCACGGTAGGCGCCGGCACTTCACCGACCACAGTGACCATATTGCCTTCGATGCTGCCGGTATAGATATGCATTGCGCCGCGGGATTCGACCTGCTCGGCAATTCTGGAACTGCCGCCGAATTCGATGTAGATGGAAAAGCTCGACAGGCCGTCACTGAACAGAAGGTGCTCGTAGCGTTCATCGCCACTGCCGCCATGGCCTACGGAGGCCAGCTGAAATCCCTTTGGCAGGGTTTCGGGCAGCCATAGCGGCCCCTTGCTCGAAGCAAGACTCTCATGTCTGGTATTGCCGATCCGATAGCGGGTGACTTCCGACGGATTCTCCAGGTCGCTTTCCAGCTCCGCATCGGCAATTGACGCACCGAGTTCGATCTCGACGAAACTCAGCTTCTCGACGACAGTGCCATCCGGCGCGAACACCACCGAGCGCAATAGCATGCCGGTGTCGCGATCCAGCCACAACCTGCGTCCATAGCGATATTCGTCCACCGGCAGGATTTCAATCATCTGTGCGCTGCGCGCGGCAACCCGGCCGGAGCCCAGCATTCGCACCCGGTACACCGAATCCGGGCCCAGAATTTCTTTCAACGGGATGCGCGGCAGCAGACGCGTGGGGAATGGATTGTCAACGATTACCGACGCCTGACCCGAAATCAGGCAACGCACCTGATCGCGATCGCGCAAGACTTCACGCGGCGGGCCGTCAAGCGCGTAAATGCGTTCGCGTACACCGTTGTCATCGACCCGGTGCAGGACCCGCATGGTGTCGATCCGGTTGCTGCCAGCGCTTACCAGCGTGCCGCGATAGCTGATCGAGGCGACCGCATGATCCATGCGCACCAGCCACTGCTCGACCGAATCCGGCCAGGCCGGGGCCGCATACCCCAGCCCCATGCCGGCGGCCGCGATCAAAGCGCACGCCCGTATCGTCATGGGTTGCCGGCTTGTTCCTGGTCACGGACTTCGGCCCGGTCCGGCTCGCTGCTACGCACCACCGCCGGCGCGGCAAGAACCGGTGTCAATGAAATAAAGCCGCTGTCGCCGGCGGCCTGGCTGTGCCGGATCATGTAACGATTGATCCGCTGTTGCGTCGCGGACGTCGAGGCTGCACTGTTGCCGGAATCCTGGCTGCCGCCGAACCCGGCCGGGACCACCGGCGCGTTGAACTGACGATCCAGCGCGGTGGACTGGCTGACGAAACCAGGGCTCTGCTCGTGCTGCGGCGCGCCCGGATTGTCGGTTCCCATGCGGTTGGCCAACCCCAGTACCGCAACCATGGTCACGCTGGCGGCAAGCGCGCCGCCAACGCCGATTCGCATCAACGACGGGAAGCGGCTGCCACGTTCTGGCGCGGATTCGTCTTCGAGCGCGGTCCGGACCCTGCCGACCAGCGACACCGGACCGCTGAACTCGCGTTGCAGACAGGCGCGTACCAGATGCAGTCGCTGCCAGTGCTGGTGCAGATGCTGGTCGTCGAACAGGCGCCGGATCAAAAATTCTGCGCCTTTCGGGTCCAGTTCATCGTCGGCGAGTGCGGATATCGGTTCGTTGTTTCGGTCCAAGGCTGCAGTCCTTTCTGGGGTTTTGGTCTGATCGTTCATACGATGCTCTTAGTCATCCAGATTGCTCAGAAGCGGCCTGAGACGGCCGTCAATCGCTTCGCGCGCGCGAAAGATTCTCGAACGCACGGTTCCGATCGGGCAATCCATGGTCGTCGCGATGTCTTCATAACTCATGCCTTCCATCTCGCGCAGGGTGATCGCCACGCGCAAATCGTCGGGAAGATCGGAAATTGCCTGATGGATGGTATTTTCAATCTCTTCCTTGAGAAGCTCATGTTCGGGCGATCCACGATCCTTAAGACGCGTATCGACCTGGAATTGTTCCGCATCCTGGGCATCAATATCCGAAGAAGGCGGCCGGCGACCCTGCGAAACCAAATGATTCTTGGCCGTATTGATCGCAATTCGATACATCCAGGTATAAAACGCACTGTCACCGCGGAATCGCCCGATCGCCCGATAGGCCTTGATGAAGGCTTCCTGGGCAACGTCCAGCGCTTCCGCGTGATCGGATACATAGCGCGAAATCAGGCTCACGATCTTATGCTGGTACTTGCCTACCAGCAGATCGAACGCCCGCTTGTCGCCCTTCTGGACTCTTTCGACCAGAAGCTGATCGGTTTCACGTTCGCCCATCGGGCCGCCATGCTCCTAAATTCAGTATGTGCCGGGCCGGACAGGCGCTACCCCATGGACCACGGTCCGCGGCATAAGTTCGTATTGTCGTCGGGTCCAGGGTCTCCGGATCCCCCACGAGGTGCCCGGTTCGGCCCGCTTCCCTCACCTCAGCCTTCCCGCGTGACGCGCAACACCTCGTCCAGCGACGTCTCGCCGGCCCGGGCCTTGCGCCAGCCGTCGTCGAAAATCGACGGCGTGTCGCTGCGCGCGATGCGTTCGAGTTCCGATTCGGCCGCCCGGGCGTGAATGGCCGCCTGCATCTCGTCGTCGATCGCAACCAGTTCGTAGATTCCGGTGCGACCACTGTAGCCACTTTCCCCGGCCGGCAAGCCGGTGCCGGGCCGATAAAGCGTAACCGATTCGTCGACCGCGATGCCGGTGGCCGCCAGCGCGTCCGGGCGGAACTCCACCGCACAGCGGAAATCGGGGTGTAGCCGGCGCACCAGCCGCTGGGCCATGACCCCGATCAGACTGGACGACAACAGGAAAGGTTCGATCCCCATATCGACCAGCCGGTTGATCGCGCCGACCGCCGTGTTGGTGTGCAACGTCGACAGCACCAGGTGACCGGTCATGGAGGCCTGTACCGCAATGCGCGCGGTCTCCAGGTCACGAATCTCGCCGACCATCACCACGTCCGGATCCTGGCGAAGTATCGCGCGCAGCCCGCGCGCAAAAGTCAACTCGACCTTGGGGTTGACCTGGGTCTGCCCGATGCCGTCGATATCGTACTCGATCGGATCCTCGACCGTCATGATGTTGCGGCTGCGGTCGTTGAGCTCGAGCAGCGCGGCATACAGGGTGGTCGATTTCCCCGATCCGGTCGGTCCGGTCACCAGCAGAATGCCGTGGGGACGATGGATCATCCTGCGCAGGCGGTCCAGCGTGGCCTGGTCCATGCCCAGCTCGGCCAGACCGAGCTTGCCGGCCTGCTTGTCCAGCAGCCGCAACACCACCCGCTCGCCGTGGCTGGACGGCAGCGTGGAAACACGCACGTCCACGGGTCGCCCGGCCAGCTTGAGGCTGATCCGGCCGTCCTGGGGCAGACGCTTCTCGGCGATGTCCAGGCGCGCCATGACTTTGATCCTCGAGGCCACCAGCGGCGCCAGCGCCGGCGAGGTCGACAGCACCTCGCGCAGCACGCCGTCGACCCGGAACCGAACCGACAAGCGGTCCTCGAACGGCTCGAAATGGATGTCCGAGGCCTGCTCGCGTACCGCCTGCGAAAGCACACCGTTGATCAAACGGATAATCGGGGCGTCGTCATCGGCCTCCAGCAGATCGGCAGACTCCGGCAACTGTTCGGCCAGACGCGTCAGGTCCAGCTCTTCGTTGAGGCTCTCGGCGGCCTTGTCGGCGGCCGTATCGCCGGCCTGATACAGCCCGGCAATCAGCTCGCGGTATTCGGCCTCGCCAAGCTTCTCGATGACGCTGGCACCGGCAATGTTGCGCCGTACTTCCCGCAGGGCTTCGAGATCGGTCGGTTCGCGCGCAACAATCCTGAAACGGCCCTGTTCGTCGCGGCCGGCAACGGTAACGCCGCGTCTTCGGGCAAACCCGAATCCCGGCCTGAAATCAGCGCTCATCCGGCTCGCTTGTTCCAGCTTCGGTCTGCAGGAAATCGTGTAGTTCAGGCAGCAGCGGCGTCGCCTCGCGCCTGGAAAGAACGCTGCGCCCTTCACGCTGCTCGAGCTGGGAGCCGCGGATGCTGCCGTACTTGGCCGCGCTTACTTCATTCATCAGCTGTTCGTCGTGCAGGATGCGCGGCCGGATGAACACCATCAGGTTGCGCTTGACCTGGTTGCTGGAACGGAACGTGAACAGTTCGCCGAACAGCGGGATCCGACTCAGCCCGGGAACCCGCTCGACCGACTCGTTGAGATCGTCACTGATCAGCCCGCCCAGCACCAGCATGGAACCGTCGGGCACCATCACCCGGGTCGAAATGGTGCGCTTGTTGGTGATCAGGTCCACCGCCCCGGCGATCGGGGCAAGCGAGGAGACTTCCTGCTCGATACCGAGCATGATGGTGTCGCCCTCGTTGATATGCGGGGTCACCTGCAGCTTGAGCCCGACTTCCCGGCGCTCGATGGTCTGGAACGGGTTGACCTGGCCTTCGGATGTGGAAATGCCTTCGGACAGGAAGCTGCCCGACAGGAACGGCACTTCCTGGCCGACATTGATGCTGGCCGAATGGTTGTCCATGGTCACGATGGACGGTGTCGACAACACATTGGTATTGCCGTCGGTTGCCAGCGCCTGGGCCAGCGCGCCGATCTCCAGAAGCTCGATGCCGAGCAGGTTGCTGGTGCCGTCGACAAAACCCAGGTTGAGACCGCGCCCCGGGAGCAAACCCGGCCCGTCCCCGTCGCCCGGGAGCCCGGCGCTGAGGTTGAGAATGTTGCGCCCGCCGCTCTGGAAATTGGTGCCGCCGAAAAAGCCCGAGTCGCCCGATTCGAAAAATTGCCACTGAATTCCGAGATCGAGCCCGGTATTGACGGCGACCTCGGCGATGATGGCCTCGACCAGGACCTGCGCACGGCGAATGTCGAGCTGGTCGATGATCGAGCGGATTTCACGGTACACCGCCGGCGGCGCCGAAATCACCACCGAGTTGGTTTCCTCGTGGGCGTTGATGCGCACGCGCCGGCGCTGGCCTTCGGCGTCGTCGTCGACCAGGCTTTCCAGCACCGGCACCAGCGCCCCGGCATTGGCATACCTCAGGTAGACCACGCGCGATCCGGCCCCTTCGCTGAGCGGCGTATCGAGATGGCTGATCAGGGTGCGCAGCCGCACCCGCTGGCGCGTATCGCCGCGCAGCACGATCGAGTTGGTGCGGGCATCCGGAATCGCCAGCGGCTGCTCCGAGGCGGCATAGATCTGGTTGGCGATCTCGGCGACTTCATCGGCGTTGGCGTGACTCAGCGCCAGCACTTCGGCAGCGTCGTCGGAAGCCGCGTCCAGGCGCTGGATTACCGCCTGCAGGCGCCGGACGCCGGCGGCACGATCGCTGACCAGCAGCGAATTGGAGCGCTCGTGGGCCGAGAGAAAAGCCGACTGCGGGACCAGCGAACGCAACATCGGCAGCACTTCGGCGGCGCGCACGTGTTGCAGCGGAATCAGTCGGGTGACCTGATCCTGGCCGCCCCCGCCGCCGTCGACGGCGCTGCTGCCGAAGCGTGCCGAGGCGTCGGGGACGATGCGAGTCACGGCACCATCGTCGATCGCACTGTAGCCGTGTACCGCGAGAATCGAGAGAAACACCTCGTAGACCGAATCGGCATCGAGTTCCTCGCTGGAGATGACCGTGATCTGTCCGCTGACCGACGGATCGATCACGATGTTGCGGCCGGTGATGTCGGCCACCGTGGTAATCAGCGAGCGGATGTCGGCATTCTGGAAATTCAGCAGGTGCGCATCGCCCTGCTGGGCTCTGAGACCGGCTCCGGCCAAGCCGAGGATGAGTGCGGCTGCCGCCATAAACTGGTTTTTATTCATTGTCGATTGGCTCTGCTTGTTCATTGAGGCTCGGCGCCTGGATTGGAAAGATCGGGCGTCAGCACCAGCTGACGATCGCCGCGACGCACCGTGATCGCCAGCGGCTCCCCGGGTTGGAACGATTCGAATACTGCCCGCACATCGGCCTGGTTGTCTACCGGCTGGCCGTTGATGGCCAGCACGATATCGTTGGCGTGGAAGCCCAGCCGGGTGAAGATCGCCGCATCCCGTCCGGCGCGCACGCGAAATCCGCCACCGGCCACCGGCAGTATAGTGATTCGCTGCGCAAGCGCCGCCGGATCCAGCCTGAAAGCGGACGTCATGGATGCCAGCGAGCCGATCCCCACGCCGTCGGCCAGGCCCCGGTTTCGGTCTGTTTCGGTGCGCGAGCGTGCAATCGGCGACGCCGAGGCGCTGGAACCGGAACCGGGCAGTTCCAGTGCCTCGCGTGTGCCGTCGCGCTCCAGCACCACGCGGCGCGCTTCGATGTCAACGACCTCGGCCGCGCCCGGCACTTCGTCTCCGGCCCGATACACCCCTTCATTGCCTTCGGCGTCGATGATGATTGCATAGCCGCGTTCGCCAGTCACCACCCCGCGCAAGCGCAACGTCAGCGGTGTCGGCGGAAGCGGTCGGGAGAATCCGTAGTCGGGCTCGTCGGGGTCGCCGAACATGCGCCAGTCGCTGGCCGGAAGGCTGTCGGGGCTTGCCTGCGAGGGTGAAAACGGAATTGGCTGGTACTCGACATCGACGCCGTCGACCAGCACGATGCCGATACGCAAGACCAGCACGGCACAGAGGGCGACCAGCAGCCAGTTGGCCACAGCCACTGTTCGCCTGGAATCAAAGCGGTTCAGCGAGGCAATCATGTCTGGAATGCTGCAGGTCGACCACGGCTCTGCAGATTAGCACAATAGCGCCGGTCTCAACCGCGCCGCCGCCGCCCGCCGCCGGACCGCCCCCTGCCCTTTCCGCCGCGACTGCTGGCCGGTTGTCCACGGTTGCCGCTGGGCGCTTCGGCCCGCTCCAGCTTCGGCAGGTCCTCGGTGTCATGGCTTATCAGGTCGATCGATTGATCGATGTAGGTCTCGATTTCGGGCAGGTAGAACGCGTAGTCCTCGCAGGCAAAGCTGATCGCCTTGCCGGTCGCACCCAGACGGGCCGTGCGGCCGATGCGGTGGACGTAATCGGCTGCATCCTGGGGAAGGTCGAAATTGATGACATGGCTGACGTCGGGAATGTGCAGTCCGCGGGCCGCCACATCGGTGGCCACCAGAATCGGCAGTTCGCCCGAATGGAACTTCTCCAGCAGCCGCTGGCGCTTCTTCTGCGGCACCGATCCTGCCAGCATTGCCGAGTCGAAGCCGTTGCCGCGCAACATTCGATCGACCAGGTCGGCAGCGCGCCGGGTGTTGACGAACACAATCACGTGGCCGTCGACCATCTCGCGCAACAGCTTGATCAGCAAAGGCAGTTTTTCGCGGTTCGACGGGTAATAGACGACCTGGCTCACCCGCTCGGTGGTCTTGTGGTCCTCGTCGATGCGAATCGTTTCGGCATCATTCATGTGCTCGTAGGCCAGCTCGGTGACCTTGAGCGGGAACGTGGCCGAAAACATCAGGCACTGGCGCTTGTCGACCGGCGGCATTGCGCGGAACAGATAACGGATGTCGCCGATGAATCCCAGGTCGAACATCCGGTCGGCCTCGTCGAGCACCGCGATCCGTATATTCTTCAGATTGAATACATTCTGCTTGAAGTAGTCGATCACCCGGCCGGGCGTGCCGATCAGCACATCCACGCCTTCGGTCAGCCGGTCGCGCTGCTTCTGGTAATCCACGCCGCCGTAGGCCAGGCCGAACGTCAGGCCGGTATGCGAGCCCAGCAACAGTGCGTCGCGATGGATCTGGATGGCCAGCTCACGGGTTGGTGCAATCACAATGGAACGCGGGTTGTGGCCGGCGCTGTCCGGGTCCGGATCGGCCAGCAGCTTGTTGAAGATCGCCAGCAAAAAGGCCGCGGTCTTGCCGGTGCCCGTGCGTGCCTGTCCGGCGACATCGCGGCCGGCAAGGACGATCGGCAGCGTATCGGCCTGAATCGGGGTGCATTTCTCGAATCCGGCATCGCGCAGTCCGGCCCGAACGGCTTCGGGCAGGTCGAAGCTGTCGAAGCCGATATCGCTCAGGACGTGGTCGACGTGCTCGACGGCTGATGTGCCGGGGATTTCCTGTTCGGATCGGATATCTGTATTGCTCACGCAGTAGTAAACCTGAAGTGGTAAGAGGGCTTCCGGCCGGAATGGAAGCGCGGCCGAAAATACTGAAATATGCCGACTTGAAATGGCGCTGCACGGACCGTATATTCCACAGTGCCGCGGAGCGCCAACAAGCCTGACTTTTGCAGTATTCTAGCATTCTCCGGAGGCGCAAGCCTGCGTGCCGGGTTCCGGTCCGTATTCCCCAATTCACAATTTCCCGAGGAGAAACCAATCGTGTCCGAAAATATCACGCACGTATCCGACGCATCGTTCGAGCAGGAAGTCATCAAAGCCGGTCAGCCGGTACTGGTCGACTACTGGGCCGAATGGTGCGGTCCGTGCAAAATGATCGACCCGTTGCTGCACGAACTCGCCGATGAGTATCAGGACAAAATCAAGATTGCCAAGGTCAACATCGACGAGAACCAGCAGATCACCAGCCAGTTCAAGATTCGCGGCATTCCCACCCTGATGATCTTTGACGACGGAAAAGTCCAGGGCATGAAGGTCGGGGCGG
>JBBDSL010000011.1:0-12521 GCA_040904965.1 Wenzhouxiangellaceae bacterium
TTGTCCGCCCGACACCAAAAACACCAAAAAACGGCGCAAGTATGCGCCGTTTTTTACGCTTGTCAAGAGAAATTTTCGCGTACCATTCGCGCTATAAACCTGATTGGATTTCAATTACTTACGGGATGCTCTCGGCAAGCTTCGAACAGGTCGTGGGGCAGTCAGCGGAAGCGGTCTTGAAGCTGCTTCCACCAGTAAACGCCCTGAATCACCGCGCGACCCACCGGGCCGCCTGCCCACGACGCACCGTAATTGTCGAAAGAGCTGAGCCGGGTCTTGTCGCCGGTCATGGCTTCGGCCAGCACTTCGCCGGCCAGTGTGGTGATGGCCATGCCGTGGCCGCCGAAGGCCAGTGCAGACCATAATCCGGGCTCGATCTCGCCCAGGATCGGCATCTGGTGGCGCGCATAGCTCATCCAGCCGCCCCAGGCGAAGTCGATTCGGCAGCCGTCCAGCGACGGGAACACCCGAAGCATGTCGCGAACCAGCAGCTTCTGGATGGATTTCGGGTCGCGGTCGGCAATCGAAATACGCCCGCCCCACAGCAGCCGCCGGTCGGGCAGCGGCCGGTAATAGTCGAATGCAAAACGGGTGTCGTAGACCGCTACACCGCCCGGGATCAGGTCGTCCAGTCGATCACCCAGGGGCTCGGTGACCATGATGTAGGTGCCGATGGGCTGGATGGCGCGCTGCACGCGCGCGGCCAGCCGCCGATCGTAGCCGCCGGTGGACAACACCACGCGCTCGGCCCGGATCTCGGCCTCCGGAGTCTCGACCCGCCAGCCGTCGGCGGCACGCCGGATCGACACGACCGGCGCATCGGCCGCCACGCGCGCCCCGCCGTCGTGCAGTTGCTGCGCGATCGCGCGGGCATAAGCCAGCGGATTGAAGTGGAACGATCCAGGCTCCACCAGCCCCGCGCCGTAGCGCGACGATCTCACATATTCCGAGAGCTCCGGCTCCGAAACCCAATCGAGCCTAAAATCCAGCAGCTCGTGCATCCGGTCGCGAAAATCCTGCAGGCGCTGCGACTTGCCGAACCAGTCGGCCAGAAGCACAGCCCCGTCCGACACCGGCACATCCATCCGCCCGCAGCGTTGCCGGACCAGTTCGACCGCATTGCGCGTCCAGCCGTGCATGGTTGCCGCCTGCGCCGGGCCCAGCTGCCGGGCCAGCTCCAGGTTGTCCAGGGAATAGCCGGCAAATACGAAACCGCCGTTGCGACCGGAAGCGCCCTCGCCCGGCTCGCCGCGGTCGAGTACCAGCACCTCGCCATGTCCGCGCTCGACCAGACCCAGGGCCGTGCTCAGGCCGGCCAGACCGGCGCCGATCACGACGGTTCGGACCCGCTCCCGCCGGTCAAGCCGGTCGAACCGTCCCGGATGGCTGGGAACATGCCGGCCCAGAACATGCCGGTACCAGGTATCGGCGTGAAATCGCGGAAGTGGCGTCACGGTCGTGTTCATATGATTGTCCGGTCAACTGATAGAATTCATTGTTGTCACAGATTGCACAAGAATTCAATTTCGGAGGTAGACGATGGGCAAATCGAGCAAATACGAAGCCAAGGTGCCGGACGAAAACGGCATTATTCCCTATACCGACGAAGAGCACAGCGTCTGGGCCGAGCTCTACGAGCGTCAGATGGAAATCATTCCCGGTCGTGTGTGCGCCGAGTTTCTCAGCGGCCTGGAGGTGCTGAACCTGCCGTCGGACCGCATTCCACAACCTTCCGAGGTCAGCGAGGTACTGCGGGAGAAGACCGGATGGGAGGTTGCCCCGGTGCCGGCGTTGATCAACTTCGACCGCTTTTTCAAATTGCTCAGCGAAAAGAAGTTTCCGGCCGCCTCGTTCATCCGCTCCCGGGAAGAGATGGACTACCTGCAGGAACCGGACATCTTCCACGAGATCTTCGGTCATACGGCAATGCTCACGCACCAGGCGTTCGGCGATTTCACCGAAGCCTACGGCAAGGCCGGCGTCAATGCATCGAAGGAAGAGCGTGTGTTCCTCGCCAGGCTGTACTGGTTTACGGTCGAGTTCGGGCTGCTCAATTCCGCCGACGGGATTCGGATCTACGGCGGCGGAATCGCCTCGTCGCCGGGTGAAACCATTTACGCCACCGAAAGCCCGGAGCCGATCCGGCGCCCGTTCGACCCGATCGACGCACTGCGCACACCGTATCGCATCGATATCTACCAGACCGTCTATTACCTGCTCGACAGCATGAACGACCTGTTCGAGCTGGCCGAGCAGGATCTGCTGGCGTTGATCCGCAAGGCGCGCGCACTCGGCCAGTTCGAACCCACTTATCCTCCCAAAGAAAAGGAAGCCGCCTGAAATGAGCGACGATCTTCAAAAACAGAAATGCAAGCCCTGCGAGGGCGGAACCAACCCGCTGGAACGCGACCGGATCGACACCTTGCTGGCCCAGGTCCCCGGTTGGGAGGTCAGCGACGACGGCAAGCGGATATCGCGCCGGTTCGAGTTCAAGGGCTTCTACAAGACCATGGCGTTCATCAACGCGATGGCCTGGGTGGCCAACCAGGAAGGCCATCATCCCGATTTCGAGGGCGGGTATAACTTCTGCCTAGTGAACTTCAGCACCCACGCCATCGACGGCTTAAGCGAGAACGACTTCATCTGCGCGGCCAAGCTCAACGCCTTGCTGGATGAGTAGCCCGGCCGACCGGGCCGGCAATCAAGTCCGGCCCGCTTCCTTTCAGCGGCTGGATGAGGCGATCGCGGCGGTCAACCGCGTCATCCTGGGCAAGTCCGATCAGATCAACCTGGCATTCGCCGCGCTGCTGGCCGGCGGGCACCTGTTGATCGAGGATTTGCCCGGCGTGGGCAAGACCACGCTGGCACACGCCATCGCGATCGTTACCGGCGGTCAGTGGCACCGGATTCAGTTCACCAACGACTTGCTGCCGGCCGACATCGTGGGCGTGTCGATATGGCGCCGGACCGACGAATCATTCGAATTCCGCCCCGGGCCGATCTTTGCCAACCTGGTGCTGGCCGACGAAATCAACCGCGCCACCCCGCGTACCCAAAGCGCCCTGCTCGAGGCCATGGCCGAGCAACAGGTCAGCGTGGACGGTCACACCCACCCGCTGCCGCAGCCGTTTTTCGTGATCGCCACACAAAACCCGCTGGATCTGGTCGGTACCTATCCGCTGCCCGACTCGCAGCTGGATCGGTTCCTGTTGCGCATCAGTCTGGGGTACCCGGCGCGCGAGCAGGAACGCAAGCTGCTCGTCGAGCCCGATCGCAAGACACTGCTTGCCGGCCTTTCGGCGGAGATATCGCCGGCCGACGTGCTGGAATTGATCGCTGCGGCCGAATCGCTGCACGTCTCCGAACCGGTACTTGACTACATTCAGTTGCTGGTCGAAAACACCCGCACACACGCCGCCCTGCGCGCCGGCCTGTCGCCGCGTGCTGCGCTGGCGATGCTCAGAACCGCACGCGCCCACGCGCTGTTGCAAGGCCGCGAGTACGTATTGCCCGACGACGTCAAGATGATTTTCGCGCCGCTTGCCGCGCATCGCCTGCAATGCAACCCCAACAGCGGAGAACCCGAACATGTCGTCGGGCAGATCCTCGACGAAACGCGCGTTCCCTGACGTCGGGGCCTGGACCACGCCCTGGGTACAGGCCGTCCAGGACAGGTTCAGCGCCTGGATCCGGCGCCGCGGACCGGTCCACCCCCCGCTGACGCTGGGCTACCGGCAGATCTACATTCTGCCGACCGGTTTCGGCGCGATGGTCGGCGTGCTGCTGTTCGCGATGCTGCTCGGCAGCCTGAACTTCAACAACAACCTCGGACTGTTCACCACGTTCCTGGTCGCCGGCATCGGCCTGCTGTCGATGCATACCGCCTACCGCAACCTCGACGGCATCCGCATCGCCGGCTGCGTTCCCGGCCAGGTATTCGCTGGCCAGTCATTACCATTGACCATCACCTTGCAGGATCCAAAAGGCAGCTCGCGCAGCGGACTGGTCGCCGAAATCAAGGGCGTGGAACCTTCACCGGGCAAGGATCTGGCAGCGTTCTCCAGCGTGGAGCTCGCGCTATCGCTGCCGACCGAACGGCGCGGCTGGCTGGCCGTACCACGCATCCGGCTGCGTACGCGCCACCCGATCGGCTGGTTCGAGGCCTGGAGCTGGTTCTGGCCCAAACAGCGCGTGTTGGTCTGGCCCAGGCCGGCCGACCAGGCGCCACCGCTGCTGAACGCCGCAAGCGCCAACAATCGCAACACGCCCGGCGATGAAAGCGACGAATTTCACGGTCTGCGCGACTGGCGCGAGGGCGACCCGCTGCACCGGGTGGCCTGGAAATCCAGCCAGCGGCACGGAAGCCTGCTCGCGCGCCAGTTCACCCGGCCGGAGCGCGATCGGATTAATCTTCGCCTGGAAGATGCACCTGCGAGAACGCTGGAAGATCGCCTCTCCATCCTGGCGCGCTGGGTACTGGAAGCCGACCGCAACGACTTCGAATACGGACTGGAACTGGGCGCGACCAGCTACCCGCCCGGCCGCGGCGATGGTCATCGGGTACGCTGCCTGAACGCATTGGCGGAGTTCGGATGACCGCTTCGCTTTCGCCCGTCACCGTGCTGCTGGTTGTCGCGGCATTCGTGTTCGCAGCACTGCCGCACCTGGCAGCGATGCCGCCGTGGCTGGCGCTGGCCATTGTCGGTGCGGCCGCCTGGCGCGCCGCGCTGGCCTGGTTCGGCATGCGCCAGCCCAACTGGCTTATTCGCGTGCTGCTGACTTTCGGCGGGCTGGCGCTGGTCATCGTGCACTACGGCACGCTGTGGGGCCGGCGAGCCGCCACGGTGCTGCTGTGCGTGATGATTGCGGCCAAACTGTCGGAGACCTACCGGCTGCGCGATGCCCGGATCGTCGCCGCGCTGGGCTATTTTCTGATCGCAACCCAGTTCCTGTTCAGCCAGAAGTTGCTGCTGCTGGGCTACCTGCTGGCCGGCTGTGCGCTGGTCACGGCGGCCCTGATTCGCATTCAGCGCGACGCCGACGGCGCCGGTGCACCCGAACGCACCCACTCGTTGCATGTGGCCCGCGACGGCGCGCTGCTGATGCTGCTGGCCGTGCCGTTCGCACTGGTGATGTTCGCGTTGTTTCCGCGCCTGGCCTCGCCGTTGTGGGGCATGCCGGAAAATGCGCTGGACGGGCGTACCGGATTGTCGGACGAAATGTCGCCCGGCAATATCGCCAACCTGTATGCCGACGACAGCCCGGCTTTCCGGGTGCAATTCGACGGCCCGCCGCCGCCGCGCAGCGCGCTGTACTGGCGCGGGCCGGTACTGTGGCGCTTCGATGGTCGCACCTGGCGCCGGAATTTCTATTCCAACCGCCCGCCCGAACGCGTACCGCGTCCCGGGCCGGGCGCATTTGCCTACAGCGTTCAGCTCGAACCGAGCGAGCGGCGCTGGCTGTTTGCGCTGGACTACCCGGTGCGCCCACCGCAGGACACGCGCCTGAGCGCCGACTTCGAGCTGATCCGCAGAACCCCCGTAACCACGCTGATGTCCTACAACATCATCAGCCAGCCGAACTTCCGCGACTCGGTGGAACTGCTGCGGACCATGCGGAACATCGCGCTGCAGTTGCCGGACGGCGGCAACCCGCGCACGCACGAACATGCGCGCAAACTGCGCGCGCAGCACCCCGACGACGACCGGGCGCTGATCGATGCGGTGCTCGCCTGGTTCAACCAGGATGAATTCTTCTACAGCCTGGAGACCGCACCGCTGGGACGCCACGGCGCCGACGAGTTCCTGTTCGATCTCAAGATCGGCTATTGCGAATACTACGCCTCGGCGTTCGTCGTACTGATGCGCGCGGCCGGCATCCCGGCGCGCATCGTCACCGGCTACCAGGGCGGATACTGGCAACAGTCCGACGACTACCTGCTGGTGCGCCAGTCCGACGCACACGCATGGGCCGAAGTCTGGCTGGAAGGCCGTGGATGGACCCGGGTCGACCCGACCGCCGCGGTATCGCCCGCGCGCATACGCGAGGGCGCGCGCAGCGCCCTTTCGGACTCGCGGGGATGGCTCAACGCCGAATGGCTGTATCAGTTGCGCAACCAGTACGACCGGCTGCAGAACGTCTGGAACCGCTGGGTACTCGGGTTCGACGCCCAACGGCAGCGCAATTTTCTGGCCGGGCTCGGCCTGGACGACCTGCCGCCGGGCGCGCGCGCCGCACTGCTGACCACACTGGCCGCCCTGGTGCTCGTTCCACTGGCCTTGCTGTTGCATGCCGCGGCACGAACGCGCCGGCGCCCGGACCGGCTGGATCGGCTCTGGAACCGATTGCGCGCACGCCTGCGGCGTGCCGGCATCCATCCGCTGCCCGGCGAAACAGCGCTGGAACTGGCCGAGCGTTCCGCGTCCTCGCTGGCCAACGGTCACGAGTTGATCACGCTGGCAGCGAAATACTCTAAACTAAAGTACGGTCCTTTTCGTACAGAAGCAGATATTGCCGGGTTCGGGCACGAAAGCGCCGCGTGGCGACCCCAGCCGCTGAACCCGCGGTAATCTGAATAGTCTTATTCTGTGTATATTCAACAGGAGGGCATCATGAGATCGATCCGCTTGACCCTTGCAATCGCCGTCGGCGCACTCGCCGGCTGTGCTTCCGTGCCCGACCCGCTGGAAGGCGAACAGTACACCGAAGCCTTCTTTCCGGAACAGGCCGTTGATCGTTCGCTGAGCGCCAAGGTGCGCTGGGGCGGAACCGTCGTCGAGACTCGCCCGCAGGCGGATCGAACCTGCATCGAGATCCTGGCCCACGAGCTTGACCGGAATTCCCGGCCGACGTTATCGGATGACGCCAACGGCCGGTTCATCGCCTGTCGCGACGAGTTCATCGACCCGGAAATCTTCGTGAAGGGGCGGGAAGTCACGGTGGTCGGCGAACTTTCGCAGTTCCAGGACGGCAAGGTCGGCGAATTCGACTATCAATATCCGCTGGTGACTGCCGACTCGGTTTATCTGTGGCCCGAGCGCGCCGATTATCCAGCCTACGGCTATTACCCGTATGGATCGCGTTATTACGTCCCCTACTTCCACGGATTCCATGGGTTCTACGGTTTTCATCGCTTCCACCGACCGTATCTCCACGGCGGCTATCGCCTGCACTCGGGTTCGGGGGTCCAGGGGGGCGGATCGAAGTCCGGGACCAAATCGAAATAGTGCGCCTCACTGTATTTTGATATAGTCCCGGCATGAAACTGTCGCAGCGCCAACAGGAAATCCTCGCGTTCATCCAGGCGCGGGTGGATGAGGACGGCTTGCCGCCGACGCGCGCCGAAATCAACCGGCATTTCGGCTTTTCGTCGCCCAACGCGGCCCAGTCGCACCTCCACGCGCTGGAACGCAAGGGTGCGATCCGCATCAATCCCCGGCTGGCGCGAGGCATTGTGCCGCTGGTCTCCGGTGGTCATGCGGCCGCAGGAAAAGGCATACCCCTGATCGGTCGGGTAGCCGCCGGTCAACCCCTGTTGGCCATCGAAAATCACGAACGCATGGTCAAGCTGGACGCGCAACTGTTCCAGCCCAAACCCGACTATCTGCTGCGCGTGACCGGCAACAGCATGATCGACGCCGGCATTCTCGATGGCGACCTGCTCGCGGTTCACCGCAGCACCGACGCCCGCACCGGCCAGATCGTGGTCGCACGCATCAACGATGAAGTCACGGTCAAACGCCTGCGACGCAAGGGCCGCAGCATCACGCTCGAATCGGCCAACCCGGACTACGCCGACATTCACGTTTCAAACCAGGACGACTTCGCGCTGGAAGGCCTCGCCGTCGGGGTCATGCGCGATCTCTAGCAAACCAGCTCTCGCGAAGGCGCAAAGGCGCGAGGAAAGTCAAAAACCAAAAGCAGTATTTCTCGCCGAGACGCGGAGCCGCAGAGAAAGTCAAAGACAGTAAAAGCAGGACACGAAGAGCACGAAGAAGGCACGAAGTACACGAAGGAAAAGTCTCCGTCATCCCGGAATCGCCGGCAGGCGATATCCGGGATCTCGAGACGCGAGCGGTGGGCCGGCTACGTGCAGAGACCGAACGTGCCTGCGGTCCGGGGTGCGCTGCGCTTACCCGGGCTACTCACGACCTTGAGCCGTTGCTTTCTTCTGCGTCTCCGCGCCTCTGCGAGAGCCAGCTTTTCAGCCTTTGAGCTGCTTTCCCGCCCCGATCAGGGTTCGATCGAAAATCCATCCCGATCCGGCAGAAACGGAAACTTCTTCCGAACCTCATCCAGCGCCTCGAAATCAAGCTCGCAGGTCGCCACCTGCTCGCGCTCGTCAAGCGGCCCAACAAGCGCCTCGCCGAGGGCGTCCCAGGCGCCCGAGCTTCCGGGGTACTCGACGTTCTTGCCGTCCACCCCGGCCCGGTTGAGGCCGATGACGAACGCCTGGTTCTCGATCGCGCGCGCTTTCAACAGCGTACGCCAGGCTTCGGCGCGCGGGGCCGGCCAATTGGCGACGAAAATCTGCAAATCGAATGCGTCGTCGTTGCGGCACCAGACCGGGAATCTCAGGTCGTAGCAGACCTGAAGGTCCACCCGCTTCCCAGCGAACTCGGCGCGCACGCGCTTGTTGCCCGCCGTATAGCGCCGGCCTTCGCCGCCGAAACCAAACAAGTGGCGCTTGTCGTAGAACGCACTCTCGGTTCCGGGCTGCGCCAACACGAAACGGTTGAAGAGTTTTTCGTTTTCCTCGACAACAATGCTGCAGGCGATTGCCGCGCCGCGTTCGCCGGCCTGCGACTCCAACCAGGCCACCTCGCGTCCGTCGCAAATCTCGTGCCGGCGTCCGCTCTCGTCCAGATCACTATCGCCAAGGAAGCCGGTGTTGCAGGTCTCCGGCAGCACATATAAACCGCAATCCGGCGCGCTGTCCATCAGACGCGCGAGGTTGTCGCGATTTGCAGTCGGATCGGCCCAGCGGGTATCGGCCTGGACCAGCGCACAACTAAGCTTTGACGTATTGGCCATAAATTCGATGGGGAAATTGACGCTTCGCAACAATATACCTGCCGAATCGCGCCTGCATGGCACAATTGGGTCCCGACCAAGAAAAACTGGAGCGCAGAATGAAGATTTCACGCTTGGCTTTGTTGCTGTCCGTAATTGCACTGCTTCTGCTGTTGGCTGGCGGACCCGGCTATCGCCTCGGTCTGTGGGACCTGGGATTCGGTCTGGGCGGTGCGATGCGTTACGCGCTGTACGCGCTGTACGCGGGTGCCGCCGGTGCGATCCTGGCGATCATTTTCCTGATCGTGCCGAAAACCCGTGCCGGCAGCACCGGCCTCCTGGTTGCAGCCCTGGTCATCGGCGCCGCGGTGGCCGCGGTGCCGGTCTACGTCCGGTCGACCGCGCAAAGTCTGCCGTTCATCCACGACATCACCACCGATACCGCCAATCCACCGGAATTCGTCGAAGTGCTGCCGTTGCGCGCCGACGCGCCCAACCCGCCCGAATATCCCGGCGAGGATGTCGCCGATCAGCAGCGCGAGGCCTATCCGGAAATCCAGCCGGTCGAGACCGCGCTGACCCCGAATGCGTTTTTCGAGGTCGCGCTGGAAATCGCGCGCCAGCAGGGCTGGGAAATCGTGGCCGCCGATGCCACCGACTGGCGGATCGAAGCCACAGACACCACGTTGTGGTACGGCTTCAAGGACGACGTGGTCATCCGGATTGGTCCGAATAACGGCGGCAGCAAGCTCGACATTCGCTCCAAATCGCGCATCGGCGGCAGCGATCTGGGCAAAAATGCCCAGCGTATCCGGGCCTATCTCCAGGATCTCGAACAACGCCTGGAGTGAATCCCGCCGAGCCGGCCTGCCCTGTTTGTCGGTGCGGGCAGGTCGGCTTTTTCCTCAACGTGGACGGGCGTGATTACTGGCGCTGCCACCGATGCAAGGCCACCTTCGTCGATCCCGGCCAACTGCCCGATAGAGACGCCGAAAAGGCCGAATACGATCGTCACTGCAATTCGGTCCACGACGCGGGATACCGCGCTTTCCTGGCGCGCCTTGCCGATCCGTTGATCGAGCGCCTGGCGCCGGATTCCCGCGGTCTGGACTACGGCTGCGGGCCGGGGCCGGCGCTGGCCGGAATGCTGACCGAAGCCGGGCATCCAATGGCAACCTGGGATCCGATCTATGCCGCCAATCCGTCAGTGCTGCACGATCAGCAATACGACTTCATCACCTGCACCGAGGTCGTCGAGCACATGCACCGCCCGGCCGGGGAATTCGAACGCATCGACACCCTGCTCCGGCCCGGCGGCATCTTTGGCCTAATGACCGCCTTCCAGACCGACGACGCCCGCTTCGCCAACTGGCACTACCGCCGCGACCCCACCCACGTGGTGTTCTACCGGGAAGCCACCATTCACTTCATCGCCGAACACCTGAACTGGGATTGCGAAATACCGGCAGCCAACATCGCGCTCATGCGAAAACCGAAAGCGCACCCGTCACGCTGAATCGCAACTGGATTTGGATTTGCAACACGGACACAAAGCCGCGTAGTCCATCCCTTTCCACCAGATATTCGCGAGCCCTGTGAAGAACTGCAAAGCATCGGGCTGCACCGTTCGGGAAGTATGCGTATCACATCACGAAACTGCCCGGATTTCATGAAATTTACGGGCTTGACCCAGCCAGCGAACCGGTGTTAACTTTATAGACAAAGGGCTTTCGGACAGGCATTCGTGATCTCAATCTGCTATTTGCTCGGCAACCACACCCGGCTATTGGATTAATTTCCGGGGAACGGCGTGTCGGCGCGGGGTTGAACACATTTCGAGAAATGCCAACGTGCTCTCCGGTCCGGGTATGCCGCGCCGAACAATTGCGTGATCGCCAAGCAAAGGGCGTGGAACCGGATGACCGCCTCCGCGGAATCCAGGGGCTGGGGCCAGGTAGAGTTCAGGGGTATTTCCGAACGCGTCCATTCGCATTGAATTCCTTCAGGGAAATATGAAATGCACGCAGAACTAAAAGGCGAATACAGCAACGCACCGTTTGTCGTCGCATCCGTATACCGAATTTTCCGGCCGATCATCCGGCTTCTGGTCGGGCGGGTCACCTGCTCCTTTTTGAACCAGGTCATCCGGGAGATCTACATTGAGGAGGCACGTGACCACTTGGAGCGGCGAGGCGACAAGGTCACCAAGGCATCGCTTGCCCTCTTGACCGGAATCGACTCTCGAACAGTCGACAACGTCGAGCAGAATCGGAAACGCTTGCGCGAAGGCCCCGAGTACTCGGCAGAATCCTTTATTCTGTCGCGTTGGCGGACGGATCCTGATTACCTTGACGAGCAGGGCAATCCTGCGGTTCTACCCATTGGTGGCCGCGGCCCCACGTTCAGCAGGCTCGTTTCGCAGTGTGCGGGGCGAAATGTCACCACACCGTTGCTCTTGAACATCCTGGTTGATTCCGGGAATATCGAAGTCGTCAACGATACGCATGTGCGCGTTGTCGACTCCAAATATCGTGCCGTAAGCGGTGACGAAAAAGCAATACTGGACTCTGGATTTCTTGCAATCAACCGGCTGTCGCACGTTGTTGTACACAATCTGGAAAACCGCGATAAGCGGCTTCTCCAGCAGGACCGCTGGTCGATCCGTATTCCTCCCGAGAAATTGCCGAAAGTGAAGGCATTGTGTCGAGCTTCGACCGAACGCCATATTCAGGAAATCTACGACATTCTTGCCGAACACGAATCCAGCGAATTGACGCCTCAGGGAATGTCCTTTGGAGTCGGCTGGTATCACTGGGCACACCAATCCCCGAAACCACTTACAACACAGGAAAAATGATGAAAACTATAATTGAAAAATCCGGAACCGGCTCAAACGCCTTGCGTATTCCAGAGCCCATTCGCCCGGCGCGCGCCCTTATGGTCATGCTGGCAATTGTCGGTTTGATCTCCGTCGCTCCCCTCCAGGCGCAATCGTCCTCCGACGTTCAAGTCAAGGTGCTTGTCTTCGAAGATGTGGCGACAATGACAATCGAAACCGAGGCCGGCTCTTTCATCGGCCGGGGCCGTCTTGAATCCGGCGACTTCGGAAGCGTCGCACTTACGCCGCTGAGTGGAAGTGCGGAGATCCTGGTCGACACCTCAGGAAGTGGTTCGCCTGAGGCAACGACCACAGACGACGGGTCGGGTCCGGAACCCGTCGAAACATCCGGGTCGGGAATCATCGGTGACGCGGCTCTTCTAGTGGAGACCTCCGGTTCCGGCGCCCCGCTTTCAACGACGTATTCGGCCGAAATCCTGGTCGAAGATGACGGCTTCAGTGTCATCGTCTACGAACACGATAGCGACGGCACGCAGGAAGTCGCCATTGGTCACCTTGACCGCGACTAATTCACGCTCCTGATGACCCACCAAAGACCCCGGACTTCCGGGGTCTTTTTTTGCCTCTCCTGCTTTTCTAGTGGGCTGGCAGCGGTGGGTTTAGCTTGATT
>JBBDSL010000012.1:0-6180 GCA_040904965.1 Wenzhouxiangellaceae bacterium
TGGTGTTCTTGGCGTCTTCGCGTCTTGGCGAGAGCAAAAAATTGATCCGGAAAAAATCAACCCAACAAAATGTGCTCAGCCGACATTATTTTTCCCTGCACAATAAGCCGTTGATTCGCGCTCGGCCAGGCCGGTTTACAATGCACAAATGAGCCAACGACCCCATTCTCCTGCCGCCGAGCGCAATCGCGAACCCATTCTGAAGGTGCTGCGTTCCTGGTTGCCGAAATCCGGGCGCATTCTCGAGATCGGGTCGGGTACCGGTCAGCATGTGCGGTTCTTCGCCCCCGCGCTGCCGCTCTGGCAATGGCAGCCCAGCGAGCATCCCGACGAGTTGCCGCAGACCCGGGCCGGGCTGGACGGCCACGGTCAGCCGAATATCGAGCCGCCGATTGCGCTGGACGTCACCGGCGGGTGGCCGGAAGCGTTCTACGATGCGGTGTTTTCGGCCAACACCGCCCATATCATGCATTTTCCGGAAGTCGAGGCGATGTTCGCGGGTGTCGCCGAACGCCTAAACAGCGGCGGACTTTTCTTGCTCTACGGCCCGTTCATGCACGATGGCCACCACAACGCGCCAAGCAATGCCGAATTCGACGCCAGCCTGCGCGCGCGCAATCCCGGCATGGGCATCCGCGATCTCAACGATCTGGATCGCGTGGCCGAGCGTTGCGGTCTGGAGCGAATCGCCGAGCTTGGCATGCCGGCCAACAACCACATCCTGATTTTTCACAAAAGCGAATAGTTGATCGAACATGGTTTCAGAATTCGAATCCTGGGAAACGCTGGCGCAACAGGCGCGCGGGCTGCTGGCCGGAGAGCACCACCGCATCGCCAATGCCGCCAACCTGGCCGCGTTGATCTTCAACACGGTGCCCGAACTCAACTGGGCCGGTTTCTATTTCGTCGAAGACGGCGAGCTGGTGGTCGGTCCGTTCCAGGGCCAGCCGGCCTGCGTGCGCATCGCATCGGGCAAGGGCGTCTGCGGCACTGCGATGGCCACCGGCCGGACTCAGCGGGTCGAAGACGTCAACGCCTTCGCCGGCCACATTGCCTGTGATCCGAACTCCAGGTCGGAAGTGGTCGTGCCGCTGGTCCTGGATAACGAAGTGATCGGCGTGCTCGACATCGACAGCCCGAAACCCGGCCGATTCAGCGATGCCGACGCGCGCGGATTCGAACGTCTGGCCGAAATCTACCTGGAATCGGTCTCCGGCTGAAACCGGTGGGCCAGGCGCACCCGCCCTTGCGCGCCGAACTCCATCTCGAACACGCCACCGGTGGCCAGCGGCATCAACTGGCCGGACAGTGCGGCCTGGAGCTGTTCCAGGCCCGGGTTGTGGCCCACCACCAGCAGATCGCCACTGTGTTCGGCCAGCAGTTCGGCCAGCCCCTGCGCGCTGGCGTTCCAGATGCGCGGCTCCTCGTTGCGCGTGCCGTCGAACCACTCGCCCAGCGCCAGTTTGGCGGTATGCCGGGCGCGCTCGGCCGGCGACACCAGTGCGACAACGCCGGCGCCTTGCAGTCGCCGGCGCAGCCACTCGCCCATTGCTTTGCACTGGCGCTCTCCATGGCGGGTCAGCGGGCGATCGATGTCCTTTTGTCCGGGCTCGGCCTCGGCCGCTTTGGCATGCCGGATCAGCCACACGTTGCGGGCGCGGTCGGGCATTTCAGCTGTATCGGTCATGGTTCAAAGATGCCTCAGGAGCGCCGCGACTTCAAGGTTGCCGCCGGACAGCACCACGCCGGTACGCCGGCCGGCGAACCGCTCGCGATTGGCCAGAATTGCCGCCAGCGGCACCGCGCCGGAAGGCTCTACGACCTGCTTGAGGTGGCGCCAGACCAGTACCATGGCCTCGATGATCTGGTCCTCGGTCACGGTCAGCACCTTGATTCCGTGTTGCGCCAGCACGGCGAAGTTGCGCGTGCCGATCAGTGCGCGCAGGCCGTCGGCCATGGTCTTTGGATCGTGCGTGGATACGCGGCGACCTTCAGCAAGCGAGCGCGCCGCATCATCGGCACCGGCCGGCTCGGCCCCGGTCACGCGCACCTGCGGGGCCGCTTGCGCGGCGGCCAGCGTGATGCCCGACAGCAATCCGCCGCCGCCAATCGGCGCCACGATGTCGTCCAGGTGCGGATCCTGCGCCAGCAGCTCCAGAGCAACCGTGCCCTGGCCGGCGATGATGTGCGCGTGGTCGTAGGGCGGGATGGCCGTGCTGCCGCGCTCGATCAGCGCCTGCAGGCCCTGCTCGCGTGCCGCTTGATTGGGCGCGCAGAAGTGCACCGTGCCGCCGTAGGCGCGCACCGCCTCGATCTTGCTGGGCACGGCGTTTTCCGGCATCACTACGTCGGCGCAAAGCCCGGCCGAGGCGGCTGCGGCCGCAAGCGCTGCGCCGTGGTTGCCCGACGAGTGCGTGGCCACGCCGGGGCAGTCTTCAGGCAGTTGCGAAACGGCAAAACTGGCGCCGCGAAACTTGAACGAGCCGGTCTTCTGCAGTTGCTCGCACTTGAACACCAGGTCCAGCCCGGTCAAATCATTCAGCGATTGGCTGGTCATGACCGGTGTGCGGTGAATGCGCCGGGCGATTACCGCCAGGGCCTCGGCCGGTGTGAATTCAGGCGGAACGGAATTTTTATACATCCCCGTATAATAATCGCCACTCGTCATGACCAATGGAATTCGATGAAAGCTCTCAAGGGAGACGCGCCGCGCACGCCCATTCAGCGCACCGATTACCGACCGCCGCCGTGGTTGATTGATGCCGCCGTCATCACACTGGATCTCGATGCCGAGACCACCACTGTAACCGCCTCGCTGCGCGTGCGGCGCAATCCGGAAAGCGACGACCGCGGCGCCCCGCTTGAACTTTACGGCGACGGCCTGGCAACCGAGCGCGTTGCCGTCGACGGCCGCGACCTGGACGAACAAAGCTACCGGATCCGCGACGATATTGACGACAATCGGCTGCTGATCGAAGGGCTGCCGGAGTCGGCCATTGTCACCACCCACGTGCTGATTCATCCGTCCACCAACACCGCGCTGGAAGGGCTGTACCAATCCGGCCACAGCCTGCTGACCCAGTGCGAGGCCCAGGGCTTTCGCAAGATCACCTGGTTTGGCGATCGCCCCGACATCATGGCCACCTTCCGCGTGCGTCTTGAAGCCGACTGCGAGCAATATCCGGTGCTGCTGGGTAACGGCAACCTGGTCGAATCCGGCACGCTGGAGGGCAACCGCCATTTTGCGGTCTGGGACGATCCGTTCCCCAAGCCTTCCTACCTGTTCGCGATCGTCGCCGGCGATCTGGGCTGCAAGCAGGACAGCTTCACCACCACATCCGGCCGGAAGGTCGCGCTGAAGGTCTATTCCGAGCGCGAAAACCTGGGCCAGCTCGACCACGCAATGGAAAGCCTGAAAAAGGCCATGGCCTGGGACGAACAGCGCTTCGGCCTGGAATACGACCTGGATGTCTACCACATCGTCGCCACGCACGATTTCAACATGGGCGCGATGGAGAACAAAAGTCTCAACATCTTCAACGCACGCTACGTGCTGGCCGACCCGGATACCGCCACCGACGCTGATTTCGCAGCCATAGAAGCCGTCATCGGCCACGAGTATTTCCACAACTGGACCGGCAACCGGGTGACCTGCCGCGACTGGTTCCAGTTAACGCTCAAGGAAGGCCTGACCGTATTCCGCGACCAGGAATTCTCCTCCGACATGCAGTCGCGCGCAGTCAAGCGCATCGCCGACATCCGCGACCTGATGGCGCGCCAGTTTCCCGAGGACGCCGGTCCCATGGCGCATCCGGTGCGGCCCGAGCGCTATGTCGAGATCAACAACTTCTACACCGCCACGGTCTACGAGAAGGGCGCCGAGGTCGTGCGCATGTACGACACGCTGCTGGGTTCCGACGGCTTTCGCCGCGGCATGGATCTGTACTTCAAACGCCACGACGGCCAGGCCGTCACCTGCGATGATTTTCGCGCCGCCATGGCCGACGCCAACGACGCCGATCTGGATCAGTTCGAGCGCTGGTACCGGCAGGTCGGCACGCCCACGGTGACAGTCACCACCGAATTCGACCAAGGCGCCGGTGCGCTGGAGATCCGGCTGGCCCAATCGCTGCCCGATCATCCGGACAATGCCGACATCGGTCCGTTGCACATTCCATTCCGGCTCGGGTTGCTCACATCCGGTGGCGAATCGCTCTCGCTGCCGCTGGACCGCGCCGGCGAGGCGCGCGAGAATCACCTGATCGAGCTGCGCGAGGCCGAAACCGTCGTGCGCTTTTCGGGCCTGGACGAAAAGCCCGTGGTCTCGCTGCTGCGCGGCTTTTCGGCACCGGTCAAGGTCGAAATCGAGGCCAGCGATCATGAACTGGCGGTGCTGCTGGCGTTCGATCCCGACGCGGTTGCGCGCTGGATGGCCGGGCGCAAGCTGGCCGCGCGCGTGCTCAATGATGCAATCAAGGCCCATGACTCGGGTCATGAACCCGAAGCGCCGGAACTGCTGGAATTACTGGTATCGGCTTGGCGCAAGATTCTTGAAAACGCCGGCGATGATCCGGCGCTGGCAGCGGCGCTGCTGCTACTGCCCGCCGAGACCGAACTGGCCCAGCACTACAAGCCGGTGCCGGTAGACGCCATTCACGCCGCGCGCGCCGGCCTTCGCCGCCGCCTGGCGCAGGCCCTGGCCGATCCGCTGCGCGAAGTGATGCAGAAATTCCGCCCGACCGGCGCATGGCGCTTCGACCCGGCCGACATCGCCGCGCGCAGTCTTTCCAACGCTGCGCTGGCCTTGCGGGTCGGCGCGCACGACGAGCAGGCGGCAAAGCACGCCGTGGCCGTGTACCGGGGCGCCGACAACATGACCGACCGCTTCGCCGCACTGTCTTCGGTGGTCCATGCCCGGCTGGACGCCGCAGACATATTGCTGGCGGAGTTCGAAAACCGCTACCGCGACAACCCGCTGGTCATGGACAAATGGTTCGCCGTCCAGGCCATGGTGGCCGACGGTTCCACCGTCGACAAGGTCACGCAACTGATGGACCATCCGGCGTTCTCGCTGAAGAATCCCAACAAGGTCCGCGCGCTGATCGGCAGTCTCGGCATGAACAATCCGACGGCTTTCCACCGCGCCGACGGCGCCGGCTACCGCCTGGTCGGCAACGCCGTGCGCCAGCTCGACAGCCTCAACCCCCAGGTCGCCGCCCGCCTGGTTTCGGTCTTCAACCGCTGGACCGACTTCGATGAAGACCGCAAGCGACAGATGCGCGAACAGCTCGAAGCCGTCAAAGCCGTCAAGGGCCTCAGCCCCGACGTTGACGAAATCGTATCGGCGGCGTTGAAGCGCGAAGGGTAGGGTTGGCCGGTCGAACCCGAACCAAAACTTCCGTCATCCCGGACGCGCGAAGCGTGATCCGGGACCTCGAGACGCGCCCGAGAACCGTCCCGGGTTACCCTGTCCGATGAATCAATCAGTGCTGATGATGCCCAGGACGCGGCGTCGGCTCAGTCGCCTTGCTGCTGCTCGTTGATCGCCTTGACCAGCATTTCGCGGTCCAGCGTGGCCTTGGCCCGGTCGGGGCGTTTGACCGGCAGAAAATCGCCCGAAACCAGCCGGATGTTGAACTGCCAGCCCTCGCTGTTCTTGGCTTCGAACACGGCTGAAATCATCGTGATCTTGTCGAGCACAATCGTAAAGCCGGCGATGTCGTAGGTCTTCTTCATGAATTCGAGTCTAGCCGATAACGGGACAGTCTGGACCGGAACGGCCGGGACCCGATTGCAGCAGGCTGCACCAATCGTTGCTGTAGGAGCCGAATCCGCCGGCGATTCGATGCCCGGTCTGTTCGCGGTCTGATGCCGCTCCCGACCAGGGAAGCCTGCTCCGTTATCCCGGACGCGGAAAGCCTCCTCCGTCACCCGGACCCGGAAAGCCTCCCCCGTCACCCGGACGCGGAAAGTCTCCCCCGTCACCCGGACCCGGAAAGCCTCCCCCGTCATCCCGGACGCGGAAAGCCTCCCCCGTCACCCGGACGGGGAAAGTCTCCCCCGTCACCCGGACGCGGAAAGTCTCCCCCGTCATCCCGGACGCGGAAAGCCTCCCCCGTCACCCGGACGCGGAAAGTCTCCCCCGTCATCCCGGACGCGGAAAATTTCCCCCGTCATCCC
>JBBDSL010000012.1:6229-12328 GCA_040904965.1 Wenzhouxiangellaceae bacterium
GAAGCGCGATCCGGGATCTCGACAAGTTGGCGTGATCTTCCCCGACCGACTCCGTTTCGTAGCAGGCTGAATCCGGAGTCTGTCCCGGGTCCATTCCATCGGGATACGCCAACGATCGCGACGGCTCTGTTCGGCCCGCCTTCAGGCAATCAGCCCCTCGCCCCGCTCCAGCCTTTTGCGCAAAACGCTGTTGCGCGGGAAGTGCTGCACCAGGAAATCCATCTGGTCGGCCAGGATGCGGCGGCCCTGCAGGTAGACATATTCGGCGTGGGTAGGCACAAACGGAATGGCCAGCAGTTGCATGCCCGCCTGCTCCGGTGTCAGTGAGCCCTTGTGGTTGTTGCAACGCTTGCAGGCGGTGACGACATTGGCCCAGGTGTCCTGGCCTTTCTGCGCCAGCGGCTTGACGTGGTCGCGCGACAGGTTGCGGTCCAGGAAGTGCCCGCCGCAGTACAGGCAAAGGTTCTGGTCGCGCCGAAACAGGGCGCGGTTGGAAAGCGGCGGGGTGTAACCCTGGTAGAAGTTGCGGCCGGCCGGGTGCGCGCCGTGGGTGGCCAGGATGGCATTGACCGAAACCTCGGTGCGATGGCCCGAAATCGCGTTGATGCCGCCGTGCAGCTTGTACAGCACCGAACCCAGCGCGTAGCTGACCTGATCCAGCACGATCAGGCGCACGGCGTCCTGGTAGCCGATCCACTCGATCGGCATGCCCGAAACGTCGGTTCGCAACACTTGTTGATTTAATGTCAACATATTGGGTATCGGTTCGTGCAAGACCACTACATTTGGTGGCCGGCTTTCGTCCTTAGGTGTATCTTTGCCCCAAACAGCACCATTTTGCAAGTGCTTTCGGGTGAAAGTTCATTGAAACTTGGCCCCGCCGCTGCCATCCAATCCCCGTCGCATCAATTTTTCGGCTCGAAAACATGGAAAACAACACGATGAATCGAACCCAGGCTACCTTCCCGACTGCCAGAAAAATCGCCAAAAAGAGCGCCCGAAAAACTGCCGCGACGAGCCTCATTGCCAGCTTACTGGCAATACTGTACTTTATGCAACCCGTCGTTGCCGCATTGCCGGCCGGGGTCGACGGCGAGCCGCTGCCGTCGCTGGCCCCGGTACTGGAGCGGGTCACCCCGGCGGTGGTCAACGTGTTTTCGTCCACCCGGGTGCAGGTGCGCACCAGTCCATTCTTCAACGATCCGTTCTTTCGCCGCTTTTTCGACACCCCCAGCATGCCGCGCGAACGGGTGCAGCGTTCGCTGGGCTCGGGCGTCATCGTCGATGCCGAGGCCGGGCTGATCCTGACCAACAACCATGTCATCGACAACGCCGACGAAATCGCCGTGACGTTGCAGGACGGGCGCGAATTCCAGGCCGAGTTCATCGGCGCCGACCGCGAAACCGATCTGGCGGTGGTCCGCATCGACGCCGACGATCTGGCCGAACTGCCGCTATTCGATTCCGACCAGCTCAAGGTCGGCGATTTCGTGGTCGCCGTGGGCAACCCGTTCGGCCTCGGCCAGACGGTCACCTCCGGCATCGTCTCGGCGCTGGGCCGCGCCGGCTTGCGCGGGCTTGAATACCAGAACTTCATCCAGACCGACGCCTCGATCAACCCGGGCAACTCCGGCGGCGCGCTGGTCAACTTGCGCGGCGAACTGGTCGGCATCAACACCGCCATCTTCACCCCCTCAGGCGGCAACGTCGGCATCGGCTTCGCCATCCCGGTCTCAACGGCCACCTACATCATGGAGCAACTGGTCGAATACGGCGAAGTGCGCCGCGGCAACCTGGGCGTCAAGGTCCAGGATCTCAACGAGGAGTTGCGCGACGCGCTGGAAGTCGAACAGCTCGACGGCGCCGTGATCACCGCGGTCGAACCCGACGGCGCCGCCGACGAGGCCGGGCTCAAACCCGGCGACGTCATCCTCAAGCTCGACCGCCGGGCGGTCAAGGGCAGCCAGGAACTGCGCAACATCGAGGGCCTGCTTGCGGTCGGTCGCCAGGTGGAAATCGAATACTGGCGAAACGGCAAGCAGCGCAATGCACGGGCCAGCCTGAGCGAGGACCTGGACTCGCGCATCTCCGGCCAGCGCCTGGACGACCGCCTGGAGGGCGTGGTGCTGGTGCGCGTGCCCGAGCAATACGCCCAGCGCGGCATCCGCGGCGCCGTGGTCGAGGAAGTGCGTCGCAACACCCCGGCCTGGGAAGCCGGCCTGCGCGAAGGCGACCTTGTGGTCGCGGTCAATCGCGAGGCCGTACGCAATCTGGGCGAACTGCGGCGCCAGTTCCCGGTACGCGGCAACCGCGAACTGGCCCTGGAAATCCGCCGCCGCGGCCGCGGCTACCTGGTGATCTTCGAGGAACAGCCCTCGTCCTGAGCGGAAAAGCCTGATTTCGCGCAGCGTCTCCAACGCGGCAACCGGGCGCGCTGTCATGCAGCGAACAGGCTGGTGCGTTTCGCTACGCTCCACGCACCCTACGCGGGCAGTAGTGGTCTTGTAGGGTGCGTGGAGCGCAGCGAAACGCACCGGCGATCCCGGCCTGATTCCCGGTACCCAACCCCGCACGCCGTCCGCGGGCGCATTACAATCAAACAATCGACTTTTCTATCACAACCTGATTCCGGGAGAGATCAATGCCGATCAAAGTCGCCATCAATGGCTATGGCCGAATTGGCCGCAACGTGTTGCGCGCGCTGTACGAATACAACCGCACCAATGAACTGCAAATCGTGGCGGTCAACGACCTGGGCGACCCGAACACCAACGCGCACCTGACCCGCTTCGACACCGCCCATGGCAAGTTCAACGGCGAGGTCTCGGTCGACGGCGACTCGATGGTGGTCAACGGCGACCGGATCAAGGTACTGGCCGAGCGCGATCCGGCCAAACTCCCCTGGGGCGACATGGGCGTGGACGTGGTGATGGAATGCACCGGCTTCTTTGCCAGCAAGGAAAAGGCCTCGGCGCATCTGAAAGCAGGCGCGCGCAAGGTGCTGATCTCGGCCCCGGCCGGCAAGGACCTGCCCACCATCGTCTACGGCGTGAATCATGGTGTGCTGAAAGCCGGCGACGACGTGGTATCGAATGCAAGCTGCACCACCAACTGCCTGGCACCGCTGGTCAAGCCCATACACGACAAGATCGGGCTGGAAACCGGTTTGATGACCACCATCCACGCCTACACCAACGACCAGGTGCTCACCGACGTGTACCACACGGATCTCCGGCGCGCCCGTTCGGCGACGATGAGCCAGATTCCGACCAAGACCGGTGCCGCCGCTGCGGTCGGCCTGGTACTGCCCGAACTCGACGGCAGGCTGGACGGCTTCGCCATGCGCGTGCCGACCATCAACGTCTCGGTCGTCGATCTCAGCTTTATTGCAAGTCGCGACACCAGCGTCGAGGAAGTCAACAAGGTGGTCAAGGACGCCAGCGAAGGCGAACTCAAAGGCATCCTCGGCTACACCGAAGAGCCGCTGGTCTCCATCGACTTCAACCACGACCCGCGCTCGTCCACCCTGGACGCCAGCCTCACCAAGGTCAACGGCGGCCGGCTGGTCAAGGTGCTGAGCTGGTACGACAACGAATGGGGATTCTCCAACCGCATGCTCGACACCGCAATTGCGTTGAGCAAGGTGGGCTGAGCGGTCAGGCAGTTGTGCCTGCCCCGGCCCCGACGACTCCAGGGCCCGGCCACCGCGCCGAGCCCTTGTCGCAGGTTGGGGACGAGCGCCAGTCCTGCCGAACGAACGGTTACAACTTCCGCCCCAGCTTCTTCTCCGCAATCCGCCGCTCCAGGTTCTGGAACGGCAGCCGAACAACCTCGAACGCAATCAGGCCCTGCCAGGCCAGGGCCAAGCCGACGGCGCCGAACACGATGTAAAGCAACGGCTCATCGAAGCCGTAACCAATAAAGAAACAGGCGGCCAGCACGAAGTAAGTCGCCACGCCGCCGGTCAGGAAGTCCTTTACCCCTCGCTTCGGACGTGGAAAGTGAACACGACACGAACCCGAAACGACGGCGTCACGCCCTGACACGCCGCCAATTTCAGCGGCAAGCCGAAGAAAATGGCTTTCCGGCCTTGAGCGGACCCATTCGTCTATCTAAACTGACCCGATCCGCAAACCCTCAACCAGCCAACAAGCAAACGAGCCAACCAGGAAACCAGAAATGCGAACCCTCGACCAAATCGACGTAAAAAACAAACGCGTCCTGATCCGCGCCGACCTCAACGTGCCCATCCGCGAGGGCAGGGTCACCAGCGATGCGCGCATCACCGCCTCCATCCCCACCATCCGCCAGGCCGTGGACGCCGGCGCGGCGGTGATGGTGATGTCGCACCTGGGCCGGCCCACCGAGGGCGCGCCGGATTCGCAGTATTCGCTCAAGCCCGTGGCCGAAAAGCTCACCGAGGCGCTGGGCATGCCGGTCGAACTGGTCACCGACTGGATCGACGGCGTCGACGTCGAACCGGGCAAGGTCGTGCTACTGGAAAACGTCCGCTTCCTGAAAGGCGAGAAGGCCAACGACGACGGCCTGGCGAAAAAAATGGCCGCCCTGTGCGACGTGTTCGTCATGGATGCATTTGCCACCGCCCACCGCGCCCAGGCCTCCACCGAGGGCGTCATCCGGCATTCGAAGACCGCGGTTGCCGGTCCGCTGCTGGCGCGCGAAGTCGGCGCACTGGACAAGGCCCTGGCCGACCCGGCCCGTCCGCTGGTCGCGATTGTCGGCGGCGCCAAGGTCTCGGGCAAGCTGCAGGTGCTTGAAGCGCTGATCGAAAAGGCCGACCAGATTATTGTCGGGGGCGGCATCGCCAACACCTTTCTGGCCGCGGCCGGACACCGCATCGGCAACTCGCTGCACGAAGCCGACCTGGTCGATACCGCGAAGAAGTTGCTGGAACAGGCAAAAGCCAAGGGCGCCGAAATCCCGCTGCCCACCGACGTGCTCACCGCCGAGCGCTTCCACCAGGAAGCCCACGCCACCCTGCGCGACGTCAACCGCATCCACGCCGACGAAATGATCCTCGACATCGGCCCGGAAACCGCCGGCCGCCTGGCCACCATCATCAAGAACGCCGGCACCGTCATCTGGAACGGCCCGGTGGGCGTATTCGAATTCGAATCCTTCCACTCCGGCACCCAAGCGATCGCGCATGCGGTCGCCGCCTGCAACGGCTTCACCCTGGCCGGCGGCGGCGACACCATTGCCGCCATCGAGAAATACCACGTCGCCGGCCGAATCGACTACATCTCGACGGCCGGCGGGGCGTTTCTGGAGTATGTGGAGGGGAAGGAGTTGCCGGCACTCGCGGCGCTCAAAGCCTAGGCGCCGTCGTCCCGGACGGCTGCAAGCCGATCCGGGACCTCGATATGCTGCTCCGATGCACAAGTCCGCCGCCACCCTTACCGTCGTCCCGGACGGCCGCAGGCCGATCCGGGACCTCGAGACAGTACCTCAATGCCCAAACGTGCCACCGCGTCCCGTCGACCGGCCGAGACTGTAGAATGGAGCGCACCATGGAACTGATGATCAATCTGCACATTGAGAAGCTGCCCGAGGGAGTCTATCTGGCAACCTGCGAGGATTTGCCGGGTCTGGTCGCCCAAGGGCGCACTATCCAGGAAACGCTGGAGATCGCCCGCGACGTTGGCAAGAAGTTGCTGGAAGCAAAGGCCGAACGCGCCGATCCGCCAAACCTGCCGCCAGCCGGCGACAATTTCGATTATCCGCTGGTCATTGGAGGCTAAGCAGGGTCGTGGGTAGGCTGGCCGGCTTCAAGTACCGCCAGATCGTCAAAAAGCTGAAAAAGCTAGGCTTCGCCTTTGACCGTCAAGCGGCCGGCTCGCATGAGATCTGGTACAACCCCACGAACGAGCGCTATACCACCGTTCCCAATCACCCCGGCGACATGCCGGAGGGCACGCTCAGGGCGATCCTCAGGCAGGCCAAGATTTCTCCGGATGAGTTTCTCGGTGCTTGACGACAAAAGAGATCAAGCCGCTGACCTTTTCGAAGCAGGCCTCGATCTGCCCAGCATTGAAGGCGATCAGGGACTGGACGCCTGGTTGTTTCGTTTTTTTCTTC
>JBBDSL010000013.1:0-58678 GCA_040904965.1 Wenzhouxiangellaceae bacterium
GAAGGTCGGGGCGGTCACCAAGGGCGTGCTCAAGGAGTTCATCGAACAGCACATTCAGTAGTATGATGTGCGAACGGATCGGCGCGGCACCTGATTCCGCCGCACCGACCCTCGCACGTAGCACTGGACGGCGGGTATCGAAGGTGGTACTCTTGCGCCATCCCTTGCGGGCAGCCGCCCGTTGCAGCAATATCAGACTCCATAAATTTTCGGGGCCAACTGGAATTAGTTTCCCGCTCGCATTGCCGAGCCGCGCGTATTCAATCCTGCGCGCACAAGGTGGTGTGCAGCACTCCGTTTAATCCAGGTACTTCCAAGGCAAATCGTTCGATGAATCTTACCGACTTGAAGAAGAAGTCCGTCCAGGACCTTATTGAAATGGCCAATGAACTCGGCATCGAGAACATTGGCCGATCACGAAAGCAGGACGTCATTTTCGCCATTCTGAAGGCGCGCGCCAAAAAGAAGGAGCCGATCTACGGCGATGGCGTGCTGGAAATTCTCCAGGACGGGTTCGGCTTTCTGCGCTCGTCGCTGGGCTCCTACATGGCGGGTCCCGACGACATCTACGTCTCTCCCAGCCAGATCCGGCGCTTCAACCTGCGTACCGGCGACATGATATCGGGCAAGATTCGACCGCCCAAGGAATCGGAGCGCTACTTCGCCCTGCTCAAGGTCGAGGAAATCAACTATCACAAGCCCGAAGCCTCCAAGAACAAGATCCTGTTCGAGAATCTGACGCCGGAATTCCCGCGCGAACAATTCGAACTGGAACGCGGTAACGGCTCCACCGAAGACATCACCGGGCGCATCATCGATCTGATCGCGCCCATCGGCAAGGGCCAGCGCGGCCTGATCGTGTCGCCGCCCAAGGCCGGCAAAACCATGCTGCTGCAACATGTCGCCACCGCAATCCGGGCCAACAACCCGGAAGCGCACATGATCATCCTGCTGATCGACGAGCGACCGGAAGAAGTTACCGAAATGCAGCGCACCGTGGATGCCGAGGTGATTTCGTCGACTTTCGATGAACCGGCGACGCGTCATGTGCAGGTCGCCGACATGGTGATCGAACGCGCCAAGCGCCTGGTCGAGCACCAGCACGACGTGGTGATTCTGCTCGATTCCATTACCCGGCTGGCACGTGCATACAACACCGTCGTGCCGTCCTCGGGCAAGGTGCTCACCGGCGGCGTGGACGCCAACGCCCTGCAGCGGCCGAAGCGATTCTTCGGCGCCGCGCGCAAGATCGAAGGCGGCGGCAGCCTGACCATCATTGCAACCGCGCTGGTCGACACCGGCTCCAAGATGGATGAAGTCATCTACGAGGAGTTCAAGGGCACTGGCAACATGGAGATCCACCTGAGCCGCCGAATCTCGGAAAAGCGTGTATTCCCGGCCATGGACATCAACCGCTCCGGAACGCGCCGCGAAGAGTTGATGATCGGCCCGGAGTTGTTGCAGAAAGTCTGGATCCTGCGCCGCATCCTGCATCCCATGGACGAGATCCAGGCGATCGAGTTCATGCTCGACAAGCTCAAGTCGACCAAGACCAACGAAGAGTTTTTCAACTACATGAAACGATGAGGCCAATTTGAAGGCAATCGCTGCGCATCTTGTCGACAAGCGCGCCGGGAGTGCGTCCCGGGTCGCGAGCAGGATACCCCGCAGCCGATACTCTGCCGTTTTCTGCATTGCCCTGCTGGCGATCGCCGGCTGTATCCCCGTTCCCAGGGGAGGCGATGTGACGGATCTGCGTTTCATGTCCAGCGACGAACTACGAGCATACGCCGAAGAGGTATTCCGGCAACAGAACCGCGTCACGACACGGTTGATGATGGCGCCGCTGGATTCCCCATCGATCGGCGAAGACGACCGCCGCCGGATCGAACAGGCCGAGACGCTAATGAACAATGCCTGCGCCAGCCTGAATGAAATTGCGTCGGCCCGCACAAGTGGAGAGGAAGTAGACCGAAAGCTTGAAAACACGGTGCGCAAGCAAGTGCGCACCTGCGCCCGGGAAACCGGGCGCCTGGAAGATCTACTCGACGCGCTGGACATCGGCCGCGAGCATTAGCGAACCTAATGAACCCCAACGTGGCAGGATTTATGATCCAGATGATCATGAAAATGACCGACGGACCCACCGACGGGAAGAGCGTCATCGAATACACCGACTGGGCGCAGGTCGATCGCCTGGCCGAACGCATGGCCAATGCCGTGATCGCTTCAGGGACGGTTGAACCAGGGCTGCCATGCACAAGAAGCTGATCAGCGCGCTCCAGAAGCCGGAGGCCTACTCTCACGCGGTCGATGAAGTCGAACTGATCGAAACCCACATCTCCTGGGTCCTGCTGGCCGGCGATTTCGTCTACAAGATCAAGAAACCGCTGGACCTGGGCTTTCTCGATTTCTCCACGCTGGAAAAGCGCCGGTTCTTCTGCGCCGAAGAAATTCGGCTGAACAAGCGCACCGCGCCAGAGCTGTACCTCGAGGCCATCACCATCGGCGGTACGCCCGAACAGCCCGTGCTGGAGGCCGAGGGAGAGGCGATCGAGTACGCGGTGAAAATGCGCCGCTTCGACACGCGTGCCGGGTTCGATCATCTGCTGGCCGATGGCCGCCTGGAACACGCGCACATCACCGGCCTTGGGCGCCGACTCGCCGAACTGCACCGCATTGCCGAGGTGGCGCCGCCGGACAGCCGATTTGGAAGCTTCGACGACGTTGCCGGACCCATGCGCGACAATTTCGACGATCTCGGCCGAATGCTGAACAGCGAAACCGCCTCCAAGCGGCTGGACGACTTGAACCGGTGGACCGAGCGCCAACTCGAGCACCTCACCCCGCTGCTGGAGAAACGTCAAGGAGACGGTTTCACCCGCGAATGTCACGGCGACGCCCACCTCGGCAACGTCGCCCTGGTGGACGGTCGCGCGACGCTGTTCGACTGCATCGAATTCAGCGAAGACCTGCGCTGGATCGACGTGATCTGCGACCTGGCCTTTACCGTGATGGACCTGCGCGATCGCGGCGCACCTGGATATGCCTGGCTGTTGCTGGACGAATACCTGGCCCACAGCGGCGATTACGAAGGCGTGCAATTGCTGCCCATCTACATGGTCTACCGCGCCCTGGTGCGCGCCAAGGTCAATGCATATCGCCTCGACGACGACGATGCCGACCGCCGCGAGGTCCTCACACAGATCGACGGTTATCTGGAACTGGCCGAGGCCCTCAGCCGGGAGTACCTTCCGGCCGTTCTGATCACCATGGGTGTGTCCGGCAGCGGAAAATCGTGGCTGGCACGGCGTCTGGTCGAGCGTGTCGGCCTGGTGCGCATGCGCTCGGACGTGGAACGCAAACGGCTGCACGGGCTGGATCCGCAAGCGGCCAGCGATTCGGGCCTGGAGACCGAGCTGTATTCGAATGAGGCGACCGAGCATACCTACCGGCACCTGGCCGAGCTTGCCCGACCGCTGATCGCCGCCGGCATCCCGGTGATGATCGACGCGGCATGTCTGAAGCAGTGGCAGCGCGTCGTGTTCCGGGAGCTTGCCGAAGCGCTGGATGCCACCTTCGCGATCATCCAATGCCATGCCGCCGAAGACGTGCTGCGGGACCGGATCCGGGGGCGTGAACAGGCCGGCGACGACCCTTCCGAGGCCGGGCTGGAGGTGCTGGCCCACCAGCAGCGCACGCTCGAACCACTGGACAAGGAAGAGCGGGGCTTCACGCTGCGCCTGGATACCGCCGCAGCGGACTCCACCGAGCACGCCGCCGGCTGGATCCGGCAACGGCTGGATATTCAGAGAACCTCTGAATAATTCTCGAGACGCTCGGCGGACGACCCATTGATCCGACTATTGATCTAGCTCAAGCTTGGTCGCCCATCCGTTCAGTTAGACTCAGGCCACGAACTGAATATTCCAAGGAGCGCAGATCGATGTGCCTTGCTGTCCCGGCCCGGGTGGAGACCCTGCACGAACATGACCAGGCCACGGTCGAGGTCGGCGGCGTACGCAGCCGGATTTCGCTGGCGCTGATCGACGGCGTGGAAGTCGGCGATTACGTCATCGTCCACGTCGGTCACGCCATCACGCGGCTGGACGTCGAGGAAGCCGAGCGCTCGCTGGCGCTGTTCCGCGAACTGGCCCAGAAACTGGACGATCAGCTTGGAGAATCGCCCGATGCGATATATTCAAGGGTTTCGTGACGGTCGGACGGCCCGTGCGCTCAGCAAGCTGATCGCCGGGGAAGTTCACGAAAATCGCGATTACCACCTGATGGAATTCTGCGGCGGTCATACGCATGCGGTGTTCAGGCATGGCATTCCCGACCTGCTGCCGGACAACATCAAACTGGTCCACGGTCCCGGCTGCCCGGTGTGCGTACTGCCGGTGTCCCGGCTGGACATGGCGATCGAATTGGCCGGCGACGACAACGTGATCCTGGCCAGCTACGGCGACATGCTGCGGGTGCCGGCTTCGCGGCGCAACAGCCTGCTCAATGCGCGCGCGAAGGGCAAGGACGTACGCGTCGTGCAGTCGGCGGTCGACGCGCTGGCGCTGGCGCGCGACAACCCCGAGCGCGAGGTCGTGCTGTTCGCGATCGGCTTCGAAACCACCACCCCGCCCACGGCCCTGGCGATCAAGCAGGCCGCCGCGCTGGATCTGCCCAATTTCAGCGTATTCTGCAACCACGTACTCACGCCGTCTGCGATCCAGTCCATCCTCGATTCGCCCGAAGTACGCCGCCTCGGCCAGGTGCGCGTCGACGGATTCCTGGGCCCCTCGCATGTCAGCACCATCATCGGCTCGGCGCCGTACGAATTCTTCGCCGAGGAATACCAGCGCCCGGTCGTGATCGCCGGGTTTGAGCCGCTGGACGTGCTGGCCTCGATAAGGATGCTGATCCGGCAGCTGAACGAGGGCCGGGCAGAGGTCGAAAACCAGTTCACCCGCGGCGTGCGCCGCCACGGTAACGAAAAGGCCAAGGCACTGGTCGCCGGGGTACTGGAACTGCGCCCCGATTTCGCCTGGCGCGGGCTGGGCCACGTGCCCTACTCCGGGCTGCGCATCAAGCGCGAATTCCGGCGCTTCGACGCCGAACAGCGTTTCGGGATGGTCGAGCGCGACGTGCGCGAAAACGCCGCCTGCCAGTGCCCGGCCGTGATCCGCGGCGTGAAAAAACCGACCGACTGCGAGATCTTCGGCACCGTGTGCACCCCGCGCAACCCGATCGGCTCGTGCATGGTCTCCGACGAAGGCGCCTGCGCGGCCTACTACCGGTATCGACGCTATGCCGCAGCCGGCTGATCATGCATTGCGCGCTTCATATCGCGGGAAAAATCCGCAAGACATGAACCACGAAGGGCACGAAGAACACGAAGAGAAAAACAAGAAGACCAAGAGCCGCCGTCATCCCGGAATCGCCGTCAGGCGATATCCGGGATCTCGACACGCTGGCCGTGAGTCGGCTATGCGGCAACTCCAAAGGACTCCGGATCACACTGTCGCACGTCCGGACAGAACTACGGTCTGTTTGTTCTTTCTTCGTGATCTTCGTGTCCTTCGTGGTGAACGCCTTTTCGCCTCTCCTGCTGTTTACTGAACGATGCGCATCCTGATTCTCTGCCATGCATTCAATTCGCTGAGCCAGCGCGTGTTCGCCGAGCTCGAGCGCGCCAGGCACGAGGTGTCGGTCGAGCTCGACGTCAGCGACGCGGTCACGCGTGAAGCCGTTGCGCTGTTCCGGCCCGACGCTGTCGTCGCGCCCTTTCTCAAGCGCCGGATTCCCGACGATGTCTGGCAGGCGGTACCGTGCCTGATCGTCCATCCCGGCCCGCCCGGGGATCGTGGCCCGAACGCGCTGGACTGGGCGGTGCTGGACGACGAACCCGCCTGGGGCGTCAGCGTCATCCGGGCGAACGCCGAACTCGACGGCGGCCCGGTCCTGGCATCACGCGGGTTCGCCATGCGCCACGCGCGCAAGAGCAGTATCTACCGGCTGGAAGTCACCGAGGCCGCGGTGCAGGCGCTGTTCGAGGCACTGGAGCGACTTGAGGATCCCGAAAGAACCGACGAAAAGTCCGCGGATTTCCGCGGCCAGGGCCGCTGGCGCGACGCAGTGCCGGCTGGCGTGCGCCGCATCGACTGGCGGCACGACGACACCGAAACCGTGTTGCGCAAGATCAACAGCGCGGATGGCCAGCCAGGCGTCGTTGATCACCTGAACGGGCGAGATCTGCGCCTGTTCGATGCAAGGGTCGAAGGTGAACTGACCGGAGCCGCTGGCGATCTGCTGGCGCGCTGCGGCGGCGCGGTATGTCGTGCAACCGCCGACGGCGCGGTCTGGATCAGCCATCTCAGGACGACCGGCAAACAGGATTTCAAGCGACCGGCCGTCGACGTGCTCGGCCAAGCCGCTGATATTCTCGAGGAAGTCCAGCCGCGTTGGTCTGCGGGAGACAAACCGCGCGGACCCATCGGCTACGCCGAGCACGGCGAAATCGGCGTGCTGGAGTTCGACTTCTACAACGGCGCCATGAGCAGCGACGACTGCGCGGCGCTGCTGGACGCCTGGCGTGAGGCAGCGAAGCGCCCCACACGCGTCATCGTGCTGGCCGGCGGCCGCGATTTCTGGTCCAACGGCATGGATCTCAACAGCATCGAGGCCGCCGAGAGCCCGGCCGACGCATCGTGGCGCAACATCAACGCCATGGACGACCTGGCCGAGACCATCATTCGGACCGCCAGCCACCTGACCGTCAGCGCCATGACAGGCAACGCCGCGGCCGGCGGAGTTTTCCTGGCGCTGGCCGCAGACCGGGTCTGGGCGCGTGATGGTGTGATCCTGAACCCGCACTACAAGAACATGGGCAACCTGTACGGCTCGGAGTTGTGGACCTATCTGCTGCCGCGGCGCACCGGCGAACACGGCATCGACGAGGTCATGGGCCACCGGCTGCCCATGCTGGCAGTCCGGGCGCGCGAACTGAATCTGGTCGACGCGGTGGGCCCGAATGATCCGGCCGCGTTCGACGCCTTCGTGCGCCAGGCTGCCGCGGAACTGGCCGGCAGCGATTGGCAGCAGGCCATTGAAGCCAAGAAACAGCGGCGCGTGCGAGACGAAGCCGAGCGTCCACTAAAAGAGTACAGGACCGCGGAACTTGAACGCATGCGGCTGAATTTCTACGGCTTCGACCCCTCCTACCACGTCGCACGCTACCGGCTGGTCCGACGCACACCGCACGCCTGGACACCGCTTTATCTGGCGCGCCATCGCAGCATCACCAGGCCGCCGGCCGCCACGGAAACGAAGCGGTGAGCATGACCGCGCGGCGCCTGACCGTGGGCGGACGGGTGCAGGGCGTGGGCTTTCGCCCGTTCGTCTACCGCCTGGCGCACGAATTCGAGCTGACCGGCTGGGTCCTGAATGCCGCCGGCGTGGTCGAAATCGAAGTCCAGGGCCCGATCTCGAGCGTGGACGCATTCAGCCGCGCCCTGATCGATCGTGCCCCACCGTTGGCCCGCCCCGAGCTGGTGGCCGAGTCCGCCATCAATTCCGAGCCGCTGGACGCGTTCGAGATTCGCGCCAGCGAGTCGGGCGCCGAACCCGAGATCCACGTGCCGCCGGACCAGTTCCTGTGCAACGATTGCCTGGCCGAAATGAGCGCAGCGGACGAACGACGCTATCGCTATCCGTTCATCAACTGCACCCAGTGCGGGCCGCGCTACACAATCATTCGCGCCCTGCCCTACGACCGCCCCAACACCACGCTGAAGGACTTTCCGCTGTGCCCGGCCTGCGGTGCCGAGTACACCGATCCGCTGGACCGCCGTTTCCATGCCCAGCCGCTGGCCTGCCCCGTATGCGGGCCGTCGCTGTCGTATCACCGCGGCGAGCAGCGCCTGGCGGGCAACGAGGCGGCCCTGGCCGCCGCCGTGGACGCGATCAAAGCCGGCGAAATCATCGCGGTACGCGGCGTGGGCGGCTACCACCTGGTCTGCGATGCGGCCAATGCCGTCGCGGTGGCCGAATTGCGCCGGAGAAAGCGTCGAGCGCACAAGCCGCTGGCGGTGATGGTGCCGATGCAAGGCGGCGACGGACTGGATGCCGCACGCGGACTGGCCGAGTTCGAACCCGCCGTTGCCGATCGCCTGGTCGATCCGGAGCGGCCCATCGTGCTGGCGCGGCTCAAGCCGGAACACGGTCTGGCCGAAGGGGTCGCGCCCGGTCTGAACGAGATCGGCCTGATGCTGCCCTACAGCCCGCTGCACCACCTGCTGCTGTCAAAACTGGCGCGCCCGGTAATCGCGACCTCGGGCAACCTCAGCGGCGAGCCGGTGCTGACCGATCCGGCCGAGGCCGAGGCGCGTCTTGCCGATATTGCAGATGCCTTCCTGCACCACAACCGACCCATCCAGCGCCCGGCCGAAGACCCGGTCTGGCGGCTCAACAACGGTCGCATGCGCCCGATCCGGCTCGGGCGCGGCAACGCCCCGCTGGAACTCGATCTGCCGATCGAACTGGAACGGCCGACCCTGGCGGTCGGCGCATTCCTGAAGAATACCGTCGCGCTGGCCTGGAACCGGCGCGTAGTGGTATCGCCGCATATCGGCGAGCTGGACAGCCCGCGCGCGGTCGGGGTTTTCCGCCAGGTCGTCGAAGACCTGCAGGCGCTTTACGGCGTCCGGGCCGAACGACTGGCCTGTGACGCCCATCCGGATTTTCCCAACAGCCGCTGGGCGCGCGACACCGGCCTGCCGCTGACGCGCGTCTTTCACCACGAAGCACACGCCGCCGCATTGGCGGGCGAATTCGATCGGGTCGGCGAAGCCACCCTGGTCCTGGCCTGGGACGGGGTCGGCTACGGCCGCGACGGCACGCTGTGGGGCGGCGAGGTCCTGTACGGTCGCCCGGGCCGCTGGCAGCGTGTGGCCTCGCTCAAACCGTTCCGGCTGCCAGGCGGCGACAAGGTGATCCACCAGCCCTGGCGCACCGCGCTGTCGCTGTCCTGGCACGCCGGATTCGACTGGCCGGAAGCGCCGAAAGCCGAGCCCCTTTTGAGACGCGCCTGGAAAACCGGCCTGGCCAGCCCCTGGACCAGCGCCACCGGCCGGCTTTTCGACGGCGCCGCCGCGCTGGCCGGGGTCGCTCTGGAGGCCAGTTACGAGGGTCAGGGCCCGACCTGGCTGGAAGCGTTGGCCGAGCGAGGCGATACCGCCAACGCCCCGGTTCCCGAACTCTCGCTGGACGAATCCGGCCTGTCCCGCGCCGACTGGGGCCCGTTGATGGCGTGGATGGCGGATCCTTCCGTGACGCCCGCCGACCGCGCCGCCGGGTTTCACACCGCCATGGCCGGACTGGTCGGCGCCATCGTCGAGGAGATAGCCGCCACGCACGAATTCCGCGCCGTCGGGCTGACCGGCGGCGTGTTCCAGAACGCCCTGCTGTCGCACCTGGCAATCGCACAGATCCGGCAACGCGGCCTCGAACCGTTGCTTCCCGCGGTGATACCGGTCAACGATGCCGGCATCAGCTACGGTCAGATCATCGAGGCGGCTTGTGAAAGATAGAAAACCCTTGAACCACAGATTACGCAGATTTGCGCAGATTATTGATTGTGCTCATGACAAACAAGATCCAGTCGTGCAATAAAGATCATTCAGAATCAATAATCTGCGGAATCTGAGGTTCACTTTAAAGGTCCTTCAATGAACAATAACCCCCCGAAGCTCGACAAGCACGTCCGCCTCGCCCACGGCAACGGCGGGCGCTACATGCGCGAACTCATCGACGCCCTGTTCGCCGCCCGGCTCGGCGGGCAGGGGCTGGACACCCGGGTCGATGCCGCGGCGGTGGACGTGCCGCAAGGGGTCCGGCTGATGATGACTACCGACGGCTTCACGGTCGATCCGCTGGAGTTTCCCGGCGGCAACATCGGCTCGCTGGCCATCCACGGCACGGTCAACGACCTGGCCGTGGCCGGCGCCGTGCCGCTGTATCTGACGCTCAACGCATTCATCGAGGAAGGTACGGAAATCAGGTTGCTGGAGCGAATCGTCGACGCGCTGGCCGAAGCGGCACGCGCAGCCGGCGTCAAGGTCGTGGCCGGCGACACCAAGGTGCTGGCGCGCGGCGAATGCGGCGGCGTCTACCTGGCCACCACCGGCCTGGGCGCCGTGCCGAACGACCTCGCGCTGGGCCTGCAGCAGGTCCGGCCCGGCGACCGCATCATCGTTTCCGGCAGCGTCGGCGACCACGGCACCTCGGTGCTGCTGGCGCGCGAGGAATACGGGCTGCGCGGCGACCTGCAATCGGATTCGGCCAGCGTAGTGCCGGTCACAGAGATGCTGCTAAAACACCCGGGGCTCAGGTTCATGCGCGATCCGACCCGCGGCGGCCTGGCCACGGTTGCACTGGACCTGGCCCGCGAGACCGGACTGGGGATCGCGCTGAACGAAGAGGCGATCCCGCTCAGCGAACCGGTCTCGGCGGTGTGCGAACTGCTCGGCTACGACCCGCTCTACCTGGCCTGCGAAGGACGGGTTGTCGCCGTGATCGCCGCCGACCAGGCCGACGATGCGGTCGCCGAACTGCGCCGATCCGGCATCGCGCCCGATGCGGCCGTCATCGGGACGGTCGGCGAGGCGCCGGGCCCGGTCATGCTGACCACGGGCCTGGGCGGCCAGCGCCTGATCGACGAACTGGAAGACGACCCGCTGCCCCGAATCTGCTGACCCGTCCGCCTTCGCAGTCTCGACCCGGATGCCGCGGCGCCAGAGCGCCGGTGATCGGGCGCGGCTACAATCGAGCGACACATTCGATTCCGGGCAAGAGGGCTGCATATGAATGATTCCAGGCGCGAGATTAAAGTCGACGTTGCCGTCATCGGTGCCGGCAGCGCCGGGCTGGTGGCATACCGCCAGGCCAGCAAGCACACCGATAAGGTCGTGCTGATCGAGGGCGGACAGTACGGCACCACTTGCGCCCGGGTCGGCTGCATGCCCAGCAAACTGTTGATCGCCGCCGCGGAAGCCGCGCACTCGGCCAATCACGCCTCCCGGTTCGGCGTACACCCGGAATCGGTGCGTATCGACGGCAAGGCGGTCATGAAACGGGTCAGAAGCGAACGCGACCGTTTCGTCGGCTTCGTGCTCGAGTCGGTGGACAAGATCCCCGAAGACCGACGGATTCGCGGCATGGCGCGATTCGAGGACGAGAACACCCTGGTGGTCGAAAGCGGCCCGCGCATCCGGGCCGCGCGCACCGTGATCGCGACCGGCTCGCGCACCAACGTCGTGCCCTTCCTGAAGGATGCGGGTAGCCGCCTGGTGACCAACGACGAGGTCTTCGACTGGGAAGACCTACCCGAGTCGGTCGCGGTGTTCGGCCCAGGCGTGATCGGCCTGGAGATCGGCCAGGCGCTGGCCCGGCTGGGCGTGCGCGTGAAAATGTTCGGCGTCGGCGGCGCGGTCGGCCCGATCCAGGACCCGAAAATCCGCCGCATCGCGCTGGAGACCTTCAATCGCGAGTTCTTTCTCGATCCCGATGCCGAAACCACCGGCATCCGGGAAGTCGATAACGGCGTCGAGGTCGGCTACCGGGACAACAACGGCAAGGAAGTTACCGAAGTCTTCGAGTACCTGCTGGCCGCAACCGGCCGTCGCTCGAACGTGGACGGGCTGGACCTGGAGAAAACCGGTCTGGCGCTGGACGACCGCGGCGTACCGGAGTTCGAGCGTTACACGCTGCGTTGCGGCGAGAGTTCCATATTCATCGCCGGCGACGTCAACAACGACCTGCCGCTGTTGCACGAGGCCGCCGACGAGGGACGGATCGCCGGCGCCAACGCCGGCAGCTATCCGGAAGTCCAGACCGGCCTGCGCCGCACGCCGCTTTCGGTAGTGTTCACCGACCCGCAGATCGCGGCCGTCGGGCTGACCATCCAGCAAACCGAACAAGAGTGCCGCGGCTGTTTTGCGGTCGGCTCGGTGGACTTCGAAAAACAGGGCCGCAGTCGCGTCATGGGCAAGAACCACGGGCTGCTGCGGGTATACGGAGAGCACGGCAGCGGCCGCTTCATGGGTGCTGAAATGTTCGGTCCGGCCGCCGAGCACATCGCTCACCTGCTGGCCTGGTCGGCCCAGCAGCGCATGCGCGTGACCGAAATGCTGGAAATGCCTTTCTACCACCCGGTCATCGAGGAAGGACTCCGTACCGCGTTGCGCGACCTGCATGACAAGCTCAAGCTGGGTCCGGAATCTCCGGACGAGTGCATGGATTGCGGACCGGGCACCTGAAGCCGGGCGCAATGCACGCGAAAGGCGACCGGAGACATTCCGTCACTTTCGGGTTGTCGTGCAAGATCATTCGGCGGCGGCCGCCGCGCCGTAGTCATTTCATCCCCGCTGGATTCATTCCCAACTGCCGTGCACGTGCACGTGCCGGTGTTCGGTGCCGTCGGTGTGGCGGTGGGCATGCCTGTGGGCCAAGTTGGCCCGCCACAGCAGATCGGTGTCGTCAAGCGCCCGGCGCAGGTCGCCGTCAAACATCAGGCTGCCGTCCTCGCCGAGTATCAGCGCCCGCCGGCCCAGTTCCGCCGCCAGCGACAGGTTCTGGGTCGAGACCAGCGTAGTGAGATCTTTCCGGCCCAGCAGGAAATCGATCAGCCAGCCGGTCGCACGCGGATCCAGGCTGGCCGTGGGTTCGTCGAGAAGCAGCACCCCTGGTTCGCAGGCCAGCACGCAGGCCAGGCAAAGCCGCTGTTTTTCGCCGCCGCTGAGCCGGTACGGCGGCTTGTCCAGGTAGTGCGTCAACCCCAGGCATTCGGCCCACTCCCGCGCGTGCCGATTCGGCTCGTTCATCTCCATCCGGATCGGGCCGTAGGCAATTTCCTCGAGCACGGTGGGGTTGAACAGCATCGTCTCCGGGTGCTGGAATACCAGGCCCACCCCGGCGCGAAACCCGCGGCGCCAGTCGCGGTCCCTGAGGCGGCCCGCCGTGATCGGTTCCCCCCGGTAGCGGAGCTGTCCGCCGGTCGGCAGCAGCAGCCCCGCCATCAGTTTCAGCAGGGTGCTCTTGCCGCAGCCGTTGGAACCCAGCAGCACGACGCGCTCGCCGGCCTCCATTCGGAAGCTGACGTCGCAGATGCCGCGTCCGCCGTCGGGGTAGGCGTAGCTGACGCCATCAAGCTCGATCATGCCCTCACCTTCGGTCATCGAAAAAACCCCGGGCGCGCATGCCCTGGTTCAATTCCTCGGCCTGGCGCTCGGCCTTTTCCATCATCGCGCTGACCTGGCGCCCGGCGCTGTCGAAGCGCACGCGCAGCGGCGGGGGCGTCGGGCTTCTGCTGGCAAATGCCATTCGGTAGTCCGACAGCAGGGCGGCCAGCGTGCGGATCTGGCCCAGCGCCAGCACGATCAGAAACCGCAGCGAAGGCCACGGTGCCGCCGCGCGCGCCAGGTTCACGTGCCGAACCATCCAGAACGTCAGCAGCGCCAGCAGGAACACCCGGAGATTCAGGCGCAGCACGAACAGCATCCAGTCCTCGCCCGACAGCCAGGCCGAGACCGCCCAGGCGGTGCTGACGGTCAGGTTCACCAGCGCCACCGCGACCAGGGCGCGCAGCGCAATCCGCGGTGCCGAAGCGCCCAGGCACGCAAGCGCGAGCACCAGCAGGCCGGCCAGGTAAAGCGGGTCGTGCACAAAGGTGATGGCCACAACGGCGGCCAGCCAACCGGCCAGTATCGGCCTGTCCTTCATGCCGCCGCCCTGTGCGAACCGCGCATGCCCAGCACCATCCAGGCCACAACGCCTTCCAGCACGCCGATGATCAGATGGGGGACCACGATGACCGGAAGCGTGACCGTCGGGCCGAACGGGAAGAACAGCGGTTGGCCCGCGTCATCGCGGCCCAGCAAAGGCTGCGCGCCCAGCACCAGCGCCAATCCGGTCGCGGCCACGACGACACCCAGCCAGACCGGGAGCACAATGGCCCAGGCCGACGTATTTCTGGCCAGCAGTGCGCGCACGCCGGCAACCGTGGCGCCTCCGGCCAGCCCCATGCTGAGTGCGTTGACCGGCAATGCGGTGATTCCGCCCGCCCCCAGCAGCAGGGCCTGCAGCGCAAGCACCAGGCTGAATGCAAGAAAGGCCGGCCAAAGCCCGAAAGCCAGGACCAGCAGGCCCATGCCGGAAAGGTGCGCCGACGTACCCCCGGGCAGCGGCACCATGATGGTGGACAACACGAAGGCCAGCGCGCTCAGTACCGCCAGGCGCGGAATCGTGCGGTCATCGAGCTCGGCCGAAACGCGCTTCACCGCGTACGCCCACAACGGAACGGCGATCGCCGTTGCGGCGAGGTAAGCCTGCGGCGCGATCAGCCCGTCGGGAATATGCACGACTCAGCGCCGAAGCCGCCAGAGCGCCAGCAGGCCCGCCAGCCCGAACAGGTAGCCGACGCCGGCCGCGGTGGCCGGGATCCGGCCAGCGGTCACGGCGCGCGGCTCAGGCGCGCGTTGCACGGCGGTACCGGCAAAACCTTCTTCGACGGGAACTTCGACCTCGGCGCCATGACCGTCCTCGGTGGCCATGAGCAGACGCCAGCTGCCCGGCCGGTCGGGTACGAAAACGGCGCGCCCCAGTGCATCGGTATTGCCGCTGGCGAACACCTGTTGCCCATCCGGGGAAAACACGCGAAATCCGGCGCCCGCCATCGGGCCGTCGTCGTGCGATGTGAAATGCACCATCACCGCTTCACCGTGCTCTATGCGGTAGTCCACGCCGTGGGCGAACGCGCTGGCGGCGGAAAACATCATGGCGACTGGAAAGACAAGCGCGGCGCCGAATCCGGTTCGCCGTAGCATTGTTCGACGGATTCGGCAGCAATGAAGCGCGTGCATTGGCTTGACCTGGCTTGAGCCCGGTATGAAAGATAGCAGTATTTTTCATAACGAGAACTGAGCCACGTCAATTTTCGGCTCTCGGCAAACCTGCATTCAGGACGCAGACGAATGAATATCCCTCAAGCGCTTTCAATCGTGCGGGGTGATGTGCTCGTGCCGGTCGCGGAATGCGTCGTCCCCGTCTCCGCTGTGTGCATGGCGGCCGTGCGCCACGGTCACCGGCACCAGGTGAAGATCGCCGTGCCGCACGCCGCGCCTGGCGATGAACTGATCCGAAAACCTTTGCACGCGACCCAGCGGCCCGCGCAGCACGCTGGTTTCCAGGCAATGATCGTGGTCGAGATGCACGTGCATGGTGGCCACGGAAAGATCGTGGTGATCGTGCTGCACATCGGTAAGTTGCCGGGCCAGGTCGCGCTGGTGGTGGTCGTAGATGTAGGTCAGGATACCGACGCAGTCGCCTTCCGGGTCCTCGTCGGCGCGCTGCTTCGCCAGAAAGCCGCGAAGCAGGTCGCGTATCGCCTCGGAGCGGCTTTCGTAGCCCAGCCGTTGACGGTAGCGCTCGAAGGCGTCGGCAAGCTCCCGGTCCAGCGATACGGTGAATCTTTCGGTCACGATGTCGGCTCCGGTGCAGTTCGAAACCATTATGCTTTCGTTCGACCGCTGGCGTGGCTTTTGATGCAGGACAAAAACCCGCGCCGGCACCGGGGCGAGAATTGCCGGCACGATGGACCCGAGCCGGGCTAAAGGATACCCATGAGCAACGACAGCGCAATCACCGCTTCCAGTCGACTGCCGCGACGAGTTTCCACTGCTTCGCGGCGGATTCTGTCGGGCCTTGGGTTCTTGATGATGGGTGGCGCCATCATCCTGCTGGTGCTGTCGGCAAACCATGCGGCTGCCCAAACCGGCTCCGAGCCGGACGCCGACGATCCCGCGCCGGTCATCCTTTACGTCTTCAAGAGCGCCACCTGCCCGCACTGCAATGCGCAACGGGAGTTTACCGATGCGCTGGCACGCGAGAACCCGGATGTCGAAGCGCGTTATTACGAAATCATGACCACCCGCGAGCACCATGACGTGCTCAGGATCATGTCGGGCGCTCACGACGTCAAGCCCGGCTCGGTGCCCATGGTGTTCCTGGGCGGTTCCGTATGGGTGGGTGATTCGCCGCAGATTCGTGCCGAAATCGAGCAGCGCCTGCAACTCTGCCTGGAGGCCGGCTGCCCCGATTCCATGCAGCTTTCGTTTGCGCCGCAGGCACCGGCCGCCCAGTCGCAGGAGGTCGTCGATGCGTCCATCGATATTCCGCTTCTGGGCACCGTCGACCTGAGTTACCAGCCGCTGTTGCTGAGCACCGCCATCATTGCGTTCGTCGACGGCTTCAATCCCTGCTCGCTGTGGCTGCTCACCATTCTGATCGCGCTGGTCCTGCACTCGGGCTCGCGCAAGCGCGTGGTCATCGTCGGCACCGTGTTCCTGTTCACCACTGCGCTGATCTACGGGCTGTTCATCGTCGGCGTATTCAGCGTTCTGACCTACGCCACCTACCTGCCCTGGATATACTGGATCGTGGCACTATTCGCGCTGACCTTCGGCCTGGTCAACGTCAAGGACTATTTCTGGTTCAAGCGGGGCTTTTCGTTCACCATAGACGACAAGTACAAGCCGGGTATCTATCAGAAATTTCGCGGCCTGATGACCAATGGCAAGTCGCCGCTGGCACTGGGCGCGGCAACCGCGGCCATGGCTTCGGGCATTGCACTGATCGAACTGCCCTGCACCGCCGGTTTCCCGGTCATCTGGAGCGGCCTGGTCAGCGCCCAGGCAGTCAGCGCCGCGGCGTTCTTCGGCCTGCTGCTCGCCTACCTGGTCATCTACCTGCTCGACGAACTGGTGATCTTCTTCATCGCCGTGGCCAAGCTGCGGATCGAAAAGTTCCAGGAAGGCCAGGCGCGGGTGCTGAAGCTGATCGGCGGCATGGTGATGATTGCGCTGGCCATCGTGCTGATCACCGAACCCGACATCATGAGCCAGGCCGGCCCGGCCATCGGCGTATTCATCGCTGCATTCGCCGGTGCCGGCCTGATCGTGCTGGTGCACCGCAAGCTGTTGCCGCGCGCCGGCGTCACCATTGGCGACGATCCGGGCAACTGATTACGAGGCAGTTCCGGGTCGCCATGAAAAGCACGACACGAAGTAAGGCACGAAGAAGGCACGAAGTTTCCTGAATGAAAAGGGTTTTCTTCGTGCTTCCTTCGTGTTCTTCGTGTCGTGCTTTTCAGTCTTTTTGTCTTTTCGCAGTCGCGAACCGTCCGATCAGGCGGTCTGCGTTGCCGCCGACTGTTCCTCGATATGCGGTCCCAAATATTCGGCGCACCTGGCTTCCAGCCATTCGATCCACGCCGCGATATCAGGGTTTCGGCCGGCTGCCGTCTGAATCACCGGCGTCTGGTTGCCCAGGCCTTCCAGAGATGCCCGCGCACGATCGACGCTGAAATCATCGAGCACGGGCAGCAGATCGCACTTGCTGAGAATCACAAGGTCGGCGGCCCTGAACATCACCGGATACTTGGCCGGCTTGTCGTCGCCCTCGGTCGTCGACAGCAGCACCACGTTCAGGTGCTGGCCGAGATCGAATGCGGCCGGGCAGACCAGGTTGCCCACGTTTTCGATGAACAGGACATCAACCGGCTTTTCATCGTGGGTCAGTGGAAACTCATGCAACGCCTGGTGGATCAAATGGGCATCCAGGTGGCAGGCGCTTCCGGTGGTGATCTGATGGGCGCGAATGCCGCCGCGACGCAGCCGCTGGGCGTCGTTTTCGGTCTCCAGATCCCCTTCGATGACCGCGATGTTCAGACGGCCGCCGAGCGCGGCGGCCGTGTGCTCGAGCAACCGCGTCTTGCCGGCACCCGGTGAAGACATCAGGTTGACCACAAGCACGCCGGCGCGATCGAAATGCTGGCGATTGTGCGCGGCCGCATGATCGTTGGAACTCATCAGCCCCTTGAGCACCTCCACGGTATGGGTGTCGGCGGGCTCTGGGTGCGTATGGTCGGGAATGGAACAACCGCAGGTTTCACACACGAGGCTCTTCTCCTTGGGCATTCCGGGATTCCGGGGTCGTACCGGACGCGGAAACGCCGTGCAGTTCGATACTGGCCAGCAGCAGCTCATCACCGCTGCATACCGCTACATTGTATGCGCCGCAAGCCGCGCAAAGCATGCGATTGGCGACGGCCGCGTTGTCGTTGCCGCAGACGCGGCAACGGATGCGAATCGTTGTCGTTTCGATGATCAGTTCGGCTTCGTCCGTATAGTCCCCGCCCCGTGCAATGGGAAAGGCATGACGCAGCAAATCCGGCTCCACCCCGGATAGCGGTCCGATTCGAACCGTTATCCGCCCCACGCTGCTGGCGCCATGCTGTCGCGCGGTCGCGCGCACCTGGCTCATCAGCGCATTGCATACGGCAAGTTCGTGCATTTCCGGTCCCCGGATCAGGCATTTCGGAGACGAAGCCTAACAGTGGCCCAATCGACCGGACATGATTCAGATCAATCCTGGCCCATAGTGACAATAGCGATTTGATTGACTTGTATCAAATCAATTCGATTCCGCCGGCCTTACTATCGATTCTGTCGTATCCTGGGAGCCGTCGATGCAAGCCACAGCTACAACCGAATCCGTCAATACCGTTTCTGCACGCGACGGTCCGGAACCTTCGGGAACGCTGGTCATCGGCATCGGCAACAATCTGCTTGGCGACGACGGCGCCGGCATTCACGTCATCAATCGCCTCGGCTCGAAGCACCTTCCGGCGCACGTCGAGCTGGTCGACGGCGGCACGCTTTCGTTCACCCTGCTTGAAAGAGTCGAAGCTGCCGAGCGACTGATCATCGTCGATGCCGCCCAGCTCGATGCCGATCCCGGCACGGTCCGGGTTTTCAGAAACGCCGAAATGGACACCTACCTGTCCAACAGCATTCGCCCCAGCGTACACGAAGTCAATCTGCTCGACGTACTGACCGCGGCACGCCTGCGCGGGCGCCTGCCGCCACGCTATGCCCTGGTCGGCATCCAGCCCAAAGACGTCGAATGGAGCTCCGAGCCCAGCACGCAAGTCGACAAGGCCGTCAACGAGGCGGTCGAGATCATTATTGGAATGGTGGGAGAAGACGCATGAACCCGGCCATTCCCCAAACCATTCCACTGACGGTTAAATCCGCGCCCGGCAAGTCCAGCACCATCGGCGGGGGCGTTCAGGCGGTGGCGCACGAAATTCTTGCCCTGCTCGAACAGCTGCACGAAAACGGCAAGACGGACGCCATTGATCTCAAGAGCCTGCCCATGGCGCCGGACGAGTTCCACGGCATCAAGAAGATGCTGGGCCAGGGCGAGCTGGACCTGACCGTGGACATGGACGGCCCCACCCGAATTCGCGAGACGGCCTTTGCCGGCGTGTGGTGGATTCAGCACAAGGGCGAGGACGGCAGGATCCTGGCCGAATACATCGAGATCGCCCGCTTCCCGGATTTTCTCAGCGCCCAGCCCGATCACATCGCCAACGCAGTCCAGCACCTTCGGGACCAATTGCAAGGACGATTACAAGGACGATTGCAAGGACGATCGAAAGGACAATGGCAAGGAGCACCTGAATGAGCATCAACAACCGCAAGGAAAGACCGACCATCGGTCAGATCATGGACGAGAACGGCGTCGGACGCCGTCGCTTCCTCAAATACTGCGCCGGCATCACGGCGCTGATGGCCATGCCGCCGGGCATGACGGCCGCCTTCGCCCAGCAACTGCGCGCGGCGCGGCGCCCGACTATCATCTACATGCCGTTTCAGGAATGCACCGGATGTCTCGAGTCGCTGACGCGCTCATTTGCGCCGACGCTGGAAAGCCTGATCTTCGAGACGATCTCGCTGGACTACAACCACACCCTGCAAGCCGCTGCCGGCCATGCGGCCGAAGAAGCCCGCCACGAGGCGATGCAAGAAGCCTGGGGCGAATACATCCTGATCTGCGACGGCTCGATTCCGACCAGCATGAACGGAATCTACGGCACCAGTGCCGGCCACTCGTTCGTCGACCAGCTGCATGAAGCCGCCGAAGGCGCAGCAGCCATCGTCGCGGTCGGCGTCTGCGCATCCTTCGGTGGCGTGGGTGCAGCCTACCCCAACCCGACCGGCGCAGTCGGCATATCCGACATCATCAAAGACAAGCCGATCATCAACGTTCCGGGCTGCCCGCCGATTCCCGAAGTCATGACCGGCACGCTGGTCAGCTTCCTCGCCTCAGGCGTTCCGGACCTGGACAAATACCTGCGTCCCAAGGCCTTCTTCGGCAACACCATTCACGACCGCTGCTATCGCCGCCGTTTCTACGATATGGGCCTTTTCGCCGAATCCTTCGATGACGAAGGCGCGCGCAACGGCTGGTGCCTGTACAAGCTCGGCTGCCGCGGCCCGACGACCTACAACGCATGCGCGACGATCAAGTGGAACGGCGGAACATCCTGGCCCGTTGAAGCCGGACATGGCTGCCTGGGCTGCTCGGAGCCCGATTTCTGGGACCAGGGCGGCTTCTATGAGCCGGTCACCTCGAAACTGTTCAACGACACCGGTCAGATCGCAGCGGGTGCTGTCGCCGGTGTGGCCGTCGGCGCGGCAGCGGCATTAGCTGCAAACCGGCGCAAGAAGAAACTTTCCGGCGCGGCCGACAAGGAGACATCATCATGACATTGCTCGAATTTGCCCGCGGCCCAATGCTGCATTTCGCTTTGATCGTTTTCGTGTTCGGTGTGCTGTGGCGACTGGTTTCCGTCTCGCTGCTTGGCTGGCGCAAAAGCCGCGCCGAGGCGCGCAACCCGACCGGCAAAGCCATCACCGGAGGCGCCATCGCGGTAGGCAACCGATCCTGGCCGCATCCCGAGTTCCTCAAACGCACTGCGTTCGGCGAGGCGGTCGGCTATGGCTATCACATCGGTCTGTTCGCCATCGTGCTTCTGGGCGCACCGCATGTCATATTCTGGAAGAACCTTTTCGGCATCAGTGCCACCTGGTGGCCCACCATTCCCGGCGGCATCATCAGCGTCATATCGATCGTGACCATCTTCCTGATGCTGATCGCGACGATCCGCCGCTACATGCATCCGCCGCTGCGGCGCATCTCGAACTTCGATGACTGGTTCTCGCTGGCGATCCTGTATGCGCTGATGATTACCGGCGTACTGGCCGTATTCGGCCTGGGCGGCCGCTACGAGATCATTCTTGCCGTACACATCATTTCGTTCAATGTGCTGCTGATCTGGTTCCCGTTCGGCAAGCTCATGCACGCCTTCTACATTTTCCCGAGCCGCTTCATTACCGGCTACAAGCACGAGAAAAAGGGAGCAGCATCATGACCACCGCAACCCAGACCTTCAGCCGCCAGGGTGCATCCGGCACGGATCTCTCGCCGAGCGAGCGCGAAGAGCACGCCATGCAGGCATTCGCGCAGAATTTCGGCGCCTACGCGGCGCTGAACCTCGAGGCCTGCATCCACTGCGGCATGTGCGCCGATGCCTGTCACTTCTACATTGCCACCGAGGATCCGAAATACACACCAATCCTCAAGGCCGAACCGTTCAAGCAGGCGTTCCGCCGCGAATCCGGTGCCTTCGCGCCGTTCTTCAAGCTGCTCGGTCTCAAGTCCAAGGTCACCGTCGACCAGCTCGAGGAGTGGCAGGAGCTGCTATTCGACAGCTGCAACCTTTGCGGCCGCTGCAGCCTGATCTGCCCCATGGGCATCGAAGTCGCAGAGTTGATCGAGATCGGGCGCCGCGGCATGGCCGAAGCCGGCCTCGCCCCGAAGGCACTGGCCGAACGCGCGCAGCACCAGGCCAAGACCGGCCAGCCCGAAGAATCGGTGCGGCCCTATCCCGAGGTTCTGACCGACATCGGGCGCGACCACAATGTCGAAATTCCGCTGGACAGGGACTCGGCCGACATCATGGTCTGCCTGCCGCGCACAGACCTCGAGCAGAACCCGGAATCGGTTGCTGCCATGGCCAGGATACTGAACAGCGTCGGCGCCGACTACACCTTCCGCAGCGATGCGCTCATCGCCGAGAACTACGGCTACTATGCCGGCAGCACCGGCTTGCAGAAAAAGATCACGCAGCGCGTCGTCGACCAGGCAGAAAAGATCGGCGCCTCGCTGGTGCTGGTCCCTGAATGCGGCCATGCCTACACCGCGCTGCGCTGGCAGGCTGCCGACATCATCGGCGAAGAACTGCCGTTCCGGGTACGCCATATCACCGAGTACCTTGCCGAACTGCTGGCCGACGGCAAGCTGAAGCTGGGCAAGGTCAACGGCGACAGCTTTGCCTTCCACGACCCGTGTCAGCTCGTCCGCAAGGGCGGCATCATGGACGCGCCGCGCGAACTGATGCAGGCCATGGGCGTCGACCTTCGCGAAATGGAAAACAAGAAGGGATTCAGCTTCTGCTGCGGCGGCGGTGGCGGCGTCAACGATCTGGAGAGTGCCCGTCCGCTTCGTCATCGCGCGCAGGAATTGAAGCTTCGCGAAATCGACGATACCGGCGCCAGGCGTTTTCTTACGAGCTGCTCGGACTGCCGGGTCGCATTCAACGATGCAGGCGAGCATTTCAACTGGGACAAGAAAACCGAAAGCCTGGTCGAACTCGTCGCGGCAAACATCAAGGAGTAATCCATGGCTAGTAACACTGTCGTTGTCGACCCGGTCACCCGTATCGAGGGTCACCTGAGGATCGAAGCCGAAACCGAACAGGGCAAGATCACGCGGGCATTGAGTTCGGGCACGATGGTGCGCGGCCTGGAGATTATCCTCAAAGACCGCGACCCGCGCGATGCATGGGTGTTCGCCCAGCGGATATGCGGCGTCTGCACGCTGGTGCACGCCATAGCCTCGGTACGCTCGGTGGAAGATGCGCTCAAGATCGAGATTCCGCCCAATGCCCAGCTGATCAGGAACCTGATGATAGGCGCACAGTACATCCATGACCACGTCATGCATTTCTATCACCTGCATGCACTTGATTGGGTCGACGTTGTATCGGCATTGAAGGCCGATCCGGCTGCGACATCCGGGCTGGCCCAGTCCATTTCCGGCTATGCCAAGTCATCGCCCGGCTACTTCAGGGATGTGCAGAAGCAGGTCAAGGATTTCGTGGAAGCCGGTCAACTGGGTATATTCGCCAAGGGCTACTGGGGCCACCCGGCCTACAAGCTGCCCCCGGAAGCCAATCTGATGGCCGTGGCGCATTACCTGGAAGCACTGGAATGGCAGCGCGAAGTCGCAAAGCTGCACGCGATCTTCGGCGGCAAGAACCCGCATCCGAATTTCGTGGTCGGCGGCGCGCCCGTCGGCATCAGCGTTCACGCAACCGAAAGCGGTGCCGGTCAGACTTCGGTCAACACAACGGGTTTACAGAAGGTCAAGAACGTCATCGAGCAGATGAAATCGTTCGTTGACCAGGTTTACCTGCCCGACACGCTGGCGATCGGCGGCTTCTACAAAGACTGGTTCAAGCCGTTCCACGGCGAGGGCATCGGCAACTTCCTGTGCTACGGCGACTTCCCGTCCGACGGCATCTGGCGGACCGAAAACCTGCTGATCCCGCGCGGTGTGATTCTGGATAGAGACCTTTCGCAGCTCCACGAGGTCGACCTGCACGCCGAGGACGAAATCCAGGAATTCGTGTCGCATGCCTGGTACGAGTACGGCGGCGGCAAGGATCAGGGGCTGCACCCCTACGACGGCGAAACCAAGTTCGCCTATGACGGCCCTGCTCCGCCATACAAGAATCTCGATTCCGATTCCAGCTACTCATGGCTGAAATCTCCGCGGTGGCGCGGCAAGGCGATGGAGGTCGGGCCGCTGGCGCGCGTGCTTACGCTGTACGCTGCCGGCCACGAGCCGACCCGTGAACTCGCCTCAATGGCACTGAGCAAGCTGGAGCTTCCGCTGGAGTCCATGTTTTCGACCGGCGGACGGCTGGCAGCCAGAACGCTGGAGACCAAGATCATCGCCGATGAAATGTCGAGTTGGTTCGACAGCCTGATGACCAACATCAACGCCGGCGATACCAGGACCCACAACGGCGATATGTGGGAGCCGGAAACGTGGCCGAAGGAAGCCCGGGGCGCAGGCTACATGGAAGCGCCGCGCGGTGCGCTGGGCCACTGGATCGTGATCAAGGACAAGAAGATCGCGAACTACCAGGCGGTGGTGCCGTCCACCTGGAATGCGGGTCCGCGGGATCCGGATGGTCAGCCAGGCCCCTACGAGGCCTCCCTGGTCGGTCATGAACTGGCCGACCCGGAACAGCCGATCGAGATTCTCCGGACGATCCACAGCTTCGACCCCTGCCTCGCCTGTGCGGTGCATGTGGCCGACAAGGACGGCAAAAATTCGGTCGAAATCAAGATCGGCTGAGCATTCCGCGCAAACCGGTCAAGCACGGCGCGCACTCACGGCCGACGGGTTCTCATCTCGCCATCGAGCGCGCCTGTGCCTGATCGTCGATCCCGCGCCTGGTGGTCGATCCATAATTCCAATGTTAACCGGAGACCGTCCGACGTGTCCCTGATGGATCGCATTCTCACTGCCGGATTTCGCCACAACAGCACGCGGCTGACCCGGTTCAAGGCGCCCCAGCCCAGTGAATCCCTGCCGCCTCCGGACGAGGACCGCACGTACATGCTCTATCTGCATGTGCCCTTTTGCGTGGTGCTGTGTCCGTTTTGCTCTTTTCACCGCGTGTGTTTTCGTGAAGACAAGGCGACGCGTTATTTCGAGAGCCTGCGCCGGGAAATCCGCATGGCGCACGAAGCCGGCTACCGCTTTTCCGACATCTATGTGGGCGGCGGCACGCCCACGGTGATGCCTGCGCAGCTTGCCGAGACGCTGGAACTGGTGCGGCGCCTCAGCCCCATCGACAGCATTTCTATCGAGACCAATCCGGACGACCTGACCCCGGAAATCATGGCAAGGATGCGCGATGCAGGGGTGATCCGGTTGTCGGTAGGCATCCAGAGCCTTGACGACGACCTGCTGCGCCAGATGGGGCGCTATGACAAGTATGGGTCCGCGGTGTCGATAATGCGCCACCTTGAAGGCGCGCAGGATTACTTCGATACGCTCAACGCCGACATGATCTTCAACCTGCCCGATCAGGACGACGAATCCCTGTTGCGCGATGTCGACCTGATTACCCGCCAGGCCGGCGTCAATCAGGTGACCTTCTACCCGCTGATGAGTGCCGAAAGCACCCAGCGCAAGATGCTCAAGACCATGGGCAACGTGAATTTCAATCGCGAAGGCCACATGTACCGACTGATCCTGGATACCCTGCCGATAGATTACAAGCCGTCTTCGGCCTGGTGTTTCAGCAAGTCCAAAGGCACGGTCGACGAATATGTGATTGAAAACGAGGAATACCTTGGGCTGGGCAGCGGATCGCTGAGCTACCTGAAAGGAGTTCTGTATTCGAGCACATTCTCGCTGAACAACTACAACCGCCAGATTGCCGCGGGGCGGTTCGGCATCAGCCGCAAGCAGCCGCTGACCCGACGCGACCGCCTGCGCTACTTCATGCTGATGAACCTGTTCGGACTGTCACTGGACAAGCAACTGGCCGAGCGCCGCTATCCCGGCTTCATGCGCAAGCTGGCGCCGGAAATCCTCGGGCTGAAGCTGATCGGCGCGGTTCGCGACGAGGGCGGCCGGCTGGTGCTGACGCGCTACGGCATGCGTATATGGATCCTGATCATGCGCGAATTCTTCATGGCCGTATCGGACTTCCGCGATCTGATGCGCCACGCCATCAAGGAAGAATCTGACGCTCCGGGGCCGCTGGACCTGCAGGTGAAAACATCAGAATGAACCCTTGTGGCCGCGGATGAACGCGGATGATCACGGATAAGAACTAAAAAGCTTTTCGTTTTTCAAATCTTTGCTTTCCCAATACGTGGTCCGCGCCCATCCGCGGCCGACAAGCCTTTCGCTTCAACGCCGGACCGAGCTGACGCGCCTGCCCTCGATGATGGTGCCAACTACATGGGTGGTGTATTCGAACGGATCACCGTCAAACAGGGCCAGATCGCCGTGCTTGCCGACCTCCAGCGAACCGACCCGGTCGTCGATGCCGAGTATGCGTGCCGGCGCCAGTGTGATCATCTCCAGCGCCCGGGAAGGCTCGACGCCGTAACCCATCAGAATGCCGGCCTCGAACAGCACCACGCGGGTCTTGGGCACGTAACCCTCGTAACCGGACTGCAACGCCACCGGAATCCCGGCCTCGATCAGCTTCGCGGCGGTGGTGAACGAAAAGTTCGCCATGTCGCTTCCGCCCCAGGCGCGCGACATCGTCGGATGGAGAATGACGGGAACTTCCGCGGCCTTGATTTCGTCGAGCAGCAGATGCGCATCGGCAGCGCCCGCAAGCACCAGGTCGAAATCGAATTCGTCGGCCAGGCGCAGCGCGGTCATGATATCGCTGTGGCGATGCACCTCGATGACCAGCGGCATTTCCTTGTCCAACACCCCGGCCAGGATTTCCAGCCCCAGATCGCGCGCCGGGCCCGGCTTGTCGTCGTCGTTGCGATTGAGTTTTTTCTGGTACTCGCGCGCCTTGATCAATTGCTCGCGAAGCATTGCCACGGCCTTGGAACGGTTGCCGGGGGATTTCCTGGCATGCCCGGTGGCACCCTGACCCAGCGTGGCCGAAAGCGCGGCCACGGGCTCGAACACGGCTTCGTCAACGGTTTCGCCAGCGGTCTTGGCAATCAGCGTCTGTCCCGAGATGATTTCGCCCGGTCCGTGGCCGGTGTGCACGGTCGTGACGCCGTGCTCGCGCAGCCATTCGACAAGACGCTCGCGCGGGTTATACGCATCGATGGCACGCAGCTCCGGTTGCATGGCGTCGGAGCGCTCCAGCTGATCCTGGTCGTGTGGCTGGTTCATCGCGCCGGAAAGCCCTACCGTGCTGCGCGCGTCGATCAGGCCCGGCGTTGCCACCGCGGCTTCGATCAGTTCCAGGCCTTCCGGGATATCAATCCGATCTGCTGACCCGACCGCACTGATCAGACCGCCCTTGATCAAGACCACGCCGTCGGAAATGGCTTCTCCGGTGCCCGTATGCAGGGTTCCGGCGCGCACGGCAAGATCCTGGCCCACGGCCGCGCCCGCGGCAACGAATGCCAGTGCTGCAGACAGGGTTCTGACAGTTCTGAATATGCTCATTGGCCGGCTCCCCGTCCGAAGTGAAGCTGATGCGGGCCCTGGCCGTGAATATGGCCTGCCCCGTCATCGTCGCTCAGCGCATTGAAACCACCCTCGGCGACCAGCCGGTCATCGGGATCGGCCAGGTCGAAACGTTTTTCGCCTTCCACCCAGGTTTGCTGCACGCGCGTGTAGACACTGAACGGGTCGCCCGAGAGGATCACGAAATCGGCATCCTTGCCGGGGCTTAAAGAACCCACCCGGTCGCCCAGATCCAGCATGTCGGCGCCCGCCTGGGTCATGGCGACAAGTGCCGCCTCGCGCGTCATGCCCGCACGCACGCCCAGCGCAGCCATGCGCAGGAAATAGCGCGAATCGGTAATCCAGTCATCGGTATGGAACGCCACCCTGGCGCCGGCCTGCTCCAGCGCCGGCGCGCTTTTCGATTCCAGGTGCAGGGCCTCCAGCTTGCCGCCGGGGCTGTCGATCATGATCAGCGACACCGGCACATCGGCGGCAGCGATCTGGTCGGCCACGCGCCAAGCCTCGCTGGTGTGGTGCAGTACCATGCGAAAACCGAATTCATCGCGCAACCGGATTGCAGTCAGAAGGTCATCGTGGCGGTGACTGTGGAAATGCACCATGCGCTTTCCGGACAGCACTTCGCCAAGTGCCTCCATGCCCAGGTCGCGCGCCGGTTTGTCCTTTTCATCCTCGGCGCCGGCGACCTTTTCCGAATATTCCTGCGCCTTGATATAGGCGGCCCGGGCCAGCGCCGCCGACTTGGCGCGAGTGCCCGGAAACGGTGGCTCACCGATCGGATTGGTGCCGTTGGCCATCTTCAGACCGCCGGCCGGTGACCCGTCTTCAAAGCGATAGACCAGATCCATGATCTGATCGCCATCGCGAAGCTTGAGGTAGATGGTCTGACCGCTGATCAGATGACCGGAACCCGGCATCACGTTGACCGAGGTGATACCACCGGCCAGCGCTCGCTTGATACCCGAGCTGCGAATATTCACCGAATCCAGTGCCCGCGCTTCGGGCTGGATGGGCGCCGATCTGTCGGCACCGGAGACTTCGCCCACGTGACTGTGGGTATCGACGATACCGGGCATGATGACGCTGCCGGAAGCCAGTTCCACAACCTCGGCAGCGCGGGGAACGCGAACCGCATCACGTGCACCGACGGCTCGAATCTGGCCGTCTTCGATCACCAGCACCCCATCGGCAATTTCCGGCCCGTCGATCGGGATCAACGTAGCGCCGGTAAACGCCCGCACCTCGGCCGCTGCTGCGCCGGACAACATAAATCCGGCCGCCAGGGCGGTCAGGAAAAGTCTGTTCATGTTCAAATCCTTGGAATCAACAATCGCACGATGACAGAATGCCGGGTCGAAATCAATCCTTTCAGGTCGGAAATACATATTGAACCCGCAAAAAAAAGCCGCCCCACAGTATGGGGCGGCTGAATACTGAAGCCTTTATATTATTGTATATTGCCGTTACGGATTGATGAACCAGATATCGTAGCTTCCGCTTCCGCTCCACGATTCAACGCGCCAGTAGTAGAAACCCGATGAACCCTGATGATCGATCTGTTCACTCGAATCCGAACTGATTGACTGGGCTACCGTGACCCAGCTACTGCCGTTCCAGCGCATCAGCTTCAGATCGAAATCGGCGCTGCCCGGTCCTTCAAGCCATGCCTGGAAGCGACCGCCGTCGGACTGGAACCAGTTGCCGTCGGGCTGTGCATCCCAGTCGCCGGAACCGCTCAGCGAACCGCTGCGCGTATCGCATCCGGTACATGGGGCACCGCCGCCGGAATTGTCGGCCACTTCAACCTGCTGGCTGGTGCTGTCGGTGGCACCGTCGTTATCCATTACGGTCAGCGTGACGGTAAAGGTGCCGTCGGCCGCATAGGTATGCGAAGTGCTGGACCCGCTACCGCTGGCGCCGTCACCGAAGTCCCAGCTGTACGAACTGATACTGCCGTCGGGATCCGAAGACGAACCGCCATTGAAGTCCGCAGTCAGTCCGTTTGTCGAGACGCTGAAAGCCGCGGTCGGGGGCGAATTCGTCTGGGTGTCGAAGCTGCCGACCAGGGAAACACCCGAGAAACCGGAAGCCCCGGTGTAACCGCGCACGAGAACGTGATAGCGGCCGTTTCGGCTGGTATCGAAATCGCTGCTGTCGCAGGTTTCGTTGTTGCCGTTCCGCCACGGGCGGCACTCGTAATCACTGGTAGTCGGCTCGGAGCCGAACTTCAGATAAAGATCCGCATCACCGCTGCCACCGGATATCGAGAAACTCAGGTTTTCGTGACCGGAAGGCACATCCAGGAAGAACCGCAGGTTCTCGCCCGAAGCACCTGACAGGTTGTCGACCGGAACGCCGTTGCTCAACGCAACCGGACCCGAGCTCACGGTCACCTGCTGCTGTGCCGTATCGGTGGCACCTCCATCGTCGGTAACCGTAAGGCTGACGGTGTAGGTTCCTGCCGAAGAATACGTATGCGAGGTGGTCAGCGAGCCGCTATCGGTATTACCGTCACCGAAGTCCCAGCTGGCGGCGGTCAGCGATCCATCCGGATCGGATGAGCCGGTGCCGTCGAAGCTGGCAGTCAAATCGGTGGTGGACACGGTGAACGATGCCGACGGTGCAGTATTTCCACCGCCGCCACCGCCGTCACCGATGAAGCCGGTATACAGCAGGCGATTGGGCGAACCATTGATGCTGCTCAAGCGACCCGTGGTGGCATTGTTGACCAGCGCACTGAAAACCTCGGAAGGTGCAGCAGTCGAATTGGCATCAAGGTAAAGCGCAGCGGCGCCGGCAACGTGCGGCGATGCCATCGACGTACCGCTGATCGTATTGGTCGAGCTGTTGCCGTTGATCCATGCCGACGTGATTGACGAACCGGGCGCGAAGATGTCCACGCACGAACCCCAGTTGGAGAACGAAGAACGCGAATCGCTGGAAGTGCTGGAACCGGTTGTGATCGCCTCGGACACCCGATTGGGCGAACCGACGCAGGCATCGGAATTGTCGTTACCTGCGGCAACCACGAACGTCACCCCGGCCGAAACCGCGCTGCGTACCGCGTCATCCAGTGCGGTCGAGCTGCCGCCGCCCAGGCTCATGTTGGCCACGGCCGGCAGCTGCGCGTTTGCCGCCACCCAGTCAACGCCGGCAATCACGCCGGAATTGGTACCGGATCCGTTGCATCCGAGAACACGCACGGCCCAGAGCTCGACATTCTTGGCAACACCCCAGGTGGTGCCGCCCACAGTTCCGGCAACATGCGTGCCGTGACCGTTGCAGTCGTTGGTGCCATTTCCATCATTGATGGCGGTAAAGCCGGCATTGGCGCGACCTGAAAAGTCGTTGTGGCTCAGCAACACGCCGGTATCAATGATGTAGGCATTGACTCCTGCGCCGGATGCGTCGTAGGTATAGCTGCCGTCAAGCGGCAGATCGCGTTGATCGACTCGATCCAGACCCCACGTTGCGTTTGTCTGGGTCGCATTGATACTGACGATGCGATCCTGCTCGATATAGACGACGCGACTGTCGTTCTGAAGTGCCCGCAATCCGCGTTCGGGAACACGCATTACGGCCGCGTTCAGCGCATTGCTGAAGGTTCGAACGACACTACCGCCTGAAGCGCGTGCAAGATCTGCACTGGCCGCCCCGACGAATGAACGTGCCTTGGCGCCGCGCATCTCTCCCTGGTCGAAAACCACAATCCACTGGCCTTCAATACCGTTATCCGCTGCGCGAACCACGGGCGCCTTGTCAGGGTCGTTGGCCGCGCTGATCTGCGCCGAGGCGTTCGTGACACCCAGCGCCAGCGCCAGAAGCGCCGCTGACAATGCTGCACGAGCCGAAAAAGCCCCAGAAAGCACGCCTTTACGGGGCTTTTGCTCTAGTTGAATACTACTCATTGTATCTCCCGTTATTTTATTCTGCCGCTCCAACAATGTGGACGGACCCGGGGAGCGACGAACACGGGTCCATAAGCCACAGCGGTCCGATACGGGGGTACAGGAGGATTTCGTCCTGCGCATGGACTATTGCAAACTGCGGCTTGTCACTTCTTTGGCTGTTTATTTTTCTTTTTTTCTGGGCGGGAAGATGGAATTCGCCTTCCCTCGTTTCTCCACCAGACAACACGTTTCAGCTATGTATAAAACTTTAACCCGTGGCGAACGCATATTGCAAATTGGAAACAGAACTATTAGTCCGAAAATATAAGTGATGCATATCAATCCGTTAATGAACACACTTCAATGCTCGCAACATATATTAGATACTTTTAATGTAGTGAGCGGCGTCACGTTTCAGGCCCGGCAGGTTCCAGTTTCCGCCAATACGCCGACCGAATTCCGGCTCAAGCCCGGTACGCGGCCGGTGCCGAACCGGCAACCCGCGCGACCGGAATGTTGGCTATGCTCCACCATGGTCGCCGGCCCGAATGGAGCATCAAATGCCACAACAAAGCAGTCGAAACCGCGGTTCTTCCAACCGCCCGGTCACCATCGATGGCATCACGGTTCGACCGGGTACCCGTCACAGCCTGGATATAGAGGTTGGACGACTGTATACACACGCCCCGACCACCATGCCGGTGCAGGTCGTGTGCGGCAGGCAGGCCGGGCCCGTGCTGTTCGTCTGCGCAGCCATTCACGGCGATGAATTGAATGGCGTGGAGATTATTCGACGGCTGCTTCGAATCAAGGCGCTGAAGCGGTTGCGCGGCAGTCTGATCGCGGTGCCCATCGTCAACCTTCACGGCTTTATCGACAAGAACCGCTACCTGCCCGACCGGCGCGACCTGAACCGTTCCTTTCCGGGATCGGAGTCCGGATCGCTCGCAAGCCGGATTGCGCATCTTTTCATGAACGAGATCGTCAGCCAGGCCACCCACGGCATCGACCTGCACACCGGCGCCATCCACCGCGGCAACCTGCCGCAGATCCGCGCCGACCTGGACGACGAGAAGGTGCTTGAACTGGCCCGCGCCTTCGGCGCGCCGGTCATCCTCAATGCCGCGATTCGACCGGGTACGCTCAGGGCCGCGGCCACTGGAAAGGTACCGGTACTAGTCTACGAGGCCGGCGAAGCACTGAGACTGGATGAAATTGCGATCCGCGGCGGTGTCAACGGAATCGTGCGCGTGATGCGCAAGCTCAAAATGCTGCCGGCATCAAGCCGCAAGACCACGCTGGCCGAACCGATCATCGCGCGCTCCAGCAGTTGGGTGCGCGCACCGCAAAGCGGCATTCTTCGGTCCTATACCAACTACGGCCAGCGCGTGGTGCGCGGCGAAACGGTGCTCGGCGCGGTGTCCGACCCTTTCGGCGAGCACGAGGAGGAAATCCGGGCGCCGTTCTCCGGCATCGTGATCGGGCAGCTCCATCTGCCGCTGGTCAACGAAGGCGACGCGGTCTATCACATCGCCAGGTTTCATCGCAGCGATGTCGCGGCCGGACGCATCGAGGACTATCACGAATGGCTGGAGGCTCCCGATTACCCCTTCACGGATCCGTCAAACCCCGAAGCGTAGTCAGGTTTTATTGTCGCGATTCAACCAGTAGTCGAGTGTGGCCCGGTCGTCATCGGCACCCACCATCAGTATGAACACGATAAGCGCGAGCCGGGTAAATGTATGTCCGTCGATATCAAAAAGCGGCTGCTGCAGGGCATGTCCATAAGTCGTCACGATCAACAGCAGACCGACTGCGGTCAGCGCCCAGCGTAGTTGCAGGCCGACCAGAATCAACAGACCGGCGACCAGTTCAAGGTACGGAATGCATACCCCCAGCGTCCACAGCAGCCATTCGGGAATCCAGTGCTCGGCAAATCCGTCGACGAAAAACCGTCGGGCATGCTCAAGCCCACCGAGTTCGAACACTTTCCACCAACCGGCCATTGTGAACAGCAGGCCGAGAATCCAGCGGCAGATAAATTCCGCGGTCACGCGCGGGGTGATCCAGTCGAGTTTGTTCACGAGCATTCTCCATCGATCGATGTGGTAACAATATGTCGGTCCAGCCTACGGGCCAATAGGATCCATACCAGAAATAGCGCACATCCGTTCAAGGCAATCAAGTTGTGGCCCCACTGCGGGGCAAAAATCGCATAAAAGCCGTCGTCACGCACCAGCGCCGAGAAGCTTGAAACACAAAACGGGATCGCATACAGCCTGAATACCCGCCAGAATTCTCGCGCGGTGCTACCCGAATGACTGACGCTTAGCATCAACGCCGTGCCCACGATCACCGACATCCCCAGCGCATTCAACCAGAGCCTGAACGATGCCTCGAAGTGCAGCATCACCATGACCAGATACCAGATCAGAAAACACCACAGTACGACCAGGCCGGCCGGCAAGCGCGCAAAATGACGAACAAGCATGCGATCCCATCCGGCAGTGAACAACTGTTCCGAATTGTATACCCAACAATTCGCCGGCCACCTGACAACTTTTGTCTCCGGAAATTCATGCAATAGTTGGGTAGACTGGCCAGGCTACCAATGCACCGCTTTTCCAGGAGAGATTCATGGTTCGAATTCCGCTTTTTTTCCTCTTTCTGCCCGCCCTGGCCTGCGCCCAGCCGTATTTTCCCGAACCTCATCAGTGGGATACGGTAGCTCCTTCGGAAGCGGGTTTCGACGCCGGGCAACTTCAAGCCGCGGTCGATTTCGCACGCCAGGCCGCAGTCACCGAACCGAAGGACCTGCACCAGGTCATCACTGATTCATTCGCGCCGCGCGAGCCCGACTTTCGGATACTCGGGCCGACCAAACCGCGCGAAGGCGCCAGTGGAATCATTCTCAAGGACGGCAGAATTGTTGCCGAATGGGGCGACGTGCACCGCGTGGACATGACCTTCAGCGCGGTCAAGAGCTATCTGGCCACGGTCGCCGGCCTGGCGCTTCGCGACGGACTTATCCGGAACATTGACGAGCGCGCCGCCGAGTACGTGCGCGACGGCAAGTTCGACAGCGAGCACAACGCGCCGATCACCTGGCGTCACCTGCTCAACCAGACCTCGGACTGGTCCGGAACGCTGTGGGAAGTGCCCGACTGGGCCGACCGGCCCGAAGGCGACGATCCTGAGCAATGGCCGAATCGAGAACTGCATGAACCGGGCAGCCACTTCAAGTACAACGATGTGCGCATCAACCTGCTGGCCTACAGCCTGCTGCAAGTCCATCGTGAGCCCCTGCCGGTGGTGCTCAGGCGCGAAATCATGGACCCGATCGGCGCATCGACCACCTGGCGCTGGCACGGTTACGAAAATTCCTGGGTCGTACTCGACGGCCAGCGCATGCAATCGGTCTCCGGCGGCGGCCATTTCGGCGGCGGCATGTTCATCTCGGCCCGCGACCATGCAAGATTCGGCCTGCTGATGGAGAACCGCGGTGTCTGGAACGGTGAACGACTGCTGCCCGATACCTGGTTCGACATGATCCGCGAACCGACGGAAGTCCGAACCGACTATGGACTGCTGTGGTGGCTGAACACCGGCCGCGAGACCATTCCCGCCGCACCCGAAACCGCCTACTGGGCCGCCGGCTTCGGCGGCAACTACGTCTATGTCGACGAATGCAACGACCTTGTCGTCGTGCTGCGCTGGGTGCCGGAACTGGCCGGCGTGATCGAGAAGGTGCTGGGTGCCATGAACAACGCGAATGCGTGCGAGGAAGCCGCCTGAATGCACCGTGAAACGCTGGAAATCAAAACCCGCGGGCGCGGCTTCCATGAAATCACCGGCCAGACCCGCGAAATCGTGACTCGTTCCGGAAGCCGGGACGGGTTGTGCAGCGTATTCGTCCGCCACACCTCGGCTTCGCTGGTAATCACCGAAAACGCCGATCCGGACGTCCTTGTGGATCTCGAGACGGTGATCGCCAGCCTTGCGCCCGATGGCGATCCGCGCTACCAACATACCGCCGAAGGACCCGACGATATGTCGGCGCACGTTCGGTCAGTGCTTACCCGGACCGACATCACGATCCCGGTCGTGCAAAGTGCGCTGGACCTGGGCACCTGGCAGGGGCTGTTTCTCTGGGAGCACCGCACCCGGCCGCATTCGCGAAAAGTGGTGGTCAGCCTGCTTTACTAATGGACCTACTTTCGTCGCCTGCGGGTCGGCATCAATCGACGGCCGGATGAGCCCCGGGTCCCTGCGGTTCGGCGACTTCCTTTTGCCCCAGCAGGTCGTCATCGACAGTGTCGTCTTCCAGTGAATCGAGATGCATCAAACGTTTGATGAACGTCGCAACGAGAATTGCCGCCACGCCAACGCCGATTGCCACCAGGCCGATCTGCCAGTAAATTTCCATGGTCGCCTCGCGCGTCATCGCCCCGTCTTCACCCCCGGTAGCCGCGCCGATGACACCGGCGACGAAGTTGCCGCCGGCCGTTGCAAAGAACCAGGCGCCCATGATCAAGCTGGCCAGATGGCGTGGTGCCAAACGATTCATCGCGCTCAGCCCCACGGGGCTGAGGCAGAGTTCACCGGTGGTATGGAAAAGGTAGATCCCAAACAGAAAGACCACCGGCACCAGTGCGCCCGGCCCGACGCTGGCGGCACCCCAGACGATTACAAGGAAACCGAAGCCGAGCTGAATCAGCCCCAACCCGAACTTAGCCGGGGTCGATGGCTCGAGGCCGCGTTTACCCAGAAACGTCCAGAGCCAGGCAAACAGCGGCGCCAGCAGAATGATATAAATCGGGTTTATGGACTGGAACAGGGACGCCGGCACGCCCTGACGGTCCACGTAGCGGTCGGTGAACAGGTTCAGGGAACCGCCCGCCTGTTCGAACAGCCCCCAGAACAGGGGCTGGAGGGCTATCAGGAACAAGATGGCATAGATGCGCTCCCGTGGCTCCTTGTCCAGCTTGAACGCCTGGAAAAGCACATAGGCCAACAAGGCGCCGCCTGAAGCCAGCATCAGTCCGCCGACGATGGACTGGTACTGGATCAGCAGCCACATGACGCCGACGGCGGCGATGCCGACACCGTAGAGACCGAACTCGCGGCCCTTCGCCAGCAGTGTCGGCGGCTCGCCATTACCAAGCAGAAGGGGCTTGCCGAGGATAAAAACGACGAGGCCCAGCAGCATCCCGATGCCGGCGGCACCGAAGCCATAAGCCCAGCCCAGAGTCTGACCGAGATAACCGGCAATGATCGTGCCTATTGCCGCGCCAACGTTGATGCCCATGTAAAAAATCGTGTACGCACCATCCCGTCGCACATCGGTCAACGGATAGAGTTGCCCGACAATCACCGAGATATTGGCTTTCAGAAAGCCCGAGCCGACGATGATGAAGCTCAGCGCCAGCCAGAAGATGTTGATCGTTGGATCACCCTGCCCGCCGGTCCCTTCAAACGCCATGAGGAAGTGGCCGAAAGTCAGCAACACGGCCCCGAACAGCACCGCCTTGCGTTGCCCCAGGTATTGGTCAGCCAACCAGCCACCCAGTACGGGCGTGATGTACACCAGGCTCACGTAGGCCCCGTAGACCATGTTCGACGCGCTGTCGTTGAACAGCCAGTGCTGGGTCAGATAAAAGATGAGCAAGGCACGCATGCCGTAATAGGAGAAGCGTTCCCACATCTCCGCGAAAAAGAGGATGTAGAGCCCCTTCGGATGTCCGCCGACCTCTGCCCTCGGCCGGGTGACGACCCAGGCGCCTGCGAGCAAAAACACGGTGAGCAAAATGGCAGCAACCGCAGCGATCCAGTCGCCCTCGGTCCAGGAACTGATTTCTTTGAACCCCATCTGGCGCAATCCTCTTGTTTTTGTTTGACGACGACCGCCGCCCGGCATTCAAAAAATGCTGCTGCGGTCACCAGGCGAACACTCTAAACGAAAATCAGTCTCCAGATAAGCCTCTGTTTTCGAGGTCGCGGATCCTGGAAACAACGGGGCATTCAGGGGACAGGGGCCATTCCGGAGAAAGTGTCCTTCTCGGATGATACGAATACATTCATAAATCCTGCCTTATTCAGCTTGTCTCTCTGCGGCCGGGAAAGACGTCGGCGCGATGTCTTTAGCCGAGCCTGCATGGAGCGACGCGCTTGTCATGACAATCGCAGTCCACACGCGCCGAGCGGCAAGCTGAGTAAGGCAATACTTCTGATTGCATTAGTAAACGCTCTCCGACTCGCTAAAAGTTACAGAGTGTTTGGCGGGGTACACTAGGGCGCGGTGCATTCCGCCGGTCGTTTGGAAACAGCAAGCCCGTGGTGTTCAATCGGCTTTCCGAACCTCCCGATACCAGGCCCATAGCAACGCGATCTGCGCCGGCACCAGCCGCAGCATCAGGTCGTAGTTCCACTGGGCACCCGGGAACAGCTTGAGCACGATTGCCGCGACCAGTCCGGCAATCATGAGCAGCCCGCGTAGGGTGCGTGAAGCCGAAGGCGTAACGCACCATCCTGTTCGCTGCGCGACAGCGCGCCCGGCTAAGCCCGTCTTATTCACCACCCCACCTACTGCGGCACCGCCATGCACCGCGTCTGCGGCGTTTCGTTCGGTCGCGCATCCTCGCCGTACAGGCGAGTATGCCTCCGGTGCACTCGGTCGCGAAACACCCCAGTCACGGCACCTGGCGGCGCCTCGTGACGGGGGGTGGTGAATAAGACGGGCCAAGGGGTCGAAGACGCTGCGCGAGCTGGCCTTTGCCTTTGTCAGGTGCTGTGGCGAAATTCCCGATACCAGATCCAGAGCAGCGCAATCTGCGCCGGAACAAGCCAGAGCATCATGTCGTAGTTCCATTGCGAGCCCGGCAGCAATTTCAGCAGCAAGGCTGTTGCCAGACCTGCTGCGATCAAAGCAGCGACCGTGCGCTCGATCAGCCCGCCGCGAAACCGCCAAAGCAGTAGTGCAAGGGGATTGAGCAATAATAGATTTTCGTTACGCCAAGCGGCTTCGTGCGCGGTCGCAAACCACAGAAACAGCAGCAGGCCACCGCCAAGCGTCGTGAATGAAAGCCAGATTCGCGCGCCGGAAAACCGCAACCCCCGGCGCCTGAACGCCACTGTCGGCAATGCGATCAATACGATGCTGAACGCGCCAAGGGCGATGAACGCTCCGGCATAAAAATCGGGGTTCGCGGGCGGCTCGGGTCGCGTCGATTCGTACAGCATCCGATCATCGATTACCAGTGCTGCACGTTCGCCGGCCGGTCCGGAAATCGACATCTCGCCGACCGTCTCGGCAACCACGGCCGGAAGAAACATTTCCTCCCACAGCGTTCGGGGCTTGTCGGCCATTCGTCCCAGCCCAGCCTGGATACCGACATACAGCGCAAAGTCGTCCTGAATCAGGCGTCGGCTGTGCCACCGGAAGTCGCTTCCGGCCGGCGGCTTTGTCGAAAAATCCCGAAGCGCACCGTCCAGTGCGAAATTCAGCGCGTCACGCACGCGATTCGAGCAATTATTGAAAAAATAGTCATAGCGGAAATCGCGCGTTTCGGGCTGAACCCGCGCCTCCAGCCAGTCGGTCAGGCGGCGGACCACCTCGGGCTGAAGGTTGAGCCGTTGGGCACGCACGCTGCGATCGCGCCAACGATAGTAGGCCAGTTCATCTTCGGGACTGCGCGCGAGCGCAAAATAAATCATTTCCCCGAACAGGTATTCCTTGTAAAACCCCGGCTTGTCGAAATCGAAGAACCCGAAGTTGTAGACCTGATCGATTCCGCGTGCGCGATCGCGAATCCAGATCGCGTTATGTCCGAACTGCTCCTCCACCCGCTCGGCCGTGCCGTAAGTCATCAGCCAAGCCTGTTGCGCCACGACCGGCGCTGCACTGATCAGCAGTGCCGCCGGCAGCAGCGCAAATTTCACCAACAGACGATTAACCACGAAGATCACGAAGGGCACGAAGAGGGAAAACCAGGTTCGTTTCTGAACTCATTTTACCTGTAACGACGATGCTGGAATTGGGCCGGATACCCGAAAAACAAAAGGTGAAACCACAGATTACGCAGATCCGCGCAGATTACGATCCCCGCTGGAAAAGAGGTGACCCAATCGATAATCTGCGAGAATCTGCGTAATCTGCGGTTTCGCCTTTTACAGCCGGGTTTCATACCTGACCAGGAAGCTCTACCATCAACGTAGTTTCAGGAGTCCATTCACGCATGTCCAGGATACGATTCACCAACCGCTCCGGCCTGGAGCTGACCGGCAATATCGAACTGCCGGCCGGCGGCGATTGGCAGGCCACGGCGCTTTTTGCGCACTGCTTTACCTGCACACGCAACATCAAGGCCGCGCGCAACATCACGCGCGCACTCGCAGAGGAAGGATTTGCAGTGCTGCGTTTCGACTTCACCGGTCTGGGCGAGAGCGACGGCGATTTTTCCGATACCAGCTTTTCCAGCAATCTGGACGACCTGGAAGACGCTGCTGCCTGGATGGCAAAGGAACTGGACGCGCCGCAGCTGCTGGTTGGCCATTCGCTCGGTGGAGCGGCGGTCCTGGCCGCGGCCGAACGGCTGGACAGCGTCCGCGCGGTGGCCACGCTGGCCGCGCCCGCCAGCGCCGATCACATCCTGGAACAGTTCGGTGATGACCTGGAGGCGATCGAATCCGAGGGCAGCGCCGAAGTGCAGCTTGCCGGAAGACCATTCCGTATCCGCAAGGATTTCGTCGATGATGCGCGCAGCCATTCGATCGAAGATCGGCTGAAGAAGCTCAAACGGGCGTTGCTGATACTCCACTCCCCGATCGACAAGACCGTGGGCATCGAAAACGCCCAGCAGATATTTGCCGCCGCCTTGCACCCGAAAAGCTTCGTCAGTCTGGACCAGGCGGATCACCTGCTTTCCGACGAGGCCGATTCGCGCTATGCCGGCGCGGTGATATCGGTATGGGCCAGCCGCTTCCTGGAACTCCAGCGCCCGGCGCCGGTTGAAGACGTGCAGGTTGCCGGGCGCACCGGCGACAAGTTTTTGTGCCGGGTCCAGGCCGGCCGGCATTCGCTGCTGGCCGACGAACCGGCCGAGAATGGTGGAGACGATCTGGGGCCCGATCCGTACAAGTATCTGGCCGGCGCATTGGGCACCTGCACCGTGATGACGCTGAACATGTATGCGCGGCACAAGAAGTTGGCGGTCGAACGCGTGACCTGCGAGGTGACCCACGAGCGGGTGCATGCCGAAGACTGCGCGGATTGCGAGAAGACCAACGGCAAGATCGACCGCTTGACGCGTGTGATTGGCATCGAGGGCGATCTGGACGAGGACCAGCGTTCGCGCATGCTCGAAATCGCCGATCGCTGCCCGGTTCACCGCACGCTGGAAAACGAAATTCGGGTGGAAAGCCGGCTGGCGGACCTTTGAATAACCCTGCTCGCAGCACCTCTTGCAGATAATGGTTTTTCAGCGGGTGAACCCGCTGAACAACACTGCATTTCGTTCAATCCGGGCGATCGGGGTCCGACTTACCCTGCTTTTGCTGCGAAGATTGCGCTTCCTCGTCGTCGTCCACCGTCTCGAGATCGCGCAAAATAACGTTGCCGCGACCGATCGCCTTGTGCAGGCGGGTCTCGAACTGCACGATCTTTTCGAAATCCCAGAACTCGTCGCGATAGTACTGGTCACCGGAAACGAACGTGCCGTCCCGGCTCACGACGTAGGCGGCGCGATTGGCGCCGACACGCGAGCCACCGCCGGTCGTTCGCTTGAGGCGGCGCTTCATGTCGTTGGCGGTTCGGCTAACCGCCACCTCGTCCCCGTACTCGGGTTCGAGTTCTTCTTCCAGTATCGTGCGGGCCACTTCGCGGTGCTCGTCGGTCAGTTGCGCCCAGATATCGTCCGCGACCGCGACGTTCGTGGGATAACCGCGCTCTGCCGAAAGTTTGATCCAGGCCCATCCGCGCAGCGGATCCCGATCGACGCCCTGGCCGTTGACGTACATCAGACCGAGGTTGAACTGCGCCAGCTTGTCGGCCCAATAGGCGGCAAGCTGAAAATTGCCGATCGCCGCATCGTAGTCGCCCTGGCGATAGAACCGGTTACCGCGCTCAAGAAACTCGGTGCCCGGCGCATGGTCCGCGTAGTTGTTTACGTTGAAGACCTGCGCATTCGAAACACCGGCCGTCGAAACCGCCGCGCCCAACAATAAAACCGCAAAAAGAGCCTTTTTCATTTGGAATTGCCAATCCGGTGCCCGTGGAAATATTAACAAATACACAGACTTGACGTCAAATTCCGGTGGCTGCGGCCCAATTGAAGGATCACTAATCGAGCTCTTCGGGCGTCGCTTCGTCGTCCGCATCGCCGGATTCTCCGTCGTCGTCGGACACGGCAATCCGGGCCAGACCGATCAACTGCTCGTTGTCGCCGAGCCGGATCAGGGTCACCCCCTGGGTGTTGCGCCCCAGCCGGGAGATTTCTGCAGCCGAAGTGCGAACCAGCGTTCCGGCGTTGGAAGTCAGCATGACGTCATCTTCCTCGCCGACCGCCAGGGCTGCGACCAGCTCGCCGTTGCGGCCGGACGTCTGGATGCCGATCACGCCCTGCCCGCCGCGGTTGTAGACCGGAAATTCGTCAAGCGCGGTGCGCTTGCCGTAGCCGTTCGCCGTTGCCAGCAATACGTCACCCTCGTCGGCGACCAGCATGGAAACCACCCGCTGATCGGGCTTGAGCCGGATGCCGACGACTCCACGCGTCTGGCGACCCATGGCACGCACACCGGTCTCGTGGAACCGGATCGCCTTGCCGGCCGAGGAGAACAACAGAATGTCGCGAGTGCCGTCGGTAAAGGCAACATCGACCAGCTCGTCCGCGCCCTCCAGTTCGATCGCCCAGATCCCGTTGGAGCGAATATGGGCGAAATCCGACAGCGGGGTCTTCTTTACGCGACCCGTCCGGGTGGTAAAGAACACGAACCAGTCTTCGGGGAATTCGCGCGTCGGCAGCACCGCATTGATGCGCTCATCCTCGTCCAGCGGCAACAGGTTGACCATGGGCCGGCCGCGACTGCTGTGGCCGGCTTGCGGCAACTGGTAGACCTTGGTCTTGTAGACCTTGCCGGCGCTGGTGAACACCAGCAGCGTGTCATGGGTGTTGGTGACCCAGAAGCGCTCGACGAAATCCTCGCTCTTGGTCCGGGTTGCACTGCGACCGCGTCCGCCGCGCTTCTGGCTGCGGTAGCGGTCCAGCGGCTGGTACTTGGCGTAGCCGCCATGCGATAGCGTGACCACCACGTCCTCGGGCGTGATCAGGTCTTCCATGGTCAGGTCGAGCTGATCGGCCACGATCTCGGTGCGGCGCTGGTCGCCGAAGTCGTTGCGGATGGCTTCCAGTTCCTCGCGTATGACCTGCATCAGCGCGTCGGGCTCGGACAGGATACGGATCAGCTCGCGGATCTGTTCGAGAATCTCGCGATACTCGTCGGAAAGCTTTTCCTGCTCCAGACCGGTGAGCTTCTGCAGCCGCAGATCGAGAATCGCCTGAGCCTGGGTCGGGGACAGCTGGTAGCCGTCGTCGCCAAGCCCGAACTCGGGCAGAAGATCCTCGGGCCGGGAAAGTTCGGCCCCGGCCTGGCCCAGCAGTGCGGCCACCGGGCCGGGTTCCCAGCGTCGGGCCTGCAGACCCTCGCGCGCATCGGCCGGCGTCGGCGAGCCCTTGATCAGCGCGATGATTTCATCGAGGTTGGCCAGTGCGACGGTCAGACCTTCGAGGATATGGGCGCGATCGCGCGACTTGCGCAGCTCGTACAGCGTTCGACGGGTGACCACGTCACGGCGATGCGCGAGGAAGGCCTGGAGTACCTGGCGGACATTGAGCAGCTTGGGCTGGTTGTCGACCAATGCGACCATGTTGATGCCGAACACGCACTGCATCTGGGTGGTCTGGAACAGGTTGTTGAGCACCACCTCGCCGACTTCGCCGCGCTTGAGCTCGACGACCATGCGCATGCCGTCCTTGTCGGATTCGTCGCGCAGTTCGGAAATGCCTTCAAGCTTCTTTGCCTTGACCAGATCGGCGATCTTTTCGAGCAAACGTGCCTTGTTGACCTGGTACGACAACTCGGTAACCACGATCGTGGTCTTGCCGGTATCCTCGTTCTCGAAATGCGCCCGGGCGCGCATGTAAATGCGACCGCGTCCGGTTTCATAGGCTTCGCGAATGCCCGCAGCGCCATTGATGATGCCGGCGGTGGGGAAATCCGGCCCCGGGATGTGCTGCATAATCTCGTCGAGGCTCATATCCGGATCGTCGATCAGCCCCAGCAACGCCCCGATGACCTCGTTGAGATTGTGCGGCGGGATATTCGTGGCCATGCCGACTGCAATACCCGACGAGCCGTTGATCAGCAGGTTCGGGACCCGGGTCGGCAGCACCGCGGGTTCGTACTCCGATTCATCGTAGTTGGGCAGCCAGTTGACCGTGTCCTTGTCGATGTCGGCCAGCAGTTGATGCGCCAGCTTGGCCATGCGCACTTCGGTGTAACGCATCGCCGCCGGGGAATCGCCGTCGACCGAACCGAAGTTGCCCTGGCCGTCGACCAGCATATATCTCAGAGAAAACGGCTGAGCCATGCGCACGATGGTGTCGTAGACCGCCGTGTCGCCGTGCGGGTGATACTTACCAATGACATCACCAACCACACGGGCCGATTTCTTGTACGGCTTGTTGAAGTCGTTGCCCAGCACATGCATTGCAAAAAGCACGCGCCGGTGCACCGGCTTGAGCCCGTCGCGCACGTCTGGAAGCGCGCGTCCGACGATTACGCTCATGGCGTAGTCCAGATAGGACTGACGCATCTCGTCTTCGAGGTTTACCGGGAGAATTTCCTGCGCGAGTTCAGCCATTCATTTCGTCTTGTTAAAATGGTTCAGGAACTACATACAAGCTATTGATACAAAAGAAATTTATTGACACCCTTGGATGTCATTACCAACGCTTGAAACAATCCTGAAATTCTACCACAGGCTGGTGGTCCTTCAGCCTGATAATTGCGGCTTCAGCGTTGCTGTGGCGTTGCGCTGTCAGCGCTCTCCGGCAGCCCTGACCAGCGCGTCGATCTGGCCGTCGAAAGGCGGCTCGATCACGCCTCCGTCAGTCACGATCAGGTCGATCAGATCGGCCGGCGTGACATCGAAGACCGGATTGAAAGCACCCACGCCCGACGGGGGAGCGATGCCGACGCTGTCCCATATTTCGTCGGCCGGCCGCTGTTCGATCTCGATCCGACTGCCGTCCGGGGTCTCCGCGTCGAGCGTGGAAATCGGCGCGACCACCATCATGCGCGCACCGAACCGGCGCGCCAGTACCGCCAGCATCAGCGTGCCGACCTTGTTGCCCACGTCGCCGTTGGCCGTGATTCGGTCGGCACCGGTAATCACCCAATCGATGCCGCCGCGCTGCATCAGACCGGCCGCAGCCGCCTCCACCAGCACGCTGCAGGGCACACCCTCGCGGGCCAGTTCCCAGGCCGTCAGGCGCAATCCCTGGAACCAGGGCCGGGTTTCGCAGGCATACACCTGCGCCAGACGCTGCTCGCGCCAGGCGCGCACGATCACCCCCAGTGCGGTACCTGTACCCCCGGTGGCCAGAGAGCCGGTATTGCAATGGGTAAGCACGCGCGAGCCGGGCGCAATCAGTTGCGCGCCCAGCCCGGCCATGCGCTGATTAGCCGCGTAGTCGTCGGAGTGGATGGCGCCTGCGACACGCTCCAGGCGCTCGACAACCGTTGCCGGATCGCCCTCCTCGGCCGCCCGGCGCATCCGGCCCACGGCCCAGCGCAGATTCACCGCCGTGGGCCTTGCCGCCACCAGCCGATCGAGATCGGCCAGCCATGCGCTGCGATCGGAACCCCGGGCACGCAACGCCAGCACGCTGGCATAGGCCGCGGTGATGCCTATGGCCGGCGCGCCGCGCACCACCAGATCGCCGATGGCGCCAATGGCAGCATCCAGGTTGCTGATTTCCAGCCAGATTTCCTCACCCGGAAGCTTGCGCTGGTCCAGCAGGGAAAGCACCCGGCCATCCCAGCGAATCGATTCAACCCTGGTTTCGTTCATGTCGATAGTCTAACCATCGCGGGCGGGCTTGCATTATCATTCGCGCAGATTGCCGACTGCTTCAACCAATGGATCCGAAAATGAAAAACCCGATTATTTCACCTATTATTTCGCTGTTCCTGTCGCTGTTTCTGGTCGTGCCCGGGCTGGCCACCGCCCAGCAGACCGAACCGACTGAATCCAACCCGTTTGAAAAGGAATTGCCAACCGTGATCATTCACACCTCCAAGGGCAACATCAAAGTGGAACTGTACGAAGACCAGGCACCGGTCACGGTGAAGAATTTCCTGGACTACGCACGCAAGGGCCACTACGACGGCACCGTTTTCCACCGCGTGATTCCCGGCTTCATGATCCAGGGCGGCGGCTTCGACGCCGAGCTCAATCAGAAACCGGTCGACTCGCCGATCAAGAACGAAGCCGACAATGGGTTGACCAACCAGCGCGGCGCCATCGCAATGGCCCGCACCAATGATCCGGATTCGGCGACAGCCCAGTTCTTCATCAATACCGTCGACAACCCGTCGCTGGACCATCGCGGCAAGCAGTCCGGCCGCACCTGGGGTTACGCGGTCTTCGGCCGGGTCACCGAGGGCATGGACGTGGTCGACGAAATCCGCTTCGTCGAAACCCAGTCCCGCGGACCGCATCAGAACGTGCCGGTCGAGCCGGTCGTCATCGAGAGCGTGGAAATCCTCTAGGCTCCACGCCTAAAGGGAATCCGACCGGCTCGTTGCCCACAACGCTGTTTATATCCGACCTGCACCTCGGCCGGTCGCGCCCGGACATCACCGATCAGTTCAAGGCCTTCCTCGCCGGGCCGGCGAGGAAGGCCGAGGCGCTCTACATCCTGGGCGACCTGTTCGAAGCCTGGGTCGGCGATGACGCAATCGGCGCATTCGAAGTGGAAATCGCCGATTCCCTGAGGATGCTCGCCGACCACGGAACCCGGCTGGCGTTCCTGCACGGAAACCGCGATTTCCTGCTCGGCCGCGATTTTTGCCGGCATGCCGGCATGGAAATGCTCGATCAGCCCTGCACGATCAACCTGTACGGCACCGCTACACTGCTGCTGCACGGCGACCAGCTGTGCACCCTGGACACTCGCTATCAGCGTTACCGCAAGCGGGTCAGCGACCCCGAATGGCAACGGCGCATGCTGTCCCGGCCGCTATTGTTCCGCAGGGCTGTCGCGGCGCTGCTGCGCGGCGCCAGTCGTTTGCGCAAGGGCCAGGCGGATTCGGCGCAAATGGACGTGGTCGATGCCGACGCCGAAGCGCTGTTGCGCGAATCGGACGCGCGGCGGATGATTCACGGCCATACGCACCGCCCGTTCAGGCACGCGCACCAGGTCGACGGTACCAGCCGCGAACGCATCGTGCTCGGCGACTGGTACACACAGGGCAGCGTACTGACCGTCAGCCCCGAGTCAATCGAACTTCAGTCGCTGGACCGCGATTTCTCCGACGCCTGAGTCGATGTCGAATCCTTCCTGTCCGGGGTCCCGGTTCCCGTGCTGCCGGCCGGACTCGTCCGGTTCCCCGCTTGACCCGTGGCTCCGGATCGCTGGCCCGGCTGTCCGGATTGCGCTCCGGATTCCACGCCAACCCGATCCGATCTGTTCTTGAGCGGGTCGGTGCTGGCGGATTTCGCCGGCGTGTCCGACCCGCTACTTTGCTGCTTGCGGCCGGAATCGCCACCGCCTGCTCCAACCCGAGCGGATTCCCGACCGGATGATGCGGCACCGGATCCGGCCGATCCCGGTGCGCCGAAATTGCTCAGCTTGACTTCCTGCCCGCTGGACGGGGGCAGCCGCTCGGCCAGCTTGTGGTCATCGACAAGCTTCTCGGCACCACTGCTGAGATGATCGAATACCTGCTTGTAGCTGTCGGTCATCTGGTTGATCAGACGCGCCGTCTCGACGAAATGTTCGGTGACTTCGTTGCGAAACTTATCGTTTTCCTGCTTGAGTTGCATCACCGACACCGCGCCTCCGCGGGCCCGGCTGATCCACCAGGTTGCAAGTGCGCCAATACCACCGCCGATCACCAGACCGACAATCAACCAAATCACGAATTCCATAAAGCTACGCCTTGTGCGAGAGTGTCTTCAGGCTAACAGAACATCCGTTATCGGGGTGTTATGAATGCTGCGACCGGACGACTTGAAGAACGGTTTGAACCGCAGATGAACGCGGATAAACGCAGATAAAAAGGAAAAGATATTCCGCATCTGACCAGTTTCCACCCTGGCCGGTGTGGGGTGGGGATGGGCTGCGGTTCGATTCTACTGTGCCCTGCGCTACTCAGGTTTTGCTTTTTTCCCAACCCCGCATTGCAAGCATTTGCGCTTTCCAATCTGCGTTTATCTGCGTTCATCTGCGGTTCGAAATGATTGTACCCGGCTTATCCCTTGCCCTCGACCCAGTCGTACACCGATTCGAGCGCCGGCCCCAGGTTGGCCGCGTCGCTGCCGCCGGCCTGGGCGAAGTCCGGCCTGCCGCCGCCCTTGCCGCCGACCTGGCCGGCAACAAAGTTGACCAGTTCGCCGGCCCTGAACCGGTCGGTCAGGTCGCTGGTCACCCCGGCCACCAGGCGAACCCCCTGCCCGGCCTCGGTGCCCAGCACAACGATGCCCGAGCCCAGCTTGTTCTTGAGCTGATCGACCGTGTCACGCAGGCTGTTCGGATCGATGCCTTCGAGTTTTTCCGCCAGCACCTTGATGCCGCCGATATTCCGGGCATTGGCACCCAGATCGGACCCGCGTGCCGAGGCCAGTTTCTGCTTGATCCGGTCAAGTTCCTTTTCGAGTTCGCGCGAACGCTCCAGCAGCTGGTCGACACGCTCACCGACCTGGTCCGGCGCGGCCTTCAAGCGGGCGGCCAACTCTCGCAGGGTGCGGTCGGTCTGCTGCATCCAGGCCACCGCCCGGCGCCCGGCCACAGCCTCGATGCGGCGCACGCCCGCCGAAATGCCGGTTTCGTGGACGATCTTGAACGCGCCGATATCACCGACCCGTTCCACGTGGGTGCCGCCGCACAGTTCGGTGGAATAATCGCCGAACTGCAGCACCCGAACCCGATCACCATACTTGTCGCCGAAAAATGCCAGTGCGCCGGCGGCCATTGCCTCGTCGTAGTCCATTTCCCGCGCCGATGCGGCAACATTTTCCTGAATCTGCCGGTTGACCCGATTCTCGATCTGCTGAAGTTGCTCAGGGTCCAGCGGCTCGAAATGCGAGAAGTCGAACCGCAACCGGTCGGGCGCGACCAGCGATCCTTTCTGCTGCACGTGCTCGCCAAGAATTTCCCGGAGTGCGGCATGCAAAAGATGGGTGGCCGAGTGGTGGCGCACGATATCGGCTCTTCGCTGTTCGTCGATTCGAGCCTGCACGGTATCACCGACCTTCAACGAACCGGATTCCAGGGCGCCGTCGTGGGCGTGATAGGCCCCGGCCAGCTTGCGGGTATCGGCTACCCGAAACCGCATGCCGCCAGCCTCAAGTACACCAGTATCGCCGATCTGTCCGCCGGATTCTGCATAGAACGGTGTGCGATCCAGCACCACCAGCGCCGATTCGCCTTCGGCCAGCGAATCGCGCTTGTGCCCATCGACCAGAATAGCGGCCACGCGTGACGCGTCGCAGCGGCGCTGTTCGTATCCCAGGAACTCCGTGGCCGGCAAATCGGCCACCGCATCGGCCGAAACGCCGTCTTTAGCCGAGAACTGCCCTGCCGAACGTGCGCGCTCTCGCTGCGCCTGCATGGCGGTCTCGAAGCCCTGCTCGTCGACGACCAGCTGCCGTTCCCGGGCGATATCCCGCGTGAGATCCAGCGGGAACCCGAAGGTGTCGTAGAGCTTGAACGCCACTTCGCCGGGAATCACAGCGTCGTCCAGGTCGGCGAGCACGCCTTCAAGCAGCTTCATCCCCTGATCCAGGGTCTCGCCGAAACGCTGTTCCTCGCGCGCCAGCGCATCGATGATTTGTTCTTTTTTCTGCACCAGTTCCGGGTAGGCCTCGCCCATGACCCCGGCCAGCGGCTCGACCATGGCGGCGAAGAACGGCTGCCTGCAGTCCAGCTTGTAGCCATGACGAATCGCGCGCCGGATGATGCGCCGCAGCACGTAGCCGCGGCCGTCGTTGGCCGGCAGCACGCCGTCGGCGATCAGGAACGCACAGGCGCGGACATGATCGGCGATAACCTTGAGCGAGGCCTGTTCGAGATCTTTGGTGCCGGTCCTGTCCGCCGCGGCCCGGATCAGGTGCCGGAACAGGTCGATGTCGTAGTTCGAATGCACGCCCTGCAGCACCGCCGCCAGCCGCTCCAGGCCCATGCCGGTATCCACGCACGGACTGGGCAGCGGCGACATGGAGCCGTCGGCGGCGCGGTCGAACTGCATGAACACCAGGTTCCAGATTTCGATGTAGCGGTCGCCGTCTTCTTCGGGTGTTCCCGGCGGTCCGCCGGGCACTTCCGGGCCGTGGTCGTAGAAGATTTCGCTGCACGGCCCGCACGGGCCGGTATCGCCCATGGCCCAGAAGTTGTCGCTCTCAAAGCGCTTGCCGGGCTTGTCACCGATGCGCGAGAGGCGCCCGGGGTCGACGCCGATTTCGTCGAGCCAGATCGAGGCCGCCTCGTCGTCGTCGGCATACACCGTCACCCACAGCCGCTCGGGCTCGAACCCGCAGTTTTTGGTCAGAAATTCCCAAGCAAATTCAATCGCTTCGCGCTTGAAGTAATCACCGAAGCTGAAGTTGCCCAGCATCTCGAAGAACGTGTGATGGCGGGCCGTGTAGCCAACGTTTTCGAGATCGTTGTGCTTGCCGCCGGCGCGCACGCAGCGCTGGGCGCTGGTCGCACGCACGTAGTCGCGCTTCTCGGCGCCCAGGAAAACATCCTTGAACTGCACCATTCCGGCGTTGGTGAACAACAGCGTCGGATCATTGCCCGGCACCAGCGAACCCGAACGCACGATCCTGTGATCGCGCTCGGCGAAGAACTGGAGGAATTCACGGCGTATTTCTGCGGTGGACTTCATGCGATCGCTTCGAGTGGATACAAGACGGGAACTATAGCTGATCCAGATCGAATACAAGCCCGTGTTTCTGCGCCGCCCGCCGGGGAAGGCGCGACCCAGCCGGCATCAATGTTAGGATTTGCTGATATTTGAAAGAGAAAGTACGCCAAGCACTGCAAATGAACCGAATCACGATCATCGGAGCCGGCTTCGGTGCGCTCACTGCAGTGCGCACGATGCGCCGCGTCAATCCCGGGATCGGCATCGACCTGATCGCGCCGCGTCCGACATTCGTCTATTCGCCCGGCACCATCTGGATACCCACCGGTCTGAGGGCTCCGGGGCAGCTCGAAATCCCGCTCAAGCGATTTTTTCAGCGTATGCGTGTGCGCTATCACTGTGGTGCAGTGACGGGCATGGAAGACGGCGGACGGAAGATTCTTCTCGACGATTCCAGTGTTGACAACGACGGCCTGATCATCGCCAGCGGCGGATCGTTCCTGGATCGATTGCCCGGCCTGGAGCATTCATTCCTGCCCTGCGGCGGGGTCGGCGAACTGACGCGATTGCGCTATCGTCTCAAACAGCTCGAAAGTGGCACCCTGGCGTTCGGATTTGCCGGCAATCCGAAGGAGCCTTCTGCCATACGCGGCGGACCGGTATTCGAATTCCTGTTCGGCATCGATACCTGGTTGCGTCGTCACAAGCGCCGCGACAGGTTCGAGCTGGTCTTCTTCACCCCGGCGCAGGCACCCGGCAAGCGTTTGGGCGGCAAGGCCGTGAAAATGCTGGCCCGGGAAATGCGCGAGCGCGATATCCGGATGCGGCTGGGCGAGACGCCGCAACGCCTGGAAGCCGATCGCGTGGTGACCGACCAGGGCGAGTTTCGCACCGATCTCATCCTGTTCATGCCCGGGATGACCGGCAACCCGTGGTTCGGTCGGACCAACCTGCCGCGTTCGCCGGGCGGCCTGATACGAGCCGATGAATATTGCCGCGCCGAGGGACTGGAGAAAGTCTACGTCGTCGGCGATGCCGGCAGCTATGCGGGCCCAGAGTGGCTGCCCAAGCAGGCGCACATGGCCAATCTTCAGGGCAAGGCGGCCGCCCGGAACCTGTGTGACGAACTGGAAGGCAAGTCTCCGGGGCACCGGTTCAAACCCGAGCTGATGCGCATCGTCGACATGTTCGACAAGGGGATGCTGATCACACGTAGCGAGAAATCCAGCCGGGTTCTGCCCGCCTTTATCGGCTTCCACTGGGCCAAGCGCCTGTTCGAATGGAATTACCTCAGGAAATTCCGCTGAGCACCCGTTGAACGGCACACCATCACAGGCAGCGGTGCGACGAGTATCCGGCCGCCTGTCCCGTCCCCTTGCTGCATAATCCAATCCATGCAAAGACTTCTTACACTCACCATCGCGCTGCTGGCACTTGCGTTCACCGAGGCGCCGTACGCCGACCCGATGTCGGCGCGCGAGGCATTCGAACGACCGCAGCCGGTACCCGAGTACGTCATCCGCTACGGCGATCTGCCGCGTCAGTTCGGCGAACTGCGTCTGCCCGAAGGCGAAGGCCCGTTTCCGGTCGCGGTCATCATTCACGGCGGCTGCTGGCTTTCGGACTATGACCACGGCTACATGGCCGCATTTGCCGAAGCGGTCACCGAACTCGGGCTGGCAAGCTGGACTATTGGGTACCGGCGCGTCGGCGAACCGGGCGGCGGATGGCCCAATACCTTCCTGGATGCCGGCTCAGCGGTGGACTTTCTACCCGAACTCGCCACCCGGCATCCGCTGAATGCCGATCAGGTACTGGCAATCGGCCACTCCGCCGGCGGCCATCTCGCGCTCTGGCTCGCCGGCCGCCCTCGCCTGCCCGAGTCCAGCCCGCTGTTCAGTCCCGATCCGCATCCGATCGACGCGGTCCTGGCACTGGCCGCCGCAGCCGACCTTGAGTATCTGTCGACCGAGCAGATATGCGGCAACGCAGCAACGCTACTGATGCAAGGAACGCCGGCCGAGCAGGCGGATCGCTATGCTGCCGGCTCGCCCATCGACCTGGTGCCGCTGCAAGTACCGCAAATTCTGGTCAACGGCGAACTGGACGACACCTGGACCGCACCGGCCGAGCGCTATTTCCAGACCGCTTCGGCCGCCGGCGACCCGATACAGAAACGGACAATGCAGGAAGCAGGCCACTTCGAACTGGTGGTACCGGGTTCACCCAACTGGCATATCGTGCGCGGAGCGCTTGCCGAGCTTCTGTCCGCCACGACCGGAGACTGAAACCGGCCGGGTCACGGCGATTCCCCGGCCCGCCGCGCGGCCAGCTCCCGCAACGCCTCCAGCGGCAACGCCTCGAGCACACGACCATCCGCCCCGGTCATGGTCTCGGCGGCGACAAGTGCGTTGTGCATCGCCTCTTCGGTAGCTTCAACCGTGGCCAGGAACAGCGCGCTGGTCCGGTCGTTGGACAGCTGTAGACGCTCGCGAATCGGTTCCGAATCTGAATACCGAACCCGGTCGGCAACCGAAAACGCGATGGAAAAATCACCCGAGCCGTTGCTCATGTAGCCTCCGGTACGGGCAATACCCAGCGGTGCACGCCTTGCCATCCGTTCAAGATTGCGTGATCCGACCGGCGCATCGGTGGCAACGACAACCATGATCGAACCGTCCTCCGGATCGCGCTCGGGTTCACCTGAGCCGCCGTTGAGCTGATCGTGAAAGTCGTACTGCGCCAGCGCCTGTCCCACCTTTAACCCATCGATGGTCAGCACTCCGCCGAAGTTGGCCTGCACCAGAACGCCGACGGTCCAACCGCCCAGGGAATCGGGCAACCGGCGCGAAGCGGTGCCGATGCCGCCTTTCCAACCGAAAGCCCGGGTACCGGTGCCGGCGCCTGCATTGCCCTCGGACACCGGCCCCGGCGCGGCAGCTTCGATGGCGGCATGGACGTCGTGCTCCGAGACATGCTGGCCCCGAATATCGTTCAAATAGCCATCGTTGGTCTCGCCGACCACGATATTGACCGAGCGGACCTGCTCATTGCCCGGTTGCCGCAGCATCCACTTGACCCCGGCCTCCAACGCGGTGCCGACGTTCAGCGTATTGGTCAGCAGTATCGGTGCCTCCAGGTTGCCCAACTCGCGCACCTGTTCAAACCCGGCCGCCTTGCCGAACCCGTTGCCGGTATAAACCGCTGCCGGCACTTTCTCGGCGAACAGATTGCCGTCATGCGCCACAATGGCGGTCACCCCGGTGCGTACCGAATCGCCGGAAACCACGGTTCGGTGCCCGACCCGAACGCCGGCCACATCGGTAATGGCATTCAGCTCACCGGGCGGAAGAACCCCGGGCGCAATGCCCAGATCGCGAATTCGCACCATCGAACCCTCAGTAGGCGTTTCTTCGCCTGCGATTGCCACCACCGGAAGCGCGAACAGAACCACCAGCAGTACTTTCCACATATTTCCCTCCTGGCGAAGTGACGAATATGAATCCTGCCACATTCAGCGATTCGGGAGCGGACGGATCAGATAAACCAATCGCCGACGGATTCGGCTCCTACAGCAAAACACGGCCCACCACCGCCGCCACGCTGTAGTAGCGGTCTCCTGGCCGCGAAAACCCCTGGAACAAAACCTAACCAGTCGGCGCCGGAGACGCCTGCTGCGAAAAAACCCTAATTCGTGGGCGCAGTATCCGACCGTGAAGGGACCGGGTCACCGACCAATTCGACAAGAGTCGGGAAAGCGCTTCGCATGCAGACGAGCCAGGATCACCCGCCATTCCGAAACCCGCGAACACTAAAAGGAGCTGGGCACCGCTGCCGCCAGAACCCGCACGGTCATTCGACCCGGACGATGGTCCCCTGCGCCACGGCGCAGAGCTTTTCGCCATCGGTACTGACGCAAAAGATCTCGCACTGGCACACCGCCTGCTGCTTGCCGGCATTGACCGCGCGGGCGCGAGCGATCAGGCGCTCGCCCAACGCCGGGCGCAGATAGTTGATCTTGAACTCGGAGGTCACCGCGTTGCCGTCCAGCATGGACCCGCCCGCGAACGTAAGCGAATTGTCGGCCAGGTAGCTGATGATGCCGCCGTGAGCGAAACCATGCTGCTGTTTATATTCGTCTTTCAGCGGCACCGCCAGCACCGCTTTTCCGGGTTCGATGCTGACCAATTCGACCGCCAGCAACACACTGAACGGCTGCGACTGCAAGACGCTGGTCGCCAGTTTTTTCAAGTCTTCCATACGAATGTCCTACGTGGATCAGGATTTTGCGTTCAATGCGCGCCAGATACAACGCACAAGTCTCCAGTTCCCGGGATATCTATACGTTTATGATAGTTCCCGCGACCTCGATCCCGGCGCCCGGGGTTTTATAGGTCGCGCACCCCGAAAGCACGATGATCAGCAGCGCGCAAGGAATTGTTCGATTCATGGTTTGTCTCCAGACTATCAATGACAGCAACAGACAGCCCGGCCGGGGGCCGGGCTGCGCTCGTTCAGCGGTCTACTTCCTGCCACCGGCCTGTGCAAGCCGCGCATCAGGGGCGCCTACTCTGGCCGCCGCCAGTTCGCGGGCGATCTTCCTGGCCGCGCCCTGCATGAAATGCTCCACGGTCTGGCCCGCGGCCAATCCCCCGCCCAGCGCCCAGCTATTCTTGTCCACCCGGACCTCGGCCAGCCGCTGGCTGGAGACCAAGTCGGAGAACAGCACTTCGGCATCAAAGTACGAGCTGCCCGCCCCCATGCCAACCAGGAAGCGCGCTGCGGCGTTGCCTTCCTTGTAGGCAATGATCGTACCGGTCACCATGACTGCCGGCTCCCCGGTCGGCTCGCGCAACACTTCCGCATACGCGCCGGTCTTGCGGATCTCGGCCGCGATCAGGTCGGCAAAAGTGCGCGTGGCTGCAGCGGTCTTGGCCTCGTAAATGACCCGCTTGTCGGCCTTCAGCGCCGCCTTGTTGGTATTGTCGGCAAAATCGAGCACCACTACGCGGTCATAACCGCTGAAATCCATCACCTGGGCCTCGTTCACTGCCTTCAGACCCGAAGTCGTGCCGCAACCCTGGAGCAACAACGTGCCTGCCACAAGCAGACCACCACAAACCATCCTGTTCATCTTTCTGTTCATCCATACAAAAGTTGCAATCACTTCGCCGGCCAATGCCTGCGAAGAACGTTTATTCACTGCACAGACCATCAGTCACCGGCGCCCACATGGAAGAATGGCGCCAGCCATCACGAATCACGCATGTCAATAGGTAGCGGGCGCTACTCGGTATAGCCTTCAAGGGCCGGCAACCCCGCCTCCTTTCGCTTCTCGATGATGTAGTTAATGTATTTTTGGGCGTTTTCACGGTCCCTATTCGCCCGAATCACACGCTGCCATTGCCTACTCCAAGACTCGATCCCACCGCCGGGCGGTTCTCCGCTAACCTCTTTCGCAATGGCTCTGTCAATATCTGCTTGCCAGTCGCGCCACATCCTGGGTGTGTCTAGAAGTGTTACGTCGCCTTGCTCGTCTTTCTTAGCATCGATGAATGGTTCTGTTTTGGCCATACCACATCCTGACATATTGCACCCAATCAACACTGTCAGCAGCAGCATCGAGGGCAACTTAAAACGCATGGTCACAGCGCGATTCCTAAACCTTCTTCGGTTTATTCTGTAACTTTCAATCTACAGACACCTCTTCACCCCTCGCCTCTAACCAATCAATCACACGCTCCAACCATCGATAGAGTTCGTGACTTGGATCCATCATTGACTTTTTCTCTACAGCGATTTCAATCAGCGTTTGACCGGCACTACTTTCCATTCGATAATCGGCACCGTGCTCTAGCAGTCTATAAACCACATCGAAGGAGCCGCGACGTGCGGCAACGTATGCGGGCGTACCCAAATCAGAATCTGCATTAACGTTAGCGCCAGCAGCAAAGAGCAGATCAAGCCTGTCTCGACGCTCTCCAAGCGCTTCGAAAAGAGGCGTCTTATTGAACTGACCAGCTTTTAGATTGGGATTACCGTCATGTTCCAGAACCGCTTCTAAATAGGCTGGGCTGCCATTCCTAACCGCCCAATGCATCACGGTCCCGCCGTCCTCGAAAACAATGTTTGGGTTTGCACCCAATTCCAATAACGTCCTGAATCCACGAACACTGCCCTCACGCATCGCCCAAAACAGCGCCGTTGCACCGCGAGCGCCTTGAGCATTGACGTCTGCGCCTTGATCCACCAGCGACCTGACTCGTTCAATCTGGCCCTTGCCAGCCGCTCTTGCCAAAGCACGTAACTGCGAGTCCGCGAACATGGTATCGAACGACATAAATGCCACCAACTCGTTGCTCGCACGTTCGTTCGCACGTGCTTCGGCCGATTTCATTTCCCGCATCTGTTTGTCCATAGTACTTGACGTGTCATTTTGTGCGCTGCATCCAGTGATGACCGATGCAGTCATCAATATACAAAAACCCATTTGCTTAATCCAGTATTTCATAGTTAGCACCCCATTGCTCTGCATACGCCGGACATGCCGTGAAAACCTGCGTTGTCCAACGGAATGCGTTGACCAGGCACACTTGCCGGGGTCAAGGCATTGCCAATCCGTAGAACATCGAAGTTACTGTAATAGGAACGAACCGTTCCATTGGACCGAGAAAATCCACGTAATGTATTGTTATGTACACCAGCGGCATTGAACGTGGTTGCCGAGCCGCCCGTGATGATAGCACTTACCGAGGCAATACCGCCGCCAAGCGAGTGGCCAGTAAATCTTAAGTTGCCACCAAGATCCGCATACAGCTTCGCTCCAAGATCGAGCCCGGCTTCGTATTGAGCACTTCGAAATCCAAACGCCTGCCGTAAATTCGCTCGCCAGTTTGCCCAGGAACCTGGACTTGTTCCCGCGTATGCCAGCACATTGGTTGTGCCGTCGGTGTACAAAACCGCAGCAAGGCCACTGTCGTCAGAATATCTATCAACGACCGTAAATCCATCCGCACCAGCAAAATCAGGGTCGTAGGCACCTTGAGCTAATTTTGCATCGATCGTATCAGCAGCGGATTGCGAGCCACTCGGTCCAGTTTTCCCAGCGGCTAAGCTCGCAAACGCATACGCCATAGCCGCCGTCACCGCGCCATTCGCAAACTTCCCGCCGGTGACCTTCGACAGCGTACCGCCCAAGGCGGCCGTGGCCATCCCACGGGCAAAGCGGTTGCCGATCTGGCCGACGCTGGCGCCGCCGGTAAAACCCACCCCGGCACTCAGGAACCCATGCCCGAATTTACCACCCTGGAGCTCGGAAAGCGTGCCGCCAGCCACACCGGAGCCGATCGCGGCAGTTGCAAACTCGCCGGCCGTCAACCCGCTGCCCAGTACACCGCTCATGGCTGGATCGACCATCCCCTTGACATAGCTGCCGATCCCCGTAAACACCGCCGCAGTAAACGCGCCCCAAAGCGCGCCCTCCAGGCTGCCGGCCGAAATCCCCCCGGCCAGCGCACCGCCGGCCACGGCGACCCCGAACCCGGCCAGGCCGCCGGAGATACCGCCCAGCGAAAATATTCCTATACCGACCCCGCCGGTGTAGACACTGATCGCGATCACCGCCACCAGCTTCAATATCTTCTTGAAGCTGAAATACCCACTGGGATCGGTATACGCCAACGGATTGTTGTGCACGTAGGTGTAGCGGTTGAGCGTGCTGGTATCTTCCACGAACGGATCGGCCTGCAAAAACCGGCCCAGGTTCGGGTCATAGATCCGCCCGTTCATGTGGATGATGCCGGCCGAGTCGACGTGCTCGTGGCCGGTGAAGCCTCTGGGGGTGATCGCGAGCATGGCGTTGAGATAGACGCTCGGCGGGGCGTTCCACGGGTGCCAGGCGTCGGCGTTTCTTCTCAGCCCCCACGGGTCGAACGCCATCCAGGTCACCACCTGTCCGACCTCGTCGGAGATCGCCACGATGGACCCTAAGTGATCGCGGTGCAGGTAGCGCTGCTGGGTCACCCCGGTGGACTGGAAGAAGGTCGCGATCAGCACCCCGCCGATGGTGCGGCGGTACTGGCCGGTGCCGGTGCCGGGGTTGCTTCCGTTCCAGATCACTTCCACACCGCCCAGGTAATGGGTCCTGGAGGTGACCGTGCTGCCCGACAGTTCGCGCTTGAGCGTGCGCTGTCTGCCGGCATCGTAGTGGAACTCGGTGTGGGTCGTGCCCTGGCTGACCCGGCGCACCAGGTCGTAGCTGGTGTAGTGGAAGGCCCGACCGCTGGTATCCGAAGTCACGTTGCCGTTGGCGTCATAGCTGTAGGTCACACCCCCAGCACTGGTGACCGCGTGCGGTCGGGTCGAGCCGTAGGTATAAGTGCCCAGCCCGGTCTTGGTCAGCATGTTGCCGGCGACGTTGTAGGTCTGGACCT
>JBBDSL010000014.1:0-12014 GCA_040904965.1 Wenzhouxiangellaceae bacterium
CGCGCACAAGAAGCAGCTCCTCACATATCTAAAGCTTACCGACAGGAAGCTCGGGCATTTGCTCAATTTTGGGGAGGCGCTCATGAAGCATGGAATTACCCGCACCGTCAATCGGCTTCCCGAAGAGAGCCGCTGAATCCTTGGCGTTCTTGGCGGCTTGGCGAGAGGAAATGTCTTCTCTGTGAGCCCACTAATTCTGCGGACGAGCCTGGATCAAAATCGCCCGGTTCGAAAGAACGAATCTATCGCCTCGGCCACTTCGCGTGAGAACACAAGTCCGGTATGCGAAACCGGCAGTTCGCAATGATCGGCCAGGCCGGGCACGCGCGTTTCATTGACCGAGACGGTGCCGTCGTGGGGTTTTTCCAGGTCGGCGATCAACCGGCCGGCGCCCAGCGAAGCGCTGCCGGCAATTGCCGCGACTTCACGGTCGCCGGGAAGATGGCCGATACCGGAATCCAGCAACCCGGCCGCCCGGCCGATCCATGGTCTCAGTGCACGATTTCCGGCCATGCGACGGGCCACGGCCGAACCGGTGAGCGGACTGCCGAGCAGCACGACCCGGCCGCCGGGCAGTGTCGCACCCGACTCGGCCAGCATTTTCAGGACGATCAGACCGCCCAGGCTGTGGCCGACGAAGTGCAGCGGATCGCCATCGATATCCTCCAGCCACTCGGCCAGCCGCGCGACGTTGTCGCCGGGGCGGCCGAAAATGCTGGAATAGCCGAACAGCGAGCAATTCCAGCCGCGCTTTCGCAACCGCCGGGCCAACGGCAACATGCTGGGCCGTCCGTACCAGAGGCCGTGGACCAGCACCACGCGGGCCCTCGTATCGATCATTTCAATTGCCCACCGCGGGTTTGACCTGGATGTGCAATTCGGCCAGCGCGGCGGCGTCGATGGTCGACGGCGCGGCGGTCAGCGGGCAGCCCGCTGTGGTGGTCTTGGGGAATGCAATCACTTCACGGATCGAATCCTCGCCGGCCATCAGCGCGGCAACGCGGTCGATGCCGAAGGCGATGCCGCCGTGCGGCGGACAGCCGTACTTCAATGCCTCGAGCAGGAAACCGAAGCGCGCCCGCGCTTCCGCCTCGTCGATACCCAGCACGTCGAAGGCGGCCTGCTGCAACTGCGGGTCGTGGATACGAATCGATCCACCGCCAATTTCAGACCCGTTGAGCACCATGTCGTAGGCGCGCGACAGCGCCGCGGCCGGATCGGCCTTGAGCGCCTCGGCACTGGCCACGGCAGGCGCGGTGAACGGATGATGCAGCGCGTAGAAGCGCTGATCCTCGTCATCGAATTCGAACATCGGAAAGTCCACCACCCACAGTGGCTTCCAGCCTTCTTCCACCAGACCCCGGTCGTGCCCAATCCGGACCCGCAGCGCGCCCATGAATGCGGCCACGACCGGACTCGGACCCGCGCCAAACAGGATCAGGTCGCCCGAGGCGGCGGCAGTGCTTTCAATCAGCGCCTTGATCGTGTCTTCGTCCAGGAACTTGGCAATGGGCGACTGCACGCCTTCGGCGCCGACTGCGGCGTCGTTGACCTTCATCCAGGCCAGTCCTTTTGCACCGTAGCGGCCGGCAAATGACGCGTAATCGTCGATCTGCTTGCGCGACAGCCCGGCCCCGCCCGGCACCTTCAATGCAGCGACACGGCTGGCCGGGTCGTTGGCAGGTCCGGAAAACACCTTGAATTCGACCCCGGCGACCAGCTCGTCGACGTCAACCAGTTCGAGCGGAATCCGAAGATCCGGCTTGTCCGAGCCGAACCGGCGCATCGCATCAAACCAGCTCATGCGCGGAAACGGATCGTCCAGCGCCACATCCAGCACTTCGGCGAACACCGCTCGCATCAGGTCCTCGGCCACGGTCTGCACGTCGGCTTCTTCGACGAACGCCAGCTCCATATCAAGCTGGGTGAATTCCGGCTGGCGGTCGGCGCGCAGGTCCTCGTCGCGGAAACAGCGCGCGATCTGGTAGTAGCGGTCCATCCCGCTCATCATCAGAAGCTGCTTGAAGATCTGCGGCGACTGCGGCAGCGCGTAAAAGCGCCCGGCGTTGACCCGGCTGGGCACCAGGTAGTCGCGCGCGCCCTCGGGTGTGGCGCGGGTCAGGATGGGTGTTTCCAGGTCGATGAATTCGCGCGCTTCGAGATAACGGCGGATCGCCGAAGTCAGCTTCGATCTCAAACGAAGATTGCGCTGCATGCGTCCACGCCGAAGATCCAGGTAACGGTACTTCAGCCGTACTTCCTCGCCGTCCTCGTCATTCATCAACAGCGGCAGCGGCGCGGCCGCGTTGAGCACCTCGACGGTATCGGCCAGCACCTCGATCCTGCCGGTGGCCATGTCCCGGTTCCACTGGCTTTCCGGGCGCATCCGGACCTTGCCGGTGATCCTGATGCAGAACTCGTTGCGCAGCGATTCGCCGACCTTGAACGCCTCGGTGTTGTCGGGCTCGACCACAACCTGGACCACGCCGGCGTGATCGCGCAGGCCGATGAAGATCAGGCCGCCCAGGTCGCGACTGCGCTCCACCCAACCGCAAAGCGTGACTTCGCGTCCGTCCAGCGTCTCGTCGACGCGTCCGCACAAATGACTACGCATGAAAAATCTCTCCGGAAATGGTGCCGCCGGCAAGCGCCGGCGGCGAAATGTGTCGAATGCTGGCGGCCCGGACTCCGGTTCGCGACTCAGGCCGCGCTGCTGCTGGAAGACTTGCCGCTCGTGCCCGAATTGTCGGCCGACTTGCCGGACGCCTTGGCCGGTTCCTTCTTGCCTGCGTCGGACGTACCGGCGTCGGCCTTGCCTGCCTCCTTCTTGCCCGCTTCCTTCGCGCCGGAATCGGAACTGCCGCCACCTTCGGATTTGGACGATGAATCATCGCCGGCCAGGTTGCGTTTGCCGTCCTTCTTGAAATCGGTTTCATACCAGCCGCCGCCCTTGAGGCGGAAGCCGGCGGCCGAAACCAGCTTGGTCAGCGATTCCCGGCTGCACTCGGGGCAGGTAGTCAAGGGCGCGTCACTGAGTTTCTGCAACTTCTCGAGCCGGTGACTGCATTCCCGGCACTGGTATTCGTAAATCGGCATTGCTTCAATCCCTGCTCTGCTTGCTAGGTGGCGTTCTAATGGGGTCGCGCCATCGAAATTTCGAGTCCTTATGCTGCTATTGTAATTTGCCGGCCGGCCCGGCGGCGCGACAGCGGCGATTGAATGCATGCCACAGCCGGTCATTGCCGAACCACCATCGAACCGGATATCCGCGAAATTGACCTCCCCGTCCACCGCAATAGCCGGCCTCGTCAACCAACAGGCGCTGGCCGATGCCGTCGTCCTGGCGCGCAGCAACCAGGGCCTGGTCTACCGGCTAGGCACAGGCGACCACGAGCTTGCGATAAAAGCAGCCGCCGGAAGCGGACCGCTGCTGGCCGTCAACCGGCATGCGCTGCGGCGCGAATACCGCGCATACCGGAGACTAGAGGGTCTGGCCGGCATGCCCCGATGCCACGGTCTGGTCGACAACCGCTGGTTGGTGCTTGATTTCATCCCCGCCGAACCGTTCCGCAACGCGCATATCGGCCCCGGATTCTTCGATCGCCTGCTGGAAATCATCCAGGCCATGCACGAGCGCGGCGTCGCCCACGGCGATCTCAAACGCAAGTCCAACCTGATGGTCGATGCCACCGGCGCGCCCGTTCTGCTGGACTTCGGCGCCGCCACCGTGCTGCGTCCCGGCTGGCACCCGGTCAACCGAAGGCTGTTCGAGTTCATGCGGCAGACCGATCTCAACGCCTGGGTGAAGCTCAAGTACGGGGGTTACGAAGGGGTTTCCGGTCCCGACCGGAAACTGCTTCGGCGGTCCTGGCTGGAGCGGGCGCTCGGGCGGATCCGGGGTTGATTTCCAGGTTCCGGCCGGAGGCCGGGCGTAGACTGGCACCGGTGGCTGATGAGGGCACCAAAACCGGGTACGGCGGTTTTTCAACTTCAACTTCAACTTCAAATTCAAATTCAAATTCAAATGCGGTTTCGCCGCCAGCTGCGCTGGCTGATGCGAGTGACTTTTTTCGGTTGCAAAAAAAGTAACTCGCCTGCAAGCGCGCAGCGCGAGGCGAAACCGCCTTTGAGGTTGAAATTGAAAACCATCAGTCCCCCGAATGGGTGCCAGACACCAGTGCGAGGCGAAATGGTTTTAGAAGTTGAAGTTGAAGTTGAAGTTGAAAGCCAAAGGCCGCCGGTACCCGGCTTTGGTGCCATCACAACCTTTCGTTCGCCAACCGCTTCAAACCCTCCTCAATGGAAATGGAGGGCCAATACCCCAGATCGCGCCGGGCGGCAGAAATATCGAACCAGTGCGCGGTTGAAAGATGCTCGACGAGAAAGCGCGAAACCGGCGGATCGGACTTCAGCCGCAAACCTCTCCAAGCGGTTTCCACCACGGCTGCAGCGGCCCGCGCGACCGGAAGCGGTACGCTGCCGATAAGCGGCGTCTCGCCGGCCGCCTGGAGCAGCCGACGCATGATTTCGGCGGCCGCCAGCGGTTCGCCGTTGCTGATGAAATAGGCCTTTCCGGCCGACTTTGCAGCTCCGGAAAGCTCGTCCAGCGCCAGCAGGTGCGCTTGTGCCGCGTTATCGATATAGACCGTGTCGATCTTCTTGTCCGGCGCCGGCAGGCGCAGTCGCCCTGCGCGATTGCGCTCGATCAGCCGCGGCAGCAGGTGGTTGTCGCCCGGGCCCCAGATCAGGTGCGGACGCAATGCGACGGTTTTCAGCGCCGGGCTGTTGGCCGCCAGCACCCGACGTTCGGCTTCGGCCTTGGTCGCAGGATAAGGCGCAGTAAAATGGTCTGGGTACGGCAGCGATTCGATACCACCCTCGACGTCGCCTCCGGCATGCACCACGCTGGGCGAGGAGGTATGCACGAGCACCCCGATGCTCTCGGCGCGGCAGGCGTCCAAAACATTCTGCGTGCCGGTCACGTTAGCGCGCTCGAAATCCGGGTAATACAACCCTGGCCCGGCCCGCGCACCGGCGTGCACGACCGCCTCGCAGCCGCGACATGCCGAACGAACCGCATCGGCGTCCGCCAGGTCACCGCGCCGACAGTCCACGCCAAGCGCTTCAAGTATCGGGTAACGGGAACGATTGAGCGCTCGGACCTCGTGCCCGCGCCCCACAAGACCTCGAACCACGGCCTGTCCAAGAAACCCGCCGCCTCCCGTAACCAGGACTTTCACGGGGAAGATACCCGTGCTATCGTCAGCATATCTTCAACGATGAATCGAAGCATGCTGATCAAGAAATTGTTTTTCATGTCGCTGGCGCTGTCAGCGCTCGCTGGCAGCGGCTGCGCGTCGGTCACACAAGACATCCTGGAAGAACACCAGTGCATGCGAGAAGCATCGAACCGCGCGGATGCCCATCAGCGCAAGGCCGAGTGTCAGCAGCGCATGGAGGGCGCATACCGCTCACAGACTCCGGATTCCTGATTCGGACGCCACCAGCACTTCGTCGGCGCCACGATGCGCGAACAACCCGCAGGTCACCACGCCCGGAATGGCGTTGATCCGGGTTTCCGTGTCGGACGCGTCGACCAGGTCCATGCCGCGCACGTCCAAAATCACGTTGCCGTTGTCGGTCGTGAACCCCTCACGCAGCTCCGGGCTGCCGCCGAGCTTGCGTAACTGACGGGCGACGAACGAGCGCGCCATGGGAATCACTTCCACCGGCAGCGGAAACTCGCCAAGCACCTTGACCAGCTTGGAGTCGTCGACGATGCAGACGAACTTGCGACTGGCACCGGCGATCACCTTCTCGCGCGTCAGCGCACCGCCGCCGCCCTTGATCAGGCGCTTGCTGCCGTCAACCTCGTCGGCACCGTCGATGTAGAGGTCCAGGTCGCCGGTGTGGTTGAGCTCGAGTACCGTAACGCCGATCTCCCTGAGCCGTTCGGTGGTCTGTTCCGATGACGACACGGCGCCCTCGAGCTGAATTCCCGACGTCGACAATTCGTTGATGAACGCGTTGACGGTGGACCCGGTACCCACGCCCAGCACCATGCCCTCCTCGACGTACTTTAACGCCGCTTGCGCGACTTCGATTTTCAATCTGGATGCACTCATTTGGAATTCCTTTTCTCTAGTTCCAACACATGGTTCCACTGGCTCTCGGTGACCGGCATAATCGATAGCCGGTTGCCTTTCCTGAGCAGCTGGAAATCGCCGAACGAATCGGCTTGCTGCTTCATCTCTGTAAGCGTCACATTACGCTTCAAATCGCGCACGTGCTTGATGTCGACCAGCAGCCACCGAGGATTTTCGGGGTCGGACTTGGCGTCGAAATACCTGGAACCGGCGTCGAACTGGGTCGGGTCCGGGTAGGCGTTGCTTACGATCCTGGCGATCCCGACAATGCCCGGCTGCTTGCAGTTGGAATGATAGAAAAACACCTGGTCGCCCTTCTTCATCCCGTCACGCATGAAATTGCGCGCCTGATAGTTTCGAATCCCGTCCCACGGCTCGGTCTTGTTTTCGCATTTCTTGAGATGCTCGATGCCGAAGACGTCAGGCTCGGACTTCATCAGCCAGTAATTCATCAAATCTCCGGTTGGGATGGAAACGAAACAATGGTAGCGGAATCGGGGGTGGTTTACGGTTCCGGTGTTCGGGGTTGCGGTTTACGGGCTGTACTTTTTTGTAGGAGGCGTCTCCTGGCGCCGACCGGCCAGACGAAGCCTTTCGTGGCTTCTGTAGGAGGCGTCTCCTGGCGCCGACCCTCCAATCGAGGTCGTTCGCGGCCTGGAGACCGCTCCTCCGCGAGATTGAACCTGAACCCGCCTTCGATTTTCCGTAAACCCGAAACCGGAAACCCTATTTCTTATTCTTTGAACACCTGCAGACCGCGCTCGGTGACGACACCACCCAGCGGCACGTCCCAGGACTCCGCGGGCAGACTGTCGACCTGCTGCAGCGCGTAAGCCACGCCCACCATCCAGGGACCGGCCGCGGGATTGGCGCGGGCAAAGTGAAAAGCGCGGTCGTAGTATCCGGCGCCCATCCCCAGCCGGGTGCCGTTGCCGGAAAACGCCACCAGCGGCGTCAGCACCAGTTCAAGCCGTTCCGGCTCGCACTCGCGGCTGTCGACCGGCTCGGGGATGCCGAAGCGGTTGGCTTGCAGCTCCATGCCGGGCCGCCAGCGGCGGAACGTCATTGCCGACTCGGCGATCACCGGCAACCAGATCCGCCGCCCGGCCTCGCTCAGTGCCTGCATGGCCGGGGTCAGGTCCGGCTCGCCGCGAAACGGCATGAATGCTGCGACATCCAGATAATCGCGATCTCCCAGAAGCCGCAGCAAGTGAGCACAAATCTGGCGGTCGGCACGCAGGCGCTGGTGCGAATGGAGATCGGCACGGGTTTCGAGCAGGCGCGTGCGCAGCTCGGCTTTGCGGTCCTGGACAGGATCAGTCACGGGCTTGCGCTTGGGCCTGGAATGAAAGGATGGTGCTCTCCGCAAATGCCGCTGCAAGATCGGTGACCTTGAACCAGAGGTTCAGGTGGGAAAGCTCTTCGGGCCTTCAGGCTATTCGCAGAACGAATGTGCACACCGGCACCGAAAGTTGCTGTCCCAAGGTCGATAAGTAGGGACAAGGCATAATGCGATCTCACTGGCAAACACCGCAGAGAGCACCATGAGCAAACTATAACACTAACGGAATTGACGTTGCTGTGACGCACGCACGCATGCAGCCGAATCAGGACTCCGACGCCCCCGCCGTACCCCCGTTAAGCTGGTCGGCCAAGTCCAGTATTCGCTGATCGACCTGTTCGCGCCGGTCCTCGCCCTGCTGCCTGAGCTTGAGCAGTTCGTCGGAGAAATTCAGCGCACACATCACGGCGATCTTTTCCACCGAACTGAGTTTGCCGGACTCGCGCACCTCGCGCATTTGCGCATCCAGGTACAACGCGGCTTCCATCAGGCCGCGCCGTTCACCCGGCGCGCACACGACCTGATACTCGCGGTCGAGAATGCGCACGGTGACCATTTCTGAATCCACCATTATCCTGCATTCTCCAGCGATTTGAGGCGTTCGATCATCGATTCGACCCGCGTGCGGGCCTCCTCGTTGCGCTGCACCAACCCGGCCCGTTCGGCCACCAGCGTTTCCTGGCGATGCAGCAACGACTTGTTTTCGCGCTCAAGCTCCTCGACGCGGGCCTTGAGGCTGTTGACGCTCGCCTCGATCCGCTCAAGTGCCTGGCTGACTTGTTCTGTGCTCATGCCGGCAAATTGATTCTGGTTGAAATTCAAGCCAATGATAGAACCTTGTGACCTGTTTTAACAAGTCCAGTGCGATTCGCACCGACCCGCGACCGCGCACGGTGGCACCGGGCCGGTGACCGGGCGCGCCGGCACAAGGCCCTTCGACCGCAATTCGCCGGGCCCGCCGGGCGGCCCGCGACCGCGCCCGATGCTACCATTGTCGAGTCTTGAATCACCCCAACCGAGCCGTACATGGACGATAACGAATCGAAGCTGGCCTGGCTTCTGGCGCTGGCTGCCGACAAGGAGCCGGCACGCATCGCCGAAACCCACGGCGTGGTCATCGGACTGCTGTCCGGCGGGCCGCGCCAGTCGGATGCCGAACTGGCCGACCAGCTTTCCAGGCTGCAGGTCGGAGACTGGAATTCAAGGCGGATCCAGGACGATCTGGGCCCGGCGATCAGCACCCTGCGAAGCGAGCTGGCCTCGCCCGACATGGACTTCAGGCCGTTGCTGCCCACCGACGACCGTCCACTGTCGGAACGCACCCGCTGCCTGGCCTCGTGGGTCAGCGGCTTCCTGGCCGGCTTCGGCGCCGGGGCACCTGAACTGAAGAACCCGGATTCCAGCGAGGCTTTGCGCCTGCTCGAGCAGATCGCACGCGCAGGCATCGACGCGGAAGCTGACGAGGAGGAACAGGAACAGGCATTCACCGAGCTCAGCGAATTCGTACGCGTGGCCACCCTGCTGTTGCGCGAGGAAGGCCTGCGCAAACCGGCATAGCGCTGACGGCAAATCAAATGACGGCAAGCAAAAAGATTCTGACCCGCCGGCGCCGACACCTGATGGACCTGGCCGAGCCGGACAGCATCATCATCGTGCCGGCCGCGCGCGAGCGTTTGCGCAACGGCGACAGCCTGTTCGCGTTCCGCCAGGACAGCGATTTCCTATACCTGACCGGGTTCGATGAGCCCGACGCGGTGCTGGTGCTCGTTCCCGGTCGCGATACCGGCGAGCAGATCCTGTTCTGCCGCGAACGCGACCCGGAACGCGAACGCTGGGACGGCCCGCGGCTTGGGCTGGACGGCGCGCGCGAGCAGCTCGGGATGGACGATGCATTTCCCATCGCCGACCTCGACGAAATCCTGCCCGGGCTGATGGAAAACCGTGATCACATCTATCATTCGGTAGGGCGCGACCCGGCCTTCGACAGCCAGGTGATCGGCTGGCGCAACCAGCTTCGCAAACTCAAGCGCAACGCCCGCGGCCCGGAGGAGTTCATCGCACTCGACCACGTGCTGCACGAACTCCGGCTGATCAAGTCGTCCGACGAAATCAAGGCCATGCGCCGGGCGGCGAAGATCTCGGCCGCGGCGCACACACGTGCCATGCAGGTCTGTCGACCCGGCCTGGGCGAGCCCGACCTGACCGCCGAACTGATGCACGAATTCACGCGCAACGGCTGCCCGCCGGCCTACCTGCCGATCGTCGCCGGCGGCCGCAACGCGCTGGTGCTGCACTACGTGGCCAACAACCAGCCGCTGCCCGACGACGGCCTGGTGCTGATCGACGCCGGCTGCGAGTACGCCGGCTACGCCGCCGACATCTCGCGCACCTTCCCGGTCACCGGCCGCTTTACGCCGGCCCAGCGCAAGGTGCACGACCTGGTGCTGGCCGCGCAACGCGCCGCCATCGACAAGGTCCGCCCTGGCAACGTGTTCGACGATATCCACGCGGCAGCCTGCCGGGTGCTTACCGAAGGCCTGATCGAGCTGGGTCTGCTCAGCGGCGGGCTGGACGAAAACCTGGAGCAGGAGCGCTACAAGCGCTTCTACATGCACAAGACCGGCCACTGGCTGGGTCTGGACGTGCACGATGTGGGCGATTACCGCATCGACGGCCACTCGCGGTTGCTGGAGAAGAACATGGTCACCACCGTGGAGCCGGCACTGTACATCGGCGATGACGACGATATCCCGGCCGAATTTCACAACATCGGCGTGCGCATAGAGGACGATATCCGGGTGACCGATAATGACCCGGAAAATCTCAGCCAGGCCGTACCGGCCGCGGCCGACGAAATCGAGGCCCTGATGCAGTCATGAACCTGCCGCGTCAACACGACATCGTCATCGCCGGCGGCGGCATGGCCGGGGCATCGCTGGCCATCGGCCTGGCCCGAACCGGCTTCGACGTTGCGATCATTGAGGCGGTAGACCGCTCCGCCGACCACCAGCCCAGCTACGACGACCGCACGCTGGTGGTCAACCGCGCGTCGCTGAACATCCTGACCCACCTCGGCATTCTCGACGCCTCGCTGCCGCGCTGTCCCATCCGGCATATCGATGTGACCCGCGCGCACGGCTTCGGCCACGTCCGGCTGGACGCCGCCGAGCACGGTCTGGACCACTTCGGCGCGGTGGTCGTGGCGCGCGAATTGGGCAATCGGCTGCTGAGCTGCCTGGCCGGGACCGACGGCATCACTGAATACTGCCCCGAACGCCTGGAAACCTTCCAGGTCGACGACGACCACGACGCCGACCGGGTCGAAATCCAATTGGCCTCCGGCGCCCAGGTCGAGGCGCGTCTGCTGGTGGCTGCCGACGGCACCGATTCCGCGGTTCGCCAGGCCGCCGGCATCGCCTCCCGGCTGCATGATTATCACCAGTCGGCGATGATCTTCAACGTGATGGCCGAGCCCCATTCATCCGACACCGCCCACGAGCGTTTCACCCCGCAAGGCCCGCTCGCGTTCCTGCCCCAGCCCGAGGGCCGCTTCGGCGTAGTCTGGGTCGATTCCACCGACCGCGTCGAGCAGGCCATGGAATTCAGCGACGACGAGCTGCTCGCGCGCCTGGAACAGCGCGCGGCAAGCGGCTTTCGCGAATTCTCCGGGCCCGGCAAGCGCCTACGCTATCCGCTCAAGCTGCTGCGCACGCCGGTGCCCATCGGCAAGCGCGTGGTATGCATCGGCAACGCCGCCAACACGGTGCATCCGGTCTCGGCACAGGGCTTCAACCTGGGCCTGCGCGACGTCGCCGGACTGGTCGAGGTGCTGAGCGAAGCGCACGACCCCGGCGCGCCGGTGTGGATGGCGCGCTACATGCAGGCGCGCAAGGCCGACCACGCCGATACCGTGCGTTATACCGACACCCTGGCACGCGCTTTCACCAACCCCAGCCTGCCGTTTCGCCTCGGCACCGGCCTGGGCCTGGCCGCGCACGCACTGCTGCCCGGACTCAAGCGACGCCTGGTCACCTCGGCCATGGGCTTTCGCGAGCCGGTATCGAGCCTCGCGCGCGAGCGCTAGTGTTCCGACCACAGCGGACCTGCGGATGAAAGTCAAAAGCGAAAGGTATAAACGGCTGATAAGCAGGACACGAAGAGCACGAAGAAGGCACGAAGAACACGAAGAGAAGCCAAGAGCGAAAAGCCCGATAAGTACATCAGGCATACTAGGAGATGAATATCAAAGAAAAATCCAAGACGGATAACCACGAAGGGCACACAGGAAGACAAAGGAACTTGAGGTGTTTTACTTATGATTCACCCTTCGTGTTCTTCGTGCCTTCTTCGTGCTCTTCGTGTTCAGCTTTTCGCTTTTGATTCTGCACTCCAATAATCTGTGCAGTTCTACGCACTCTCTAGGATCTCTTTCGGGCTCCTCCGCAAAATCTGTGGGTAGATGTTTCGCTCATAGAGGGCGCCAAGTGTATGATGTGCAGGGCAAAATAATGGCGGCTGAGCACATT
>JBBDSL010000015.1:0-11644 GCA_040904965.1 Wenzhouxiangellaceae bacterium
GCCAGCAGCAGGATCGCATAGACGATCCAGAGGCCGCCGCGCACGCGCGCCACGCTCGTTGCGGCCTCGATGCCGTGCCGCTCACCGAACAGCGGGGTCAGGACATCGACACCGAGCAGGATGATATGAAAGCTGCCGAGCACGAGAATCAGCATTCCGGTCCGCACCTGCCAGATCCACAGCACGGACTCGACGTGCGGTGGCAACGTGCTGCCGCGCGTGGCACGCGCCAGGTTCCTGCCGAGTGCCAGCATGCGTTTTCGTTCCGCAAGTTGCGACGGGATCTTGCGGCTTGCGAGTGCAGCGTGCACGATAAACAGCAACAGTATGGCGACGACCGTCGGCTGCGCGATGTAATACTCCTCGAGCATTGTCGCCATCCAGTCGAAACCGTGCCTGCCCGTCAGTATCGAGCCGACGAGCACCATGTGGCCCCACATGAAAATCGCGAGCGCCAGTCCGCTCGCCCCGCTCAGGATTTCGTACCAGAGCTGACAGCGAGCGTCAGCTGGCTGCGTCATCCTCACCCGACAGCTCCGTGGTTATCGCATCCAGGATTTTTTCGGCGTTTTCCGGCTCCTTGTGGACGATGCCGTAATGGCAGTCGATGCAGGTCTGGCCGCGCTCGGCGGCCTGCGAATGCCGTCTCGCTGTCGAGCGTCCTTGTGCCTCCAGATCCATCGCCTCGATCGCGTGGCAGCTACGGCAGAATTTTGAATCGTTCGCCTTGAATTGACGCCAGACGTCTTCGGCCATTTCGGCACGGTGCGCCTCGTACTTCCCGGCCGTGTCGAGCTTGCCCATGACCTCTGGAATGATGTCCAGCGAGACGATGGCTTTCGTCCAGACGAGTTCGAACCAGTTATCGTGCGGCAGGTGACAGTCAGAGCAACCCGCGCGGACGCCCGCGGCGTTGACGAAGTGGCTGGACGCCTCGTACTCGGGACGGATGAAGGCGTCGTGCGAGTGGCACGTGTAGCAAAACTCGGTTGAACTGGTCTCATGCAGCACGAAATTCATTGTGCCGAGCGCCACGGCGCCGAGGCCGAAAGCGGCAAAAGCGCCGAGCGGGATGCCAAGCAACCATTTGCTCGCGGGCTTGCGCCACCAGACAGACCTGCTGTCCTGATTCTCTCCTGTCATGTGTTAACTCCCATTAACGAGGGCCGGTGATTGCCGGCCGACATCGTGACGCATCGGGTCGCAAAGCGTGTTCGTCTCGTCGAAAAACTCGCGCATCAGCAGGTAATAGCGCTTCTGGTCGTGCGCCGACATTTTTCGTCCCAGCAGTTCTTCGATATCCATTGCCAATAGCCGTCAATCAAGGGCCTGATAATCGCGAGTCACTGCGTCGTTGCGTACAGTGGCCCGATGTCGATATAGATGCGGTAGCTGTCGATCAGCTCGCCGTCGAAGTCGAAGATGTCGGCGAACGGAATCTCGACCTGTGACCCGTCGTGGCGTGTGTAGGTTACGTTGCCTTCACAGGCCAGTGTCTCGCCGTCGGCGATGACCTTCGACAGCTCGTGACGCAAGCCCGCAATCGTCGCAAAGAAAGCACCTACGGCCTCGCCGATCTGCACGCTGCCGTGCACCGGTGGCGCGCCACCGAACCTGAACTCGGCACCGGGGGTTAGCCTGGCGACGAAAGCCGGTGTGTCCATCGCGTCGATCGTGGTGAACAACTCGTCGAGCAACGCCCGCCGGTGCTTGCCGTTGTTCACGACCGGCTCACTGCTGGCTGGCGTAGTAGTGCAGCAACGCCTCGACGTCGTCGGCGCTGAGCGAGTCCATCTTGTCCTTCATCTTGTCGAGCTGTTCACGCTCACCGGACGCATACTGCGCAAACGTGACTCGCAGATAACCCATCCACTGGCCGGCGAGAATGCTCGCTTCGTCGTCAGGATTGGAGCCGCCGTCGGAGTGACAGCGTGCACAGTCGCGTTCGTGTATGACCTCGCCGGGCGCCACGAGCGTGGCGTCAAAGTCCTGCTTCGCCGGCACGAACGGTAGATCCGCATAGTGACCCGCCAGCTTCTCGATCGTCTCATCGTCCAAGTCGGCGGTAATCTCGCACATGCTGACCTCGGGCCGAGACGTGTCGCCCTGACGATACTTGCTCTTCGCGCACGGGCGCCCTTCATCGCGGTAGATGTACAGGGCCTCCGAATGCACAAAAGCGTCGATTCCGGCGATCGTAGGTACGTCGTCCCACTGGCTGACACCGTTGTTGCCGTGGCAGGCGTTGCAGTTATTAATGATCGACTCGAAATCGCCGGCCAGGGCCGGTGCGCCAAGAAACGACGCCAGCAGCGTCGTCCAGATCCAGGTTTTGATCATCGCTAGTTTCCCGTTATGAAGTGGACGGTTGCGTCTTCGCGCCGTCCTGTCGCTATTATGCACCGACCCAAGATTATTCTATGCCACATTAACCCGACATTCTGAACCGCGGCCGTTCCCGCATCAGCTTGTCGACCTGATGCCGCACCCTGTCCTGCTCGTCGAGGTACGCGAGCGCGACCGCCTTGTGCGCGGTCGCCCAGAACTGGCAATTGGGTACTTCGCTGGCTCGATCCGACCACTCGATCGCGGCGTGAAATTCGCGCTTGAAAATATGCGCCAGCGCGCCGCAGGTCAGGAACGCCCAGCGCTGCGGGTCATGCGGACTCAGTTCGATCGCTTTCTCGAAGCGCTCTATGGCCTCGTCGTAACGGCCTTCGTACGCCAGCGAGTCGGCAAGGCCGCAGTAGGCCGCGGCCAACGTCGGGTTGAGCTCGATGGCGATCGAGTTCTCTATCAGTGCACTCTGGTATTCGCATCGCGCGAGTTGCACGCGCGCCTTCAGTGCGTAAAAGACGGCGTTACGATCGTCAATCCTGAGTGCCGTCTGCGTTGCATCCAGCGCACTGTCCAGCATTTCCGGCGACGGGTCCGTGTCCCAGTAGACCATGCCGAGCAATACGGCGTAGCCCACCACGCATGCGCTTCGCCAAAGGCAGGATCCAGCGTACGGGCTTTCTGCAGCAGTCGCTGCGCCTCGAGGTTATCGGGCGCCGAAAAACGAAAAAAATGGGATACGCCCAAGTGGCAACAGTCCCACGCCCGTGATTCACCAGGAATGTGCGCCACACTTGAGACGGCGGGCCGCGGCGCTTGATCATGGACTTGGCGACCGTCGTCTCGGAGACTTCGAACCCGAGCTTGAGCAACTCGCCATGAATCCGAGGCGCGCCCCATAGCGGGTAAAAGCCGCTATACCGGGCTGCGTAGCGGTCTGGTAAATGAATTGGGTCCCCGACTGTTGCGTAAATGCCCGGCGGCATTCGACGGTATGAGATGATTTACCCCGAACAACGTATGTCATGGCCTGACGTGACGCCATGCCGACCGTCATGGCGATCGTCAAGGCGGGCGGGCCCGCGCTTCGACAAGGAGACAGGTGCATGCGCGCATTCGTCGCGATTCGCAGAACCCTGCGGTACGGCTGGCAGTTGGGTGCCGTTCTTGCCCTGCTGTGGATCGGCTTGACCGGCGCCACCGACTGGGTGCCGGGGCTCGTCGTTGTTACCTTCGCCCTGTTCGTCAGTTACCGGTTCGCGCCCATGCAACGACCGCACTTCCGGTTGCCGTGCCTGTGGCGCTTTCTCAACTATTTCCTCTGGGCCTCCCTGCGCGGCGGATTCGATATCGCCGGGCGGGCCCTCGATCCACGCCTGCCGCTGGAAATCACCAACTGGAAACATCATTTCCGGGTGCCGCCCGGCCAGCCGCGCACGGTACTGATCGCCGCCATCAGCCTGCTGCCGGGCACCCTGTCGCGCGGGCTGGATGACGACTGGGTGCTGGTCAATTCGATCGCCGGAGACCAGCACCTGGAAATCGAAAAGCTGGAACAACTCATTGGCGATATGTTCGGGATTGCCCCGGAGAAAGACCATGGATAGTTTTCTGATGGGCGCGGCGTTGTTTCTGCTGGTGAACCTGGGCGTCGGCTTGACGCGGCTTTATCGCGGTCCCGAACCGGCCGACCGGGTCCAGGCGCTTCTTCTGTTCACCACGACCACGGTGGCCATGCTGCTGTTGCTGGCCCATGCCGAGGGCAGTCCCGCGCTGATCCACGTGGCGCTGGTTTTCGTGATGCTGGCTGCCATTGCCAGCATCGCCTTCGTCCAACTGCCGCATCGGATCCCGGAGGAGTAATGTCGATCAGCACCGTACTGACGATTGCCCTGGTAGTCGCCGGTTGCGCATTCTTTCTCGCCGGCACCGTCGGACTGTTGCGTTTTCCCGATACGCACTCGCGCCTTCACGCGCTGACCAAGGCGGACAACCTGGGGCTGGGCTTCATCTGCGCCGGCCTGGCGGTCCACGGCGGCAGCGTGACCGGGGCGCTGGAGCTTGCGTTCGTCTGGGCACTTGCGATGATGGCGGCGACCGTCTCGGCATTTCTCATCGCCCGCTGGGCCGATTGGACGTCGGACCAATGATTCCGTTGTCGCCGGTCTTCGATGTGCTTCTGGGCCTCGGCCTGCTGTGGCTGGCCTGGCGTGTCGTCGCCTCGCGCGGGCGTTTTACCGCCGTGGTCCTGTTCATGGTCTTCGGACTCGTCATGGCCATTGCCTGGGCCCGGCTCGGCGCACCCGACCTCGCACTCGCCGAAGCGGCGATCAGCGCCGGAATTACCGGCGCACTGCTCCTGAACGCCTGTAAGGCGGCGTATGCCGATCCCGGGCATCCCCAACCCGGCGGACCGGCCACACCACCCCCCTCCTCGGCCCGACGCTGGCTGGTCTACGCGATTTGCGGCGGGCTGGGTACTGCGCTCGCCGCAACCATGGCCTGGCTCGCGCTCGGCCGGCCCGATGTCGCCCCTGAGCTTCGCGATGCGGTTTCCGGTCACGCCGTCGACAACCCCGTGACGGTCATCCTGCTCGACTTGCGCGGATACGACACCTTGCTGGAAATGGCCGTGCTGCTGATGGCATTTTTAGGCCTGCGAATCCTGATGGGGCACCGGGACCTTGCCGGATTGCATCCGTTGCCGGAAGGGGTTCCGTCAATGGCCGATTCATTGGTCGCCATGGCAACCCCGATCCTGCTTATTACCGCGCTGTACCTGTTCTGGACGGGAACCGAAGCGCCCGGCGGCGCCTTCCAGGCCGGCGCCCTGCTGGGCGCGCTGGGGGTGATGTACAGACTGACCGGGCGCATCGAGCCGCTTGACCACACGCCGGCGGCCCTAAGGCTCGGGTTGATACTCGGCCTGGGCGTGTTCGCCGGGTTCGCCTGTCTTTCCCTGATCTGGAGTGACTGGCCGCTTTCCTACCCCGCCATGGCCACCGCAGGCGTGGCGCTGACGATCGAGTTGGCGATGATGATTTCGATCGCCGTCACGCTGACCCTGCTTTTTTCCGGCTCTGCCGGGATACGGCTCGCCCGCGCCCCGGTGCAGGGTCCGTGACTGCCGTCGTGCCGTTGGCCGCGACCGCCGGGCTGTTGTTCGCCATCGGCCTGTACGGCATGATCGGCCGGACCGGCCTGATTCACCGGCTGCTCGGGGCCAACATCATGGCCTCGGCGATTTTCCTGTTCCTGGTCGTGTTGTCCACGCGGGGAATCGAGGCTTCCGCCGACCCGGTACCCCAGGCGATGGTGCTGACCGGGATCGTCATTTCCGTCTGCATCACCGCCTTCGCACTCGGCCTGATCCGTTACTTGCGGGTCATGACCGGCGAGGACGAACTACGACGTTCGACGCGCGATGCCGACGGGCAATCGGCCGATGACTGATCCCCCGCCGCTGGTCATGGCCGGGCACACAGCGCTGCTGCTGGGTCCGCTGATTTGCGGGCTGCTGGTCTATCTGCTGCCCTGGCCGAGATTCAGGGATGCCGCACCCATTGTGTTGTCGGCCGGCCTGCTCGTCGTGCTTTGGTATCTGAGCGGGGAAATGCTGGGCACGGGCCCGGTCACGCTGGCGCTTGGCGGACACTTCGCGCCGCTGGGCATCGAGCTTCATGTCGACGCGCTCGCTCTGGCCATGCTGTGGCTGACTGGTCTGGTCGGGCTGGCGGTCAATGTCCACATCACCGCCTCGGTCAACCTCACCGAACGGTTCGGCCCGGAAGGCTTCCGTATCCTCTGGCTGGTGCTCTGGAGCGCGCTCAATGCATTGTTTGTCGCAGCCGACCTGTTCAACATCTATGTGCTGCTCGAACTCAGCGCGATCACGGCCATTGCACTGGTTGCCGTGAGCCGGGGTCCGGAAGCGGTAGCCGCTGCGACCCGCTATCTGTTCTTTGCACTCGCCGGGTCGCTCTTCTTTCTGCTCGGCGTGGCGCTGGTGTACGCCAAAACCGGGCTGTTGGCCCTGCGCGGCCTCGAATCGCTGCAGTGGCACGGTCCGGCATCGGTTTTCGCCCTCGGGCTGATGACCCTTGGTCTTGCGATGAAAGCGGCGCTGTTTCCGGTCCACGCCTGGTTGCCCCGCGCCCACGCCATCGCCCCGAGCGCGGCCAGTGCGCTGCTGTCCGCGCTGGTGGCCAAGGCCGGTGTGTATCTCGTCATCCGCCTGTGGTCGGGGCCGTTTGACGGTCATTGGCCCGAGTTCCTGGGCCAGAGCATGGCAGTGCTGGGCGCAGCCGGCATCGCCTACGGCTCGATCCAGGCGATTCGCCAATCGCGCCTGAAGCTGGTCATCGCCTATTCGACGGTCGCCCAGCTCGGCTACCTTCTGCTGGTTTTGCCGCTGGCCTCCGTACTGGCCTGGCACGGCGTGATATATCACGCGTTAAGCCACGGCCTGGCCAAGGCCGCACTGTTTCTCGCCGCCGGCAACGTGATTTTCATGGTCGGCAATGACCGGCTTGAGTCGCTCAGCCGCGGCGACCATCGCCTCGCAGGCAACGCCATGGTCATGGCGCTGGCCGGGGTCAGCCTGGCCGGGCTGCCGCCCAGCGGCGGCTTCATCGGCAAGTGGTGGCTGATCAACGCCGCGCTCGAATCCGGCCAGTGGTGGTGGGCGCTGGTCGTCGGCGGCGGCGGGCTGCTGACCGCCGCCTACGTGTTCCGGGTGTTGCGTTACGCGATGGCCGAACCGCACCCGGATGACGGCCGACCCGACCTACCGGTAAAACGACTGCCGCGCAGGATGTTCTGGCCGCCCATGCTGCTGGCGCTGGGCGCCATAGCGCTTGGCTTCGCCGGCCAGTGGCTTGTGCCGATACTCGCGCTCGGCCGGCCCGGCAACATTGCCGGATGAGCCTGTATGCAGCAATGCCGCTGTGGGTGGTGCTCAGCTCCCTGCTGGCATCAGTCATCATATTCGCGCTGGGCGACGAATGGCGCCGGACCCGCACGTTCACCAATATCGCCGCCGCCGTGATCAAGCTGATACTGGTCGGCATCATGCTCGCCGGCGTTGCCCGCGGCGACGACTTCGGGATGCGCGTAACCCTGGCGCCGGGGCTGGAATTCGTGCTGCACGCCGATGCCCTGACCATGCTGCTGATCACGCTGTCGGCAATCCTGTGGCTGGTCACCACGATCTATGCCATCGGCTACCTGGAAGACTCCCCCAATCGAGCACGCTTTTTCGGCTTTTTCAGCCTGTGTGTCGCCGCCACGATGGGCGTGGCCTCGGCCGGAAACCTGTTTACCTTTTTCATCTTCTACGAGCTGCTGACGCTTTCGACCTGGCCGCTGGTGGTCCACCGTGGCACGCCACGGGCCTTGCGCGCAGGAAAGAAATATCTTGCATACACACTCTCCGGTGGAACCATGCTGTTGATCGGCATCATCGGGTTGCATGTCGTCGCCGGCCCGGTCGATTTCGTTCACGGCGGTTTCGTCACCGAGCATACCGCTTCCCGGCCCGTGCTCACGCTGCTGTTTCTGCTGATGCTGGCCGGCACCGGGGTAAAGGCCGCTTTATTTCCGCTGCATGCCTGGCTGCCGACGGCGATGGTGGCGCCGGCACCGGTCAGCGCCCTGCTCCACGCGGTCGCGGTGGTCAAGGTCGGCATTTTCGGCGTCGCACGCCTGGTCTACGACGTCTACGGCCTGGAATTGACGGCCCTGCTCGGCATGGACCATGTTCTCGCCGGCGTGGCTGCGTTCACGATCATCTACGGATCGGTGCAGGCGTTGTTCGCCGGGAACATCAAGCAGCGGCTGGCGTGGTCTACGGTCAGCCAGGTCTCCTACATCGGACTGGGAATCGCCATCGCCGGGCCGCTGGCGACCATCGGCGGGTTGGTGCATCTGGTCCACCAGGGCCTGATGAAGATCACGCTGTTTTTTTGTGCCGGCAACCTGTCGAAAACCCATGAGATCAAGGAAATCGCCCAGATGGACGGCGTCGGCTGGCGAATGCCCTGGACAATGGGCGCGTTCACGTTCGCGGCCCTGAGCATGATCGGTGTCCCGCCGATGGCCGGGTTCATCAGCAAGTGGTATCTGGGGCTGGGCGGGGCGGCGAGCGGAGACTACTGGGTCATAGGGGTTCTGGTGGCCAGCACGCTGCTCAACGCCGCCTACTTTCTGCCGATGCTGCGCCGGGCCTGGTTCGTGGAGCCGGTCGCGGGCGCGACCGAACGTAGGGAGGCCCCGCTCAGCCTGCTGGTGCCGACCCTGATTACCGGCCTGCTGGCCGTGGGCTCGGGATTTCTCGCGGGCATGCCGTTGAGCCCACTCCAGTGGGTAATTCTGATATCGGAGCGCATCTAGTGACAACAGCCTGCCAAATCATTGCGTTCGGCTTGCCGATCCTGCCGGTGATCGCATCACTGCTGCTGTTTGTTCCCCGGGTGACCCGTCCGATGCTGCGCCTGGCGCCGTGGCTGCCGCTGACCGCCGTCGGCCTGCTGGCCCTTAACGACCGGGTTGCCGAGTTGCCCTGGCTCTTGCTGGGAACGCGTATCGGCCTCGAAACTGGAATGGTTCCGCTTTTCGTGCTCGCGATCATCGTCTGGACCGTTGCCGGCGTTCATGCCCGGCGCAGCTTGCCGGCCGACAGGAGCCCGGCATTCTTTTTTTTCTGGCTGATGACCTGGACGGGCAACCTGTGCATATTCATCACCCTCGATGCGGCCAGTTTCTATGCCGCCTACGCGACGCTGACGTTTTCGGCCTACGGACTGATCGTGCACTGGTTCCGGCCGGCCGATTTCCGGGCCGGCCGCGTTTACCTGGTCATGGCAGTGGCCGGCGAAGGCATGGTCATCGCCGCGCTGTTGGTGCTTGGCTCGGCTTTCGGCAACGTGCCGCTGGAAAGCGGCCGCGAATTCATGGCGTTGTTGCCGCACGGACAATGGGTGGCGCTGCTTTTCGCGCTCGGCTTCGGTCTCAAGATGGGGCTGGTGCCGCTGCACGTGTGGCTGCCACTGGCCCATCCCCAGGCGCCGGTTCCGGCCAGTGGCGTATTGAGCGGAGTGATCGTCAAGGCCGGGCTCGTCGGCTGGCTGCGATTCCTGCCTCTGGGCCACGACGGCGGCGAGTTGGCCGGGACGGTACTGCTCGCCGGCGGCGTGCTGACCACGTTCTACGGCTTTGCCGCCGGCATCGCCCAGGTACGCGCCAAGTCGGTGCTGGCCTATTCGACGGTCAGCCAGATGGGATTGATCGCGTTTGTCATTGGCCTGGCATTGCAGCATCCGGTCCACGCCCCGACACTGATCGCCGCGGCAGTAATGCTGGCCCTGCACCACGGTCTGGCCAAGTCCGCCCTGTTCATTTCGGTGGACCTGGTCCGGACGCAACCGGCCCTGGCGCGCGCACTGATGTGGCTGCCGGCACTGGCCGTGGCCGGTGCGCCGCTGACCTCCGGGGCATTGGCCAAGACGCTGGTGAAAAGCGCGATCCCGGCAGCCGAACGCGGCTGGCTGGAGCCGGTGCTGCTGGCTGGCTCGGTGGCAACGACATTGCTGATGGCCAGGTTCCTGGCCGTCGCCTGGCCGCGCGGCGGCGAGAACGCCCCCGGGCCGGCAGCGCCCTGGATCGTACTGGTCGCGGCCGTCGCCACGGTGCCATGGGCGGCTGCTGTGATGACGGATCCGGAATGGGTGCTGCATCCGTTCGAACCCGGCTACCTGATCTCGTCGACGCTCCCGGTGGCAATCGGCACGCTGCTCGGCCTCGCGGCGCTGCGATGGTTGCGTCGCGATCGACTGCCACAGGTACCCGAGGGCGATCTGATCGAACTGCTGCCGGCAATGCCGGGCATCAGCCCGGTCTCGAAGGCGGATCGAAAAAGAATCGACAATCCCGCCGTGGTCCTTCTCGACCGGGCCGAAAGCGGGTTCAGCGATCTGGCGCTAGCGCTGCTTGCCTGGCTGATCATCCTCGCGCTGATATTCGTGCCTGCCCTTATTTAAAGAGCTTGACCTCCACCCGGTAGCAACGAAGTACAGCCCGAGCCCAAGCGATATCAGCGCCGCAAGACTCCCAAGCCAACCGAACGGGTGCGCCAGACCTTCCCAGAACCCGACTTCGTGAGTGTGGGGGGCAATCCCCGGATGAGTCGCCGCCGTCATGCTGAACGCGATCAGGACGGTGCCGGCAATCAGTCCGGCAACCAATTTCGTTCGAATATTCATCTGTCAATAATTCTTGTTCAATGGCCGTTGTTCATTGGCCCGGTCCTGGCTCGATGTGTCAGGCGATTCTTACCCTGACCAGATCCTCGCGCCGGGAATCCTGGACGTGCACTGCGCAGGCCAGACACGGATCGAAGCTGTGAATGGTGCGCAGGATTTCCAGCGGCTGTTCGGGGTCGTGCAGGGAATGGCTGTCCCTATCGTTAATTCATCTGTTATCGATCAGGCCGCCATCCGAACATATTGATGATGTAGTCCGCCGACGTGTTCCAGCTCTCTCACGGTACCTTCGTCCCGCGACTGGACGACTCGGCTCTCAGGAGCGTCCTTACGCAATAGAATCAAGCCAGACGGATTACTGATAGGCACAGCAATAGACGTACAGCGGTCCGACGTCCGGGTCGCATAGCAGCAGTACCAGCGGACGTCCGTACAACCCGGCAAGCCGTGCGGCGCGCTGCACTGTTTCGCGAGGATTCAGCTCGGGCTCGATGACGGCTAGAACACTTCGATCTTGGCGCACGGCGGCTATCACTCCTCGAACTCGACGCATCTAACGCAGTACAAGACACTCTCCCGGCTCATTCCAGTGACAAGGTTAGGTCGCCAGGGCTCCGGAGGACATACGCAACATCACCTATTCCCGGAGCCGCCGACACTCCACTTCCCGGCCGCGGACGACCCGCTTTCCCTTGAGCCGGCCCTGTGTCTCGGTGACGACGGTGTGCTGGCCTTCCTCGTGCTCGTCGTCGTAGAAGTAGATCACCACCCAGTCCTCTGTCCGGCCGAGCTGGTGCGCGCGTGCGGTGTTCGAGAACAGGACCGTAAAATGCCAGCCGTCTCGCTCCGTGTGCATGACAGGCAGCCACGCCCGTTTCTCCGGATTGAAACGGCGCGGCGCGATCGTCGGCAGCTTTCCGGCTTTGGCCAACCTCCGGTAGTCGCGGTCGACCTCGAGCAGCAGCGCAGTATCCGGCACGTTCTCGGGATGACGTCGCGCGCCGCGTCCCAGCATGGCGGCGAGTCCCGCGCGGATGGCGGTCGCCCGG
>JBBDSL010000016.1:0-20237 GCA_040904965.1 Wenzhouxiangellaceae bacterium
CCCCCCCCGCTTTCCTTTCTTGCCTGCTTTCGATTCGACGGTGATTACGGGATATCGGCCTGGGCTGCGCAACTCTGGATAGCGCCCTGATCTGGATTATCCAGCCAGCCGTTGGACACCAGCTCGTTCGTCATCCGGGCTACACAACTCGAGAACGCGCCATGATTTTTGGCATCCTGCGCACACGCCCCGACCAGATCCGCAATGGTGCAACCGTCAGCGAACAAGGTATTGTCCACACCGGTATCACAGTCATCAATCACTACAGTCGGCGATAAGTCGGAAAGCGGGCAAGCATCCTGATCATCGGGAATACCGTCTCCGTCGCTGTCGTTGACAAAACCTTCAAACTGACTTGCAGAGAAAGCATCGGTGGTGAATACGTTACCGCCGACCAGCGACTGCCCGGCCCCGAACAGCAATAGGCCGGTTACGTGATAGGGTCCGTTCACACCGTTGCTGCCGATTGTTTCTCCATCGAAGAAGAAAGACATTTCCTGCAGTCCACTGGAAAATGAACTCGAGCCGCTGGACAGCCCCAGATCGGTTCCATTCGAGTCGACCAGGCGTGCCGACCACTGGTAGAATCCGGCCACTTCGATCCGGACGTCCACAGTCACGTCGAGCCGATCGAACAAACCGTTTCCATTCGTGTCGACCCCGACCGAGGTGCCAGTCCCGGGCAACAGAAGTGCCGCATGCTCGAAGGCTTCGAATGGATAGAAGCCGGTTGAATGCGCGTCGATAAGCTCATCGACCGGCATGATATTAAGCCCATCCGGATGCTCTTCGGAAAGCGACAACTGTTTAAGCCTGAATGGGCCGTCAACGCCATTGCGGAAGAGCGCTTCGCCATCGAAACCCAAGCTTATGGTATTCGGTCCGGCATCCAGCTCGGTCACGACGTTTGCGTGGTGCAGGTTGTCATTGTCATCGGTGAGCACGCCGAAGATCCGGTACAGACCGGCATCGGTGATGTTCACGCCCGCCTCGACAACCAATTGGTTGAACAATCCGTTGCCGTTGCTATCGAGCCCGAAATCCGCGAACGCGCCGTCAAAGCGTGATGAACTTTCACTGACAGTGGCGATATTGAACGCTTCACGGCTGAAATCGGGCCCGCTGGCGGAACCGCTGCGCGAAGCCTCGAATGCCACCCGGTACATCCCGGCCTGGGCAGTGTCGCCGAACACGCCGGTGTAAATACCGTCACCGGCCACCTCGTCCGCGCCGATCCCGTCGTCATTCAGCATCTGGGACAGGATCGAGCCGTCCGGTTGTTCAATAATTGCCGAAGCTTGTGCATCCGCGACTGGATTGCCGGAATCGGCAATGGCCGCGTTGATGATCAGCGGTTCCCCGGAGTGGATCGAGGCTGTTTCGAATGAACCTTGCAAGGTAATTTCCGATTGTTCCATCCAGCCGCTGACAAGGTAAGGCATTTCGACGGATGCATCTGCGGATACGCTTGCCGTGACCCGGGCAATCCAGGTGCCGGTCTCGGCGTTTCCGATGTTGTAGACCGTCATCAGTCCGCCCAGGATATCTCCCTGGTCATGCGCCATATTCGCGTCGGAAGCGGCAGTTTGCGGATCGATGACCTGACCGGAAGGGCTAATCAGTTCAAGATCGAGGCCTAACCGATCGTCGGGATAAAACATCACGAAAAACACCGGGCCGGGCTGATCGATCGGAATTTCCTGGATTTGCGATTCACCCGAACCGATCGAGTCACCCTCGGAGGAGGTGCTGGTGATATCAGCCTGCTGGGCCGAAACAACTGCGCTGCCAAAGGCCTGTACGCGATCCTGCAGGCGGTTGAAGATTGGCAGTGATTCCAGTTGACAACCGCTGAAGGTGGGCAGGCAGGCATGAGTGGCCTCCATGTTCGTACCACGGCTTTGGAAAGTTCGGTCGCTGGTATACGGCAGTGTGTGTACCGAACTGACCGGTACAATGGTATCTCCCGGACTGCCACTCATCGAAAGCAGAAAACGCTGAATCGGGCGGCAGAATAGATCCAGCGCCGCACAGTCTGCCCTATAGTCGCCTGCCATGGTGGTATACCGAATGTTGTCATTGGGCCCATGGCGCCGGTTATAAATCGCCATATAAGGCGTAGTCAACTGAATTCCGGCCGGACCGGCCAGAACGCTGACCAAAGCGTTCACCACGATACCTTTCAGGCCCAGGCGAAGCGTGCCGGCCTGAAGCTTGTCGGCCAGGGGGCTGCCGGCATTCGGCGTGCCGATCTGAACCACTTGTTCGACGTCATCGGCATTCTCCACATAGTGGCGCGCATCAAGGCCGCCCTTGCTGTGAGTAACCAGATTTACTTTGTCAACGCCCCAGCTAGCCTTAACATCAGCCACTTCATCCCCGATTTTAGTGGCGTTGTTGCCGATACTATCGAGCGCACCCATATCAAGATTATTGCTGTTCGGCAGCCCCAGGGGTTCAAGCTGCTGAACCCAGAAATCCCAGGTAGATCCATCCGACAGGATACCGTGGGCCATTACCACCGGGCGTGCGGCTTCAATCTCGAGCGAAGCCCAGTCCACTTCGACGCACCATACGTCGCCATCGTTGGCGACATCGATGAAGATTTCGATTTCGTTGCGAGCACCATCGGGCCCGCCATTGGTACCGGGGCTGTCGGGAAATTCCACCCATTGGATGGGAATCTCGAAATCATTCGGAGCCCAGGTGTTGTTGGCGCCCGTGAGAAATTCTCCGGGAACGACGTTGCCGTTGAAAAGCACCCGATTACGCTCCGGTTCAAACTCCGGGGGAAGACCAGGCACATTGAAATCCACGTCCCAGACCGGCATGAATAGCTTGGCGGTATCGTTGAGCAGGCCATTGGCAATCAATTCGTCCTTATCGCCGATATACCGATCTATTTCGATCGTGAACCGCAGCGAACCGTGGCTGCTGAACACGCAACCGGTGTCCAGGCCTGCATCGTCATCGACGACGAAGGTTGTATCGGTGATTTCCGGCGGATTGAACGGCGAACTCCCCACCCGGTTGGTGCTCAATGAGCTGATTTCGGGTTCCGTCCAGCCGGCTTCCCCGGGTTTCGGGTCCTGGGCCAGCGCCTGACCGCCCAGAGCGATGCATATCGCGCAAGCCGTGGAGAAATTGAGCGTAGCAAGCCGGCGCACCGGCATTGAGTCTGAAGAAATTTTCATCTGTCCCCTCCCATCTCGTTAGTAAGTACTGAATCAAGAATCTGAAAGATCAGCTTTAATATCAAGCGTGCTGCGCCTGCTCTCGGTCGGGAGCAAAGCCAGCACGAATTGATCCGTGCGGGTTCGCAAGGGAAGCTCCAGGATAATTCGAACCCTGACTTCCCGATCCATGGAATGACGTTTAAGTGTTTCGCGAACCTTGTGCTGGCAAATCGTGTGCATCAGCGAACCACCGCTGGAGCCCAGAGGTTGGCTGTACTCCTCGATCACCAGCGAACCGGATGAACTGTTCGGCCATACTTCGATTCGAATCTGATAGCTGCCCGAATGACTTCCCTCAGTTTCAAGGTGAAGTAGATAGTCGCCGCCAAGATAATGAGGGCGTTCGAGACGGGCACCAACCAGCATGTGAAAATCGTCGACATGAATCGATTCGGCTCGTTCTCGGTCACGCTTGAGCTGTTCCGCGACGTTCGCCCTGCAGGCTTTTTCCGAGACGGCATTGCCGCTGAAGAGTAGCGAGCGACGTTGCTTCACCCGGTTGCAAAGCTCCAGATCGCGCCATTCGATCGCGACGCGCTGTAAACAGCGGGAGCGCTTGAAATAGGTGCGCCGCCCGGCCGGGTTGAACAACAGGCCGGTTTCGTAGGCGTCGGCAGGTATCGACTCACACTCGGCGAGATCGTTTTGAAATGATTCCCGCCAGTCGTCAGCGATGGCAGTTGAAACCAGCAACCCTGCCAATAGCGCGGAAATCGGCCATTGCCCTGAGCCCACCTTATTCACCGCCCAACTCTACTGCGACGAACAGGTGGTGAATTAGGCGGGCCGAGCGGGATCACCCGGTCCATCCGGACAAAAAGCGTGCCCGCCATGGCCGACCCGCGATGACTTCGGTTCGAACAAGAGCCCTACTGCTGTTTCCGTCTATAGGCACGCCGCCCCCACTGTCGGCCAACGACTCCATGGAGCCTCCATCAATCAATATTGATGGCGACTTTTATCATAGAACGGACAATTCGGGTTTGTCAACATATCGTGCCGGCAACAGTTCACGAGCAAATCCAAACCCGGCGCTATGCCTGAGCCCGCCTTGTATGTTCCCAGTCGTGAGGGGTCGTCAGGTCCTGTGGCTGCGGCGTTTCGAGACCGAGTGCACTTGCCTCTCGGCGTCCGTGGACTGCGTTCTCGGTGCTCGATGTAGGCCCGGCTACAGAGTTCGCACCAACGCCTTGCCACGATTATCATGGCAATCGCCGAGAGACAAGCTGAATGTCGCAATACTTATGCATGTCTTAGTAAGGCGGGCTGAGGGACTATTGTTGCAGGGTGAGTCGACGGGAAGCCAATCCGTCTTCAACCGCCGGATTCCGTGCAGTCGACCATGTGCGGCTCAAACACCGACCCGATCAGCAGGCGACCACCGCGATGGGTGGCCACGCTTGCGCCGGAGATCAGTTCGCCGTCGTCAAGAAAAACGGTCTCGACCTGCCTCTGGCCATCAACCGTGTGGTCGTCTACCACCAGCCGAACCACTTGCGAAGGCGCGGGCACTTCGGCATCGGCGGCATGGCGGGTGAAGGTCAGCAGCTTGACGTGGCCGCCCAGCCACAGCGCGCCGGTGTCGGCGTCGACTTCAATGTTGTCGACGCCGAAACCGACGTCGATGCGGCCAAACTCTTCCAGCACACCGGTTTCGGCATCGCGCGCGTATTCGCGGATCCGGCTGCGCGTGACCTCGGCGACGTACAGGCGCTTGCCGTCCGGTGACAGGTTGATGCCGTTGGCGTAACTCAGTCCGTCGGCGGCCTCACGGAACTCGTGACCGTCGAAATACACCACGCTGGCCCACGGCAACCGGAGGTAGTCTTCAAGCTTGCGCTTCCAGCCCGGGGCGCTACCGTGGTCGTTGGTGAAGTAGAACCGCTCGTGATCCACTGCCACAACGTCGTTGGGGCTGATCATCGATAAATGCGCGTGCGTAGTCCGGTGGGTCAATCGGCCACGGTCAGCATATAAATCAGGATCAAAGTCGAACACCTCGATGGTGTGTGCGGGCCGGTCCGACTCGCCTTCCGGCTGCACGCCGAACAGCGACTCGCCGGGATGGTTGACGACGAACAGCGTCGCGCGGCCGTCCGGTCCAACATACAACGATATTCCGTGCGGGCGGAAATCGTCGCCAGCATCGGGGGTCAGGTTGACCGGTGCACCCATGGAGCCATCCAGCGCCCAGGCATGGATGCCGCCCGGTCGCACATTACCGTCCACGGCGGCCCGGCGGTCGAAACTCGAGATCAGGGCAAGAGCCCGATCGGGGTGCAGTGTGATGTCCTCGGGCCCGGGCACCCCGGCGATCTCCCGGCAGGCGCCCGGATGCAGCTCGTCGACGCTGCGAAATTCGCCGGCGGCATGGGCCAGGTAGACAACGTAGCCGATCAACGCCAGTACCGGAACGCCGACCAGCAGGATCAATTTGCGCATGGGGCAGTCCGATTCGAAGTCCGGCCCCGATTATGCCGCCGCGCCGTCATGTGTTGGTGTGCCGCGCGTGACCTTTGGCAGGTGCAGCTGACGAAGACCGCGCCTAGAATCGACGCGGGCGATCCCGCAATCAGGTATGACATGAAAAGATTCTTCAAATGGACCGGCATCTCGCTGTTGGTGCTGGCGCTGGCCGGCGGTTTGCTGTTTACCAACTTCTGGTACTTCAAGCCGCTTTCGATCGACTGGTTCTACAGCCGCGTCTTCCTGAAATTCAGCCTGCAACAACCCGAGCTGCTGACCTCGCTAAGACTTCTGGACCAGTTCGGCATCCGCGGCCACAATGCGCGCTTCAGCGATTCCTCCCCTGAGGCCGAGCTGGAACAACTCGAATACTGGCAGAAGGAATACGGGGTATTCCAGCGCTACGACCGGAATGATTACTCGGGTCAGGACCTGCTGTCGTTCGACGTGTTCGACTACTTTCTCTCCAGCACGCTGGACGAAGCCGGTCGCTGGCGCTTTCACAATTTCCCGGTCAACCAGATGTTCGGGGTGCAGAGCAACGTGCCCAACTTCATGACCCAGCAGCACGTCATCGAAGACGAACTCGGCGCCGAGCACTATATCGCCAGACTCAGGCTGTTCGACGAAAAGTTCGCCCAGGTGATCGAAGGGCTGGAGATGCGCGAATCGCACGGCATTCTGCCGCCTGAGTTCGCGGTCACCAAGGTCATCGAACAAATCGAAGGCTTCCTCGACGCCGAACCGGACGAGCACTTGCTGGTGACCAGCTTCGACGAGCGGCTGGACGAAATTGCACAGGATGAGATCGACCCCGACCGGCGAACGGAACTCCGGCGCATGGCCGTAGAGGCGGTCGAGAACAGCGTCTACCCGGCATACCGCAAACTGCTGGCCTACCTGGAATCGCTGGCGCCCAAGGCGACCAGTAACGACGGCGTGTGGCGCCTGCCCGACGGAGATCAGTTCTATCGCCAAGCGATCGAACGGCAGACCACGACCACCATGAGCCCGGAAGAAATCCACCAGATCGGCCTTTCCGAAGTGGACCGCATCGGCGCAGAAATGGACGCGATCCTGCGCGCCGAAGGCCTGACCGAAGGCAGCATCGGCGAGCGTGTGCAGCAGATTGCGCAGCGCCCCGATCAACTCTACCCGGATACCGATGAAGGGCGCGAACAGATCCTGGCCGACTACCAGAAAATCCTTGATGAAATCGACCCGGCCATGCAACGATATTTCAACCTCAAGCCGAAATTCGGCGTGGAGGTCAAGCGCGTACCCGAGTTCGCCGAGGACACCTCGCCGGGCGCCTACTACCAGCCGCCGTCGCTGGATGGCAAGCGCAAGGGTGCGTTCTTCGCCAACCTTCGGGAGGTCAGCGAGATTCCGCGATTCGGCATGCGTACGCTGGCCTATCACGAAGGCGTTCCCGGCCATCATTTCCAGCTCGCCATCACCCAGCAGCTCGAGGGCCTGCCGATGTTTCGGCGGCTGGTGCCGTTTACCGCCTACGCCGAAGGCTGGGCGCTGTACGCAGAGCAACTGGCCTGGGAAGCCGGCTTCCAGGACGACCCACTGGACAACCTCGGTCGATTACAGGCCGAGATGTTTCGCGCGGTCCGACTGGTGGTCGATACCGGCCTGCATTACAAGCGCTGGAGTCGTGAACAGGCCATCGACTACATGCTGGCCCACACCGGCATGGGACAAAAGGATGTCACCGCCGAAATCGAGCGCTACCTGGTCATGCCCGGCCAGGCGCTGGCCTACAAGGTCGGGATGATGAAGATTCTCGAACTGCGCGAGCGCGCCCGCAGCGAACTGGGCGAGGCATTCGACATCCGGGCTTTCCACGACCGGATACTCGGCCACGGCGCATTGCCGCTGGTGTTGCTGGAACGGGTGGTGGACGAATGGATTGCCGAAACCCGGGGTGGGTCCAGTCGAGAAACGTAACGTTTCAAATATTGCGGCGGGGGTGTAACCCCGACCTACACGACTTCCGATATCGTCACGGATGCGACCCCGACGGCGTCCGCACCGCGTGGCCGCTCTGGCGTAGGTCGGCGCGGCGTCGCCGACGGGTGTTCTCAGCCGCCGAAATCGTCGCGGAAAAGCTGTGCACCCCGGCTTTCAGACTCGCCAAAATCACTGGTGAACAGGCGGTCCTGATCTGTCGCCCGCCCGGCCGGGCGCGGGGCACGCTCGAATTCGCTTGCAAACAGCACGCCCTGTTCGGATACCGGGTTCCGGCCGCCGGTCTCGACCAGCACCGTGACGGCGAGCGTCGCGACCACCGCCACGGCGGCCACGGCCATGCCCGGACGCAGCCACGCCGGGGCAGGCCCTGTCGAATCGCGGGCATGGGTTTCCAGGGCGGCGGTCAGCCTGGGGCGCGCAACCGTCAGAACATGAAAGTCATCGGCACAATCGCTGCATTGTGTCAGGTGGTCGACCAGGTTCCGGCGTTGCCACGGCCATACGCGACCGGCCGCGAACCGCGCCAGCGATTCGGCAGGTGGACATGCTTCACTGCTCGCCCGCGTGGTGCGGCGAAACATGGCGCTGTATCGATCCTGAAATGCCTTCATTGGTCTTCACCCATCAGATCCTTTAATGCACGCACGCCCCGGTAAGTCAGGTTGTGCGCCCGGTTTTGGTCGCAGCCGAAAATTTCGGCGATTTCCGGCACCGTGAAACCCTGCAGAAACAGGCCTACGGCGCGCCGTCGATCAGCCGGAAGCTGCTTGATCGCTGACAGCAGCCGTGTTCTTTGCTGCTGCTCGTCGAAATGCGCTTCGGGACCGCGATCGTCTTCGCCGATCTGCTCGATCAGCGCGGTTTCGTCTTCGTCGCCATCGCGCCCGCCGTCTTCGGCGCGCGCCGAGTGCGCCAGCGTGCCTCTGTAACTCCGGAGGCAATCGATGATCGCGCTGTTGACCACCTTGTAGTAGTAAGACGTGTTCAGTCTCGAATTTCTGTCACCGGTATGGACCTTCCAGACCCGGATGCGCACTTCCTGCACCAGGTCGTCGGCGGCCAGCGCCATGTCGCGGGAGCGGTGGCGCGACACCGCGGCGCGCACGTGCGGCGCCAACGTGCGCCACAATTCGTCGAAGTCCGGCTTGCCGCTCACAGCCGTCCGAGCTGGTCGGAAAACACGAACGCATCCGGCGGGCATTCAAATTCGCGCGCCAGGGCCATGATCTTGAATTTCTCGCCCATCTCGCCGGGCAGCACCAGGCGCTTGAGTTCGCCCGTCAGGCGCATCCGCTCGCGGTCATCAGACACCCGCTCGAGCCGGTCTGAAACTCCGCTGCCCAGCACGAATCCGGCCTGGTTCGTGAATCCAGCGACCTCCAGGCCGGCTTGTTCGGCCGCTTCGGCCACCGCGGTGAAATCGACGAACGCGGAGATATCGGTCAAACCCGGCCAGACGAACGGGTCGAAATGCGCGCGGTGGCGGTAATGGCAGACCAATGTGCCGGCGTTGCGGTCCGGGTGGTAATACTCGCGTCTCGGGTAACCGTAGTCGACCAGCAGAACCAGGCCGCGCTCCAGCGGCTCGGTAACCGTTGCCAGCCATTCGGCCAGGTCGACGCAGACCTCGCTGACATAGCCGGGACCGGGCGGCTCGGCCAGATCGGCAATCAGATGCTCGACGGCCGCCAGCAGGCGCCCCCGGGCCGGCGCCATGGTCCAGTCGAAACGCCCGTCCGTGACCGCGACCCGGGACTGCTCGATGCCGGCCGCGCCGATCCGGAAACGCTCGACCGGAAGCGCATCGATGACTTCGTTGGCCACGATGACGCCGGAGAATTTGCCCTTGGGCGGGGCGGCGATCCATTCGACGCGCGCCAGAAGATCGTCGGGTAACTCGGCCAGCGTCTCGTGCTGGACTTCACGCAGCGGCGCGCTGGGCTCCAGCAGCAGGTATTGCGCAGGCTTGTGTTCCAGTTGCAGCAGCACGTCGCGCGCCAGCGCCCCGGACCCCGGCCCCAGTTCCAGCACGGACCAGTCCGGTCCCAGCGCTCGCGCCGCGTGATCCAACTGCCTTGCCAGCGCCAGCGCGAACAATCGGCCGTGCTCGGGTGCGGTGACGAAATCGCCGGCCGCGCCGAACTTGTGCAGACCGTTGACGTAGTAGCCCAGCCCCGGCTCGTAAAGCGCCATGGCCATGAACTGCTGGAACGCGAGGGAACCGCCCGCGTCGATCGCATTGACGATCCTGGTGCACAATTGCGCACTCAACCCGGCCAATTCGGCCGGCGGTTCAGGCAGCTTCAACGAAGAATTGCGTGAAGGATAGGACAATGACGGAACACCGGGAAACCAGAGTCGCGATTGTAACGGGCGGGGCACGGCGCATCGGTGCGGTAACCGCAGCGGCCCTGCACGCCCGCGGCCTGAACGTACTGATCCATTGCCGCAACTCGCGCGCGCAGGCCGACGACCTGGTCGCACGATTGAACAGCCAACGCGCCGAATCGGCGGCCGTCATCGAGGCCGAACTGGGCGACGAGGTCGCGCCGTCAGCCGTTGTCGGAGCCGCGTTATCGGCTTTCGGCCGCGTCGACATACTGGTCAACAACGCCTCGTCGTTCTATCCCACCCCGGTGGCTGACGCCGCGCGGCCGGACTGGCACGCACTGATCGACAGCAACCTGCGCGCGCCGTTCTGGCTGTCGGTTGAATTCGCCCGGGCAGTGGCCGCCTCAGAGGCCGAGACCGGTGGCAGCATCGTCAACCTAGTCGACATCCACGGCATCGTCCCGCTAGCCGATCACGCCATCTACAGTCAGGCCAAGGCCGGCCTGATCATGCAGACCCGCGCCCTGGCCAAGGACCTCGCCCCCCAAATCCGGGTCAACGGCGTCGCCCCGGGCACCATCCTGTGGCCCGAGGGCGAAGCCGCCAACTCGACCGAAGCCATGCGGGACATCCTCGAGCGCGTGCCGCTCAAGCGCCAGGGAACGCCGGAAGACGTCGCCGGCGCGGTTGTCTTTCTGGCGCTGGATGCGCCCTACATTACCGGCCAGATCCTGGCCGTGGATGGGGGCCGGCTGTTGAACATGTAGCAAAAAAGGCGTTTTTGGCCACGGATGAACGCGGATGTACACGGATAAAAAAGGAAGAGCAGAACGTAAGTCGACTTAGCCCGCCTTATTCACCACCCCACCTACTGCGGCACCGCCATGCCCCGCGTCTGCGGCGTTTCGTTCGGTCGCGCATCCTCACCGTACAGGCGAGTACGTTTCCGGTGCGCTCGGTCGCGAAACGCCCCAGCCACGGCACCTGGCGGTCCCTCGTGACGGAGGCGTGATGAATAAGGCGGGCTTAGAGATTGCCCGGACTTGTTCCGGGGCCGAACACTGTAATATCGCCATGGAAATCTCGACATCCGGAAGCGTCGAATATTCCAACTCTTTTTCGCTTTTCCTGTCTTTATCTGTCTTTATCTGTCTTTATCCGTGTTTATCCGCGTTCATCCGTGGCCAAAAAAAGCTTTTGACTTTCAAGCCTACTTGAGCAGCTTCGTCACATCACGAAACTTCGGATGCGTCGCATCCACCATCAGTTCGAACAACACCATCTCGACGTTGCTCAACTGCACGCCGGCGCGCTCCATGCGACGAAACGCGATATCGCGGTTGAGCACGCTGCGCGACGACGTCGCATCGGCAATCAGGTGCACGCTGTAACCGTCGCGCAGAAGCGCCGCGGCCGTCTGCCAGACACAAACATGGGTCTCGATGCCGCACAGCAGCACCTGCTTGCGCCCGCTGGTGTCGATCTGCTCACGCACGTTCGGCTCGCCCATGCAGCCGAAGCTGGACTTGGCGCACGGCTCCAGCCCGCTCAGCGCTTCCTGCAGTTCGTCGACGGTGGAGCCCAGCTTTTCCGGCAACTGCTCGGCCCAGACCACCGGAATCCCGAGCAGGCGACAGGCCTGGATCAGGGTTTTCTGCGCCCGGATCATGGCGTCGCTTTCGTGCATCAGGCGCGCCAGCCTGCCCTGGACGTCAACGACGACCAGCACGCTGTCGTCGGGTTGCGGATGCTCAATGGCGGGATTGCTCATGACGAATCCTTTCAGCCGACCTGTTAGGCTCATGCTATCAAGACTGCTTGTTTTATTTCTTCAAAGGTGTAGTTTAGATCATCATGAATCTTACAGACTACAAGGTTTCCGGGTTCTACGACGAACTCGTCACGCCCGCCGGCCGGCCGCGCGCCGCGGCCCGGGCACTGTGGAAATACCTCAAGAGCCTGGACGCCGACGAGATCGCCGAGCGCAAGGTCGCCTGCGAGGTCGCCGCACTGGTGGCCGGCATCACCTTCCGGGTCTACTTCGAGGACACCGGGGTCGACCGCGCGATGCCGTTCGATCTGATCCCGCGGGTGATCCCCAAAAAGGAGTGGGACCGAATCTCCGAGGGCCTGGAGCAGCGCGTGCACGCGCTCAACCTGTTCATCGACGATCTCTACAACGACCAGAAGATCATCGCCGACGGTGTGGTACCGGCCGACCTGATCGCCGGTTCCGAGCATTTCCGCGAGCAGTGCCGCGGCTTTTCCCCGCCGCTGGGCATCTGGGCGCATATCTGCGGCAGCGACCTGGTGCGCGGCGGCGACGGCACCGTCTACGTACTGGAGGACAACCTGCGCATCCCGTCCGGCGTGTCGTACATGCTCGAAAACCGCCAGGTGATGAAACGCGTGTTCCCCGAGCTGTTCGAGGACAGCGGCATCCAGCCGGTCGACGAATACCCCGCTCAGCTATTCGACATGCTGGCCTCGCTGTCGCCGCGTCCGGTCGAATACCCGAACGTGGTGGTGCTGACCCCGGGCGTGTTCAACTCGGCCTATTTCGAGCATGCCTACCTGGCCCAGCAGATGGGCGTGGAACTGGTCGAGGGCCGCGACCTGGTGGTCGACGACGACAACAACGTTCTGATGCGCACCATCGCCGGGCTGGAGCCGGTCGACGTGATCTATCGCCGGGTCGACGATGAATTCATCGACCCGGAAGTCTTCCGCCCCGAGTCGCTGCTGGGCGTGCCGGGCCTGATGCGCGCGTGGCGCTCGGGTAAAGTGGCGCTGGCCAACGCGCCGGGCGCCGGCGTGGCCGACGACAAGGTGGTCTACGCCTGGCTGCCCGAGATCATCCGCTACTACCTGGACGAGGACCCCAAACTGGCCAACGTGCCGACCTGGAAGTGCAGCGATCCTGAGGACATGAAGTACGTACTCGCGCACATCGGCGAACTGGTGATCAAGCCGGCCAACGAATCCGGCGGCTACGGCATGCTGATCGGTCCGCACTCGACGAAGAAGGAGCAGCGCGAGTTCGCCCGGCTGATCAAGGCGGACCCGCGCAACTACATCGCCCAGCCGACGCTGGCGCTTTCGACCTGCCCGACCATGGTGCCCGGCGGCATCGGCGCGCGCCACGTCGACCTGCGCCCGTTCATTCTGTCCGGCCAGCAGACCTTCGTGACCACCGGCGGGCTGACCCGGGTGGCGATGAAGGCCGGCTCGCTGGTGGTCAACTCTTCGCAGGGCGGCGGCAGCAAGGACACCTGGATCGTCGATACCGAGGCGGCCGCCCGCACGGGAGGTGCACGATGATGCTCGCACGACTGGCCGAACACCTGTACTGGCACGGGCGCTACCTGGAACGCGCCGAGGGCCTGGCGCGCCTGATCAACGTCAACGCCCACCTGAACCTGGACCTGCCCGGCAGGATCGCACCCGGCTGGGAGCCGCTGGTGCGCATCACCGGCAATTCCGAACTGTTCGACACGGTCTACGACGACGCCGGCGAGCGCCAGGTGGCGAAGTTCCTGATCTCCGACGAGCACAACCCGGGTTCCATCCGCTCGACACTGGAGCTGGCACGCGAGAACATGCGCGCGGCCCGGGACCTGTTGCCGCGCGAGGTCTGGGAGCAGATGAACGGGCTTTACCTGCGCATTTCCGAGCAGATTTCGGGCAACCTGTCCAAACGCCGCCGGCACGAGTCGCTGACCGACCTGATCCTGGGTTCGCAGCAGATCGCCGGCATGCTCATGGGCACCATGAGCCAGGACTATGCCTACGACTTCATCCTGATCGGACGCTACCTGGAGCGCGCCGACGTGACCACGCGCATCCTGGACGTGCGCGCCGACGATCTGCTGCCCGAACACGCCGAGGAACTGCGGCCGTTCGAATCGATCCAGTGGATGAGCGTGCTGAAATCGCTCACCGGCTACCAGATGTATCGCCGCCACGTGCGGCTGCGGGTGGCCGGCCCCGACGTGCTGCGCTTTTTGCTGCGCGACCGGCTGTTTCCGCGCTCTGTGATGTTCTGCCTCAAGGCACTGGAATCGGTGGTCACCGACCTGCCCGGCGACGACGATCGCGCGCTGCGCGCCACCAGCGCGCTGATGCGCCACCTGGATTCGGCCCGTACCGTGCGGCTCAAGGGCGAGCCGCTGAGTGAATTCATCGACGGCATCCAAATCGAGCTGGGCGATATCGGCGGGCTGATCTCGCAGACCTGGTTCCAGGCTGGAGCCGAATGAAAACATTTCACTGCACCTGTGGCAACACGCTGTATTTCGAGAACACCGTGTGCGTTCAATGCGACCGCAAGCTCGGCTTCCTGCCCGACGAGCTTGTGCTCTCGGCATTCGAGCCCGACCGCAAGGGCCGCCTGGTGGCACTGGCGCCGGAAGCGCGCGGCCATCACTTTCGCCAATGCCGCAACTACGCCGACCAGGACGCGTGCAACTGGATGGTGCCGGAGGACGATGTCAACCCGTACTGCATCGCCTGCCGGCTCAACCAGGTCATCCCCAACCTCGACAAGCCCGGCAACCGCGAGCGCTGGCTGCGCGTCGAAAAGCGCAAGCGCCGGCTGATCTACGACCTGCGCCGGCATCGTCTACCGCTGGTCGGGCGCGACCTGGAGCCGCAGACCGGGCTGGCATTTGCATTCCTGGAAGACGACCCCGGCGAAGGCCTGGAATTCCAGGACCATCAGGAGGGCATGCAGATCATGACCGGCCACGCCAACGGGCTGATCACGATCAACATCGCCGAGGCCGACGACGTCGAACGCGAGCGCATGCGCGTGGCCATGAACGAGGCGCAACGTACCCTGCTGGGGCACTTCCGCCATGAAAGCGGCCATTACTACTGGGACCGGCTGGTGCGCAACGGCCCGCTGCTGGGCCGTGCGCGCGAGGTCTTCGGCGACGAACGCGAGGATTACCAGGCCGCGCTGAATCGCTATTACAACGAAGGCGCGCAGCCCGGCTGGCAGGACAACTACGTCAGCGCCTACGCCAGCTCGCACCCGTGGGAAGACTGGGCCGAATGCTGGGCCCACCTGCTGCAAATCGTCGACACACTGGAAACCGCCGCGACCATCGGCATGGCCCCGGCCCGTTCGGTCAGCGATGACATGGACGAACGGATCGAGCACTGGGTGAAGCTGGCCGTCAACATCAACCTGCTCAACCGCAGCCTGGACCAGCCCGACCCCTACCCGTTCGTGCTCACCCCGGCGATCGTCGAAAAGCTCAAGCTGGTCAACACCGTGATCGAATCCAGCGGGTTTAGCAAGTAGATCGCTTAAAAGCCAGCCACGGATTTGCGCAGATTTGCACGGATTATTGAGGCGCTGAAGGCGAAAAGCGAAAAGCCAAAAGCCAAAAGCAGGACACGAAGAGCACGAAGAAGGCACGAAGGACACGAAGAAAACCTTGGAAAGCTTTCGATCGTGAAACTTTGGGAGGTGTGCCTGTGAAGTTGTGCAGTTTCGTAGCCCGGATAAGCGCGCAGCGCGCATCCGGGGCCGCAGGCCCGACCCAACGCTCATCCCTTCGTGTCCTTCGTGCCTTCTTCGTGCTCTTCGTGTCCTGCTTTTGACTTTCCCGCCTTTAAAAAAATCTGCGCGAATCTGCGTAATCTGCGGTTTCATGTTTCAGTCCTCGTCAGGCCCGCGCCACCACCCAGACGTCCACCCGCGCCACGCCGGCGCGCTTGAGTACCCGTGCGCATTCGCGCAGCGTGGAGCCGGTGGTCATCACGTCGTCGACCAGCACCGCGTGGCGAAGGTCGGGCGGCAGGCGCCCGGCCGCGAACGCACCACGGACATTGCCGGCGCGCCGCTCGGCCGGCAACTCGGACTGGGTGACGGTGGGGCGTGCGCGTTTCAGCTGGTCGGCCCACGGCAAACCGCCGAAATGGCGCGACAGGTCGCGGCACAGCAATTCGGCCTGGTTGAAGCCCCTGCGCCAGTGCCGCCGCCAGTTCAACGGTACCGGGACCATCAGGTCGGGGCGGGTGGCCCCGGCATCGGCCAGCTGCTCGGCCAGTATTCTGGCCAGCACCCGCCCGGCGGCAAAGTCGCCCTCGAACTTGAAGCGCTGCACCAGCGAGGCCACCGGCGCGCGATAGGCGAGACCGGCCACAGCACGATCAAACGGCGGCGGGCGGCCCACGCAATCGCCGCAAGCCTCGACCGTGCGCGGCAACTCAAGGCCGCAGCGCCGGCAATGTGCTGCAATGGCAGGCATGTCGGCACGACAGCCGCGACAGCAGTCGCGCGCGGTATCGCTGCCCCGGCCGCAGACAATACACACCGGCGGCCAGATCCAGCGGCTCATGCGACGACTCATACTGTCAACTTTATTGTGCATTCAGTGGTTGACAAGTGGCGGGTGAAGTTTCGATACTAGCGGTTTCATCAAAGGATCATCTTGCCATGGCGGTATCCGCACCGGTTCCGGGCGCTTGCGACGCGCGCATCACACCTCGACAGCAATCCCGATCCAGGCCAGTGGGGCAACTCCACCACGACTGGACGCTGGAAGAAGTCGAAGCACTGTTCGAGCTGCCGTTCAGCGACTTGCTGTTCCGCGCTCAGCAGGTCCATCGCGCGCATTTCGATGCCAACGAAGTGCAGATCTCGACGCTGCTTTCAATCAAGACCGGCCGTTGCCCGGAAGATTGCAAATACTGCCCGCAATCGGTGCGCTGGAACACCGGACTGGAAGACGAGCAGCTGCTACCTGTTGAGGTCGTGCGCGATGCCGCGCGCAAGGCAAAGGCCGCCGGCTCGGAGCGCTTCTGCATGGGTGCGGCCTGGCGCCGGCCGAAGGACCGGCAACTCGACCAGGTCATCGAACTGCTCCAAGTCGTGCGCGAAGAAGGCCTGGAGACCTGCATGACGCTGGGCATGCTCACCGCCGAACAGGCAGAACGCCTCAGGCAGGCCGGGCTGGACTATTACAACCACAACCTGGATACCTCGCCGGAATACTACGAGGAGATCATCACCACCCGCACCTACCAGGACAGGTTGGAGACGCTGGCGCATGTGCGCGCGGCCGGTATGAAGGTGTGCTGCGGCGGCATCATCGGCATGGGCGAGCAGCGCGCCGACCGGGTGGGCATGCTGGCCCAGCTGGCCGGCCTACCCGAGCACCCGCAGTCGGTGCCGATCAATCTCCTGGTTCAGGTCCCCGGCACGCCGCTGGACGGCACTGAAAGACTCGACCCGCTGGAGTTCGTGCGCACGGTTGCCGTCGCCCGTATCCTGATGCCGGCCTCGCGGGTGCGGCTGTCGGCCGGGCGCGAGGACATGAGCGAGGAATTGCAGGCACTGTGCTTCCTGGCCGGCGCGAATTCGATTTTCTACGGCGAGAAACTGCTAACCACCGGCAACCCGGATACCGAGGCCGATCTGCGGCTGTTCGAAAAGCTCGGCATCAACAGCGAAAAGGCAGGCATGCAGGGGGGCGAACAGGCAAGCGCGGATTCGGCCTGATGCGCCCGGCCATTGCCGCGCGGCTGGCGCGGGAGCAAAGCCGGCGCCTGGCCGCCGATGCCCAGCGCCGACGCGAGGTGCTCGAACCGGTCGACGCAGTCACGCTGAGATGCAACGGGCGGCGCCTGATCAATTTCAGCGGCAACGACTACCTCGGGCTCGCAGCGCATCCGGAAGTGGCACGCGCCATGGCAGTCGCGGCAGATCGGCGCGTCGGCGCCGGCGCCTCGGCGCTGGTATCGGGCTACGCACCGGAACATCGCGAACTGGAGCAAGCGCTGGCCGACTGGCTGGGATTCGAGGCCGCCGTTGTCGTCGCCACCGGCTACCAGGCCAACCTGGCGCTCGGCCAGACGCTGCTGGGCCGCGGCGACCAACTGCTGGCCGACCGCCTGAATCACGCCTCGCTCAACGACGGCGCGCGGCTGTCCGGCGCGCGCATCCAACGATTCCGGCACGCCGACGCCGACGACGCCGGGCGCATGATCGGCGAGCGCACGTGCTGGATCGCCAGCGACGGCGTGTTCTCCATGGACGGCGACCTGGCGCCGCTGCCGGCGCTGGTCGGCCTGGCCGACCGTCACGACCTGGGACTGTGGCTGGACGATGCCCACGGCCTCGGCGTACTGGGCAAGACAGGCCGGGGCATTCTGGAGCATTTCGCCGTGGATGCCGGCAAGATCGATGCATATGTGGTCACATTCGGTAAAGCCCTGGGCACGCAGGGGGCGGCCATTCTGGGCGATGAGGCGCTGATCGAGACCTTGACCAACCGCGCCCGCGGGATCATCTATTCCACCGCGATGGCTCCGCCCCTGGCCGCGGCGACGTCGCGCGCGCTGGCCGTGCTGATCGACGAACCGTGGCGGCGATCAAGGCTGGCGGATAATATCAAACGCTTTCGACAGCGGGCCGATCACCTTGCCCTCTCGGCGTCGAAATCGGCCATACAACCAATCATCATCGGCGACAATGCACGCGCGCTGCGGGTCAGCGCGAGGCTCGCGGAAAGAGGCCTTCTGGTCCGCGCCATCCGGCCGCCCACGGTGCCCGAGGGCACGGCCAGGCTGCGTATCACGCTAACGGCCGCACACCAGTCCGGGCACATCGACCAACTGGTCGATGCGCTGCACTAATGCCTGGCCTGAATCCGAGACATCAATCCGACATGACGCAACCATGAGCCAGACGACCACCGTTCCGTTCACCGTGGGTGCCCTGCACGGCTGGGCCATGCACAGCGGCCTATTGCAGGACCTGGCCGAAGCGCTGCCCGAGGCCGACTGGCGCGCGATTGATCTGCCCGGTCACGGGCAGCGACGCGACATGGCATGGCCCAATGACCGGGACGCGTTGATCGACCATCTGATCGAAGACCTGCCCGAAGGCAGTTGGTTGCTCGGCTGGTCGCTGGGCGGGCTGCTGGCGATTCAAGCGGTATTGAAATACCCGCAACGCTTTGCCGGGCTGATTCTGATATCCGCCACGCCCTGCTTCATCGCGCGCCAACACTGGCCCGACGGCGTCGAGGCCGGCATGCTCAAGGCCATGGCCGTGGAGCTTGCTGCCAACCCGGAAGTGGTCGTCAACCGCTTCCTGGCACTTGAAATCCACGGCAGCGCGCACCCGCGTGATGAACTCAAGCGCCTCAAGTCGCTTGCGCTTGAACACGGACTGCCGGACAAGGCCGCCTTGCTCGCCGGGTTGAAGCACCTGGCCGACACGGACCTGAGCGCACGGCTGGCCGAAATCAAATGCCCCGTGCTTTTGCTGGGTGGCCGGCGCGACAAGCTGGTGCCCTGGGCGTCGCTGGAACACAGCCATCGGCTGCTGCCGCAAAGTCGGCTGGTCAAGGTTCCGGGTGCGGCGCACGCGCCGTTTCTGACCGATGCTGCGGCCGTGGCCGAAGCCATCAGGGGCTTCATGCGTAACGAAATCAATGTTCGATGAAAACGCCATAAAAAGCGCCTTCGGCCGCGCCGCCGGTGGCTACACGCAGCATGCGCGGCTGCAGGCCGAAGTGGCCCAGCGCCTGCTCGGGCGCCTGGACGGCCTGAAGTTCGAGCCGAAGACCATTGTTGATCTCGGTTGCGGCCCTGGCGTGCAGGCCAGGGCGTTGTCACAGCGTTTCGGCGATGCGCGGGTGGTGGCCATGGACTGGTCGCTGCCGATGCTCGAACGTGCCGGCGCCGAGCGCGGCTGGCTGCGCAGGCGCTTCGAGCGCGTCGCCGCCGATGCCAATGCGCTGCCGCTGGCCGAGTCCAGCGTCGATCTGCTGTATTCCAGCCTGATGCTGCAGTGGTGCGACGATCTGCCGGCCATGCTCAATGGATTCAGGCGCATCCTCAAGCCCGGCGGCCTGGTGCTGTTTTCCACTTTCGGCCCGGATACACTGACCGAACTGCGCGAGGCTTGGCGAAAGGTCGAGGATCAGCCGCATGTCAGCCCGTTTGCCGACGTCCAGACAATCGGCGACGCGATGATGCGCGCGGGCTTCGGCGAGCCGGTACTGGATACGGACTGGATTACCACGACCTACACGAAACCACGCGCGCTGCTCGACGAACTCAAGGCCATCGGTGCCACCTACGCTGGCAGCGAACGTCAGCGCGGGCTCACGCCGCCGGCCAGGATCAGGTCAATGCTCGGCGCCTACGAAACCTCACGCATGGACTCGGGCCTCTACCCGGCCACCTGGGAAGTCATCT
>JBBDSL010000016.1:20337-56761 GCA_040904965.1 Wenzhouxiangellaceae bacterium
ACGCCTCCGCCTGGGGCCCGGAAGAGGGCGCCCCCATCCGCAACATCCACGGCGAGGAAGCCTCGGTGTCGGTTGCAAGTATCGGAAGAAGGAGAAGATAGAATCACAATTTGAGCCGCTAGCCCGCGCGCAAGGCCCACTGCACCAGGGCGAGGCATGGCAATCCGAATGCCGCCATTGCCAGCAGGCTGATCCTGACGAACTGTCTTTCATCGACTTCGGTTTCCTGTCCGACTCGCCAGGATCAGGCCGGGATTCGTCCTCGCCGGTCGAGCGTGGAAGGCCCTGCCTGGAGATTGAAGGCCGCGGCTGCCTATGCGGCAGGCGTCATCGTGAACATGCCCAATCGTGGAAAAGCGGTGCATCGAAATCGAAATGTCGCTTCGGATCAGACGGCAGGTCGCCCCAACGGCCGATGATGGCGATTCGCGCACGATCAGATCGATTGACGGTAGCCGAATGCATGAGAAAGCTGCTCCACAGCAACACATCTCCAGGCTTGGCGGTAAATTCAACCATCGGGGTATCGATTTCGCGCTTGATACTGGCGAAAATCTTGTCTTGGCTGTTCTCACCGCGCGCCAAATAGTCATCGGGGTGCCTGCGAAAATATTGATACGCGACCTGATGGCTACCTGGCCAATAGGCGAACGCGGCACCTCTTGATCTCACTTCGTCAAGATAAAACACGATATTCAGCAGGTTGCGTTCCGGACATCCCAGCGGAAAGTCTAGATGCGGCGCCCGTCCGCCGAGCCAGGGAGTCTCCGGTTCCGGCGGCGTAACAACCAGTTCGTTGATTCCGTGCCAGTTCGCCGCGCCGTAGAGCTGTTCGTACAAACCCGATACTCGTGCATTTACAGCTGGTTTCGGATCGTCGCGCAAATGAAACCGGCTGTGCTTGATGTTTTGAACGGCATGGCGCCATTCGATGGCTTTCTTCGGAGACTCGAAATGCGCTTGCACCTCCTGTCGCCAGGCAGATACACACGCAGGGTCGAACACGCGACGGACCACCAGCGCTCCGTCACGCATAAAGCGGGCTCGTTCGGAACGTCGCAAATGAATACGGTCCGCAAACGAGTCGCTGGAGAACTTTGTACGCACTGCGCCAGTCATCAGAGTCGCCCACCCGGCGCTGCAACCGCATTATCTGTGGCGCCAGCATGATCGTGCTCAAAACAATCAAGCGCCCAGGCGGTCTGGAAAGTCAATTCCGCCTTCAGGATCAGGATGTACTCCGGAGCGGAAGACCCAAGCTCACCGGCCAGCTTGTAGTAAACGCTTTCGTTCATTCCGAAACTGCCGTCGGCGGCCTGACTGCAATATAGGAATCGCGCGATGGCTTGGGTTCCCATATGCCCCGTGGCCCGGTTGGTGATCAGGCGTCTAAGCCACCGCGCCGCCGCACTCTGCTCGTTGGCGCGGCACGCACAGACGCCCCTGGCAATCCAGTGTTCGGTCACAGCGGATCGGGGTTCCGGGCACGGATCGGGGAAACCATTCGATTCGAACTCCGGATCACGCTGATTCGTCTTGTTGAGAGCATCGTCGATCGGGCTGACGTTCGGGCGCCACCGGGCGGGATCGCCGAAAATCGCGCTACGAAGAAACGGAAGCCGCTCCGGCGGTGCCTTTTTGAAAACCTCGTCAGCCCGGGCTTGCGGTTCGATCTGCATGCCCAGCACACCGGCCAGGCATAAAAGCGAAAGCGACGGCGGCTGAACGTCGTTTCGATGCGCCTCAAGCCAGCGCTCCGCCAACTGTCGCCAGTTCCGTTCTGAGTGTTGTTGGAGGTTCATGATGCATCCTATAAAGTGCTTCGAGTATCAGCAATACCAGGGTCGGGTGATAGACTTCGAGGAAGAGAGGCTGCCCCTCAAGGCCGTGCCCCGGATCGACTGCTTTTCGACCGGGCACATAGCCCTCCCGCCTGACCAGTGGCTCAATCACGTCCAGCACCATCTCGAGCAGTCCATCAATATCTCTGCGCAGACAGATCAGCGCGGCCAGCAGTTCCAGGCAAAGGTCGTAGTCGCGCTCCTCCAGGTAGATCAGGAACGCGATGCGAAGATAGGTTTCGAGTTCCCCGAGGAATCGGACCTCTTTCTGGATGTCCTCGCGCCCAAAGGAAGTCAGATGAAACAGGATATGGGTCAAGCCGTAGGCATCAAAGCGCGTCATGTGCACCAGACTCGGCGGGTCCGGCAGACTGGACTGACTGATCACTTTCTCGGGAGCCGGGAACTTGTGCTTCAAGCCCAGGCCGTCCGCATAATGGGCAAGATCGACTTTTGCCCACAAAGATGTTTCGGAATGCTCAATGAACCCCAGGTCGAAGAGTGTTTGCGCGCGCAATGGAATATCTGGCGGCAAAGCCCCGAACTGGCGCAGACTCCAGGCATTTACAAGCGTCAAAGGGAACAGATGAATTCGTCTCTCCAGATCAAAAAAGATCTGTTTTTTTTCGGCCCAGGCAAGCCATCTGGTTTTTAGCGCGGACTCTTCTTCCACACTCTTTGAGCTGTGGTGTCTTTTTGGGTCGGACTTGGCGCGAATGGCCAGCGCGAGCCCCAATTCGCCGAAAGCCTTGCGGCTCGAACAGGGCTGAACGGATTCCGGATCGAATGCGACTTGATCCGTTTCGAGCGGCGGTTCAAAGCAACTTGCGTTTCGAGCGAGCCACTTCAAGGCGATATCGGCCAATGCATCAAGGCGCTCGTCGTCTGCAGAATGAGCTGTATCCGGCACCTGGCGGTTACTGTCACGATCACTCGTCATGGTTTCTGTCTCACAAAGCACGCGTTACCCAAGCCGGGCAAGGGCGGGAATGCTCCTGCCCTTGCCCGCTCTCCGGGACTCCCTTACGAGGTCACGAAACCGTGCTTGTAGATAATGGCCGAGTTCACCAGGGGCTTGTTCGGATCCCCATCCTGATGCGCCTTTCGGACCAGCATGTCAGCCAGTTGATCCAGATCGTTGACCCCTTCCTTTTTCAGATTTTCGAGGATTTCGTCGCGAGTCATGAGATTTTCTCCATGGGTGATTGACTAGGATTTGTCGAGCGATGACGTGGGCCCGTCTGTTCAGTCAGATCCGGCGAAAGTCACGCCATCGGTACAGGAATCGCAAACCGATCGGTTCGGAGGACAAAATTCTGCCCTGGCGGCAGAATCTGTGAGGAAGAGGAAGGTCAGGAAGGTCGAGACAGGCATAACTCTGCGCATGGACTCGGGCCTCTACCCGGCCACCTGGGAAGTCATCTACGCCTCCGCCTGGGGCCCGGAAGAGGGCGCCCCCATCCGCAACATCCACGGCGAAGAAGCCTCGGTATCGGTTTCCAGCATCGGACGAAGGAAGAGATAAAATCCGAAATCACGACGCAGTCGGACTATCGGTACAATCGTTCCAGCAGAATCCTTTAGCCGACGTCCCTATGTTCAGGCAACGACCGTTGGAGCTCCATGACAGATCAGACCAATCCGGCAAAGACCGAGGCGATCGTCATCAATGTCGACACCGGCCCCGTGACCACGCTGGCCGTATTGAGCCTGCTCAGGCATACGCCCTTCCCCGTGCGTCTCATCGACTGCAGCCGGTCGGAGGAAGAGACCGCTTACATGGAAAAGCTGGCCACATACCTCGATATTGCCTTTGAGTACGGTCCGCTGAAGGCGCATGGTCAGACGCTGGATGATCTCTTCGCCCGAGCCCGTTCTGAGAGGCTTCTGGTGATGGACTCCGATGCGGAACTGCTCAGCGATCAATTGCCAATGCTGATGGAGCAGTCGGCATCACGCTCGGGGTGTTTCGGTGCGGGTTTCCTGCAGGAAGGAAGCTGGATGCTCAAACCGCAGCCAATCCATGCCTGGTACGCTACTCGCGTGTGGATACCGCTTTGCATGCTCAATACCGCTCCGGTACGTCGAGCACTGCAAGCCGGAATATCATTCGCCCACCGCGTTGAATTTAACGATCTGCCGAACTGGCCCAGGCTCTCCAAATATCTAAGCTTGCGATTCCGCTTGCCGGGAAGCAATGCCCTTCGTCTTGGGTTTCTCGACCCGTGGCGCGAGGAGTATTTCAGAGTCAAACCCTGCTACGTATACTTCGATACCGGAGCGGACTTGCACGCATGGCTGACCCAACATGGCTACTCCTTCTCGGAGATGGACTGGCCCTCGATGCACGGAAATATCCTACATCATCATGGAGTCACACGGCGAAAACTGCACTGGTTTGACAGGCAGAATGCAGGCACAAGAAAGCCGTTTACGTATGCCCGGGAAAGGCTCCGTGAGATGTATCGAAACGACCTCCCAGAACATCTTCAACCGTAGCTTTGTCAGCACGGATAACTCCGGGAGTTCGCTGAACTACGCGGCGCAGGCGCGACGCTCCGCGGGATGCTGCGTAGCTGACGTAAAACAACTGTGCCTTCGCCACCTTGCCTTGCAGGCGAATCCGTCTGGAGCCCCGAATGTGGCAATACTTCTGATTGCATTAGTATGCCCATCTGAGCAGCCCTAAATCGCCTATCACCTGAACGTGGATATCGAAACGTCGGGTGGAACAATGGACGTCCTGGGCCAGGGTGCGCTGGACTTACCGCGGCAGCAGGTGTCCGTCGACAGCGCAAGGTCCCGCGGTGAATCATTGCGCGCGTGGAAATCAGGATGCTTGACCGCGTTCGGAACCTTTGGGTCGGTTACTGCCGCAGCAAGCACTTGTTAGAACAAGGTTGCCCGCACTCGTTAAGGGGGAACGAGTGCGGGCGCCACGTGCTTCGATCGATACGGGGGAGGGAGGCCCCGTTCACGATGCAATTCATCCGGCAGTGCGGCTGAATGCGCGTGGTTTTGGATGCTCTTTTGAGCAACCAATGCCATCGTGCCAAGTACTGGAACATGCCGTCAGTTCGGTAGCGCACAAAATCATGATTTTTCCGTGCAACAGAACTTGATTTATTGTTCTTGTTGGCGCCGGCGCAGGCGTTCTTTCCAGTGCTGAACCCGAACCCGTTCCTTGATCATCTCGATCGCTTCAACCGACATGCGGGTGCCGAGATCGCCGAGCTCGGGATGGTCGTCGAGGATGGCGTCGATGATCACGGTCACCGACTCATCGACCAGGCGGTTGTTCTCGGCCGCACTGATGTCCCTGACCGTGCGATCGACCACTTCGGCCACGATATCGTTGATCGACTGGCGCAACTGATTGACCACGGCGCGACCGATCACAGGTACCCGATTCAGGTTGCGGATGCCGGTATTGGCTTTGACCGCGTCAGCAATCACCGAATCGACGTAATCACGGATTTCGTCCTGATGCCTGTCGTAGCTGTGCTGCGCAATATGGCCAATGCGCCGCGACAGGTGCTCGACCAGTTTGTTGCGCTGCGGGGCGATCACTTTGGTAATGATCTCGCGCGCAATCGGGGCTTCGTCTTCCAGCTCGCGACGAAAATCATCCAGGGTGCGGATCATCACCCGGTCCGAGACCTCGTCGATAAAGGCGTTGAAGTAGAACTCGAAGAACTGGTAGATGCGGGTGTCGGTCAGGTCGACGATGCCCCTCTTCTGCAGTCGAATCATTAGCGAGATCAAGCGCAAGAACCTCAGCAGGCGGAACGAGCCGATCGGAATGCAGCCCAGCAGGTCGTACCAGTGCAGGAATGGGTAGAAATACCAACGCGCGTAGGTCTGCTTGCGCACTGCCACTACCCACTGGAAGCAGAATTCGACCAGGAATGTGGCGATGAAGACGAGGTCCCAGTACAGGAAGTGCTCGTGAATTCGTTCGTTGTAGAACGTGCTGAAGGTTTGCAGATGCTCGTCCAGCAGGCCCCGGAATGTCGATGTGCCGTAAAGCGTATCGAACAGGATGAAAGCCAGGTTCACGATCACCAGCACGACCATGAAAAGATCCAGCACCAGCCAGGAAGTCTGGCTGGAAGCCCTGAGCTTTTCTCGATCGATCTTCACACGCATGTCGACGAATACAGTTCAGCAGACGATACTTGCCCGACTGTATCATGGAGTTGTTCTGGACCCGCCAGGGCTTGAATGCGGACATTCCGCCGCGCCACAGGTTCCGATTTGCATGCATACCGCATTCGATAGGCACAGCCACTATGAGTGTCTTTGTTCGGTTATTGGTCGGTTCTTCTTTGTTCGGTCCCTTGACCGTCCTCCGGGGAGGCGGACTCCGGTCGCAGTGCAGCCCCGGGTAATTCCAGCGTTGTTGCCCAGGCCATCCCCAGGGCCAACCCCAGTGCGATTCCCGAAGGCGCTGCCCACCCGGCCACGAGCGTACCCAGCGCCACGGTGCACAGCCCAAACGTGCCGATGGCTGCACATGCCACCGCCCCGCCCCAATCCAGTATTCTGCCAAAAAGGGCTGTCGAATGAACCAGCAGCGCCGCTGCAACGGCAACCTGAACCGACGGGAACTCGGCACCGGGGACGTGTCCATCAAGCACGAACCGGTCGAGGAAATAGGCGCCTGCAGCCGCGCTTACGACCCCGACGCCGATTCGGATCGCCGCGAGCCAACCCACCCGCCACAAAGCCAGGACCATCAGCGGCAGCGCCACTGCGACGACTCCGGGCCAGTCAAATGCAAGCAGCCCGCTACGCGCGATCGAAACTGCCGCATCGGTTCGAGTCTCACCCATCCACTCGAGAACAGGAAAGTCGATAAGTGCCAGGCCCTGTACCGCCTGAGTGTGACTGAACACCAGGCCGACGGCTCCGATCGCACCCAAAAGGGCAACAAAGCCCAGCGTCAGGCTCAGTCCCCGAGCCACTCCCGGGTCGAACCGTCGGCTTAGCCAGCGGAATCCCGGGGCGAGCGTGCGTGCGATTCCCTGGGTACCCGTCACCCGGAGCGTCAACCGAAACAAAGCCTCAACCCGGCGCCGGTTTGCGGCCACGCGGGCCGCCACCCACCGAATGAGTACAGCCAGAAGGAACAGAATCAGAACCAGAAGTGCCGCGTTTCCGCTCACCTCCCTGATGACATCCCAGGATGCACCGAGCACGAACCCGAGCGTGGCATACACGAGGGCCCAGACAAGGCTCGCCGGCACGTCGAGCAGCACGAAGCGGCGATAGCGTACCTTGGAGGCGCCTGCAAGAAACGGTACAACAATGCGGGTGGGGGTGGACACCCGGCTCAACACAATGGCCCACTCGCCCCGGCGGATCATGAAATCCTGGGTTCTCTGGATCGAAGTGCCGAAGAATCGCTGTAGCGGCGCCCATTCCAGCATTCCGGCGCCCCAGCGGCGACCCACGTAGAAACCGGTGGTGTTGCCCGCAACGGTCGCGAACACAACGACTCCCAACAGGATATCCATCTGAACGTGGTCGCGCGATGCGAGAATCCCGCCGGTTACCACGGCGAGTTCCCCCGGCGTCACGAATCCGAGGAAAAATGCACCCTCGGACCAGCACAGCAGGCCGATCAGCAAGTAGACCGTGAAAGGTGGAAGGTCCAGGAGCGGCTGGAGAATTTTGTCCATTGATTCGAATATGTCGGGTTCAGGCCCAGGTCTTCACCGGCGTTCGGAATCGAAAACTCAGGTCGAACCATCGGATGCGGCGCCTGGGTCACCAGCACGATCATTCTTCCACAGCCCCTTGTGGAGTATAAACCCCAACGTTGCATGAATTTTCGGGCCGGAATCGCTACACTGCCCGGTATGGCAGCCCTCGGAAGTCACATGACGCGCCCGGTACTCGCGTTGCCAATCCTCACGTCGCGTGAACGCTCCGGTTGGCAACACGCCGTGCAGCTCCCGCAACCGGCCGGCGTGCCTGTATGATGCAAAGCCACTGGAGGCGACATGTTGCTGGAAACAAGCTGTGAGCTGACATTCGAGATTCCGGCGCCCACCACCTTCGTGCTTATGCTGCGGCCCAGAAGCGGGGCACACCAATGGATCATCCGGGAGGAATACCAGCTTCAGCCCAGCGTTCCGGTCTCTGAATTCACCGACCTGTACGGTAATCTCTGCCAGCGGCTGGTGGCGCCCGAGGGGCCGTTCGCCATCAATACCGCGGCCACAATAATGGCGCCCGATCAAATCGACCGCGCGCCGGGCGCGCCGTTTGTTGAAGCGCAGTATCTTCCCGATGCCGTACTCACCTACCTGCTGCCGAGCCGCTATTGCGAATCGGATCGCTTTTACAATATGGCCGTAGAGATTACTGCAGACCAGCTTCTGGGCTATGATCAGGTCGCGGCGATCGAAAAATGGTTGCGATCCTCCATCCAGTATGTTCCCGGAAGCAGCAACGTGCCCGTATCCGCCGTAGACGTCAACCTGAGGCAATCGGGTGTCTGCCGCGATCTCTCGCACCTGGGCATCGCATTGTGCCGCAGCCTCAGCATTCCCGCGCGACTCGTGGTCGGCTATCTCGCGGGCCTCAAGCCCATGGACATGCATGCCTGGTTCGAGGCCTACATCGCCGGGCGATGGTATGCCTTCGACGCGACTCAGGAGCACCTGAAGCCGGGCTACGTGGCCATTGGATACGGCCGCGATGCCGCTGATGTCGCCGTCTACAATCAATTCGGACTTGCCGTCTATCCCTTGTCACAGAAAATTGCTGTCCGCCGCGTCGAGGAGCCCCGGAACCAGGAATAAATCGTGGAAATCCAGTTCACCATGATCCGATTCACGACTTCATCGACATCATCCTGACCGGCGGCGATGGTTTCGGCGCGTTGTCGCTGTTCCTGCGTCTCGACCAATCCGCTGAGCACCACCCGGCCGGCATCGAATTCCACATGGATCGCCGAGAATGCCTCGCAGGCGTCCTGACTTTCTCCGGTTGTCTTCTATGGCGCCAGTTTGCGCTTGAGTGCCGCGGCCATCGATTTCGGCATGTGCGGCAGTGAGCGCAGCAGCCAGGGCAGGACACGGCGCTTGGTCCGGTTGAGCGACTCGGGAATCACCGCCTCGATCAGGTGCGGCCCCGGCTGCCTGAAGGCATATTCCATCGCCTGGCAAAAGTCCTCGGCGGTGTCGGCGCGCACCGCGTGCACGCCCATGCCCTGGGCCAGGCGGGCAAAGTCGAGCGTCGGTCCGGCGAGATCGAGCTGGGAGCGCGCCTTGGGGCCGCCGCGATCGCGGGCGCCGACGCGCTCGAGTTCGACGTTGAGAATCGAGTAGGCCGCATTGGCCAACACCACCACGGTGATATCGAGGTTTTCGCGCGCCATGGTCCACAGGGCCTGGTTGGTGTACATGGCCGAGCCGTCCCCGACCAGCGCCAGTACCGGCCGGTCCGGGCAGGCGATGGCCGCGCCGATCGCGTTGGGCAGGCTCTGGCCGATGGCCCCACCGGTAAGCGTGAGCAAATCGTGGGCCGGGGCGCCGGCGGTCATCACGGGCAGCATCAACCCCGAAGTGTTGGCCTCGTCGACGATGATGGCGTTGTCAGGCAGCAGATGGCCCACCGCCTTGCACACTTTCTCGGCGCTCAGGCGCCCGAGCGGGCGATCGGGCCGGCCGGGCCGCTGCAGCCCGGGCTCCGTGCTCCCGGCGCCCAGCGCGGCAGCCAGTTGTTCCAGGCTGGCCTTGCTGTCCTGCGTCGGGTCGCACAGGGTATGGACCTTGCAGCCTTCGGGCACCAGGTCGCTGGGCTTGCCGGGATAGGCGAAAAAGGACACCGGCTTCTTGGCGTCGACGAGCACCAGATGGTCGAATGCCGATAGCTGCAGGGTGGCCAGTTCGGCCAGGTAGGCAAGGCGCTCGACCGGCGGACGGCCTGCACCGCGCTCCAACCGCGTGGGAAAAACCTCGGAGAAGATCTTCACGCCGCTGTGGGCGGCAATACGGGCGGCTTCCCGCAAGGCGCCTTCCCGCAGGGCACGGCCGCCGAGCAGCAGCGCGGTTTTGCCGTCGCTTCGGATCGCCTCGGCGAGGACGTTGACCGTCTGAGCGTCGGCTGCTTCGGGATCAGGCGACGCCGGCGGCGGTGCGGGCCGTCCACCCTCGCCCCAGGACACGTCGGCCGGCAGGATCAGGGTGGCGACCTGCCCCGGTGGGCCGACGGCCGCGGCGATGGCGTCGACCGCGTCGCGGCACAGGTCTTCGGTCCGTTGCGAACTGCGCACGAAGTTCAGCGAAACGTTGCGCGCGACGGTCTCGATATCAGACTGCAACTGGGCGTCCAGCGGCTGGTGGTAGGTGGCGTGGTCGCCAACGATATTGACCACCGGCACCTTGCCCTTGCGCGCGTTGTGCAGGTTGGCCAGGCCGTTGCCCAGCCCGCAGCCCAGATGCAGTAGCGCGGCGGCCGGCTTGTCGGCCATGCGCGCGTAGCCGTCTGCGGCCCCCGTGGCCACGCCCTCGAACAGCGCCAGCACCGCGCGCATGCGCGGCTCGTCGTCAAGGGCGGCAACGAAGTGCATCTCGCTGGTGCCGGGGTTGGTGAAGCACACCTCGATGCCGGCATCGGCCAGCGTCTGCATCAAGGCTTGGGCGCCATTGGGCATAGTCGTTCTCCTTACTCAGGTTTCCGGCGGACCGGAGTCGAGACAGTGCGGGCCGATTTCCTCGAGCCGGGTCACGCCGGTCAAAGCCATGGCCAGGCGCAACTCCTCGCGGATGCCGGCCAGCAGGCGCTGCAATCCCGGCTGGCCGGCCGCTGCAAGGGCCCACACCCAGGCGCGACCGATCAGCACGCCGTCGGCCCCCAGGGCCAGGGCGCGGTAGACGTCGATCCCGCCGCGGATGCCGCCGTCGACCAGCACCTCGATCCGGCCGGCCAGGACGCGAACGATCTCCGGCAGCTTGCAGGCGGTCGAGGCGACACCGTCGAGCTGGCGACCCCCGTGGTTGGAGACCACGATGCCGTCGGCACCGATCGCTACCGCGCGTTCGGCATCGTCGGCATCGAAGATCCCCTTCAAGTACAGTCGCCCCTTCCATTTCTCACGCAGCCACTCGATATCGGCCCAGGTGACACTGCGGTCGAACTGGGTGTCGATCCATTTCCGGAACGAGTCGGGATCGCTGGCGGCGTGGACATACGGGCTCATACTGCCCAGGCTCATCGGCCGACCCCGCAGGGCCACGTTCCAGATCCAGCCGGGACGCGAGAGCACCTGGCCGACCTTCAGCAGCTTGGATCGCAGACCGGGAACGGCCATGCCGTTGCGGGTATCGCGATGGCGCGGGCCGGGCATGGGCAGGTCAACGGTAAAGACCAGGGTCCGGCAGCCGGCCGCCCAGGCCTGGTCGATGACCGCCTCGACGATGCTGCGGTCGCGGATCATGTAGAGCTGAAACCAGAACGGCCGACTGGCGGCTTCGGCCAACTCGTCGATGCCGCAGATGCCCACCGTCGAGAGGGTGAACGGCACCTGGCTGGCCTCGGCCGCGCGCAGCGCCTGGAGTTCGCCGCGGCGCGCCGCCATCCCGCCCAGGCCGATCGGCGCCAGGGCCAGGGGCATGGCGCAATCCTCGCCGGCAAGCGTCGTGCCGGTATCGATCTGTTCGACGTCGACGAGCACGCGTTGCTTGAGCTTCACCAGATCCCAGTCGTCGGCGTTGGCCGCCAGGGTACGTTCCCGGCCGGCGCCGCCGGCATAGTAGTCATAGAGAAAACGCGGCAGACGCCGGCGGGCCAGTCTGCGGAAGTCGCCATTCGTGGCTGGTAGCTGTCGAAACATGTTTAATTGCCGGAACGGATCGACCGGGCCGCAGCCTGCGCGGTGAGAATGCACCCGGGCAGGAAAGTACCTTCCAGCGAGCGCTTGCCATTGGCCCCGCCGCCGCCGAAACCGGCCGCTTCACCCACGCAGTACAACCCCGGAATCGCTTCGCCAGATGCGTCCAGCACCCGGCTGTCGAGATCGGTACGCAGCCCGCCCAGGCTCTTGCGGGTGACCAGTTGCGTGCGTATGGCGATGAACGGCCCTGCCCCCGTTTTTGTAAGCGGCGCAGGCCTGCAAGTGCGAAGCCGATCCGGGCCCCACTGACGGGCGTGCAGGATGCGACGGATCTGGTCGTCATTGTGCAGGGCATCGCGGTGGGCGAAGTTGGCGTCGAAGGCGTTTACCGTCACTTCCAGCACCGCCGGGTCGATATCGTGCGACCGGGTCAACTGGTTCATGCTGCCGGCCAGGCCGGTCAGCGTCTCGTCGACGAGGAAATCCGGACTCTCGCGCTGCATCCGGCGCACCAGGCGGTGATTGCCCAGCAACAGTTCCTTGAGAAAGACCGGGAAACGCTTGTCGCGAATCGAAGCATTGTGCTCGGCGCCGGAGATCGCGAATTCCTTTACCGCGATGCGCCAGTTGAGCAGGTGCCAGGTCCAGGGTTTTTCCTGCTGGGCCACGCGGCGGCACAGCCAGTGCGTGTCGAAGCCGGTCACCAGCGGCTCGGGGCCGATGCGCCGGCCGCGGTGATCCAGCCAAAGCGCCGACTTGCAAGGAATGGCAGACAGGCCGTGGCCTTCGAAATGCGGGTACGGATGCGGAAACCCGGCCGCGTAGTTCCACATCTCCCCGGCATTGACGATGCGGCCGTCGAGCTCGTCGACCACGAAGCGCTGCAGACGGCCATCGGCAAACGGATGGGCGCCGTTGAGCATGGTTTTCGGTCGCGGGCGCTGCCGGGGCCAGTTGGCGCGCGCCTCGGCATGGCTGCCGTTGAGGCCGCCGCTGGCCAGCACCACGATCGGCGCCTTGAGACGCTTTTCGCGATTGTCGCGCTCATTGATGGCCAGTGCGCCGGAGACCCGGCCGGCACTGTGTTCCAGTGCCGTGACGCGATGTTCGTGCAGCAGGCTCAGGCGGCCACCGGAATCGGATTCATGCAGGGCCTGAATCATCCGCCGGGCGAGTTCGCGCGCAGTGCCCCACACGATGTGGTAGCGCGGCACGGAATTGCCCTCGCCGAAACGACCGCGTTCGACCCAGTTGACCGCCGGCAAGAACTTCAGCCCTTCATCCAGCAACCAGTCGTAGACATCGGCACGCGAACGCTCCACGTAATGACGCGCCCAGGCCAGCGACCAGTGGTCACGCGGATCGAGCTCGCCGAAACGCAGCCAATCGCGGTACGCGATCTCGGGGTTGTCGGGAATCTTCTTTCTGGCCTGCAAAGACGTACCGACCAGCGCCATGCCACCGAAAGCCCACAACGCCAGGCCGCCGAAGCGCTCTGGGCGATCGCGATCGACCAGCGTGACCGACTGCCCGGCGCGCACGCATTGCAGCGCGGTCACGATCCCGGCCAGCCCGCCGCCGATGACCAATACATCCGATGTGGCCGGAACACTCATGCCCGGCCACCCGAATCAGCCGGCAAAGGCCGTGAACCGCAAGGACTGGAACGCAACATGCTGCCAAGTGTACAACGGGGACCGGATCACAAGTAGTTGATCAGGACTTCCACGGCCTTCCTGTATCGCCCACGCTTTCGGTGATATTGGCGCCGTACTGCCCAATGCAGTCAACGGTGTGGATCGGTGCGCGGAACCCGGACACCCACCTAGTCGCTACTCGTCGGGATCAGGCCGGGCCTCGTCCGTGCCGGGGGTAGCCACGTCGGAATGATCTGGAACGCTCCGTTCCGCGGATGACGTTCCCGGAACGTCTTTGCTCAAAAACAGCACGCTTTCATTCGGGAGAATGAAAGCCCGCCCGGACGGAGGATCGAAAAGAAAGAGGAAGTTGACCGTGGTCCCGAGCAGCACGCGCAACTCGGGCGGCGAACCATCGGCAAGCTGCACCTCGTAGACTTCAGTCGCACCATCGCGCACACGCTGTTCTTTCATGCTGGCGTATGCGAACAGAAATGCCGCGACCATCACGACGAATACCGGGTAATTCAACTTGCGATAGTGATCGGAACCGTACCAGCGTGAATAGCGACCCGGCTTGCGCGCCTGCACACGGCGGCTGATGAAATTGTCGAGCTGGACGAGGACAACGGCAAACAGCGCGAGCACCCAGGTCAGCGGCTCCTTGATTGAGGCAAGCAGGAAGTCGCTGATTTCGGCGTACTGCAGCATATTGATTCCGAAGGGCCGCAGAAACGCCCACGAATAGAACAAGCCGATGACCGAAGCGAACAGGTATAGCGCGGACACCAGCAATGCGGGCTGCCCGGTCAGTGTGCGACGAATCCAGGATTCTCTTTCGGGTTGACTCAATGTTTGATCTCCAGCGTTTTCCAGACGATAGCGGATTCCACGCGCGACCGCACCACTGGTTGCATTAGTAATGACGTATGTCACCTTAAAAGCATGATCCCGCTCACTGGACGAAGCACGGCGGGTTGGCGACACTTCCTGAACCAATCCGGAAACCGCCGGTTTCCACCCGCCAAGGAACAAACCATGAAATTCAGAGTTGCGTTGATCGGCATCGTCTTCCTGCTGCTGGGGCTGACCGTCCTGGCCGTACCCGCAGCCAGCCACGGACAGACACCGCCGCGCGAGCAGCTTGAGGCCATGAGCCTTCTGCAGCACTGGGTCGGCCTGTGGCAGGGCAGCGGCTGGGCCGCTACCGGGCCGCGAGAGCGGCAGGAATTCCAGATCACAGAAACCGTGAGCGGCAAGCTGGGCGGCTCGGTGCTGCTGCTCGAAGGCCTTGGCACCACAATGACGGAAAGCGGTGACGAAATCGTTACCCACAATGCCATCGGCCTGGTGTCATTCGACCCGGCCGGCGGTCGCTACAATCTTCGCTCCCACGATCTGCGCGGCAGCGTGCACGATTCGACACTGGAAATCGACGGTGACGTCATGCGATGGGCATTCCGGGACGAGTCGTCGGGCGCACAGTTACGCTTCGAGATCCGGGTCGAAGGTGATACTTGGCACGAGATCGGCCATGTTTCTCCAGACGGCAACGAGAACTGGTACCCGATGCTGGAAATGACCTTGCACAGGCAGGATGCGACCAACGAGGTCAATTGAACCTTCCCGACGCCAACAGGGACTGCACCGCTGGCTGTATCGAAATATATGGGTCACGGTTTTGCGATTCAGCGGCACAGGCCGGGCAGTAAGCTCAACTAAACCCGGCTTATTCACCATCCCTCCTACTGCGACGCTGTCAGGCCCCGCATCTGGGGCGTTTCGCTCGGTCGCCCATCCTCACCGGACAGGCGAGTACGCTTCCGGTGCGCTCGGTCGCGAAACACCCCATCTACGGCACCTGACAGCGTCTCGCTACGGAGGGATGGTGAATAAGCCGGGCTAAACGTCGTTGCCGCGAACCAGGAAGTAAAGAGCGACCAGCAACAGCACAACCTGAAAAGCCATTCCACCCATTGGGTGGGTATCAGTCGCCATGAAGTGCCACTGGCCCCAATGGACCATGAAAACCGCGCCAAGCAGTACCGGCACCATCGCCAGGGCCGCCAGGCGTGTAATCGTCCCGCCGATCAATGCTCCGGCCAGAATGCCGATACCTCCAAGGACCTCGGCAATCGCGACCAGGTAGCCGACCAGAATCGGTAATCCCATCATTTCAGAAAACCCTGCAACACCGGCGCCCATGAACTTGTCAACGCCGTGGAACAGAAAAACGCTGGCCAGCGCGATACGCGGCAACCAATGCGCGTAAGGAGCGAACCCGGCCAGGGCACTCGGGGAATACTCGGCATGTCTTATAGAATTCTGCGAACGCATGATCAACCTCTTGGGTTCTCCCGGAAATCAGTACTCGGGCGGGCAGCGAAACAACCACCCACCAGCATACTAGAACACCTTTCGTTGATTGTCCACAAGCATTCTTGGGACAACGGCCAAGTGGAGCCTCGAACGGAGAATATTTCGCAGATTCTCAGGATTGGATGCGAGCATGCGTACGGGCCCGCTAGCCGCCCGATTAGCGTAGCGGTCCGGCGCCGGACACTTCCGGGTTTCTACAACTCCAACTCCCGCTTGATCTCCTCATGCCGCACACAAGCCACCCTGGTCCCATCCTCCAGTTCATCAAGCGGCGGTTCGGCGGCCGCGCATTTGTCCTGCGCGAATGGGCAACGGGTACGGAACACGCATCCCGATGGCGGGTTGGTGGGTGACGGGAGTTCGCCGCCCAGCGATCGCTTGGCCCGCTCGCGCTCGGCCTTCGGGTCGGGAATCGGCACCGATTCGATCAGTGCCCGGGTATAAGGGTGCGCGGGCGCGCGGTAGATGCGTTCGCTGTCGCTGATTTCCATGACCTTGCCCAGATACATCACCAGCACCCGGTCGGAGACGTGGCGGACGACGGAGAGATCGTGGGCGATGAAGATCAGCGATAGCTGCAGCTTCTTCTGCAGCTCTTTCAACAGATTCACGATCTGGGCCTGGATGGAGACGTCCAGCGCGCTGACCGGCTCGTCGCACACGACTAATCTAGGGTTCACCACCAACGCGCGGGCGATGCCGATGCGCTGGCACTGGCCACCTGAAAATTCATGCGGATAGCGGTTGATCTGCTCAGGCGCCAGGCCGACCATCTTGAGCATGCCCGAGACGCGCTCGCGAATCTGCATGCGCGACATCGAGGGAAAGAAGTTCTTGAGCGGTTCACCGACGATCTGGCCGACGGTCATGCGCGGGTCCAGCGAACCGTAGGGATCCTGGAAGATGAGCTGCAGCTCGCGCCGCCTGGCGCGCATCTCCTCCTCGCTCTTGCCGACCAGGTTCTCGCCCAGCCAGGCGATGCGTCCGCCGGCCGGCGCCACCAGGCCCAGGATTGCCCGCGCCAGGGTGGACTTGCCGCAACCGGATTCGCCGACGATGCCCAGGGTTTCGGCCGGAGCCAGTTCGAAGCTGACCCGGTCGACCGCCTTGATGGTCCGGTAGTCGTGACGGAACAGGCCCTCGCCGGCGTCGATCCGGAAATGAATCGAGAGGTCTTCGACCTTGAGGATCGGCGCGCGCATCAGGCTTTTTCCTCCTGTTTCATTTCGTCTTCAAGCGGCGGCAGCGAATCCAGCCAGCAGCGCTTGTGGCGGCCGTCGCCAACATCGCCAACCACGGTGAGGTCCGGATGCTCGACGCAGCGGTCGAACTCGTAGAGACAGCGACCCCGGAACGGGCAGCCCTCGGGCAGATCGATCAGGTCCGGCGGGTTGCCGGGAATGGCGTTGAGGATGCCGGAGTGCTCGCGGTCCAGCCGCGGCACCGACTGCAGCAAGCCCTGGGTGTACGGATGGGCCGGGTCGGCGAACAGCGGCTCGACATCGGCGGTTTCCATGACCTCGCCGGCGTACATCACCAGCACCTTGTCGCACAGGCCGGCGACCACGCCGAGGTCGTGGGTGATCAGCATGATCGCGGTCGAGGACTTTTCCGAAAGCTCGCCCATCAGCGTGTTGATCTGCGATTGCACCGTGACATCGAGTGCGGTGGTCGGCTCGTCGGCAATCAGCAGGTCGGGCTGGCACAACAGTCCCATCGCGATCATGACGCGCTGACACATGCCGCCGGAGAGCTGGTGCGGATACTGGCGCAGGCGCTGGCCCGGCTCGCTGATGCCGACCTGGTGCAGCATCTCGGCGGCGCGCTCGCGCGCGGCCCTGCGCTTCAGGTTGCGGTGGTGGGTGAGCACTTCGACCAACTGGTCGCCGATGGCCATGTACGGGTTCAGCGAGCTGACCGGGTCCTGGAAGATCATCGAGATCTTCGAACCCCGGATCCGGCTCAGCTCCCGGGTGGAAAGTCCGAGCAGTTCCTGCCCGCGGAACTTGACCGATCCCGAGGCACGACCGTTCTCGGCCAGCAGCCCCATCATGGCCATGGCCGTCTGAGTCTTGCCCGAACCGGACTCGCCGACGATGCCCAGCGTCTGGCCGGGCTCAAGGTCGAAGCTCAGCCCGTTGACCGCGTGCACCACGCCCTCGGGCGTGTCGAACGCGACGGTCAGGTCGTTGATTTCGAGGAGTGCCATCAGCGCGTCACCACTATCTGTCCCTGGGATCCAACGCATCCCGCAAGCCATCACCCAGGAAGTTGAACGCAAACAGCGTGGCAGCGAGGAAGGTGGCCGGGAACAGCAGCGACCAGGGCGCGGTCTCCAACTCCTGTGCGCCTTCGTTGACCAGCGCGCCCCAACTGGTGAGCGGTTCCTGCACGCCCAGGCCGAGGAAGCTCAGGAACGATTCGACCAGAATGACCTGGGGAATGGTCAGCGATACGTAGACCACCACCACACCGAGCAGGTTGGGAATGATGTGCCGGGCGATGACCTGGCGCTCGGTGGCGCCCGATACCAGCGCGGCTTCAATGAACGCCTTGTTCTTGAGCGATAGCGTCTGGCCGCGAACGATGCGTGCCATGTCCAGCCAGTTGACCGCGCCGATTGCAACGAATATGAGAAAGATGTTGCGCCCGAACACCACCATCAGAAGAATCACGAAAAACATGAACGGCAGCGCGTAGATCGCGTCGACCGCGCGCATCATCCAGTTGTCCACCCTGCCCCCCAGATAACCGGCCACCGCGCCGTAGGTGACGCCGATGACAAGTGAGACCAGCGTGGCGATGATGCCGACCAGCAGCGAAATACGCCCGCCGACCATCACCCGTTCGAACAGATCGCGGCCAAGCGCGTCGGTGCCCATGACGTGCCCGGTGTCCATCGAAGGCGGCGTGGAGTAATGATCCCAGTCCGGGATCTCGTGGTCCCAGGGATTCAGCATGGGGCCGATCGTGACCATAATAATGATGAACAACAGGATCATCGCCCCGACGACCGCGGCCTTGTTGCGCTTGAGCCGATGCCAGGCATCAACGTACAGTGAGCGGCCCTTGACCGTGCGCCGGTCCATCGCCTGCTCGAAGATGTCGACAGTGCTCTCGGGAGCCTCAGCGGTCATAGCGGATCCTCGGGTCCAGCCAGGCGTACAGCAGGTCGACCAGGTAGTTGAGCGCGATGATCAGTACGCCGTAGAAGATCACCACGCCCATGACCAGCGTGTAATCGCGGTTGAGCGCGCCCTGGACGAAGTGGCTGCCGATGCCGGGGATGGTGAAGATGCGCTCGATGACCACCGAGCCGGTGAGAATGGCCGCGGCGGCCGGACCCAGATAGGAGATCACCGGCAGCAACGCGGGCTTGAGCGCATGGCGCAACAGCACTTCGTGCTCGGGCATGCCCTTGGCACGGGCGGTACGGATGAAGCTCGAATGCAGCACCTCGATCATGGAGCCGCGCGTGATGCGCGCCACATAGGCGATCATGGGAAGCGCCAGCGCGATGGCCGGCAGCACCATGCGCTGGACGGAGCCGTCCCAGCCGCCGGCCGGCAGCCAGCCCAGTGTGATTGCAAACAACAGGATCAGCAACGGGGCGGCGACGAAGTTGGGGATGGAGATGCCGATCATGGCCACCGACATGGTGAGGTAGTCCGACGGCGAGTTCTGCTTGAGTGCGGCCCATACGCCGATCAGCACGCCGATGACGAATGCCAGCACCAGCGCGATGCCACCCAGCGTAAATGATACGGGCGCGCCCTGGGCGATCAACTGGTTGACGGTCCAGTCGCGGTAGTGGAACGACGGCCCGAAATCGAAGCGCACGATATCGCCCAGGTAACGGAAGTACTGGACGATCAGCGGGTCGTCGAGTTGATAGCGTGCTTCCAGATTGGCCTCGATCTCGGCCGGCAACGCCTTCTCCGAATCAAACGGCCCGCCCGGTGCGATCCGGATCAGGAAGAATGCGACCGTGATCAGGATCAGCAGCGTGGGAATGGCCGAGGCCAGACGTTTCAGGGAGTAGTTCAGCATGGGTTGTTCGAAAAGCGAAGAGCTTCCTCGACGATTGCTCCGCTTATCCGATTGACACCGCGTTCGCCGTTGTTCTTGATTTCTTCCATCACACCCTCCCCATATCCGACTGCTACCCGAGGACAATCTGAATTCCCAAAGATCAGATCTGATTTTGACTTCTCTCTGCGACTCTGCATCTCTGCGAGAGCTATGTTGGTTTTATGCTCTTGCCTTTCTCTGCGTCTCTGCGTCTCCGCGAGAGGCAAGCCTTCAAGCGATGCACGCACAGACACATCGGCCAGGTCCGGCCCCGAACCGCTCAACGATTCACGCATCTTCACTTTCGTCTTCCCTTTGCGCCTTGGCGTCTTGGCGAGAGCTGGTTTCGCTTCTTGTCTCGCCTTCGTCCGCCTCCGACCGCGCCTTGACAAAATACATCTGCCGGCTGGGGTGGAAGTCCATTACGTTGGGTTCCCAGCCTTTGAGTAGCGGGTTGACCAGGCGCTTGGTGACGTAGGTGTAGACCGGCATGACGACCTGGTCGGCCAGGAGCATGCGTTCGGCTTCGACCATCAGATTGCGCCGGCGCGCCGGGATGCGCTCGGTGGAGATCTGTTCCAGCAGTCGGTCGTAGCGCGGGTTGTCGTAACCCGAATCGTTGCGGCGATGCTCGGAGTGGAACAGTTCCAGAAAAGTGAAGGCGTCCTGGTAGTCGCCGATCCATCCGGCGCGGAACACTTCGGTATTGCGCTTGAGCGCCCGGTTCTGCAGGAACACGCGGAACTCCTCGTTGATCAGCCGCGTGCGCACGCCCAGCACCTGCTTCCACATCGCGGATATGGCCACTGCGATCTTGCGGTGGTTCTCCGAGGTGTTGTAGCGCAGCTCGACTTCCAGCGGTTGGTCGTCGGCGTAGCCCGACTGCCGGTAGAGCTCGCGCGCCATCTGCTCGCGCTCGGCCTGCGACAGCGCCGCATAGTCGGGCACCGGGGGCGGGTAGTCGGGCAGCCCCTCGGGCACCAGCGTGAAGGTGGGGATTTCGCCGAATTGAGTGACTTTGCCGGTGAGGATCTCGCGGTCTATGGCCAGGTTCAGCGCTTGTCGCAACAGCAGGTTTTCCTCGAACGGTTCGCGCGTAAGGTTGAAGCCGAAGTAGTAGGTGCCGAACCACGGCGATACCGAAAGCGCCTGCGGCAGGTTGGCGCTCAGCCAGCGAAACAGGTTGCTCGGTACCTGGTCGGTCCAGTGCAGATCGCCAACCCGGAACCGCTGGAACTCGTTGTTTTCATCCTCAATCGGGTAGAACACCACCCGCTCGATAATCACCCGGTCGGCGGCATGGTAGTGCGGGTTGCGGTTCAGCGTAATGCGCGAGCGCGGCACCCAGTCGACCAACCGGTAGGCGCCGTTGGAGACCAGGTTGCCCGGCAGCACGAAATCGTCGCCGTGATCGACCAGACTGGGCGCATGCACCGGGTAGGTGGACGGGTGGGTCAGCAGGCCCAGAAAATACGGCGTGGGGTCGTCCAGCCGGATCTGCACGGTGTGGTCGTTGAGCGCTTCCACGCCAAGCGTTTCCGGTTTCTGCCGGCCGGCCAGAATGGCCTGCGCGTTTTCGATCGGTATCAGCATGCGGCCGTAAACGGCCGCGGTTTTCGGGTTGACCGAGCGGCGAAAGCTGAACACGAAATCCTCGGCCGTGACCGGGTCGCCGTTGGACCACCGCGCGTTGTCACGCAGGTAGAACGTATAGGTCATGCCGTCGCGGCTGATATCCCAGCGCCCGGCCGCCCCGGGCACGATTCGACCGTCCGGCGCGGTGGTGGCAAGCCCTTCGAACAGGTCGCGCAGGATGTTGGCGGTCGGCACGCCTGTGGCCCGGTGCGGGTCCAGCGTCTGGGGCTCCTCGCCGTTGCCGCGGTGCAGTTCCTGGGTCTCGGCCAGAATCTCGGGGGCCGGCCGGCCGGCGGCGTCCAGCACCAGCGACACCGGTTCATCCAGCCGGATCGGCTGGGCCGGCGCCTGGGGCTCGCCCGGCTGGCCGCAACCGGCGATGAGCACGACCGACCCGAGCAGGGCCGCAAGCATGATCGGGCTGGCGCGCATTGGTGGCATCAGCGTGGCCCCGTCAGCCAGCGCGAAAGATGAATGTCCATGGGGTTGTCCTCGTAACCCGAAATCCCGGGATGCACCAGATGCCTGGAGACATACTAATGCAATCAGAAGTATTGCCACATTCAGGGCTCCGGACGGATTCGCCTGCAAGGCAAGGTGGCGAAGGCATAGTTGTTCTACGTCGAGTCACCTTAACGCCGCAGGCGGATTCGTCCGGAGCCCCCGCAGGGCTTGCCTCTCGGCGCGTGTGGACAGCGTTGTCGTCGCTCGATGTAGGCCCGGCTACAGACTTCGCGCCGACGCCTTGCCACACGCGCCGAGAGACAAGCTGAATGAGGCAATACTTCTGATTGCATTAGTAGTAGTACAGCGGGATGATGGCGTTCCGGTCGAGCATTCGCTGCTCGGCCTGCCACAACAACTCGGTGCGCGCTTCGCCGGCTGCCGTCCCGGCCCGGTCCAGGAGCCGGTCGAAGCGCGAATCTTCCAGGAAGGCATAGTTCAGCGGGCTTTCGGAATGGAAGTTGCCGAGAAAGTTGCCCGGATCGGCCCAGTCGGCAATCCAGCCGCCGCGTACGACCTCGGTAATCCGGCCGTGGCGGCGGTTGGTGACGAACACCTTCCATTCCTCGTTGACCAGGTAGAAACTTCCAAGATACGGCGCAACACGCAGCGAGTCACCGAGCTCGCGTTTGAGCCAGTCGTGGCGTCCGGGCGGCACCGATTCGGTGATGTGCAGCTCGCCGGTACGAAAGCGCGCCAGTTCGGCCGAGGGGTCTTCGGTCACGTGCCAGACGATGACATCGGCGGCCACCGAGCCGGCCTCGCGGTAGTGTGTGTTCTTCTCCAGCCGAAAGTGTGCCCCGGGCACCCGCTCGGCAAGCCGGAACGGCCCACTGAACAACGCGCTGCCGCCGGCCGGCCATGGGTAGGTCACCGGCAGGGTCGGCAATTCCTCGAACCACGGCACGCGATGCTTGAGCCGGATCTTGAGTCGATGTCTGGAAAGCGCTTCCACCGTTTCGATCGGCGCCAGCCAGCCCGACGTCGGCGAAGCGGCTTCCGGATCCAGCGCGCGGATGAAGCCGCGCCGGAAATCATCGGCCGTGAGGGCCGAACCGTCCGACCAGCGCGCCTGCGGGTCCAGCTCGAAGGTCCAGGTCAGGCCGTCGTCGGAGACTGCCCATTGGCGCGCGATGCCGGCAACCGGGCGCCCGGCCGCATCCCGGGTCAGCAGGCCCTCGTGCAGATCGCGCAGCAAGTTGAACGCCGAGAGTCCCTGGGCACGGTGGATGTCGATGGTGTCCGGGGACGGGCCCAGGCCGCGATGAATCTCGCCGGCGGTGGCCAGCATGCACCAGGCCGCCAGAAATCCGGCAAGCCAGCGGCGAAGAATTCCGGTCGCAGATCGCCGGTGAAAAGAGGTCCGGATCGGAATGGTCGGCGACACGAAAGTCATCATCACCTAGTGTATCCATGCGAAGCCCATGGCGATAGGCGATAATCGCGTTTTTCGCCGCGGTCCGATTCATGAGCGAACCCTCGCAAGCTTCCCAGCCCATTTCCGGCTTCCAGGCGCTGGTCGACGAACTGGCTTCCGGCTGCAGGCCGAAGCAGGCGTGGCGCATCGGTACCGAGCACGAGAAGTTCGGCTTTACCCTGGCCGATCGCCGGCCGCTGCCCTATGAGGGCGAAAAAGGCATCGGCGTGCTGCTGGCGCGTCTGGCCGAGCGCTACGACTGGCAGCCGGAACTCGAGAACGGCAACATCATCGCGCTCAAGCGCCAGGGCTGTTCGATCACCCTGGAACCGGGCGGGCAGCTGGAACTTTCCGGCGACCTGCTGGAGAACCTGCACGAGACCTGCAACGAAGTCAACTCGCACCTGGCTGAGGTCAGGACCATCGCCGAGCCCATGGGACTCGGTTTTTTCGGCCTGGGCTTTCATCCCACAGCGAAACGCGAGGAAATCCCCTGGATGCCCAAGGACCGGTACCGGATCATGCGCGCGCACATGCCGCGGGTGGGTTCGCTGGGCCTGGACATGATGACGCGCACCTGTACCGTCCAGGTCAACCTGGATTTTTCCAGCGAGCAAGACATGGTCGACAAGTTCCGCGCCTCGCTCGCGCTGCAGCCGATTGCCACGGCGCTGTTTGCCAATTCGCCGTTCATCGAGGGCAAGCCGTCGGGGTATCTGAGCTATCGCAGCCATATCTGGACCGACACCGACCCCTATCGCACTGGCCAGTTGCCGTTCGTGTTCGAATCCGGCTTCGGCTTCGAACGCTATGCCGAGTGGGTGCTGGACGTGCCGATGTACTTCGTGCGCCGCCAGGGTCGCTACATCGATGCGGCGGGTCAGTCGTTCCGCGACTTCATGGCCGGGAAGCTGCCGGCGCTGCCGGGCGAGTATCCGACCCTGGCGGACTGGGAGGACCACCTGACCACGGCTTTTCCCGAGGTGCGCTTGAAGAAATTTCTCGAAATGCGCGGCACCGACGGCGGCCCCTGGAAGCGGCTATGTGCTCTGCCGGCTTTGTGGGTGGGCGCGCTGTACGACTCGGACAGTCTGGACGGCTGCCTGGAACTTGTCCGGGGCTGGACACCAGACGAACTGCACCAGTTGCGCGGCGACGTATCCAGGCAGGGCCTGAAGGCACGTATCGGCGGGCGCAGCGTGCGCGACATCGCGCGCGACATGCTTGCGCTGGCCCATCAGGGCCTGGCCCGGCGCAAGAATCTGAGCGCATCCGGCGACGACGAAACCGGCTTTTTGTTGCCGCTCAAGCACATCGTGGATACCGGGCTCACCCCGGCCGAAGTGCTGCTGGAACGCTACCAGAAGGACTGGAACGGCAGTCTGGATCCACTGTTTATCGAGCAGGCCTATTATTAGTCATTGCAGCGAAGTACCTGCGGTATTCGTTGATCGTCGGAAAACAAAGCGTGATCGTTTGGACGTGGCTGCGGTCCAATACTGGACAACGCAACGCGACAGGAGGTTGTCATGAGCAGAAGCATCAACACAATCGTCAACACAATCGCAGCGAGTTTCGCGGCCCTGGCAGTATTGTGCGCGCTCGGCGCGCCGGCGGTGGCCGACGAGAGTCCCTACGCAAGAGCGGGCGAACCGCACGGCGTTGTCAGCGGCACCATCGATCGCCCCGGACAGCAGCTGTTCGCCGTCAACATCACCGAAGTCGACGGCAAGCGAACCACGCGCGAGCGCGGCGTCTGGCTCAAGCCCGGCCGTCACACCATCAACGCCAAGGCGCCGAACGTCGACCTAGGCCGCAGCGGCGGATTGATACGCTCGGTAGGCGCCGACAGCCGTCGCGAAGGCAACGAGATCGAACTGGAAATCGAGGCCGGCAAGACCTACTGGATCGCACTGGATGCCAGCGCCGACGACCGCGACGAGTGGAAGCTGGTCAACTGGCGGGCCGAGGGGCCCGACGAAGACTGAGCTTTACGCGAAGTCATATCTAGGGACGACGGGGTGTCGTGGATGTCAAGCCGCTCGGCGTTTCAAAAAGCGCTGGCGATGGATCCGGTTCCGCTGTAGGAGCCGAATCCGTCGGCGATTCGGGTTGGATTTGATCGCGGTCGGATACCGCTCCTACAGGACGGTAGCGGTTTCGAGCTAGAACGGCAGTTTCAACGCCGGATTGACTTCGAGCATGGCTTTGCGGAACAGCTGCTGGATGCGGGTGAGGGCCTTTTTGTCCTTGCCCTCGAATCGCAGCACCAGCACCGGGGTGGTGTTGGATGCGCGCACCAGTCCGAATCCGTCCTTGAAGTCGGCGCGCACGCCGTCGATGCTGTTGATCTCGGCCCCCTCGAAACTGGCCGTGCGGGCGAATTCCTCGACAAACGGGTGCGGTTCGCCTTCTTTCATCTCCACCTTCAGTTCCGGAGTGCTTTCGGCCTTGGGCAATGCGGCCAGGATCTGGCCCGGCGCCCGGGTATCGGCGGCCAGGATCTCCAGCAGCCTTGCCGCGGCGTACATGCCGTCGTCGAAACCGAACCAGCGCTCGGCGAAGAAGAAATGCCCGCTCATTTCGCCGGCCAGCGGTGCCCGATCGCGCTTGAGCTGCTCCTTGATGAACGAGTGACCGGTGCGCGCCATGATGGGTTTTCCGCCGGCCTTTTCGATCTCGCCGGCCAGCAGGCCGGAGCACTTGACGTCGAAGATGATCGGCTGACCGGGATTGCGCGACAGCACGTCGCGCGCGAACAGCATCATCAGCCGGTCCGGGTAGATGATTTCGCCGTCCGGCGCGACCACGCCCAGGCGATCGCCGTCGCCGTCGAAGGCCACGCCGATGTCGGCGTTGAAGTTGCGCACGCACAGGCGCAGGTCTTCCAGCGTTGCCGGATCGCCAGGGTCGGGATGATGATTGGGGAATGTGCCGTCGACCTCGGCGTACAGCGGAATCACCTCGGCGCCGATGGCCTCCAGCAGGCGCGGCGCGACCGCGCCGGCAATACCGTTGCCGCAGTCAGCGACGACCTTCAGCGGCTTCTCCAGCTGGATGTCGGTGCCGATCCGCTCGATGTACTGGACCGTGATCCGCTGCTGGCTGATCTGGCCCTTGCCCGATTCCAGATCGCCATCGGCGAGTCGGGTATGCAGCGCTGTAATACGCTCGCCGGAAAGCGACTCGCCACCGAGCACGATCTTGAAACCGTTGTAATCAGGCGGATTGTGGCTGCCAGTGACCATCACGCCGGAACCCCCGCCAAGCTCCTGGGCGGCGTAATACAGCACCGGGGTGGGTACCGCGCCGACGTCGATCACATCCACGCCGGCGGCCACCAGGCCGCGGCTGAGCGCGGCCAGCAGTTCGGCGCCGGACAGGCGGCCGTCGCGTGCCACGGCAATCCGGTTCAGCCCCTTGCTGCGTGCCTCGGAGCCGACCGACCGGCCGATCGCCTCGGCGATCTCCGCGCTCAGCGTGTCGCCGACCACGCCGCGAATATCGTAGGCACGGAAGATCGAGGCCGGCGGCACGACCGGCGGCGTTGGTTCGGCGTCGACCGGTGCCGGTTCCGGCGCGTCGGCAACCTGCGGGGCCACCGGTTCAGAGGCCCCTTGTTCGTCGGGCTCGTCGTCTTCGACCAGCGACTGCAGCATCAGGCTGATGTCGGACTGGTCGTCGGCGGGCGCGTCCGGGTCGAACAGGAAATCGTCGTCTTCCCCGGCTTCCGGCTGGTCCTCTCCGGGCCCGTTGGTGGTACCGGGCGCCGACTCCGGCACGCCCAGTTCGGGCGCTTCGAAATTGCGCTGCTCTGCGCTTTCGCGACGCGGTTCGCCGTCGAAGGTCAGCGGATCCTCTTCGAGAATCGGGCCGTCGTCGAAACTGTCGGCGGCGGGAGCCCCGCGTGAACTGGACCTGGAATCGGCGATCGGCTCGAGAGTCTCGGGATCCAGCTCTTCGGTACGGCGGGCCCGTTCATGCGCGGGGGGCTGGGCGGGTTGTGACGCTTTCGGTCGTTGGCGCACCGGTTCGGGCGCAGGTGCGACATCCGCCTCGCCACCGTCGGCCGGCTTGCCTTTGTCCGCCACTGCGGCATCGGGTTGCTCACCGTCGGCGACGGCCCGGGAGCGGCGGGTGACCATGAAGCCGAGCACGGCCAGCAGAAGGCCGATGCCTGCTACACCGGCAAGTTGCATGGTAGACATCGGTCCGATGACGCTGGATCGATACCAGCCGAGCTGGAACAGCGAACCTGCGATCGGCACCTGTCCGGTGGGCGTGCCGACAGCACTTCCGAATTGCTCCAGGGTCGTCTCCTGGCCGCCGGCGACCTGCACCAGGCTCATGGCATGGACCGCTTCCGGCCGACGCACGCGGTTGACCAGCACGCTGACCGGGAAAGTGACCAGCGCCACGGCGCTCCTGGGGTCTTCCGAATCCAGCCGTTCGGCCACGGCCAGGTATTCGTCCGGCGCACCTGCAAAGTGGACCTGCGCCGGCACCGAACCTTCGGTGCGCGCCTTGAGCATCATTTCCAGCGCGGCAAAGCCGCTGCCCGGAAATACGGAAAGGTCCACTTCCTCGATCGCCTGGCGTGCAATCACGACGTTGAGCACGTTGCCAACACCCAGGGATCTGAGTGTGGCGACCAGCGCATCGCGGTTAATGGATTCGCTGCCGGCCACCAGGGCCACAAACTCTTCGCTCTGGATCGCCTGGCGAACCGAGCTGATCTGCTGCTCGATCAGCCCGGCCTGGTCCGCGGCGCCTTCGGCGGCCGCTTCCAGCGCCAGCCGGGCTTGGAGACTGTTCCAGACCAGGTAGGCTCCGAGCAACAACACGGCAAGCCCGAAGGCCATGAGTACCAGCCCGAGCAGCCTGGGCAATGCTCGACCACTTTGGGTTTTCATCGGAGCTTGCGGCATGGCGTTTCCGTTTCCCATTTTTTTATCAGTGCGTACCGGTATGGCCAAAGCCGCCATCGGCGCGGGCCGAATCCCGGAATTGTTCGACCGGCTTGAGCTTGACCTGGACCACCGGCAGCAGCACCAGTTGCGCAATCCGCTGACCCGGCGCGATCGTGATCGACTCGCGGCCGCGGTTCCAGCACGGCATCTTGACCGGCCCCTGGTAGTCGCTGTCGATCAGCCCCACCAGATTGCCCATCACCAGTCCCTGTTTATAGCCCAGACCGGAGCGCGGGAGCAACACGGCGGCCAGCGACGGATCGGCCAGGTGAATCGCCAGGCCCGACGGCACCAAGGCCGTATCACCGGGCTCGAGCGTGATCGGCTCGTCGATCATCGCGCGCAGGTCCATGCCGGCCGAGCCCTCGGTGGCATAGGCCGGCAGCGGCCAATCGGTGCCGATCCGCGGGTCGAGAATCCGGACTTCAAGCTCCCTCATTCAGGACGACTCCATTGCATCGATGATGACTTCCACCAGTTTCCGCCCAAGTTCGAGCTTGGAGGCCGAACCCAGGTCCCATTCCCGATCGCGCGAATACACCATCAGGGTGTTCTCGCACACGTCGAAGCCGCAATCGGTGCCGACACGGTTGGCGGCGATCAGGTCAAGATTCTTGGCCTCCAGCTTGCCGCGCGCATTGTCGGCAACATTCTGCGTCTCGGCGGCAAACCCGACCACGAATGGTCTCGGATCGAGGCCGGCGACTTCGCGAACGATATCCGGGTTGGGCACCAATTCCAACTTCATGGACTCGCCGCTGCGCTTGATCTTCTGCTCACTGCACGACGCCGCCCGGTAGTCTGCCACGGCGGCGACCGAAACGAAACCGTCGGCCGGCAACTGCCCCAGCACTGCCTCGCGCATCTGCTCGGCGGTCTTGACGTTGATTCGGCGGATCGCGCCGTGCGCGGTCAAGTGCACCGGGCCGGCAATCAGCGTCACGTCGGCGCCAACATCGGCCAGCGCCTCGGCCACCGCAAACCCCATCTTGCCTGATGACCGGTTACCGATGAAGCGTACCGGATCCAGCGCCTCGTACGTGGGCCCGGCCGTGACCACGAAACGCTTGCCTTTCAGGCGCTTCGAGCCGCCCAGCACCGCCGAGGCGATTTCGTCGGGGGCCAGCATTCGACCGTAACCTTCCTCGCCGCAGGCCTGGCTGCCCGAATCAGGTCCCAGTAAGCGCCCGCCCCATTCCTGGAGCCTCGCCGTGTTGGCCCGCACCGCCGGGTGACCCCACATGACATGGTTCATCGCCGGGGCCAGCCACAGGCGGGCGCGACTGGCCAGCACGGTGGTGGTCAGCAGATCATCGGCCAGACCGCCGCTCAGGCGCGCCAACAGATCGGCGGTTGCCGGGGCAATCACGATGTCGTCGGCCCAGCGCGCCAGTTCGATGTGTCCCATGCCGGCTTCGGCCTCGGCGTCCAGCAAGGTCTGGTGTACGCGGTGGCCGCTGACCGCCTGCAGGGTCAGCGGGGTAATGAATTCCTTCGCACCCCGGGTCATGGCCACGCGCACCTCCGCCCCGCCCTCGCGCAGGCGGCGCACCAGCTCCGGCGCCTTGTACGCGGCAATCCCGGCCGATACACCGACCAGTACGCGGCGCGGGGTTTCCGCTTTTTCCGATGGAGATTGGCTCATTTTCCTACCCGAATCAGGGAATTTTGCCGATGGTAATCGGCGGCGTTCAGGGCCATGCTTTATAGCCTGTGATCATGACTAAGGAAGAATTGTATGCGAATCAATGACTGGCCACTAGCCGAGCGCCCACGCGAGCGGCTGCTGGAACACGGGCCCGGCGCACTCAGCGACGCCGAACTGTTGGCGATCCTGCTGCGAATCGGCGCACGTGGACGCTCCGCGCTTGATCTGGCGCGCCATTTGATCGGCGAGTTCGGCGGCTTGCGCGGCCTGCTGGAAGCGGACTGCGACACGCTGTGCGCCCAGCCCGGGCTGGGACCGGCCAAGTACGCCCAGATCCATGCCGCGCTGGAACTGGCCCGGCGCCAGCTCAAGGCACGGCTGAACCGTGGCGAGGCGCTGACCAGCCCGGACGCGACCCGGCGGTTTCTGTCGGCCAAGCTACGACACCGCGCGCACGAGGTGTTCTGTGCGCTGTTGCTGGATACGCGTCACCGCGTGATCGCGTTCGAGGAGCTGTTCGCCGGCACCATAGACGCCGCCCATGTACACCCGCGCGTGGTGGTGGAAAAGGCCCTGGCGCGCAATGCCGCGGCTATTATTATTGCCCACAACCACCCGTCCGGCATTGCAGAACCCAGCCAGTCGGACCTGGCCATTACCCGAAGATTGCGGGATGCGCTGGGGCTGGTCGACATCCGGCTGCTCGATCACTTCATCGTCGGCGACGGCGAGGTGGTGTCGCTGGCCGAAAGAGGTCTTGTTTAAAAAATGCGGCCGCGGATTACGCCGATTCGCGCAGATTGAAAAGCGAAAAGCGGGACACGAAGAGCACGAAGAAGGCACGAAGAGCACGAAGCACAGGCCTTGGAACTTCGAACGTCATGCGCTTAGCGCACTCATCCTGAACCCGAAGTTTCAATTAACGTAGCCCGGGTAAGCAAAGCGCACCCGGGATCAATTTCAATCCCGCCCATTCCCGAATGCGCGCTGCGCCAGGCTACCCGAGCTTTGATGCTGATACACGCTATCGTGTCTGTCGGTTCCCTAATTCGGTTATTGAGCATTAGGAACCATGTCCAGGCGCCATGAAATACCGGCGTCGTCGACCCCACCCCTCATATAAGCATTGTCCAGGGTACCGGCATCCAAGATCATGCAGCCTTTTTTGTCCATGATCGAACGTGTAACGCCCTGCACGTGGAAACTCTCCAGGCAGAGTTCGATCCGGTCACCTTCCAGACGCTGCAGGCCCACCCAGGCGTTCCAGGGCTCCGGCTCGCCGTCTTGGGACATGTTCAGCAACATCGAGTCACCCGTGGCCCGCGGCCATTGCACCTGCCGCAATACCGATGCAACTTCGTTGACGGTGAGCAAGAGCATGGCCGAATCGGATTGGCCCGTGCCTGGCGATTCGGGTTGTGGGGGATCAACCGGCGTCAGCACCAGGCGATAGGCGAGCTCGTCAGTGTCCGGGTCGCGCGTCTCGATGCTGGCCGGCGAATCGGCGCCGATGATCATGCGCGGGGCGGATACGACTTCACCGTTCCTGCTGATGGTCGCCGTCACCGAAAACTTCTCGTCGGGCATGCGGTCGATGGTGACTTCGGCCGCCCAGCCCGATTCATCGTCGCGGTGCTCCAGGCGCAGGGTGTCGTCTGCAAGCATGCGCGGCTGGCCGCCGATGGATGACACTGCCGTATCGCCGGTCAGGGTGAGGATGCCGGCCTGGCTGCGGCCGTCAACGGTGACCTCGATATCGAACGCGAACTGCTCGTCGATGACGGTCTCCCGGCCTGACGTTTCCGGGTTGGCGGCCCATGCAACCGCCGCCATTGTCAGCGCCAGGGTGACGGCCACAAACGTGCCGGCCAGATGTCTCCGGGGCGAGGTTTTCTTCAGGGTTGCGAGCATGCGGATTCTCTCCTTGAGCGGGTGGGCGCCGAAGCCGAATGCGGGCACCGGCAAGTCATCCTGCAGCGCCAGTAGCGCGGAGGCATATGCGCGCCGGGCCATGCCGTCGACGCGCCAGAACGGTCGCGTCGCAGGCCAGTTCCTGGTCGTGACGGAACCGGGTTGCGGCCACGTGCACCAGCGGGTTGAACCAGAACAGGCAGCGAAGGCCGGCGGCCACCAGGTTCCAGGCCGGGTCGCCGCGCTTGAGGTGGGTGTATTCGTGCGCCAGCATCAGGCGGCGCTGGCGCGCGTCGAACCGATGTCCGAAGTCGCGCGGCACGATCACGCAAGGGCGAACCACGCCAAGCACGGCGGGCCCTGCCGAACCCCTGTCGGAGGCCAGCAGCCGCTTACCCGCCGGTCGCAGCGTGCCCAGCAGCCGACGAAAACGCGCCTGTCGACGCGCCAGCACCACCAGCATCAGACCGGCGCCCGCGAGCCACACCGCGGCAACCACGGTGCGCCAGGTGACGGAAAAAGACTGGCCGATGTCCCGCGCCGCCGCCGCAACCGTGCCGAGGCCATCAAGGTAAATCACGGTCTGAGTGTCCGATGCCGGGGCAACATCGATGCTGCGGGCTGGCAACACCCCGACGATCAGCACCAGCGGCACGAGCAGCCAGATCACGATCGCGGCGCGAATACCGAATGTCCTTGCGAGGAAGGGTCGCAAAGCGAGCACAAGCAGTATCGCAGCGCTGGTCAGGACCGTCGCACCGATTGCCCAGGACACCATTTCAGTGCTCATCATCCAGCCTCTCGATCAGATCGCGAAGCTCGTCCAGGTCTTCCCGGCTGAGCTTGCCGTGGTTGGAAAAGTGCGACACCAGCGGCGCCAGCCTCCCGTCGAACAGGCGGTTGAGCATGTGGCTACTTTCCTCGAGCACCCAGGCGTCGCGTTCGATCGCCGGCCGGTACAGGAACCGCTTTCCGTCGGGCTCGGTCGCCACAGCCCCCTTTTTCTTGAGACGATTGAGCAGCGTCTTGACCGTCGCCTCGGACCAGTCGTTGACAGACCCGAGCGCGGCGAAGACGTCGCTGGCCGTTGCCGGATGGCGCTCCCAGAGAAACTGCATGACCTGGCTCTCGGCTTTTGAAATCTGCATCTGAATTTACGCCTGTAAACGAACCTGGCTGAATGTTTACACGCGTAAACGTGAATGTCAAGACCTTTCCTGAGACGATTTCCGGTTTCCGGAAATTCGGAACCACAAGAAACAGATACCCTTCTTCCGGCGCCCGGCGCCCGTCGAATCGCAGGAAACGGAAATGCGGGCTGACGCCGAGTCTCGGCATCCTTTACCGGAAAATGCTGGAATGCGCCCAGGTGATTGGAGTCCCCGATCTGCCGGATTCGGCGAGGATCGGTCGCTGAAGGTCTCGCCACGCGTCGAACTGAAGCGAGCGATCCCCGCCGAATCCGGCATCGAGGTCGAGAAACCATGCCTCGACAAGACACTCGGCGCGGCGAAAACAAAAAACGCCGGGCGGGGCCCGGCGTTTCGAATGGGTGCAACACGGCAGATGCCGGATTATTTGATTTTGGCTTCCTTGTACATCACATGCTTGCGCACGACCGGGTCGTACTTCTTGAACTCAAGCTTGTGCGGCGTGTTCTTTTTCTGCTTGTCGGTCGTGTAGTAATGACCCGTCCCGGCGGAGGAGACGAGCTTGATCTTGTCGCGGGCGCTACCTGCCATGTCGAATCTCCTTTAAATTTTCTGGCCGGACGCGCGCAGGTCGGTCAGCACGGCGTCGATGCCTTTCTTGTCGATGATGCGCATTCCCTTGGTGGACAGACGCAGCTTCACCCAGCGGTTTTCGCTTTCGACCCAGAAACGATGGCTGTGCAGATTTGGCAGCGAACGCTTCTTGGTACGGTTGTTAGCGTGGGAAACGTTGTTCCCGACCAGCGGGCGTTTGCCGGTTACCTGGCAGACTTTGGACATAACGGCAGTTCCAGATTTGATGACTGAATTAGTTGCGGAGCAGCCGTTATCCGGCTATTCCAAATCGAGCCCGTCTTTATAGCCGAAAACTCGCCAAAATGCAAGGCGAGAAGGCAAAATTTCCATGATTCCCGTAGGAGCGGTCTCCGACCGCGAAAGAATCAGGCGGCCAGCCGCCGAGAGAAAACCCTGGGCCCGGTTCAAAGATCGCTGCGCGAACCGCCCAGCAACCGCTCCAGGTCTTCGGCCATTTCCGTCACGCCGAGATTGTCCAGCAGCATCAGGCGCGGCTCCAGGTCTGCATCGAAGATCAGGATCGCGGAGCTGTGGCTGACCTCGTAGTGGCCGTCAGCGTCGGGCTGGTCATAGCCGTAGGTGATGCGGTAGCGGCGGGTCAGCGCGCTGAGTTGCCTCTGCGTGCCCGTCAGGCCCAGCATGCGGTCGCTGAACGCGGCGGTGTAACGGGCCAGCTGCTCCGGGCCGTCGCGGTCCGGGTCGACGCTTACAAACGCAAGTTGCAGGTCCTGCCGGACCCGCTCCGGCAGGTTGCGCGTGGCCGCGGCCAGCCGGGCCAGTGTGGTCGGGCAGATGTCTGGACAATGAGTGAAGCCGAAGTAGATCGCCAGCGGGCGGCCGGAGAAGACCTCGTCGGTCACGGCGTTGCCGTTCTCGTCGGTCAGCGAGAATTCGAGTTCCGGCATCAGGCCGGTAATGTTCTTGCCGTGCCATTCGTCTTCGCCGCAGCCGGTCAGAACCAGCGCCACCAATGCGATCGCGGCGGCCCGCATTGAAACGCCCGGCGTCTTCATTGCGAGGTCACCGGCACCACGGTGAACGAAACCGGCCATTCGGCCGGATCGGCGCCCTCGAAGCGCAGCACCACCTCGATCTGGTCGCCGACTTCCAGCTCCGTTTGCGGCTGCATCAGCATCAGGTGCAGGTCGCGCGGCTTGAACACCGCCGAGCCGCGGGACTGGATTTCGACGCCGCGGGACTGGTGCTGCATGCGCGCCTGACCGTCACGCACCACTGTACGGTGGATCATTATGCTGCCGAATGCCGGCGATTCGGCGGCCACCAACCGGATCGGGCCATCGGTATGGTTGCCGATTTTCATGTAGCCGGCCATCGGACCACCGCCGGGCACCAGGCGCACACGCGCATTTTCGACCGTGATCGGCGATTCCGGAGCAACCTGCGAAACCCACCAGATGGCGCCGGCCAGAAGAGCCACCAATGCAACCACGCCACTGGCTATAACTACGCTTGGGTGTTTCATTTCAATCCTCGCCTCGAATGGCTTTTGTGCAACATCCCCATGGATTTCTCAAAATGTTCAGATAATCAATAATCTGCGTAAATCTGCGGTTGCGTTTTCGTTGTTGTGCCCTGGTCCGAATACATCCAGAACCGCAGCACGATCAGCGCGCCGACCACGCTCATCATCGCCGCCGGAATCCAGGTAATCAATCCACCCAGATGCTGGTCGGTGATCGGCGCCAGCGGCCAGGCGCGACCGCAAACGGCATAGACGTCGAACCACACCTGGTCGGCGAACGTGATGCTGGCGCCGATGATGATCTGCGGCACCATCACCGCGGCCAGCAGCAACACGCGCGTGCCGTAACCCAGCCTGGGCGTTATTTCACGCTTGCCGCGCCTCGGCCCCCATATTGCGCCAGCCAGCGTAGCGAACCGGTTCGAGGGTACGTCCTGGCGGGCTTTCGCGACCGAGGCAAGCGCAGGCGTATTCGGCAATACGTCGAGCTCGCCGACCGAGTGAAAGGTCGCCAGGGCGTGCCCTTGGGCCGGTTCAGTCGCTGGCTGGTGCGATATGGGGGCCAGCATCAGCCACCAGAACAGCAGGCCGTCCAGCGCCATCGACCAGTTCATGACCCAGTACAGCGTCGAGTTCAGCATCGCGTCAAAATGAATCTCGGGCGTGAGCCAGAAGGCGATCAGCCCGACGAACAGCAGGCAGGCGATGAACGGCTGCTGCAGAAATCTGTAGATGCCGACCCAGCCGGCTTTCAACAGGGTGCGGCGCGCGAACCAGCTCTTGACCGGTTGCGGCATTCCGCGGGCCAGCACCGCCGCCGGCATGGACAGCGCGATCAAAAACGGCGCAAGGTGGTGCAGCACCAAGTGCTGGCCGCGATGGACGAAGAACATGTACTGCGACCAGTAGTCGAAGCGCGTCTGGGTCACCAGGTACATCAACAGTACGCCGATCACGAACGCCAGCACCGGTCCGTAGCCTGGCAGTTGGTCCGGACGGCTCAGGCGAAGCCCGTTCCAGTACAGCAGCAGCGCACCCCAGATCGTCAGCTGAACGAGCCAGTTGAATTCCCAAGGCACGAAAAAGGCGAGAAACTCGATCACGGCATGCTTGCAGATCAGTAGCCGCTAATTTTACCCGTCGGCCGTCAACGGCGCCGGCAATCAGACGACCGTCAGGCAAATGCTGGAGCGCTGATGGAAAAGCCGGTCCGGGACCGGGGCGCGCTATGCGACCTGCGCCGGGCGTACGACAAGATTTTGAGATGATGCTGTCGTGATCCCGAATTTGCCGG
>JBBDSL010000017.1:0-11340 GCA_040904965.1 Wenzhouxiangellaceae bacterium
TGCATCGAACCAATCCAGGAATGGGGGTCGTGTTTATGGCCTTATTCTGACACCGTGTTGCTGGCGGGGCAAATCGACCCCGCAGTCCGATGTTGTGTCAGTCCGGGATTGCCGCGCGGGATTTCCCGGTCCCGGATTTCCAGGCGCATGCACTGGATGCGGGGCTTGACCAATAGCCCGAGCGACAGTTCGGACTTTCACGGGCACAAGTGCCGAGTTGGCTACCATGAAGACATTCCAACATTCGGAGATCGCCATGCCTTTGAACAATCGATTGCCGGTTTGCGTTCTGGTCAGCGCTTTGCTGATGGCCTCGTGCGCGGTTCTCGACGAGATGGGCCGTTCGGCCGGCCCCGGTGGCGAATCCTCGCGCGAGCGGATCGCAGAGGGGCTGCGCGAGGCGCTCATGGTCGCCAGCCGGCGCGCCAGCAAGAATGTCGGTCGCCCGGGTGGTTATCTCGACAACCGCGAAATCCGGATTCCGCTGCCGCCCACGTTGCAGAATGCTGCCGATCAATTGCGCCGAATCGGTTTGTCCGGTCAGATCGATGCGCTGCAGCGTGCAATGAATCGTGCCGCCGAGGCGGCTGCCGAAGAGGCAGTTCCGGTCTTTGCCGACGGCATCCGCCGGATGTCGCCGTCGGACGTTTTCGGGGTTTTCAACGGCGGCGACGACGCCGCGACCCGTTATCTGCGCAGTACCTCCGAGCGCGAGTTGCGTCAGCGTTATCAGCCCATCGTGGCCGAACGGCTTGAGCAAGTCCAGGGCGTGGGGTTGTATCGTGACATCGCGACTTCCTGGAATCGGCTGCCCGGCGTCAAGCCGCTCGAGGCCGACCTGGAAGGTTTCTTGACTGACAGGGCGCTGGACGGGCTGTTTTTCGTCATTGCCGCCGAAGAGCAGCGCATTCGCAATGATCCGGTCGCGCGCACCACCGAGTTGCTGCGCGAGGTGTTCGGAGGGCGCTGAGCATCGCTGCGTCGGGTTTGTGCCCGTCGGGTTTGTGCCTGTCCCAATTTCCTATGGGCGTGCGACGCGCGCGGTTATCCTGCGATGGGTGATGTGGGACTTTTCCCGTTCAAACCAGTCGGACAGCGGCGGAGTTCTTGGGGTTATTCAGAAGCATGTCAATCCGCGTTCACGAACGGATTGCGTGTGGCCAGGGCCGGAAAGCGGGCGTAGTCGCGATCGCAGGTAAGCAATTCGTCGGCACCGCCAGCGAGACAGGCTGCGGCAATGTGCGCATCATGAACCATGGCACCTGTCGCTTTCCCGGTGCGTAAAAGCTTAAGAAACCGATTCAGCATGATCTTGCTATCCTCGAGCAGGATCAAGTGCGGCGACTCGAGCCAGGCGCTGATCTGATCCTGGATCTCATCCGGGCTGGACGGTTGCCTGAAACGGCCCGGATGCGAGACGGCGCCGGCAAACTCGATCAGGCAGTGCATGACGACCGCCCAGGGACGCGGCCCGCCGGCCAGATCTGCGACCAGAATACGGGCGGGCTGGTGTAATACGAACTCCGGGCGGTGCGCGTAGACAAGAATGTTCGTATCAATCGCAATCATCGGTGTCATGAACCAGATATTCGGACGCTCCGGGATTGAGTCGCTCGCCGGCATCCTGGCGCAGAGACGCTGTCAGCGCTTCGGGTTGAAATCCCGGTGCGAAGCCGATTTTTCCCATGAACGTCGCGTCGCGCAGCTTGAATCGTGTCGGGTCCTTTCTGTCGGCCAGGATTGTGCGGCGAAGGCCTTCGATCACGGCATCACGAAAAGTGCGATTCTGCGCTTTGAGGGCCTTCCGGACTTCCTCCATCAGGTCATCGGGTATGTCGATGCTCGTTCTCATATGTATAACTATATCATACGATATGCATAGATGCATTCGTTTCGAATGATGAGATTGCAGTCGGCGGTGGACGATCTGGAGGCATTGGCCGAGCGCGGAGAGCATGGGGTCACCCATCAGCCCAGCCGTGTCAATAGGCAAAACGTGCCTGTGGCGATTTTCTCGCCCATTCCTGTTCCATCTGACCGGTTTGCAAAAGCCGCGCGACCTGCCGTTCTCTATGTTCGGATGCGCGTGAAGAACGCGCTCCAGTTATCAATCGAGATCAAGGACGATTCGATTGTCTTCGACAACGTTGTCGTCGGCCCCTGGCATCCTTGATGCCCCAGAAACAGCTCGGCACCGGATGTTCGTCTATATGGGCGCAATCGGACAATGTATTCTCGGAAATCCGGCACTGTCGCAACTGAAGCCGCTCGAAGTACAGGGTGAAAGTACCTGACAGGGGTAGGGGAGAGCCTGCTTTCTACTCTACCCAGTGATTTGCGTGTGTGATTTCCCGGGAATCCAATCAAACAATTGTCCAGTGACAGCCGGGCCTCACACCGTCATTCAGGACAAGCCTGTGCTCATCGATCGAAATCCCAGGGATTGACTACCGGGGTGGGGAGATCTTCGAAGTGCCTGGTATTTCGGGTTGCCAGGGCGGCACCATTGGCAATTGCGATGCCGCCGATGAATGTATCGCGGATGTCCACAGGGCGTCCGCGACGCTTACGCTCGGCGGCCAACTCTGCCGCTTTTTTGGCCGCACGCACATCGAACACCGCCACACGGTTGTCCAGATCGTCTCGCACGAGCGTGTTCAACTGCTGCTGCAACAGTTCCTTGCGTTTCCCGTCATCCAACAGCGCCAGCCCGTAGCGCGCTTCGTACAGAGTAATGCTGCTGATCCAGACATTATCCGGCGCCTGCGCGTCGAGCCAATCAATCACGGCAGATTCCGGGACACGCTGCATTAAAGCCGACAACACGTTGGTGTCCAGGATGATCACCGATCGACGGGCATTGGCCGGGCGATCTGGCCGTGCAGCTCGGGCAGCGGTTCATCAAGCCTCGCATCGGCAAACCGCGCCGCAATGCGAGTTCCGAGTTCTGATCCGGCTTCCGGTTGTTCATTGACGGCCCGACGCAGAATCTGGCGGACTTCCTCCTCCATACTCCATCCGTGTTCTCTGGATCGATCTTCAGCCGGTCCAGGATCGGTGGGAGGTTATCCGGAATCCTGCCGCGCTTGCCTTGGATGATTGCGCGGCCGGAGCAGTCGACGAGTTCGAGATCGTCCTGGATCTCGTATGGACTCGTTTAGGCATCTCATAAACCAGGAAATGCTGAACGACCACTCGCGGTACCGATCGATCATGGCCAAGACTGCGCTTCGTTGTGCATCGGATCGCTTATCTCCGGCGACAAAGCTTGGCACTAGCGGTGTGCCGCCGAAGAGGGCCAGCCAGCGAAATCTGGTTCTGTCGAGCCTGTGGCATGCCGAGACACCTGAATAGCCTGAAGACAGGCTAAGTGAAGTCGGCCGTCAGAACAATCGGAAAACGCCCCGGATGCTTGTAGGAAATTTCCTACGAGATGGGTGTCTGAGTTCGCCCGCTCGCGGAGAATTCACTGGATAATTATCTCACTTCCAGGTTTCGGCCAGTGCTTTCGCCTGCTCGAGTTCCATGTAGTCTGGACTTGCCGACGCCCAGAACTCGAGCAGATCGGATAGGGCGACCCAGGCCTCGTCGGTGTTTCCGTTTGCACGAAGTGCGCGCGCCCTGATCAAGCGCGCTTGTCCGGAATTCGGGTGGATTGCAAGCAGGCTGTTGATGGCCTCCAGCGCTTCGGCGGGCCGGTCTGCCTCGATCAGATAGTCGGCTTGCTGCAGCGAGATGGAATCGCCGAACTCGGTCAGCAGACTAAGCGAGGTGCCGCGAAGAAATTCCCGGGCATCTCCGAGGAAGCCGAGCGCCTCGGCATACTCCGCCTTCATCGACGCAACCCGTGCCTGTGCTATGCGCAACTGTACATTCTGACCCGGCATCTCATAGGCTTCCATGAATTCACGTAGCGCGTCCAGCGAAGTCTCGGCCGACTCGATATCCTCAAGATTTTCGAAGACCGTGATCCGACTGCTTTCGAGCAAAGCGCCAAACGGCCGAGGGACCGATTGTTCTGCTTGTGTCAGTAGCTCGAGGGCTTCGTCATTGCGACCGAGACTGGTTAAGGCACCGACTCTGAAACCGGTGATAGTCAAGGTTCGTGCCAGTGGCGGCAGCGTCTCGCGAACGGCGTCGCCATGCGTATCCATCACCTCGATGATTTCCTGCATCTGGCCCAGACTGACAAGCAGGCTGACCAGATCAAATGCCAGGGAGGCTTCTTCGGAAGGCGGACGCGGCTCGGTCAGGGCGCGCTGATAGTCGCGCAGAGCGCTTTCCGGATCTCCGGTTCTGCCCTCCAGACGAAGCAGGCGCTGGCGCGCGGTGAAATTGTTGCTGGCAACGAACGTGGCGCGCTCGAAGGCATCCCGAGCCCCCTCGGCATCACCGGAACGTTCCCGGACGTTGCCCAGCGAAATCCAGGCCGCATCATCACCGGGTTCGGCGGCCACATAGGCTTCGAGCAGTTCAGAGGCCAACTCGTATTCCCCCGCCAGTTCTTCGATCTCCGCACGGGTGCGGTCCAGTGAAGCGCGATCTGGATCGATGGTACGAGCCTTCTCATTGGAGTCTCGCGCTTCATCCAATTCACCGATCAACATGAGATTGCGGGTCAGCGCGGTCCAGGCGCGAAGGCTGTAGGGCTGAACTTCGGTCCACATGCGGAGCACCCGAATCGCGCGCTCGACATCACCGACCACCGCGTACTGGTTGGCACGCAGGATGAAGCGCATCGAGGTGTCGAGCTTGTAGTCGTGTGCCAGCGCCTGTTCGATCGAGGTGTTGGCCGCAGCCATGTCGCCGATCTGTCGCTGAATCTGTTGTAGCCAGGCCCAGCCCGGTGCAAAGCTGGGATCGAGAGCGACCGCTTCCTTCAATGCGGCCTGGCCGGCTTCGAAATTGGAATTCAAAACGACTTCGTTCAGCCCCCGGATAAAAGGCACGAGAACAGCTTCGTTCTCAGTCGTCGATTCGGCGAGACCAATCGGCCTGAACTCTGCCGTGCCGCGATCCAGATCGCCGACCAGGCGCTCTGCCAACTGCTCGCTCAACGCTTCGACAGCAGCGATCAGGGAATCGCCTATGGCTGTAAACCTGTCAAGCAGCGCGGCGCTGCCGACGTCGTACAATTCGGCAGTCAGCTCGTAGCCGCTCTCAAGTCGGCTGTAGTTTCCCCGGATGAGGTAGTCCGAGCCCAGATCCGAAGCAATCTCCAGGCCCAGAGAGAGAGGCTCCCCGAGTCCATCTTCGAAGCCTGCCGCCACCAGGCGTTCCACCAGCGATCGGTCGTAGGCCAAACTGAAATTGATCAACGGATCCTGATCCAGGCCCACGCTCAACAGCCAGGGCGCAGCGTAGTTCTCCCACGCTACTTCGCTCGCTTCTGCCTGCGGCCAGAACAGCGTCGTGACCGTAATGCCAAAGCCTTCCCGGGCGACCTGAAAAACCTGCTCCTGCCCGGTTTCGTCGATCAATTTGCGTTCAATGACCGCAGACTGCACCTCCACCGTCGAGGTCTCGTCAAGCGGGGGGCGGGCCTGGACGACCAGCATCACCAGTGCAAATGCCAACAGCAGATTGGAGGATATGGCAATCTTCTCCAGAACTCTCCATTCATCCTTCCCGGGCGCGCCGTGGCGCCAGGCCAGCAGGATGACGGCGGGCAAAAGAGCGATCAGGAATACAAACAGATAAAGCCCGTAGACCGACGGCCATCCAGCTTGCTCGGTCAGCCATTCCCCAATCTCGATGGCCAACCATGACCCACCGACGTAGACCCCGACGATCTGTGGAACCCGGCGATGCCACAACTGTGTCAAAAAACTGTCCTGCTCACTCACTCGGAAGCGCTCCGGGGTTGATGCCAATGATGATTGGCTGGATTATACAGAGCGCATCGGACGGCGAAACGCCCATGATTTTTATCTCGGGCACTTGATCTCTCATCGGGAATAACGAAGACGGGAATAACGAACGAATAACGAAGACATATATGGACGCCTCCCCCGGCTTTCTTGCCGGCTTTCTTCGGCAAAAAAGGCTTTCTTACAGAGATGCTCTGACCAAAACCGGCGCCAAGCTTCGATCACTATCAGAACCAATCAAATGCAACCGAGTAGTGGTTCGAACGGAAGCGGGCGAAAGCGCGAGCGAGCTAGCCCCAGGCATGCGGCTTACCGCTTCGGTGCCAGGCTTTCCCGCACGATCAGGTTCGTATACAATGCACGGTTTGAGGGGGGCAGCGGAAGACTCAGAGGAAGACTGCAAATGCGTATTCGGCAATCCGACCTCGCCATGCCCTCGCGGCGAGCACTGTTCAAGATTCCGGTCAAGAACCGGACAATTAAGCGTCAGGCGATTTCTTCCAGCCAGGGAGCGCTGGCAGCGAGAACGCTATCCGATTCCACCCCGGTTCCGCCATTGGCGGTGCGCGTACTTACGCGCATGGGCTTCGGCGCGCGCCGGACCAGGGCGGTGGTTCAGTCCACGCCTGAACCGGGGGTCATTTTTTCGGACGATTTCGAACAAATAGGCCTGCTGGGCAGGGACGACGTTGCTTACTTCGAATCGCTAGGCGAAACCGATAACGAGCGCTTGGAGCGCTACGTCGACGAGCAGTTAGACACTCAGTTGCCCGACCCGGAATGGGAACAGCGCCGCGCCGCCCACGCCGCCAGCTTCGACACCCTTGATGAGCAGCTGGCGACCACCTATTCCGAACGCGAATGCCAGGGCTTCTCAAACTACGTCGTGCCCCAGCGGCAGGTCGAGCGGGCCGCATTCACTCGCGCCTGCTTTAGCCGGCGCCAGCTGTTCGAGCTGATGGTCGATTTTTGGCACAACCACTTCAACATCTTCAGCGGCGGGGACGAGGACATTTACGTGTCCTGGGCGCACTGGGACCGGGCGGTCATCCGCGGCCATTGCTTCGGTAATTTCCACGACATGGTCCAGGCCACGGCCAAGCACCCGGCCATGCTGCACTACCTGGACAACTACGAAAACGAGGCCGGGGGCTTCAACGAGAACTACGCCCGCGAGCTGTTCGAGCTGCATACCCTGGGCGCGATCAACTACCTCGGGAACGTGGCTCCGCAAAATGTCCCGAAACTGTCCGCCAACCCCTACGCCGGACTCAATGATCCCACGCTGGATGCAATCGAGGGCTTGACAGAACTCGACATCCAGAGCAAGTACGTGGACAACGACGTCTACGAAGCGGCCAAGGCCCTGACCGGTTGGCGCTATGACGACGAAGATATCGATGATGAAAACGACAACTGCATCAGCGGCGGCACCGGCGCCTTTTTTGTGGACGAGGCAGACCACGACGGCGGCGCGAAGGCCATCCTGTCCGGAGGGTTTCAGAATATCTCGGCCGATCGTGGCGCGGTCGAGGACGGCGAAGTCGCCATCAAACTGGCCGTCTACCACCCCGGCACGGCGCGCTACATTGCGCAGAAGCTCTGCCAGCGCCTGATTGCCGACGACCCGCCGGCCAGCGTGGTTGAGGCCGCAGCCGATACCTTCTACGCTAATCGTACCCACCCCGATCAGATCGGGCGGACGCTGCGCACGATACTGCTTTCCGACGAGTTCAAGGACCCGGCTAACTGGGGCAGGAAGATCAAGCGCCCGTTCGAATACGTGGTTTCGGCCATGCGCGCTGCGGAATGCGATTACACCTGGCGTTTTGACGATCGCGACTCAGACCGTTTCCTGAGAATATTCGAAGGCACCGGCCAACGCCTCTACTGGTGGCGCACACCCGATGGCTACCCCGATGAGCGGGCAACCTGGATGGGTTCGACCACGCTGGTCCAGAACTGGCGCACCGTCGACTGGCTGCTCGACGAAAACGATGATGATGATGACAACCGCATCATGCGCGTGGTCGACACCACTCTGGCCAATTTCCCGGGCAATCCGACGCCGCGCGAGCTAGTGGTGTTCTGGTGCCGCCGAGTTCTGGGGTTCACGCCGGACGGCGGCTGGGTCGGGGGCCTCGGCACCTTCTACACCAATGAGCCAACCGCACTGGGCCGTGCCTGTATGCAGTTCATTACCCAGCAGGGCTTTCCACTGGGAGAGGAAGACGCGCCAGCCTACCCGGCCGATCAGCCAATCCCCCACGACGAGCTGCGCAACGACGATTGGCCGAATCGCTGGCACCGTCGACTGCGCGGCATGGTCAAGCTGATCCTGTGGTCGCCCAACTTCATGCAACGCTGAGGCCCGATTCCCATGAGTATTCCCAAGAAAAAACGAATCATCAGGCATCTCCACCCCGTCCTGAGCCGTCGACGGTTTCTTCAGATGTCCGGCGCGGCCGCCGGAACCGCCGCTCTGGGCCTGACATTTGCGCCGTCGGCCCTGGGTGGGGCAGCCGACCAGAAGGTCCTGATTTACGTTTTCCTGCGCGGCGGCACCGACGGCCTGAGCCTGTTGCCGCCCGTCAACGGCGCCGACTACGGCCACTACCGGGACGCGCGGGACCGCACCCTTGTCGACATCAACGACTCTGACAGCAACCGCCGGCCGATTCCGCTGATCAACGGCCAGGGCCTGGGTTTTCACCCTTACTGTAGCGGGCTGGCCAATATTTACAGCGACGGCGGGCTCGCCGTCATCCAAGCGGCCGGACACCCACCCGATACCTTTACCCGCAGCCACTTCGACGCCCAGGAACAGATCGAATTGGGTCAACCGCTGATCACCGGCGGCTCCGGCCAGAGTCTGCCGGCCTCCGGATGGCTGACGCGCTACCTTGAAACGCGTTCGGACGTGCCGGCGGTCAACGCGATCTTTACGGCCATGGTCTCCAACTCGACACCACCGGCCAGCCTGGGCGGCTGGCCGGATGTGGCTACGCTGGATTCGCCGGACAACTTTTCGCCGAACACGGGCCAGTTCGGCGACACCCACGTCGCCGTGCTGAGTTCGCTCTACAGCGGCACCGGGGAACTCGATGTCGCCGGCGGCGCGGCGCTGGATGCGATCGATCTCATCGACAGCCTCGATCTGGACAACTACCAGCCGGCGGGGGGCGTCGAGTACCCGAACAGCAGCGAGGGCGGCGATCTGCAGCTTGTTGCCCAGCTGATCCGCCAGAACATCGGCATCGCCTGCGCCACCGTCGACGTGGGCGGCTGGGACACGCATAACAGCCAGAACGTATTCGGCGGCGGCTTCGGGTCGAGCGTCGAAGATCTCAGCGAGGCTCTGACCGCGTTCTACCGGGATCTCGAAGCGGCCGGGGTTATCGACAACGTCGCGGTTGTCGTTCAAAGTGAATTCGGGCGCCAGGTCAAGGAAAACGCCAACGCCGGTACCGATCACGGTCTCGGCAATCCCATGCTGGTGCTCGGTGGCGGTGTCTCCGGCGGCCGCGTATACGGCCCAACCGACGGTATTGCACCGGGCGCCCGCGAAGGTGACAGCCTGGTCCCGAGAACTGATTTTCGCAACGTGCTCGGCGAAGTCGCCTCCGGCCTGCTCGGCAACAACAACGTTGACCTGATCTTCCAGGATCCCGACTTTCTTTATCAGCCGGTCGGCTTTTCGAGTTGATTGGGCGAGTTGCAGGCGCGCTCGCCCTGGCGGCGATGGCACCGACGCTTCTTGCGCAGACCTTAAACTGCGCCGACATCTCGCTTGTGGCGCCGATTCCGGACGTGCGATTCGAACGGGATGTCCTGCCGATTCTCGAAGACGACTTCCTGCAATGCACCAGCTGTCACGGTTCTTCGGGAAACCTGGCACTCGACCAGGGCGTGGCAACCCACGATAATCTGTTCTGCGCCGACACCCAAGGCAGCGTGCCGCAGCCGGCCGGCAAGCGCGTCGTCCCCGGCGCACCGCTTGAGAGCTGGCTCTACCTGAGGGTCGCGTGTGATGACCCTGAAGACATCAGTTTTCACATGCCGCGCGGCGGCGCCCTGTTGACCAGCCGTGAATTACGCATCATCCACGACTGGATCGACCAAGGTGCGCTACCGGCTGACGCCATCTTCATCAGTAGCTTCGATGGTCGAGGCGAATGCCCGTGACCTCGCTGCGACTTTCCGTGCCTGTCCCGGCTTTCCGCTAAAGCGAATCATGGGGTCACCCATTAGCTCAGCCGTGTCAATAGGCAAAGTTCGCCTGTGGCGATTTTCTCGCCTATTCCGGTGCCATCTGACCGGTCTGTAACAGCCACGCGTCCTGCTTTTCCGGTTTTCGGATGCGCGTGAGAGAACGCGCTCCAGTCACCCATCGAGATCAAGGCCGATTCGATTGTCCTCTACAACCTGATCGTCGGCCCCTGGCATCCTTGATGCCCCGGAAACAGCGCGGTACCCTCTCTTGTTGCAATGGCCTTGCCTCCGGTGGCATGATCCGAATCTGAATTCCTTCATTGTCCTGGAGCCCATCCGATGTTTCGAATGGTTTTGTTGCTGATATTTCTTGCCTGCGGCACGGCCGTGGCGGTGGGCGAAGAAATCGAGACCGTGCGGTCCTGGGATCACTATCGTCAGCTCATGATCTCGGATGGACGGTCCACCGCCGAGGCCGACGCGCGCATTTCGAGAATGCTCGCCGGGCTGAGGTCCATGGATCGTTCTGCGGGAAGGGATCTTATCGGTGTGCAGGCGCCGTCGTTCGAGTTCGACGCTTGGCTGAATTCCAAACCGCTGTTGCTGGAAGACCTCCGGGGGCGGGTGGTGCTGGTGCGCTGGTGGACCGAGACCTGTCCGTTCTGTGCCAGCAGCGCGCCGGCGCTTCGGGCGATCGACGCGCAGTATTCGTCCCAGGGACTGACGGTCATCGGCGTGTATCACCCCAAGGCCGACCGCGACGGTCCGCTCGATATGGCGCGCGTGGAGCGGGCCGTGGCGGCCCGGGAACTGGATTTCCCGATCGCGGTCGATTGGGACTGGCGCAACGGCGTTTTGAAGGACTGGTGGCTGACGGGGCCCGATCGGCCGGCCACATCGGTGACGTTTCTGGTCGACAAGTCCGGCGTCATCCAACACGTCCATCCCGGCATGGAGTATCACGACCCGAACGGTTCGGAAGGCCACGCGATGTGTGCGACCGACATGGCCGGGATTCGGACCGAAATCGAGCGCCTGCTTGCGGAGTAGTCGGCGGTCAACAACAACTCGGATACCGAAGTCCTCAAGGATGGATGGCGGCAGCAGTTCAAGGAATATCCGAGGCTCATCTCATGTCTTGTTTCATGCGTTTCGAGCTAAACGCATGGAACGAGACTTCAAAATTTATGTCGAGGCATTTTCATGGCGTTTTTCGTACCACCGATCAGACATTCGCAAAGGTGTGAACGCTGTGGAT
>JBBDSL010000018.1:0-10711 GCA_040904965.1 Wenzhouxiangellaceae bacterium
TGGCGCACCTCGATTCTGCGCCAGCCGCGAAAAAACACTTCGTCCAGCGCGAACCCGATCCAGTGCAGCAACTGCAGGCCGCAGAACAGCGGCCAGAGCACAACGACCAGGAGGCTGCCCGCCGGCGACCGGCCCTCGGTCCACGGCGCAACAAATGCCTCGAGCCAGAGGCGAACGGCGCGCGCGAGGCTGGCGAAAAACAGTTTCACGTGCGGTCCGGCCACTCCGTGTTACTAAGACATGCATAAATATTGCCACATTCAGCTTGTCTCTCGGCGATTGTCATGACAATCGTGGCAAGGCGTCCGGAAGTATCGCACAGCCCATTCAACCAGGCCCGTAGCCAGACGTCGGATGAAGTTTTATTGTTCCGAGGGTCGCATTTACGTCCAAAAGGGCGTATAGTCGAAAGCGCTGCGTCGCAGGGCAGTGGAATTTTGGTAGCAAATCTCTCGAAGAATATGCCTCCAGCAAATCCCCCGACCATGCATTACACGGCTGTTTGGCCGTACCGCAGCGTTTTATAACTCTTGTTTAAATTGAAAGGTAGTAAAGAAAATGGTTACAGGTACCGTGAAGTGGTTTAACGACGCCAAGGGGTTCGGCTTTATTTCGCAGGACGACGGTGGCTCGGACGTATTCGTGCATTTCAGCGCGATCCAGGGTTCGGGTTTCAAGTCTCTCGCCGAAGGCCAGAAGGTAGAGTTCGAACTGCAGAATGGCCCCAAGGGCCCTCAGGCAGCGAACGTAACGCCGATCTGATCGAAAACCGCTTCATAGCGGATGCGAAAAGGAAAGCCCCGCTTTTGAGCGGGGCTTTTCATTTTTGAGCAACCCTGCGAGCGCTGTGGTCCAGCCCGCCGGGCTGTGCTAGAGTCGGCGGCATTCTTGGCGAAAGGCGATGCAGTGTCGAAACTGCGCGTGAAATCACCGATTCTGTGGCTGCTGATGCAGGCGCTGCTAGCGCAATTGATCGCACAGTCGGTATCGTTCGCGCACATGTTCGAGCATGCGTTTGATGACCACGGCGTGGCCGCTGCGCATCCCCATTATCCCGATATTCACGACTGGCCGGCGAATCGGTACTCGGCCGAGCCTGGCGAGATCCAGGAACCCGAATCCGATGCGCACGAGTCGTCATTCGCGCATATTCTCGCGCACGTGGCGCACTGCTGCCATCTGGTTGCCATTTCTTCCGTATTCATCCTGAACGAACACGCTACAGACGCGTATCTAACCTTCCTTCGGCGCGACCCCGGGTTTTCATCGCTCGCCGGTTCGGGCCCGTACCGGCCTCCCATCATCATCTGACCCGATGCGCGCGGTTCGCGCGGGCTGACCCCCGCACTCGCCGCCCGGCGTTCGCCGCGCGCATCCGCAATCCGCTCTTTCGTTCCGATCCCGGTCGGCATTCGCAGCGAATTCCGCATCGCGTCTGCCCGACATTAACGGACGCATTGCCAGATGAGCGTCCGCGAGACCATGGGGAGCAAACCAGATGATCCGTAGACTATTAATTATTGCCGCTTTCTTTTGCGGCGCAGATACGCGGCAAATACCGCTGCCAGGCCCGCGCGGCACCGGCCGGGAATTCACCCGATTGATGCTTCAGACAATGGTGGTCACCGCAGTGATGCTGGCCATGCCACACGCTGACGCCATCGAGCTCACGCTGGACGAGAGCGTGGAACGCGCATTGGATGCACATCCGGCGCTGCGCCGCCTGGATGCGCTTGATCGTGCCGCAGACGCCGAAATTCAAATCGCAAACCGGCGTCCGCCAATGACCATCGGGCTGGAGGCCGAGAACCTGTTGGGTACCGGCGCGCTCAACGGCGTCGACGGCAGCGAATTCACGCTATCGCTGGGCACCTTGATCGAACGCGGCGGCAAGCGCGGCGCCCGCACCGCGCTGGCACGGACGCAGGCCGACCGGTTGACGCTGGAGCGCGAGGCCGAGCGCCTGGACCTGATGGCGGAAACCACGCGACGGTTTATCGATCTGCTGGTGTTGCAACAGGCCCGGGAAATTGCCGCGGCCAATGCCCGCGCCTGGCACGAGCTCTACCGGCAGGCAGGCGAGATGGCCGGTGCCGGCGCCATCGGCCGACCGGTCGTGGACGCGCAGGAAGTGGAGGCCATACGCGCCGGGATCGAACATGAACAGGCCGGCGCGCGGCTGGAACCGGCCCGCCGACGGCTGGCGGCGCTCTGGAACGCGGAGCCCGAACCGGATCTGACCGCCGCCGGCACGCTGATGCTGCCGTCGACCCTGCCTGAATTTCCGGAGCTTCGCGCCCGGGTGAACCAGGCGCCGGAATTGCGCGCGCTGGCCAGCGACGCCCGGGTGCGCGAGGCCCGGGCCCGCCTGACCCGGTCATCGGCGAGCGCGGATCTGCAATGGTCGCTGGGCGCCAGGCGACTGGAAGAGATTGATGAATGGGCGCTGGTTGGCTCGCTTTCGCTGCCGCTGGGCACGGCCCGCCGGGCACGCCCGGAGATTGCGCAAGCCGATGCCGAACTCGCCGCACTGGAATGGGAACGTCAGGACGCCGAACGAAGGTTGTTGGCAACACTGGCAGAGGCACACGGGCGCTTGCGCGAAGCGGTCGAACACGAGCACCGCATCGACAGCGAACTTTTGCCGGCACTGGAACGGGCGGTGGCGTCCACGCGCGAATCCTGGCGCCGCGGCGCCGCCAGTTATCTGCAACTGGCAAGCCTTCAAAACAACCTTGTGGATTGGCGCCGAAAACGTCTCGGGGCGATTCGCGCGGGCCTGTTCGCACTAATCGAAATCGAGCGACTGACGGGCCAGAGCCTGACCGCTGTTGCTCTGACCGCGTCGCGCAGGGAGATCAACCATGACGATTGAATCGCATACACGTTCCAGACCTGCCGCCGGCGCGAACACGCTTCGGCCTGGCGAAAACCGGGTTGCCCGGTTCGGAGCAGAGACATTCGCGGCACGGCCGCCGCTGGCCCTGGTTGCCAGAATGCCGGTGTTGGCAATCGCCACGACTATTGTCGTGACCATAGTCGCGGCAATCGCCGGCTGTTCACCCTCGCCTTCTTCGGAATCCGGACACGCTCATGACGACCACGGTCATGAGGAACACGGCCTTCACGAGGACGAAGCCCATGAAACCGGCCCCAACAACGGGCGCATGCTGCGCGATGGAGATATCGCAGTTGAACTGCGGATCTTCGAATCCGGCGTGCCGCCGACATGGCGTGGCTGGGTATATCGCAACGGCGAACCTGTAGCTCAAGCAGGCGAGCTGGTGGTGACCACGACCCGGCTTGGCGGCCACCGCACCGCGTACCGGCTCGAGCCGGGCGACGACCATCGTCAGGCCGACGGTGTGGTGGGCGAACCGCATTCGTTTGTCGTGGCGGTGGAACTGGCGCTGGACGGACACGCCCACCGTTGGCAGTACGAAAGCTTCGAGGGGCGCACCCGAATTGCGCCGGACGTGGCCGAACGCTCGAACATCGTCACCGCCCCGGCCGGACCGGCAACCATCCGCGAGCGCCACGAGGCATTCGGGGTGCTGACACCGATCGAAGGCCGCCAGGCCCGTATCGGTGCGCGCTTCGACGGCCTGGTCAGAGCGGTTGACGCGGGTATTGGCGAGGCCGTTCGGCAGGGTCAGCGGCTGGCGCTGATCGAGAGCAACCAGGGATTGAGCGAATACCCGTTGATTGCGCCGCTGGACGGCGTGGTGCTGGCACGCAACATCGAGCCGGGCGAAGTGGTTTCCGGTGGCGCAGTGGTGTTCGAAATCGCCGATCTGAGCGAACTGTGGGTGGACCTGCACGTGTTCGGTGTCGACGCCGACCGGCTGGAGCCCGGACTGCCGCTGCAGGTCAGCGACATTGCGCGCGACAAAAGCGTCGAAACGCACATCCAGCGCGTATTGCCGACTACGGCAACGGCAAGCCAGAGCACCATAGCGCGCGGCGTGCTCGACAACGCCGACGGCCGATGGCGTCCGGGCGCGGCGATTCTCGCCGAGGTCACGCTATCCGAAGTACCGGTGGCGCTGGCGGTGCCGCTGGATGCGCTGCAGACCTTCCGCGACTGGGATGTGGTGTTCGAGCGCGTCGGCGACGAATACGAGGCCCGGCCGGTGGACCTGGGCCGGCGCGACGACCGTTATGTCGAGGTGCTGTCGGGCCTGCGGCCGGGCGCCGAAGTCGTGGCCGGACAGAGCTATCTGATCAAGGCCGACATCGAGAAAGCAGGCGCCACCCATGACCACTGAGGCCGCCCCGAATGCCACGGCGCCGGCCGGTCCGCTGGAGCGCTGGGTTGGTTTCGCGATTCATCACCGCTGGCTGATGCTGCTGCTGACGCTTGGCCTGGCGGCACTGGGCGCATGGAATTTCAGCCGTCTGCCGATTGATGCCGTACCCGACATCACCAACGTTCAGGTGCAGATCAATACCCCGGCGCCGGGCTACTCGCCGATGGAAACCGAACAACAAATCACCTTTCCGCTGGAGCTGGCGCTGGCAGGCATGCCCAGACTGGACTACACCCGATCGATCTCGCGCTACGGCTTGTCGCAAATCACGGTGGTATTCAAAGAGGGTACCGACATCTATTTCGGGCGTCAGCAGGTGGCCGAGCGCCTGCAGCAGATCGACGGCCAGATACCGGCCGGGCTGGAGCCCACCCTGGGGCCGATTACCACCGGTCTGGGCGAAATCTTCATGTACACCATCGAAGCCGGACCGGACAGCGATTACACCCCCACCGACCTGCGCACACTGCAGGACTGGGTCGTACGACCGCAACTGCGCTATCTCGAGGGCGTCACCGAAGTCAACACCATCGGCGGTTACGAACGCCAGATTCACGTGACTCCGGATCCGGCCCGGCTGGTGGCTCATGCCATCACGCTGGACGATATCGTCGCAGCACTGGAGCACAACAATCGGAATGTCGGCGCGGGGTTCGTCGAGCGCCGCGGCCAGCAACTGCTGATCCGATCTCCGGGGCGAATCGAGCAGCCGATGCAATTCGCACAAATCGTGCTGACCCGCCGCGACGGCGTGCCGATCCGCATCGGTGACGTCGCGAGTGTAGGCGAAGGGTTGCAGCTGCGGGCCGGCGCGGCGACCAAGGATGGCCGCGAAGCCGTGTTGGGCACGGTATTCATGCTAATCGGAGAAAACAGCCGCGAAGTGTCCCGGCGCGTGGCCGAACGACTCGATCAGGTTCAGGACGGACTGCCCGACGGCGTCACCCTGACGCCGGTCTACGATCGAACCGAACTGGTGAACCGCACCATTCGGACCGTGGCCACGAATCTGGGCGAAGGCGCGCTGCTGGTCGTGGTCGTGCTGCTTGTACTGGTCGGCAACCTGCGCGCGGCACTGATCACCGCGGCGGTCATTCCGCTGTCGATGCTGCTGGCGGTCACCGGCATGCTGCAAGGCGGCGTTTCGGGCAATCTGATGAGCCTGGGCGCGATCGACTTCGGCCTGATCGTCGACGGTGCGGTAATCATCGTCGAGAACTGTCTGCGCCATTTCGCGCGCTCGCCGGCCGCCGTCCGCAACCCGGCGCAACGTCATGCGCTGGCTGCGCACGCCACGGCCGAAGTGATCCGCCCGGCACTGTTCGGGGTCGCCATCATTACCGTGGTCTACCTGCCGATCTTCGCGCTCGACGGGATTGAAGGCAAGATGTTCCATCCCATGGCCTATACCGTAGTCCTGGCATTGACCGCCTCGATGCTGCTTGCGCTGACCTTCGTGCCGGCTGCTGTGGCGGTTTTCCTTTCCGGCCGGGTGCGCCACCAGGACAACCTCGTGATGCGCACGCTGCGCAGGCTGTACCGCTCGGTAGTCAACGTGTCGCTCAGGTTCCGCTTCGCGGTGGTCGCAATGGCCGCGGTACTGGTTGCGCTGGCCGCCTGGCAAGGTACGCGCTTTGGTGCCGAGTTCATTCCACAGCTCGACGAGGGCGACTTCACCGTCCACGCACTCAGGATTCCCGGCACCGGCCTGGACGAAGCCGTGCGCATGCAGGTTCAGGTCGAGGATGCATTCCGGGCGCTGCCTGAGGTCGAGCAGGTGTTCAGCAAGATCGGCACCGGCGACGTGGCCAATGATCCGATGCCGCCATCGGTTGCCGACACGTTCCTGATCATCAAACCTCGTGACCAATGGCCCGACCCGCGCAAGCCCAGAGATGAACTGGGCGAGGACATGCGCGCGGCGGTCGCCGACCTGCCGGGCAACCAGTACGAGTTTACCCAGCCGATCGAAATGCGCTTCAACGAGTTGATCGCCGGCGTACGTGCCGACGTGGCAATAAAACTGTTCGGCGACGACCTTGACGTACTCAACCGGTTGGGTGCGGCCGCCGAGGATATCGTCGCCCGCGTCCCGGGCGCGCAGGACGTGCGCATGGAACAGTCCACCGGGCTGCCGCTGCTGGAAATCCGGGCCGACCGAATGGCCATGAGCCAATACGGCCTCAATCCCAGCGATGTGCAAAGGCTGGTGGCGACAGCAATTGGCGGCACCCGGGCGACCGTTTTTCTGGAGGGCGATCGTCGCTTTGACGTAATGGTGCGGTTGCCCGAAGACGTCCGCACCGACGTTGCGCGCTTCGGCAACCTGCCGGTGCCATTGCCTCAGTCTCCCCGGCTGAGCGCCGATGAAACGGCGCGTGCCGCCAGCTGGCCCGGCGGCGGCCCCGGCATTGTGCCGTTGCGAGAGGTTGCGGCCATCAACGAAATCATCGGTCCGAACCAGATCAACCGCGAGAACGGTAAACGGCGGGTCGTGGTCACCGCCAATGTCGCCGGCCGCGACCTTGCCGGGTTCGTCGAGGAAACCCGCGGGCGACTTGAACGCGAGCTGGATTTACCGACCGGCGTCTGGCTTGAGCTGGGCGGATCGTTCGAGCATTTGATCTCGGCCGCCAGTCGGTTGGCCGTCGTGGTGCCGATGACGCTGGCGCTGATCCTCGGGCTGTTATTCATGACCTTCGGCTCCATTCGCGACGCGCTCATAATCTTCACCGGGGTGCCGCTGGCGCTAACCGGGGGCATCGCCGCGCTTTGGCTTCGCGACATGCCGCTGTCGATCTCGGCGGCAGTCGGCTTTATTGCACTGTCGGGCATTGCGGTACTCAACGGGGTGGTCATGGTCAGCTTTATTCGCAAGCTGCTGGCCGATGGCGTGGCGCTGGACACAGCCATCATCGACGGTGCGCTGACGCGGCTGCGCCCGGTGCTGATGACTGCGCTGGTCGCCGGCCTGGGCTTCGTGCCGATGGCCTTCAACATCGGCGCCGGCTCGGAAGTTCAGCGGCCGCTGGCCACCGTGGTCATCGGCGGCATCGTCTCGGCCACCCTGCTCACGCTGGTGGTGCTGCCGGCGCTGTACCGCCTGGCGCACGGCCGTGGACGATGAGACCGCTACATCGGACATGGGCACCCTGTTGTAGGAACCGAATCAGCCCGCACGCGTCCAGCCGAACAGCCGTTCGCCGATGGCCTTGCCGTTCGGGTCGAAGGTGCGTTCGGCCATGGTGATGCGCTCGCCGAGCACCAGCGCAATCGAGCAGCGGGTGCCGTAGCGCTGGCTGACGATGAACGGTGCCGAAAGCATGGCCTCGAGTTCACGCTCGACTCCGGTCTTGGGCAGTTCGTGCTCGTCGGCCGGCTCGCGATCATCGAGCAGATCGAGCAGCCGGTCGAAATCGTAGTTATGCTGCTCGTGCCATTGCTCCATCCCGCGCACCGCCCGAATCGATTTGGGCCAGGGGGTGTCGAGCAGGTGATTGGACAGCGCGTGGGTGCCGGGTTCGATCGGCGCGGGCGCGGCATGCGTGCCGACGATCCATAGCGTACTGCAATCGCCGAAGATCAAATTGAACGGCCCGTAGTCCGCACGCCGCGCATGCAGTCGTGCACCGAACCCGGCTGCCGTTTCTTCGTGTTTCAGCCATGCCAGCGGCAACTCGCCGCGCGAGCGCGCGCCGGATGCCGCCTTCGGGTCGCGATAGTTGGTAATCGCCGCCACGCGACCGTCGCGGCCTGCCGCAAGCCAGGTGCCGCCGGCCTGCTCGTCGCGCCCGGCCAACGGCCCGTTAGGCCAGCGCCACCACGCCAGCGCTCGGGTCGGCCGGGCATGGAATTCATCGCGGTTGGCAGCCAGCACCAGGGGCTGCGCGGCGTCCGGCTGCCAGCGGAAGGCAATCAGGCACATTGTTTCCATGCCAGCTTGAACAAGCCTCAAGTTTACCCGGCCAGGGGGTATTCGATGTTGTGATAGCCCGTTTGCATGAAGCGGCATTGGCAAGCAGTGAAACTGCTCCCGACATCTCACTGCAATGGTCTCAAGTCGGACGCGGCTTGCGCTGCGGCAGCGCCTGAAACCTCCGGTACTGCCACAGATACTGCTCAGGCGCGGTGCGCACGACCCTGTCCAGCACCCGGTTCATCGCCGCTATCGCGACCTGTGGGTCAGGATGATCGGCGTCGGGCACCGGATCGAAGCGGATATTCCAGCCGCCGGGCACGCGCAGGCAGTGCCCCATTACCACTGCGCAGCCGGTGGCCCGGATCAGGCGGTGCGGCAGCGTCATGGTGGCCACCGGCCGCCCGAAGAACGGTGCCTGCACCGAATCGCCGCCACGCGGCAACTGATCGAACAGCATGCCCAGCGCCTGGCCGCCACGCAGCTTGCGCACCGCACGCCGCATCGCCGCGCCGCCGGTGGCGATCATCTCAGCGCCGAATCGGCTGCGGTACCTGCTCAGGAGGCGATCGACCGCAGTCGACCGTGGCGGCTTGTACAGGTAGGCGATCGGCAGGGTCAGGCTGCCGTACAGGATGGAGAGTTCCCAGTTGCCGAGGTGCCCGCCCAGCACCAGCACGCCGCGCCCGGACTGTAGCGGCTCGTCGACGTGGTGCCGGCCGTGCACCGCCACGATCCGTTGCTGAATCCAGGTCTTGTCGCGATGCCAGGCCGGGCCGCACTCGAGCAGCGTTTTCAGCATCTCGCGAATATTGGCGCGCGCCATGCGATCGATTTCGCCGGGCGTCGCTTGCGGAAACGCCAGCGCAATGTTGCTCTTGACGATATCGAACTTGCGCCAGCCGGAAAGGCGGACCAGGCCGGCAACCAGGAAAGCCACAAGGTGTTGTACCCGCAACGGCAGCCACGCGGATGCGTGCAGAACAAGGCGGGCTAAACCCGCCTTATTCAACACCCCACCTACTGCGGCACCGCCATGCCCCGCGTCTGCGGCGTTTCGCTCGGTCGCGCATCCTCACCGTACGGGCGAGTACGTTTCCGGTGCGCTCGGTCGCGAAACGCCCCAGCCACGGCACCTGGCGGCCCCTCGTGACGGAGGGGTGGTGAACAAGGCGGGCTAAAAGAATCTTCATCGCCGCCGATGCTACCATCATCGACCTCGACTCCAGTCGCATGTCTTCGTGACACCCCGGAAGAAATGATCGGACTGATCCAGAGAACGATTTCGGCAAGTGTGGCCATCGACGGAGAGCGGGTGGCCGAAACGGGCGCGGGAATGCTGGTGCTGGTCGGCTTCAAACACGACGACAGCGAGCAGCGGCTGGACCGGTTCGTCGAGCGACTGCTCAATTACCGCATTTTTCCCGACGACGCCGGACGCATGAATCGCAGCCTGCGCGATTGCGGGGGCGATTTGCTGATCGTGCCCCAGTTCACGCTGGCCGCCGACACCAACGCCGGAAACCGCCCGAGTTTTACCCCGGCGGCCGCGCCGGATCAAGGCAGGAAGTTTTTCGAAGCATTGCAGGAAAGGATGGAACTGGCCTGGCCGAAATCCGCTTACGGCGTGTTCGGCGCCGACATGCAGGTCGCCCTGGTCAACGACGGACCGGTGACGTTCTGGATCGAAGTCGTGTGAATTACGCCGCAGGGAAAGCGTTGGAAATCACACAAGCTCCATTCGCCTGCAAGCAGGCTCCTACGGGAGAATTCTGCCGTTCAACCCGGGTTCGGATGCTGTCGCGAGTGCTGGTGCATGTAGAAGGTCACCGGACCGGCCTGGCCCAGCACGCGGCCGTCGGGGGTTTGCAGTTCAACGCTGAGCTGGTGCTCGCCGCGATAGACTTCCTCGAGTTCAATGCTGGTCGACCGGGAGGTCGCATAAACTTCGCCATCGATCATGTAGGCCAGACGCGTGCCCGACGGCAGATCCCGGTCGGTCGCAACCTGCACTGAAAGCACATAGGCGGTGTTCCAGATCGTCTCTTCGGGTTCCGGAGAGACAATCTGCAGTCCGAAATCCGTCGCCTGGCTATCGCCGTCATCATCGTCCGCCCCGGCAATGACCTGCTCGTCGCCCAGTTCCACCGGATCGACAACCGTAAGCTCCCTGAGCTTGACCGGAACCGCATCGTCGCTGGGCTTCTGGTCGGTGTAGACGGTGTTGCCGTTCTCATCGACGGTCTTGTAGATATCCTGCGCCGACAATGGCGACAACGACAGCATTGCCACCACCGCCGTCAGGACAAGCATTTCCAGAGGCCCCTTGATCCAGTTCGAAATTGCCATCGTTGCCTCCAAGTATCCGATAGATATAAGAGTGCCAATGATACCGAACAGTTCCCCCGGGATTTCGTACTCCCCGGATGCGCCGGAATTGGGTGCATCGACACGGTGCGGAGAATGCCCGGCCCCGCCCGGGCCG
>JBBDSL010000018.1:10721-11222 GCA_040904965.1 Wenzhouxiangellaceae bacterium
GGGGGGGGGGGGCCGGGGCGGCGCATTGAAAGGCAGCTTCAGGAGGAGTAGTACATGTCAAACTCGACCGGATGCGTCGACATCCGGAAGCGCGTGACTTCCTTCATCTTCAGCTCGATGTAACCGTCGATCAGATCGTCGGAGAACACGTCCCCGGCCTTGAGAAAATCACGATCGTTGTCGAGCGCGTCCAGCGCCTGGTCCAGCGCGTGGCACACGCGCGGAATATCGCGCTCTTCTTCCGGCGGCAGATCATAGAGATCCTTGTCCATGGGCGAACCGGGATCGATCTTGTTGAGAATGCCGTCCAGGCCGGCCATCATCATGGCTGCGAACGTCAGGTACGGGTTGCCGGCGGCGTCGCCAAAGCGGACCTCGATTCTGCGCGCCTTGGGGCTGGCCACCCACGGCACGCGGCATGAAGCCGAGCGGTTGCGGGCCGAGTAGGCCAGCAGCACCGGCGCCTCGAAACCCGGCACCAGGCGCTTGTAGCTGTTGGTG
>JBBDSL010000019.1:0-15798 GCA_040904965.1 Wenzhouxiangellaceae bacterium
CGCGCACAAGAAGCAGCTCCTCACATATCTAAAGCTTACCGACAGGAAGCTCGGGTATTTGCTCAATTTTGGGGAGGCGCTCATGAAGCATGGAATTACCCGCACCGTCAATCGGCTGCCCGAAGAGAGCCGCTGAATCCTTGGCGTTCTTGGCGGCTTGGCGAGAGGAAATGTCTTCTCTGTGAGCCCACAAATTCTGCGGACGAGCCACAAAAAAAAGCGATAAACATATCAGCCCCGCCCTGGTCAACCCACTTGCTCCACCATCCCGGCCCCACTTCCGCCATCCCGGCCAGAAATCCGGCAGACAAGACCTCGTTCGCGGCGTTGGTTGACCGCGAATGCAAATCGCAAGATCTGACCGCCGGCTCCGAGTTCACTGGTCATCTTCTTCACTGGTCATCTTCGCTGACAAGATCGTCGATGTCGACGCGAAGCGCCTCGGCGAGTCGGCGCAGGCACCTGACTGAACCGGTCTTCGTGCCTGACTCGATCTGCGAGATATGCGATTTTCCGACGCCGGCGGCGTCGGCCAGCGCCTGCTGCGTCAAGCCCCGGTATTGGCGCCAGACGGATAGGGGGTGTTGTTCATCGAGCAATTTCCGAACGATGTCCACCGGAACGGCTTCGTCGTAACCCTCAGCCAGTTCCCGCACGGCATTATCAGCAGCCTGAATATCCTCGGCATCCTCGGCCAGTGCACAGATACGCCGCCATTCTTCCATGGGCACCACCGCGTACTCCGCGTGGCCTTCCTTTTCAATGATCTGGATGTTGGCGTTCATTTGTAAACATCACCTCTGGGGCCCGCGTGGATAACTAAAAGTACCAACTCATCGTCGCGTATATCGCATATCGCGCGGTACCGGCCGACCCGCAATCGCCAGTAGTTCGAGCCCTTCAATTTCTTCCAGTCTTCAGAATAATTCATTGGGCTGGCGGCGATTCGTTCCAGTTCCGAAACGATCCGACCGGCGATTTTTCGGGGCATCCTGCGAAGCCCCTTGATTGCCGATTTCTGGAACAGCACCTGGTACACACGATTAGTGTATTCCAGAGATTACTAAAAGTAAACATCCTTTTATGCCTGGAAGTCGAAAAAACATCTGATTACAATTCTCGTTTCCTATCACCCGCAAGGTCGCAGCCGGCGTTTTCAGGCGTCGAAAGGATCACATCGTCGATCTACATACAAGGACCGACGCGGAGCATGCCGCCCCGACGTTCCGGCCCCGCCTTCGTCATCCCGGCCCCACCTCCGTCATCCCGGCCCCACCTCCGTCATCCCGGCCCCACCTCCGTCATCCCGGACTTGATCCGGGATCCAGCTCTGCCGTCGTCATCCCGGCCAGAAATCCGGCAGACAAGACCTCGTTCGCGGGGTCGGTTGACCGCGAATGCAAATCGCAAGATCTGCCCCCCCCCGGCTCCTCGTGACCCCCGGCTCCTCGCGTGGCTAACCTGAACCGGCTGCCATCACGCTGCGCTGGTCCTGGGAAGTGGGGAAGTGTAAACCCGCCTTATTCACCATCCCTTCTACTGCGACGCTTCCAGGCCCCGCATCTGGGGCGTTTCGCTCGGTCGCACATCCTCTCCGTACAGGCGAGTACGTTTCCGGTGCGCTCGGTCACGAAACACCCCATCTACGGGACCTGACAACGTCTCGCTACGAACGGATGGTGAATAAGGCGGGGTAAAATGGAGTTTATGGCAACGAACGCAGACACCGTAAAGGCTCGCGCCCGTGAACTGATCGACCAGTTACCGGAAAACGCCACTTGGGACGATGTGGCCTATGAGGTCGCGGTCCGACGTTCAATCGAACGTGGGCTGGCAGATCTCGATGCCGAGCGCACTGTCACAAGTCAGGCGCTCCTGGAATCGCTTGGGTTGAGTGAATGACCATTACCTAGTCGGCTGAGGCGCAGGCGCAACCCGCCGCCATCCACGAGCACGTTGCCCAGGAATCGCCTCAAAATGCCGAAATACTGATCAGGCGCTTGGTAGAACGCGTCGTTCAACTGGAAACTGTCCCTAACAGTGGTCGCAGGGTGCCTGAATATCCAGACAAAGACCTGCGGGAATTGCTGTCCCGACCCTACCGAATCATATATCGTCTGCGAGGCGATCATTTGCAAGTGGTAACCGTCATGCATTACCGGCAGCAGTTGCCCGGGAATCCTCAAGACCTCGGCTGAGTCTGCCATTGGGCCGTATTATTCGCACGCAGCTCGGCATTGGATATTGACTCCTCTTGCCGTTCGATTGGCGCGGTAGTGCACTTGGTGCCGAGAATTCAGACATCCCGCCCCACCTCCGTCATCCCGGCCTTACCTCCGTCATCCCGGCCGGAAAACCGCAGACAAGACCGCGTTCGCGGCGTCGGTTGACGGCGAATGCAAATCGTAAGATCTGATCCCCAGCTTTGTGATTCTAATCGGTGATTCGAGTGTCCACGAGCGCAATGGTCTTCAGTGTTTGGAGGCGCCAGTCTGCAAGTTTCGTGTCCGTAATCATTCCTAACAGGTTCTTCGATTCTTGCGGATCCGATGTCAGGTCGAACACAAACTCGTCTCCAGTTCTGGTGTTTCTCCAATACTTTAGAATCAAGCCGTCCGATGAAGTCTGAACCAATCCAGCCCGCTCTTCCTGTCTAAAGAAGATGGTTCGCGGCTCGCTTTGAGTAAAAAGGGATCGACCAGACCAGGTTCCTGGTTTCGGGAGCCCTAGAAGGTCCACAAGCGTAGGCGCAATATCAACAATGCTTCCAAAAGATATTTGTTGCGGCTTATCCGACGTTTCTTTTCTCGCGTTTTCGGAGATCACGACGAAGGGAATCTTGAGTGCTGGTTCAATCACTTCTTCGGAATGCGACCAGGCGCCATGTTCGCCGAGAGCTTCTCCGTGGTCCGAGGTTATAATCACAATGTATCGATCCAGATAGCCTTTTTCTCGCAGCTTCTGCATGACATTTTCAATAACATGATCGGTCTGCCTGACACCGTTATCATAAAAATTAATCGATTCCTGATGGCTTCCGCGCAATACTCGAAAACCATAGTTCTTCGACGGTTTGTATTCCTGCATGCTTTCCCAGCGAGTACCCAGATTGTGCGCTGACATCAGGTGAAACTGGAAGAAAGACGGACTTCCCGAAAAAGCAGGCACAGATTGCAGCATCTCAAAAATACCGCTATCGTCGTTCACTGCCACACGGGTGTAATCATTGCCATCGGTTAGTGAATCGACCGAACCGTAGAGATCTGCAAGGCCATAAAAGCCTTTGTGGTCACCGCTGAGAACCAGGGACGTGCGGTAGCCGGCATGCTCCAGAACTTCGTAAAGTGAAAAGAAACCAGGAGAAAGTTCATGCGGGTAACGTGCGCTCGCAAGCGCGAGAAGTCCGCAAGTCGAGTCGGCGCATACCGAATGAAGACTACCAAAATGACGGACTTTTCCGTTTGCCTTGACCTTGTCCAGAAACGGCGTGGTATTCCTGGAGTAGCCGAACATGCCCATATGATCCGGACGGAGTCCGTCCACGATGAAAAGAATGACGTTGGGCGCTTGATCGGCATCGCCTGAAATCCTATATTTGGCCCGCTCTTGCGTTGCTTCAACGTCATACCGGCGTGCCAGAGAGTGATTGATCGAAATTCCCTGAAGCCGGTCGCCGAACCTGGCCGGATAGAAAGTCAATGCAAACGGCTCTTCCAGGTCGCCGCGAGGATTCCCGCTGAACGCAAGCATCCCGAAGCCGGAAATCAATATCAGCAATGCGCCAATAATCGTCAGCGGGAAACGGCTTATACGGGCCGGGAATGGTGCTGATGCCTCGATATTGTTCTCAAAGTAAAGACACAGCCAAAAGAGGGCTACAAATCCGAGAATTAACAATGCGAAGAGTAAAAGCACCGGAATATGGAACGATTCCAGAATCTGGAGAAACGGTCGCCCGGAATAGGCGGAAACCAGATCGAACGTAAAAATTCGGCTCCACGAATAAAGGCCGACGATCGCAATCAAATAATAAATAATCAGGGCATATAAAAAAAATGAAGCAATCGTCGCCCGAAAAACTCTGCTTGCGCGTGCAGATGGCCTGAGCGCATTGCCCGCTACGATTCTAAGCCCCAGGGCTCCAGTCAACAGCAGAACAAAAACATGCAGATGTGGAAAAATAGCATCCGGATTTGCGCTGTGCAGGCCGATGTATACGACCAGGAAGGCAACTGTCGGAGTGGAAAACAACGCCAGCCACGCTGCGGGCCACAGCATGTCTGATTTAAATATGTTGATGCCTCGATAGGTAGTGCTCATGGAAGCCGCAAATGTTCGCAAAATATAAAGTGTGGAATAGGTTTGGCAGGATTACTGATCTGGTTGCAAGAGCACTCTCGCTTCTGCGGTATGAAAAGGATAATACGGATTAGATCGAGTGTAATTGTTCATGCAGTGACGGGTTAGCATTATGGAATATAGCTCCTTGGTTCCCGGTGGGCTGCATTAGCAAGCAAGACGTGGCAGGTTCTGTGGACCGATCTCGGGTTAAAAAGGAAGATATACATAGCCAGCATCGTTGCAGAAAAGGTCTGGACCGGCAATAGCCAGAAGAATCCGCCGTGCACTATCAGGCCTACGATGAGCACAGCCGGGAGGAACCTTTTGACGAATACTCCGATTGCAAGAAAGTATTCGGTAATGACCACCGCCGCGGAAAGAGCCAGGATGAGCGGCGGCCACAGCAGAAAAGATCTGAATGGGCTGTCGAAATAGTGCAAGTGAAGAATCTGATCTAGCCTGAGCCCGCTTAGAAAGACCCAGTTGGTCTTGTCGACCGCCGCCCACAAATAAATTGCGGCCAGTTGCACGATCATCAAACGGTTTGGTGCGAGCGATCCGAACTCGGTAAATGGTCGGTCCGCGTTGCTGGCCTGCCAGGCATCTAGGGAAAACGAGCGTTCGCAAGGTCCGATCGCGGTGATCGCGGTACAGACCATGAGCAGATAAGTGTGATGATGCGTGAACGGGATGTAATTCTGGTTAATCCCCAGGTGGAAGTAGACCACGACCATTAGGGTGGCGAGAAGAGCCATGACACGGCGTGTCTGCCAGCCAATCAATGCAAGCGCACCCAATAGGAGCAGGCCTAGGCCGGATACGGCGGTTACCATATCGGTTGCGTTCCAGAGCGCGAGGTCGCCGGCAAAGCGCGTCCAGAGCAATATCACCAGCATTATTCTGAACAATCCAAGCGGCCTGGTCGAGCCGTGGCCCTTGGTCAACCAGTCGTAGAAGCGACGCAACATCATCACGGGACTCTTTGGCATAAATCGGTGTGTGACAGCTCCAGCGTGATCCATTCGTTTCGCCGTGCTGCCCGGCCGACGAATGAAAGACGTTCGCCTTGCTTTAAGTTTCTGCACAGCGGTTCAGCGACTGTGGCCAGATCCTCGGCGTGATCAAGATGCTGATGCACGTCGCCCGAGCCAGGATAAAGTTGCTGCTCCCGATAGCGCTTATGGCCAAGCATATCGCGAATCGAAGTGACGTGGGTGATTTCGTCATCCGATTCAATTCTGAATTCCCCGAAAGCGCTACCAATTGCCACGCTCGCGTACATCTTCCAGCTCCTGAACACGTAAGTATCAAAAATACCAAAAAGACTCAAGCCGGGCAGTACAAGAATCGCGATAGCAAAAATAAAAATTAGGATACGTTGTGGCATTGGTAATTCGATCTCGGCGCATTGGGGTAACCATAATCGTTCGAACAAGTAGTGGCGTCAAGTCCTCGTGAGTAGCGCTGCTCAAGGCTTGTCTTGTCCGGCTCCGTGAGTTTGCTGTCGTGTCGAGGTCGATCACATAATTCTCAGCGCCTGGAAGAGGGGTTCCAAGACCTGGCGAAAGACTTGATGTCATCAATACAACCATATCCGGTTTTCGCGTTTGGCAGTCCGCGCAACGTATTCGTCGAGCGGAAGAGCCAAACGCTGCAAACATTAGGTGAGACTATTGAGACGCGAAACTGGCGGAGAACAAACTAAAACTCGAATTAAAAAGCCCCCGACAGAGCGGGGGCTTTTGAACTACTTGGGTACCCGAACTCGGATACCTAAACGACTAGCGATTAGGTTCCGCTAGCAGCACTGGCGCGACATTCGGACGGAATTTGGTTATTCGAGAAGGAGCCAGTGACTGAGCAGTCCCACTCAATGGAGTCGGAAAGAGATGCTTGAGTTGGGTCAAGCACAAAGGTGCCGCCCGGCCCTGCGCTTGATGCAATCTCAATGTCACTTCCATTTAACGTAAGAGTGCAAGTGTCGGTCGGTGTGGGGACCGTGAATTCACCAAGTTGAGTGGCTGAGAGACCATCGACTAGAACCCCATTCGACTGGGCGGTTTCGGCGATAAAGACTTTCGCGCCGCCTGCGATGCTGAGACACTCGGAATTTTGGGCACGGACGGTGTAATCCTGGTAGGCCGGAATGGCGATGGCCATCAAGATGGCGAGAATGGCGATCACGATCATCAGTTCGATGAGCGTGAAGCCGCCGTTGTTTTTCATGGTGCGCAAGTTGTTCATTTCCTGCTCCTGGTTCATTGAAAATTTCAGTTAAAGCGAATCCGGGAACACTGCAAGCTCCCTCGCTTTATAATGAAATGCATATCCCATGCCAATGTTGCCGCCTGAACAGAAGGCTCTGGCATTGCGGATTTCAAGTTGAGACGCGTAACGCATTCTGGTCTGGCAGCGCGCTTGTTTACGGTATTCCTTCTGACAAAAATCGTCGGAAGTTGACGTAATTGGGGGAAATTCCTGGAAATCCGGATCTTGAGTTGCCAGGGCGGAGGTTCATTCAGGGCTGTCGCTACCGGCATTCCGGCGGGACATGGATCGGCTGGCCTTGATCCAGCGAGCAGTCCCAGTCCACCGGTTCGCCGGTCACTAGTGTGGGGGTGAACGTCAGGACCACGTCGGGCTGGGCGCCGGTCGCTCGCGTCGCGACAGTAATAGCACCGCTCCCGTCGCCGGCAATGGCGATTGAGTCAACATACTCGGATTGGACGGTACTTGAAAAGCCAGTTGACGCCAGGTCGGGCACCCCTCCGGTCGACTGATAGGTTTCGGTGACGGCGACTTTCGCCCAAGCGATACCATAAATCCCTTCCGATACTTTGGCCCGTATGCTATAGGTCTGGTAGGCCGGGATTGCAATTGCCATCAGGATGGCGAGAATCGCGATGACGATCATCAATTCGATCAGTGTGAAGCCGGAATTACGTTTGGTCATGGGGTCCCCCCTGGATTGGTCGTCTACCGCTGTTAATCATGCAAGAAATGGTCCTAATGGGTGACTGGCGGGAGCGGGCGCACATTCGCGGCGTCCCATTGAGGGATTGCCGGTAATGCGAGCGGTGTGCAGTCGTGCTGGCGTTGACGGATTCGGGCGGGATTGGGTGGAATGTCAGCTTTTTCGTCGGCGATGTAACGCCGACCTACTGCCTGGTCAAGCCGGGTATGACGGAAGGAACAGACGGAGGCGACGGAGATGCTTTTGCCGTCATCCTGGACTTGATCCGGAACCCTGGTAATGCTCGAATGGGTTGATGACCAGAATTCCGCATTGCTCGAAGTCGCGGCTGTTGCGCGTTGCGATGGAGGCGCCGTGGGCGAGGCAGATCGCCGCGATTTGCGCGTCGGGTGCAGAAAGCGGCTGGCCGGCCGATCTGCGCTGCACCATGAGTGTGCCGTAGTGCCGCGCGCATTTTGCTGAATAGTCCAGTATGCGGCCTTCGAAGCCGCGCTCCAGAAATTGCTGGAAGCGTGTCTGGAGATCGATCTTGCGGCGTCCCTCGTCGAGGCATTCCAGCCCGAAGTGGATTTCGCCGATCAAGATGCTGGTGACGAACAGCTCGATGGGCGCCTGTCGATCAAGCCAGGCCAGCACGTCGGGTGCGGGTCTGCGCCGCATCGTTTCGGAAATGATATTGGTGTCGAGTACGATCATTACTCACGCGGGAACGCTGGGCCGAAGTCGATCGGCTCGTGTGCCGGATGCGTCGATGGTGTCAGTTCCACGCCATGGTCCGGCCCGAACAATTCGCTTGCGATTTGGCCAATGGGCTGCTGGGCGGCCACCGTGGCGCGCAGGATTCTCCGGACTTCCTCTTCCATGGACACGCCGTGGCGCGCGGCCCGCTCGCGCAGTAGCGCGACGGTTTCCGATTCCAGTTTGCGGATGCTGATGTTGGGCATTGGTAACTCTTCAGTTCGCATGCTAGCAATGCTAGCAAACAGGGGTTTTGGCGTCAAACCGGTTTTTTTCCGGAGCGGTCTCCGACTGCGACCGGAATCCCGGTGTTGTCGACGCGCGCGGCGGCGGGCTGCTGGATTCTGGTCTAGCCAGAGATGGCGGGGCGGTTGGGGTTGTTCGGCGCCTGGAGACGCCTCCTACTTCAGGAAATCGATCACGTGTTCGGCGAATGACCGGAAATCATCACGCTGGTCATGGGAAATGGCATGGACGATATCCCAGTTGATCGACCGGTAACTGAGGACGGCGACGTTGCGGAAGCCGACGGCCGAGATCATGCGAGCGGCCAACGCGTTGGGGATGATGTTCGCCGCGGCCAGCTGTCCGAACGCTTGGCCCATGGTTTCGGGCGCGGACTCGTCCGACGCCGAAAGAACGTGCGTGGCAATATCTACGGCGACCTGGACCGCCCGTGTCAGGTTCAGGCTGAGGATGTCCTGAAGATCCGGGTTGGCCTTCAATTCCTCGACGGACGCCGGGCGCTTTTCCTCGATTCTCCGGACGCAGCGGCGCAGGGATTCAAGCTTTTCGACGATTATTGCTTCGTCCATGCCTCGCGCCGCTCCTTGAGCATCCGGTTGCGGTAGGGCAGAAAGTCGGCAGCGTCGAAAAGGTGCTTCGACACCAGCGTGGCCCAGGTGCTGTTGCTGCCCGTCAGGCGTGTTCCCTCTTGCAGGATTCTGCCGAGCAGGGGCTCGCCGGTCGTGGAGAGATCGATCAGATCGATCGGTCGTCCGCATGCGTCGGCAAGCGCTTCGATCAGGGCGATTTTCCGCTCCGGCGCCAGCGGACCATCGGCGAGGACGGCGATGTCCAGGTCGCTTTCAGCGGTCTCGCGGCCGTCGGCCACCGAGCCGAACACGATCGAAAGCCGGATGTCGTTCTGCCGCGCCAGCAGCTTGCGCAATTTCTCGATCAGGTTGTTGTTTTCGGCAGGCATGTGCCGAGTATAACGACGGGAAATTGGCGTGGGCGTTGACCCCCCGACATTCCGGAAACGTCGCGCGCAGCGCGGGGTTAACCGGAATTCCGGTGTTGTCGCCGCCTGCGGCGGCGGATTGTTTTACTGGATTCTGAATCGAGTTCAGAATGACGGTGACGTTGGGGCGGCGCGATTTGACGAGGCGGCCTGCATGCGATATCATTATTTTTAATATCCGATATCGTCCGCAACCTGCCCCATGCCAAGAACGCTGATCAATCTGGAGCCTGACGACAAGCAATGGCTGGACGCCGAGGCCAGGGCGCGCGGTGTTTCGATGGCCTCACTGGTGCGCGAGGCGGTGCATGAGTACCGCGTCCACGAGCAGGCGACCAGGCGCCCAACGCTGGAGGAGGCGCTGGCTGATACTGCCGGTATCTGGCGTGGCGGCGACGGGTTGGCGTGGCAGCGTCGGTTGCGTGACGAGTGGACCCGGGACGAGTGAGGTATCTGCTCGATTCGGTCATTCTGATCGATCATTTCAACGGCGTAGCCGCCGCGACCGGTTTTCTCGAGCGGTATGCAGCGGAATCGGCGCTGTCGGTGATCACGCGTGCCGAGGTGTTGGCCGGGTTCGACGACGATGCGGCTTTGGTTGCGATTCGCCTGCTCGATGCTTTTCCCACGTTGCCGATGACTGTGGAAATCGCGGATGAGGCCGCCCGCCTTCGTCGCAGTTCGCGCTGGAAACTTCCGGATGCGATCCAGGCCGCGATTGCCCGGGCGCACGGCTTGACACTGGTGACGCGAAATACGCGCGATTTTCAGCCCGGCGGCGATCCGGAAGTGCTTATTCCGTATCGCCCGGGTTGAGTTGTTGGATTGCGCTTCGTTAATCCAACCGAAGCCGGGCTAAGCGTAATCCCATAACCGTTATTCCGGAAACGTCGCGCGCAGCGCGGGATGATCCGGAATCTCGATTCGGCATCGCACCCTTTTTTTCGGAGCGGTATCCGACCGCGATCAGTCCAGAAAAAATCGCCGACGGATTCGGCTCCTACTGGCGTACCCCGCCGGTCAGGATGCGATAGAGATTGCGGTTGATGTAGTAGTTCGAGCGGCCGACGCGTTGCTTTTCGAGAAAGCCGTCTTCCACCAGGGCATCGAGATAACGCGTTGCGGTTAGTCGCGAAACGCTCAGATCGCGCTCGATGAACTTGATCTTGCTGTAGGGGTGCGTGAACAGACTGTTGATCAAGTCCTGGCTGTAGAATTTGTGTCGGGCTCGGATTTGATGCTTGGCCTCGAGAATGGCCTGCTGGACGGCGTGGATTGTGGCGATGGCGTCAATCGCCGTCGATCGGACAGCTTCGAGCATGTAGGCGACCCACTCTTCCCAGCGGTCGTCGGTGCGAACTTCCTGAAGCAGCCGGTAGTAATCGGCCTTGTTGCGCACAATGTAGCGGCTGAGATACAGCACCGGAATATCGAGCAGACCTTCCTTGACGAGGTAGAGCACATTCAGGAGTCGGCCGGTTCGGCCGTTGCCGTCATAAAAAGGATGAATGCTCTCGAACTGGTGGTGGATCAGCGCCATCTTGATCAGCGGGTCGGCGCCGAAATCATCCGACTGATTGATGAAGCGCTCGAGGTCGCGCATCAGTCGCTCGATTTCGCCTGCGCCTTGCGGCGGTACGTAGACCGTATTGCCGGCGTTGTCGCGCAGTTCGGTTCTGGGCAGCTTTCGGAAGCCTGCCTGGTTGAATTCCAGTTCAGCCTGGATTGTGAGGATGTGGCGGTTGGTGATTAGGCCACTCTCGCGAACATTGCTCAGCCCGGTCCACAATGCCTGCCGGTAGCGCAGAACTTCCTTCGCGGCAGGATTGCGGATTTCCGGGAAAGCGTCGTCCTTGAACAACTCGTCGTGGGTAGTGACGATATTTTCGATTTCGGAGCTGTCCTTGGCTTCCTGGATGCCAAGGGTGTTGATCAGGATTGCCTGATGCGGAATCGAGGCCGCCACCCCCTTGAGTTCAGCGAGATGACGGCTCGCTCCGGCGAGCGCCTTTAGCAACTTCGGCGAATCAAATCGCGTCGGGGACAGATTTTGCAGCGGAGCCAATTCGGTCATCCGGGCTTCAGGCTTTGTAAAGTGTATACAAAATAGCATTTTTTATACACGTCCGGCTGTAAATGTATCGGAAATTGCAGCTTGCTATACAGTTGAGCGGTTCCGGGCACGGACTTGGCGCTGGTGCGGTGGGGTGGGGGTAAGTCGCCGGCCCGGAGGCCGGCTTATCCAGAATCCGATTCGGCGCCACGGGCTTTTCGTAGCGGTTTCCGACCGCGATTGATTTGGGTCCGAATGGTTCGGCGCCTGGAGACGCCTCCTTCGGGAGGCGGTGGCCAAGGGGGTGCGGATTTCTGGTCAAGCCGGGATTGGTGGAATCAGGCGGAAACGCGCTTCGCGCAGGGTTATTCCGCGGGTCCCTGGGCCTCGTCGCCGAGCTCACCGACGATTCGATCGAGCCCGTCCCAAAGGGCGGGCAGCAGCGGGCGGTAGCGGTCGGATACGCCGGGGAAGGGCACGATGACGTCGAAGTGCTGGGCGCCGTCGATTTCGCGGTAGGTCAGCTTTGCCGCGCCGCTTTTGCCTGCCGCATCCACATACGTGCGGGAACTGAACGCGGCCGGGATCAGGCCGTCCTGGCCGCCGTGCAGAATCAGCACCGGGATGTCGGGCAGCTCGGCGGTGGCGTAGGTGGCCTGCACCGCTTTGCGCAGCGCGACGGATTGTTCGCCGTCGCCGGTCCAGAGGCCACGCAGGCACATCAGGCCCGGGAAGTGCGGGTCGTCCGGGTTGTCGGCGGCCATCGGATCGATCCACTCCAGCCCGCCGCCGGGCACCACCCCACTGGACGCCGCCCACCACAGTTCGCGTTCGGTATGGCTTGCCGGGCGCGGTTGTCCGTGCTCGCCGGTCATGGCCGTGCGGAAGCCGCACGGCATCGCATCGGCGGGCGTGCGCAGGTAGGCCGAGGCGTACATTGCCGCGACCGAGCGCCACAGGTCGAGCGTGGCGTTGACCGCGGCCTGGTCCAGCGCGCCGTCTTCAAAGCCACTCGACTTGAGCACGGCGCGTGCCGCGGCGGGGGTGGGCGGGTCGAGAAGATCTGCTTGATGCAGCGATTCGCACCGTTGCCGGCCGGGGGCCTGCAGCGCCGGGTTGCCGAACGGAATCCGTTCCAGCCGATCGGGGTCGGCCAGCAGGCAGGGCTGAAACAGTGCCGCCTGGGTGGCGTAGTCGTACAGGTGGCGCGCCCCCGGCGCGCTGATGTTGGGGGCGGCCACTACCGCGGCGTCGAACAGGCCGGGCCCGGCCTGCTCGAGTGCGCGCAATACCGCGCTGCCGCCGTTGGATATGGCCGTGGCGATCACGCGAACCCGGTCCGGCGTGAACGGGGCTTCGTCCGGAAAGGCTGTGGTAAGCATCTCCAGGCCGAACTGCGCCGCGGCGATGGTATGGCGGCCCCAGTCGGCCTCGGGGTTGTCGCCGGAGTGGGCATGGGGTACTGAGACCAGCGGTGCCGGTGCCGGCTCGGGGGCGAATCCCAGTTGCGCATCGTCGCGTAGCGCGCGCGTGCCGTCCAGTGCAACGCCGGTGTCGGAGGCGTGGTCGAACAGGTCCGTGCCCGCGCCCTTGTCGGTGTAGGCCACCGCGCAGCCGCGCGGCAGCGCCCAGGGCCCGGCGACCGGCAGCCCGCCGTAAACGCCGCGCGAGCCGGAAGCCGGTGCGACCACCAGGCAGGGCTCGGCCGGGTCGAAGGCATCGGGCAGTTGCAGCAATACGCGAAACGGCTGCGCGTCCGGGCGAACCTTGGCAAATGCCTGGAACTCGCGGCCGGGAACATCGGGCAGGGTTGCGCTCGCCTCGAACCCGCCGGTCGCGGTCAGATCGACCAGGCCGTTGTAGTTGCTGTGGATTGCCAGTCGGCGCAGCGCGGCGCTGCGATCCATCCGGCTGTCGGTCATTTGCGGCGCCGGTCGGCGCAGCCCGGCCAGGCCCAGGCCCGCCGACAACAGGTCGTCGCCGTCGCGGTGTTGCGTTTCCCGCACGTCGGATACCGGGACATCCGATTCCCGCATCGAGTCCGGGACATTGGGTGCAGTGTCGGGCATGTGCGGGTTGTTGTCGTTGCAGGCGGCAAGCAGCAGGAGCGAGAGCACGAGCGTCGGGCGGGCGTTGGTCACGGACGGTTCCTGTGGGTTCGACAATCGGAATCTAGCACCGCCATGGCGCCGTGCACGTTGGACTTTGGTACAAGGGGACCACGCAGAATCATTCAGCCGCCCCGGCACCTTCATCCGTCGTACCATGCCCGGAGTCCATTTGGCCGCTGCCGTCCCCATGACGCGAGTTTTGATCGCCGACGACCATCCGCTGTTCCGCAACGCACTGAAGTTGGCGCTGGATGCATGCGTGGACTCGGCCGATGTGCTGGAGGCCGAGGATCTCGATCAGACGCGTCGTTTGCTTGCCGATCTCGACGACATCGACCTGCTGCTGCTGGATCTGCACATGCCCGGCAGCAACGGCCTGACCGGCCTGGCCGGGATTCGCTGCGAATTCCCGGCCGTGGCAGTGGTGGTGATCTCGGCCAACGAGGATCCGGCGGTCATCCGGCGCGCGCTGGATCACGGCGCGGCCGGTTTCATTCCCAAGAGCTCCGGACTGGAAGTGCTCACCGAGGCGGTGACCGCAGTGCTGGACTGCCGCACCTGGGTGCCGCCCCACCTGCACCAGACCGTGGCGGCACTGGAAGCCGGCGACCGCGACTTGGCGGCGCGTATCGCCCGGCTGACCCCGCAGCAGTTTCGGGTGCTGCAGATGGTCGCCGACGGCCGGCTCAACAAGCAGATTGCCGATCGCCTCGGTATACAGGAACGTACCGTCAAGGCCCACATGAGCGAAATCTTCGCCAAGCTCGAAGTGCGCAACCGCACCCAGGCGGGCATCGCGTTCCGGCGTCTGGAGCTCGTTGATCCGTCGAGCATAAGTCGATGAGCACTGGCCGTTGGCCCCGATCCGAAACCGTCTTCCTGTGGTTGGGACCGGCCGGCGCGGGCACCGTCGCCTGGCTGGGCATGGCGGTCTGGGGGCTGTCGGCTCCGGCCGCGGCCACCGCGGCGGTTGCCGCCTGGTGTGCGATCTGGTGGCTGACTGAACCGGTCCCCATCCCGGTCACCTCGCTGTTGCCCATGGCGTTGCTGCCGCTGGCCGGCGCGCTGACGCCCGGTCAGGTGGCCGAGAGTTACGGCAGCCCGCTGATCCTGCTGCTTCTGGGCGGGTTCATGCTTTCCGGTGCGCTGGCCAAATCGGGCGCGCACCGCAGGCTGGCCATGGCCATGATCCGCGCCTGTTCCCGATTGGGGCGCAGGGGCCTGGTGCTGGGTTTCATGCTGGCCGCGGCCACGCTTTCGATGTGGATTTCCAATACCGCGACCACGCTGATGCTGCTTCCGGTGGCGCTGGCGGTGCTCGAGGACGACAAGCTCAAGTCGCTCACCATTCCGCTGCTGCTGGGCATGGCCTACGCCGCCAGCCTGGGGGGTACGGGCACACCGATCGGCACGCCACCGAATCTGATCTATATGCAGGTCGCCGCCGACCAGTTCGCAATCGCCACCTCGTTCCCGAACTGGATGAGCTGGGGGGTGCCGGTGGTGGTGCTGCTGTTGCCGATGATGTTCCTGTGGCTGACCCGGCGGGTGGAAGCCGGGCCGCTGCCGGTGCTCGAGGTGCCCGGCCGCTGGTCGCGTGCCGAGGTTCGCGTCATGGCGGTCTTCGCGCTGACCGCGCTGGCCTGGATGACACGCACCGCCCCCGCTGACGGCTGGCAGGCATGGCTGGGGCTGCAATACGCCAACGACGCGGCCGTGGCATTGCTGGCGGTGGTTGTCTTGTGCGTGACATCCGATGGTCGCGACGGCAGGCTGCTCGATTGGGAAACCGCCGGCGCCATTCCATGGGGTGTCCTGCTACTGTTTGCCGGCGGCATCACCATCGCGCGCGGCTTCATCGAAACCGGCCTGAGCGACGCCCTGGCCACGCAACTTACGGTGCTGGCCCAAATGCCGCCGTGGCTGATGGTGTTATGCATCTGCCTGGGCGTTACCTTCCTGACCGAGATGACCAGCAACACCGCGACCACCTCGCTGCTGATGCCGGTGCTGGCCGCGACCGCCGTGGCGGCCGGAATCCGTCCCGAACTGTTGATGGTGCCGGCCGCGATCAGTGCCTCGTGCGCATTCATGCTGCCGGTGGCCACGGCGCCCAACGCGGTGGTCTATGGATCCGGTCGCGTGAGTATCCGGCAGATGGCGCGAGAGGGGCTGGTCATCAATCTTTTTGGCGCACTGGTGATTACGCTGGTCGTTACACTGAGGTTTGGCTAGGGTAATGTCGACACGCAACCACAGGTTTCTGGCGCGAGTGGTGCGCATCCCGGTCAAGGCCGCGCGCACCCCAACGAGCGCTCACGTGCGAGCAAGCCGAGCA